>NZ_JAMYVG010000017.1:0-123492 GCF_040323855.1 Mesorhizobium sp. M0028
TCACCACCGTGCCATGGCCGCTCGCCCTTCAGAGCAAGCGCCGTTCTCTCTCCAAAACTTTTTGCAGAACCTTCAGGACACTATCCTGATGCGCTCACCTCTCGACGTGAACGGTGCGCTGAGGCTTCTAACCAGGATTACACCTGCCGTAGCAGTAGGGAAGCTGAACGTCCGAAGTTGGCGCAATCGCGCAGTTCCCGAAACGAAAAGTCTGACCCGCAGACGACGAACGTCTGCCGCGACGTCAATGTCGGCTTTGCGGGGGCCTCGCCCTACGCCGGAATCCGTTTCGGCAACAAGGCACGAGCCCGGGATCCCAAACAACAACTGCAGAGGAGAGCGCTTTGATCCGGCGTTGCGTACAGGATCGAATGACGCAACGGATCGACAGCCGCACACTTGTGCCAGGAAGCGGATCGCCAGATTTGGCTCGAGAGCAGGCATTTCGGACTTTTGGGATAAGTCCGGTTCGGGGCATAGTTCATGCCGATGCTCGCGGGGCGCTTGAAGGTCTGGCTCTGACCTTCCGAGCCACGGAGCCGCAACTCCACTTTCGGCTACAGAACTGCTGGCCAACTCCAAGTTCAGATTCTGCCCAAAATGAGCGCCGCCAAGGAGAAGATGACCTTCGCCGATCTGGAGCCGCTGATCTGTGACGCGGACAACGTGGCCGACGTCTTGCTGACCATGCTGGAGGTCTTTTCCACAGTACCTGACGGGAATTTCGTTCTGACCCAAGCGAGGGGGAGCGCCTTTTCTTCATTGCCACCATTGCAGAGCAGATGACGCGGAAGGTTAAGAACGCCTACTACGAAACCCTCGGGGGCGCCGCCTCATGACCGCGCCTTCAGATGACCTCGACGACCTGCAATTCGATACTGGGAACCTGCACCACTTGCTCGAAGTGCTCTATGGCCAGACCATGGAACAGGAGTTCGAGCGCGACGGGAAGAGGGTCGCTTTGGCGGACCAAATAAGCGCGCTGGCCATGATCGCCCGCGACCTCGCCGAACGTCTGAACGAAGCGGCTGGAGCGTGTATCGACAACGCGATGGCCGACGCCAAGGCCAGAAAGGCGGCATCATGAGCGCCGTCCCGACCGTCGAACCGTTCTGCGTCTCTGACACGTTCGTCACTGGTGCCGGCCCACTCCAATTTATGGGCGACAATCTCAGGCTGACGCTGCATGTCCTGCAGCGCTCGACTTATGACGGCGGCACAGAAAATGCCGTGGTATCAAAGATTGTTGGAAGTCGCACCGATATGCTGAAAATCGCCGCCGCCATTCTCAGTGCTTGCAACTCCCGGTCAACGCCAGCGGACAGAGCGGTGGAAAACTTCATGGAGTTCCTTGAAGGGCCCGCTGGGCGCCACTGAACCGGCACCCAGACGGAACTGCTAAGCCGCCGCCTCACGGTGGCGGGCTTTTTCCTTGCGTGTTCCTGTCGCTTTTGTCACTCCCCGCCTGCAGCAGCGTATTTTTTCGCCACTAAATCTCCGTCCTTAAGCTTCTTAACGGTAGTGGTAACATACCCGCTCTTTAGATCCGGCTTTGATCCATCATAGTGGACAGACCAAAGGTCATATATCCTTTTTCCAGAACGCCAAAATTTGTTGCAGTCCCTGTAGATTTTTGGATCACCCTTTGGCTTATTCTTGGCGCACATCTCATTACCACTTACGCTCCAAGTGCCCTTAAAAGTTGCCGTTACCTTAGGTTTGCCAAAGATTCCTTTGGTTGTGCCGTCAGATGCATAGTAAATGCTAGAGACGTCATAAATACCGGTCTTGCCTGAATATATCGCCTTGACCTCGGCTGCGGTTAATTCGACCGCGTCCTTCGGCAGCTTGCCGGCCCATGCGGACGCACACACAAAACTAGTCAAAGCGCCGCCTAACAGAAAAATTGCAAATGCACGCATAAAGACCTCCCTCTCTTTGCCCAAGCAATGACTAATTTAGCATTTCCTCAGAGGAGAATCGAGGCAGGAAATCGCCGACGTGAGGCACTTGCGCTGGCACACCCCGCTGCGCTGCGGCGCCTGCGGGTCGGGCATGTCGGTCAAGGACAGGATGGGTCGCCTGACGCGCATCATGTGCACGCGCGCCAAGGAATCGCGCTCATGCACCAATGTCAGGCCCTATGCGCTCGATCATATCGAAGCGACGGTCATCGACGGGTTGCGCGCCAGGTTGAACGACAAGGCGCTGATCGACCACTATGTCGCTGCCTACAATGACGAGCATCAAAAGCTCTATTCGGGGCAGGGCGCCTCGCGAAAAGGCCGCCCAGCGGCTCGACGCCGCCAGGCGCGAATACGACCGCGTGCTGAACGCCTATGTCAAAGGCATGATTTCGGAAGCCGAAGCCGAGCAGCGCTTGCCAGTGCTACGCGAGGAGCGCCAGCACCTCGAGGCCGAGCTCGCCGTGCTGCCGCAGCCGCCGAAGGTCGTGACGCTGAAGCCGGCGCTTGTCGCCCGCTACATCCGCGATCTGGAAGCGCTCGCCGCCGCGATCGGAGAGAATGGCTTCGTCTCGGAAGAAGCCAAGAAGATCGTCCGCGACGTCGTGTCGACCGTGACAGTCTACCCGCCGAAGGCAGGCGAGCAGCCGTCGATCCTGATTGATGGATACCTGTCAAACATGGTCGACCAAGGCCTTGGCCACCTCGTCTCCGTTCGGGGGGAGCGATGGTAGCGGGAGAGCGCTACCGCCTTTCCCCAGACCCTATAATTTACCAGTTCAGGCTTCGTTGCTGCGGTTGAGTAGAGCCGTCTGCTGGGAATCAAATTCGGGGGTCAGCAGTCTAATCTCTTCGGTCGTGCCAGATATCTTAAACGAATCAAAATCCAGCGCTTTGGTCCGGTGTTGAAAGGCAGCTTCGCGCCTGATTTCGGTCATAGAGATCAGCTTCGCCGCGTCCTGAAAGCAGACATCGCAAGCGAGGACTCCGGAGGTCGCGGTTGTCGCGCAGATCGTGGCCGTTACCGCGCCGCCGATTTTCTGGAGTGATAAGCCGCGCCCGACGCGGCGAATTCGTAACCCTACTCGGCGGCCGTCTCCGATGGCGCCTCTGCCGGCCCCGAAGGCTCGGCCTCGGCACGGGGCTTGCGCCGTGAAAACAGCGACCTGAGCGTGACGTAGAACACCGGCGTCAGGAACAGGCCGACGAAGGTGACGCCGAGCATGCCGGAGAACACCGCGGTGCCCAGCGACTGGCGCATTTCTGCGCCCGGGCCCGTTGCGATCATCAGCGGCACGACGCCGAGGATGAACGAGAAAGCGGTCATCAGGATCGGCCGCAGCCTGAGCCGGCAGGCTTCGACGGCAGCCTCGGCGGCCGACAGGCCGCGTTCCTGCGCCTGGCGCGCGAATTCGACGATCAGGATCGCGTTCTTGGCGGCAAGCCCTATCAGCACGATGAGGCCGATCTGCACGAGGATGTTGTTGTCCAGCCCTCGGAAAGACACGCCGAGCAACGCCGCGAGCACGCCGAGCGGCACCACCAGCACAATGGCGAACGGCAGCACCCAGCTTTCATATTGCGCCGCCAGCGCCAGGAACACGAACAGCACCGACAGTCCGAAGATATAGACAGCGGCATTGCCGGTGTTGCGCTCCTGATAGGCGAGCTCGGTCCATTCATAGGAGGTACCGGCCGGCAGCGTCTTTGCCGTGATCCCTTCCATCAATGCCAGCGCGTCGCCCGTGGAAACGCCGGGCGCGGCGTTGCCCTGCAGCGGCACCGAGACGTACATGTTGTAGCGCTGGACCAGCGCCGGGCCGGTGACGTCGCGGATCTCGATCAACGTGCCGAGCGGAACCAGCGCGCCGGTCGCCGAGCGCACCTTCAGTTTCAAGATGTCGGCGCGATCGAGGCGGAACGCCTGGTCGGCCTGCGCCCGCACCTGGTAGACGCGCCCGAAAGCGTTGAAGTCGTTGACGTAGGCGGTGCCCAAATTGATCGACAGCGTCTCGAAGATGTTGGGGATCGGCACGTTCAGGATGCGCGCCTTGTCGCGATCGATCGCCAGGAAGAATTGCGGGCTCGACGCGGAGAACGTGGTGAACACGCCCGTCAGCCCCGGCGTCTTGTTGGCCATGCCGGCGATTTCGTTGGCAAGCGCCAGGATCTGCCGCATGTCGGCGCTGTTGCGCTCCTGGATCTGCAGCTTGAAGCCGCCGGCATTGCCGACGCCGCGGATCGGCGGCGGCGGCAGTGCGATAATGAAGGCTTCCTTGATGCTTTGCAGGCTGCCGAACAGATTGCCGATGACCTGGGTCGCCGACTGGCCGGCTTTCAGTCGCTCGTCAAACGGCTTGAACCTGGCGAAGATCACGCCCGCGTTGCTGGCGTTGGTGAAGGTCGCGCCGGAGAAGCCGGCGAAGGCGACTGCGTAGTCGACGCCTGGCGTTTTCTGGATGATCTGCGACGCCTGCTGGATGACCGCATCGGTCCTCGACAGCGAGGCGCCGTCCGGCAACTGGACGACGACGATCGCATAGCCCTGGTCGAGCGACGGAATGAAACCGCGCGGCACCGCCTGCACCATGTAGACCGTGGCGTAGATGAGGGCCGCGAAAACGGTCAGCATGGCGGCGATCGTTATCCACGACCCGACTAGCACGCGGATGATGCTCGAATACCAGTGGGCGACCCTGTCGAAGCCGCGATTGAAGCCGTCGGCGAGCGCCCGTCCGAACCGCGCCAGGAAAAAGCGCGGCGGCGCCGCCGCAGCGTGATGCGGCTTGAACAGCAGTGCCGCCAGCGCCGGCGAAAGCGTCAGCGAATTGAATGCCGAGATCGCCGTCGACACCGCGATGGTGATCGCAAACTGCAGGTAGAACTGCCCAGAAATGCCGGGGATGAAGGCTGTCGGTACGAACACGGCTATCAGCACCAGCGAGATCGCGATGACCGCCGTTCCGACTTCGTCCATGGTCAGGTGCGACGCCGGATTGGGCGCCAGCCCTCTGGCGATATTGCGCTCGACGTTCTCGACCACGACGATCGCATCGTCGACGACGATGCCGATCGCCAGAACGAGGCCGAACAGCGTCAGCATGTTGAGCGAGAAGCCGGCGGCGTAAAGCACCGCCAGCGTGCCGATCAGCGACACGGGGATCGCCACGATCGGCACGATCGCCATGCGCCACGATTGCAGGAAGACGATGATGACGATGATGACCAGCAGCATCGCCTCGAGGATTGTCTTGTATACCTCCTGGATCGACTCGGCGACGAACTCGGTCGGATTGTAGACGATGTCGTAGCTCAACCCCTTCGGGAAGTCGCGGGAAAGCTCCTTCATCTTGTCCTGGATCTCCGCGGCTGCGGCGAGCGCATTGGTGCTCGGCCGCTGGAAGATGGCGAGCGCCACGGCCGGTTTGCCGTTGAGATAGGAGTTGGTGACGTAATCCTTGGCGCCGAGCTCGATGCGCGCCACGTCCTGCAGCGAGATCAGACGGCCGTCGTCGGTCGATTTGACGATCACGTATCGGAAGTCGCGTGCGTCGTTGAAGCGGCCTTGCGTGGTGACCGTGTACTGGAACGCCGTGCCGGTGCTGGTCGGCGGCGCGCCGATCGAGCCACCCGACACCTGGACGTTCTGGTCGCGCAGCGCCTGCACCACATCGCCCGAGGTCATCCCCAGGGCGGACAGTTTTTCCGGATCGAGCCAGATGCGCAGCGAATATTCGCGTTCGCCGAAGATGATGAGGTCGCCGACGCCGTCGAGTCTGAGCAGTATGTCGCGCACCCGCGAGCGGGCGTAGTTCGAGACGTAGAGCTGGTCGTAGGTATTGTCGGGCGACAGCATGTGCACGACCATCATCAGGTCGGGCGAGGTCTTGGTGGTGGTGATGCCGAGGCGGCGGACTTCTTCGGGCAGGCGCGGCTCGGCGACCGACACGCGGTTCTGCACCAGCACCTGCGCCTGGTCGAGATCGGTGCCCAGCTTGAAGGTGATGGTCAGCGCCATCGCCCCGTCGCCCGATGAATAGGACGACATGTAGAGCATGCCCTCGACGCCGTTGATCTCCTGCTCGATCGGCGTTGCCACCGTCGCTGCGACCGTCTCGGCGTCGGCGCCCGGATACTGCGCGCGAACGACGATGGTCGGCGGCGCGATCTCGGGATATTGCGCGACCGGGAGCTGGGTATAAGCAATCCCGCCGAGGATCAGCAGGACGATCGAAACGACCGATGCGAAGATCGGACGGTCGACGAAGAAATGTGCGAACCTCATTGCTGCAACTCGGCGGTCTCGGCCTTGGGCGGCAACGTCACCATCTCGACCTTCACCTTGGTGCCGGGCCTGGCGTGCATCAGCCCGTTGACGATGATCGTCTCGTCGCCGGTCAGGCCCGCGCGGATCACCCGGTAGCCGTCGAGAAGCGGGCCGGTGCGCACAGGCTTGGCCGACACCATCCCGGCCTCATCCACCAGGAACACGATGCGGCGATCCTGATCGGCGCCGATCGCCTTGTCGGGCACCAGCACGCCGCTATGCGGCAGCGACCCCGGCACGTTGATGCGCCCAAACATGCCTGGCTGGAGAATGCCGTCGGCGTTGGGAAAACTTGCACGCACCCGCATGGTGCCGGTCGCGTTGTCGATCCGGTTCTCGGCAAAATCGAGCTTGCCTTTGAATACCGCCTCCGCGCGGTCGGCGACGCGAACCACCACCTCGAGCCCGCCGGCGCCTTCCTGCATGCTGCCGCCACGCTCCTTCGCGTCGCGGGCGTAGCTGAAATACAGGCGCTCATCGACGTCGAAATAGAAGTCGATCGGATCGCGCGTAACGATGGTCGTCAGCAAGGTAGAATCCGGCTGCACGAGGTTGCCGACCGACACCAGCCGGCGGTCGATGCGGCCGGACAAGGGCGCCTTGATCTCGGTGAATTCCATGTTCAGGCTGGCCGTCGTCAGCGCAGCCGTCGCGCCCTGCATCTGCGCCTGCGCCGAAAGGTATTCCCGCCGGCGGTCGTCGACCGTCGCGGTTGAGATATTGCCGGTCTTGGCGAGTTCGTCGGCGCGATCCAGCTGCATCTTGGAGAATTCGAGCAGACTCTTGGCGACGTCCACTTGCGATTTGGCGGCATCATAAGCCGCCTGGTACGGACGCTGGTCGATGGTGAAGAGCAGGTCGCCCTTGTTGACCAGTGCGCCGTCCTGGAAGCTGACCTTGTCCAGATAGCCGCTGACGCGCGAACGGATGGCGACCTGGTCGACGGCTTCGAAGCGCCCGACGAACTCGTCGTCCTCGACGATTTCACGGACCACCGGCTTGGCCGCCGTCACCGCGGGAAGCTGCTGGTCCTGCGCAAACGCAGTGCTGCTGAAAGCCATGCCGAGCAGGAATGCCGTCGACATGGCGGCGCGGGCAAGCCAGCCGGCCGATCGACGGGGTCGCCCGCCCGCGTCGCGATGCAATTGCCCATTCTCTGGGGTGTCCATTTGCGTCCTCGCTCGCTGGACCGGAGGTCGGTTGATCCGCTTCTACGCTCAGGCTTCTCGTCGAGATCAGAGCACTGCAGTGTTGTGCATGGCAACATGATCATTTTCCATGTGGGCTGAAATGTCCACCCTGTGGCTGCCCCGCCACCGGGCTAAAAGTCAGTCGCGAATTAAGGGATTCAGGATTCCTTTGATGGACGGCCTATGATTCATATTGGTCGAAGGAGACCGATATGGGCATTACCACGCCGGCCGGATTCTAATGGACTGCAACACTTCGGCATCGAGCAGTGCGTTGACATATCCCTCCCGCTGCAGCCGTTGTTCCGTCTCGCTCGTTGAAGACGATACATCGACAAAGAACCAGTTCGAGATCCACCGAGGAAACCTGCTCCGCCGTGGCCGACAGCGACGTTGTCAGGCTCACCGCCAGAGCGACTAGCACCCGTTCGGGTTTTCTCCGACCGGCGAAGCATGGAATGAAGGACATCATCTCGGCGCGTCCATCCAGTTGGTCAAACGGGAGGATGCTGCGGCGGCAATTGTACTCGGCGTCAGCCGCGAAACCGCGCGCACCCAGCTCAAACAGGTATTCGCCAGCGGAATGGCACCTTCTGGCTAGTTGGTCCCGTCCGCTTCCGGCCCCAATTGCCCGTCAGCAAAGCGCCAAAAGCGGACCTTGGCCATCGGAAGCGCCCTCAAGCAATAGCGCCATGGTCATCCGGTGAGCAGGCAACGCCTGTTGCCATTGCGTTTGTGCCTCCCTCCACACCGGGGCTCTGTGGTCCGCGCGCATGACAAAACGGCACGCTCGTCCGTGCCAGTGTGCCAGCGATGTAAGCGCCAGCACCGGAGGCAGTCATGGACATTTACAGTCTCGTCGCAGCGAACCTTCATTCAGGGGCCCGTCCCGCGCTGAAGGATGCCAAGTCTGAAGACCGCTACTACTCGGATCATGTCGCCTTGCCGCGATTGGGCCCCGGGCTGCTCGGGTCAATCGCCGTCTGCGCCTTGCTGATCCTTGTAGGCATGCCTCCGAGCTGAGGCCATGCCGCGAGAGATTGGCCGTGATATGCTGCCACGCGACGTTGCCGGAGAGCGGGTGATGGACAATAGCGAGGCCGATAAGGCCGCAGTCGTGGCGGTGATCCGCGCCGAGACCGAAGCCTGGCTGCAGCGGGATTTCGAGGCATTGGCGAGCCACTGGGTGCAGTCGCCGCAGACCCGGCGAATGGAGGCCTTTGCCTCACTCGGCGTTCGGGTCGACGAAGGCTGGGACGTTATCGCCGCCCGGCTCAAGAAGATCGTGGAGCGGTTCCCCGACAAGCACGCCTTCGAAGAGCGCGTGCGCTGGGAGAAGGTCAACATCGTCGTCGACGGAAACGTGGCCTGGATGACTTTCGACCAGATCGGCAGTGATACGGGCGAAGACCGCAAACGTCAGCTCCGGATTCTTCACCGGATCGGCGGCGACTGGAAGATCGGTTGCATGGTGATGATGGAGAGCAGCGTCGAGGAAGCGAATAGCCCGCTGATCGAGGTCGACGCAGACGCCCGAATACTCTGGACGAACCGGCTGGCACGCGAGCGGATAGCGGGCCACCCGGGCCTGGTCAACGCCGCCGGTCGCTTGCGTGTCCGGCGACACGAGCGTAATCTGGGACTTCGCGACGCGGTGCGCCTGGCGTTCCGCGAGTTGCAGAGCCAGAGACCCCTGAACATATCGCCGAAACAGGCCTGGGCAGTGGCGCTTGGTGAGGACGCGGCGGGGGTGCCGCTGCATTGCTGGGTTCTGCTTGAGGACGGCAAGGTACTGGTGTCATTCGACGATGCCGCGACGGTCGCACGCCGGATCACTGGAGCGCAGGAAGTCTACGGACTCTCGCCGGCCCAGGTCAGGCTTGCCCGCCTGATTGTCGATGGTCACGATCTAGCGGCCGCCGCCGATCTGCTCGCAGTCAGCGTCAACACCCTGCGGACCCAGCTGCAGCGGATCTTCGACAAGACAGGAGTGCGCAGCCAGGCCGCATTGGTTCGTTCACTGCTTAGCGCTGAGGCGCCTAACAAGTAGCACCGCCCCGCCCCAATGCCCTGCTCATGCCGCTCGCCCCCAGGCGGGTGAAGGGAAGTGAACCCTCGTCGTAAGCGTGAGAACTTGAGTGCACTGCCGGCATGAGTCTGCTTTTTGGGCCAGGAGCAGCCCTTCTGAACGGTCCGCTTCGCGCCAAGAAGCGGCCATCTAGGCCTGACGATCAAACGGCTCGGCGGGCCACATAGAGGATGGTCGTCATGTTTCGAGTAACACGCCCGCCAAATTCGTCTTGCGCAATGCGCCCGATCTCGGCAATCACGCGCTCCCGATCAGCACGGAGCGTTACGTTGGAGTAGCTCGAATAGAGCGGCATCGTCTGATCTGAATCGAGTTCTATCTGCCAGGTGCTTGCCTGAACGTCGATCATGTCAAACGCTTGCGTCGCTTCTAAAGCGGCCAAGCGCGCGACCTTATCAGCACCGAACTCAAGATTGGATGAGCCGCTGTTTGACGGGTTCACCGGACCATTAGAAAGAAGGACCTTCGTTGCTTCGTGGAATGGATCGTCGCGGTCAGGGTCGCCAAAGATGTTCCAGAATGGCGCCCACCACCCACCTACTCGAAGGGCATCAACGATCCTTTGCAGTGCATCAGCTTCGTCGACCCAGTGAAACGCGGTTGCACTTGTCCCGAGGTCAAATGATGAACTCGCAAGTACAGCATCTTCAAAGGCGCTGTTGACGACGCGAAGTGCCGGTGATCCTGCCTTCTCTTCGAGAAAGCCTGCGAGGCGAGCATCCGGCTCTACGAAAATCTGATCATTTCGAAGACTTCGCCCGAGCTCGATGCGGAGCTTGAAGACCTCAAAATTGCCGAGACGCACCTCAGCATTGCGGTCGACACTTTCGCCCGCGAAGCCGAACGGATGCGCGATGTCGAAGCGGAAGGCCGCGCCTTTGAGGACGCCAAGGCGATGACTGAAGCCACCGCCGCTTTCGAGAAGGCACTGAGGACGCCGGCGCAAACATAGCGTCACGTGCGCTCCACAGGGGGTCGCGCGTACGCGGGGGAAGCGCCTCCATACACGCTCCCCAGCCTATCTCTGTGCAGGACGCGCTCTTTGCGCGGCTAGGAGCCAAAGCACTGGGTACAGTCCCGCGCTCCTCTACGGCCTTCCCTTGCCTTTGCAATAGAAAACTGTCCAAACTGCAATTGCCAAGTAAAATTCGATCGAGGGAGGGGGACCATGGCCATAGAAGCGACTAAACCACCTGAGGTAAAAGCAGCAGTTTCCTCTGACTTAGAAACTGCAAGCCGCGAGAAAGCGGTGCGGCGCAAAATTCCGGGGAACTTCCCTTATACGTCAAGTCCTGGCGTCCTTCGGAAAGTGCTCGAAAAAATCCCCGTCTCTGAGAAGCCATCTGTTTTCACCACGGACTTCCTTGGAACGGTCATGGGGGCAACCGGCGGAGCGGCAAGGCCAATAATACCCATCATGAAAGCTGTCGGCCTACTAAGCCAGAGTGGTTCCCCAACTGAACTTTATTCTCAATTCCAAACTGGCGGCGGCCGAGCGAACGCCGCCGCGCAGGCATTGCGCAATGGCTTTCCAGAGATATTCAAAAGGAACACCTTTGCTCACAAGGCGGAAGAATCCGCCATTGTTGATTTGATCGTCGCCGTAACTGGTCTCCCAAAAAGTGATGCCATCGTACGCTACATACTCCTGACATTTCAGGCTTTACAGGACTATGCCAAGAATGCCTCTGAAGCTAAGTCAGCTGAAGCAGACGTACGCCAAGAGGCGCCAGCAGCGAATGGTGCCGAAGTTTCTAAAGACAAGAGCCAAGGAATCAATTTAGTTTACAACATAAATGTTGTTCTGCCGGAAACTACTAATGTTGAAGTATTCAACGCAATATTCAAAAGCTTGAAGGGAAATCTTCTAACGTGAGTTCTGATCATACAGTCGAGCTATTCGTGATAAAATGTGCAGTCATTGAGGCTGGATTGCGCGCGACGCTATCGGAATTTCCCGATACAAATGCGGCCGCGCGAGGAGAGTTTTTCGACGAGCGAATCGAACCTTACATTCGGCAATTCGCGTTGGAAAATCGCAGCAACGCAGGAAAGATGGCCAGATACTATGAAATATTCTACATGCTTGAAAACGATATCCGTCGTTTGATCAGCGAAACTCTAGAAGCTGCCCATGGGCCGCGCTGGTGGGATTCTCATGTCTCACCTACGGTTAAACAAGAGGCTCAGACCAACCAGAGCCGCGAAGCCAAAGCCGGAGTTACGGCGCGATCGGACGACGAAATCGACTACACGACATTTGGTCAGTTGGGGGATATCATTCGTGACAATTGGTCTGATTTTGCGGGAATGCTGAGCAACGCGTCAGCCATGGGTCGGGTGCTTTCGAGCCTTAACACGCTTCGGGGCACTATCGCTCATTGCGGACTTTTAGCAGAAGACGAGGTCGACAGACTAAAGCTGGCTATACGCGACTGGTTTCGCGTCCTTGAGGGGCCGAAATCGTAGGAAAATTGGTTCGATCGTCGTTACCCCGAGCGTACCCCGGCGACACAAATGTAAAACCCGCCATCCGACGGGTCTAAATTATCAAGCGATTTCAGAGAGTTGTGGTAGCGGGAGAGGGACTTGAACCCCCGACCCCAGGATTATGATTCCCGTGCTCTAACCAACTGAGCTACCCCGCCAGGGCGGCGAAGGCCCGAAATCCAGCTTAAATCGGCAGGCATATCGGCGCGTTCGCCAAGGTCGCGCGGATATAAGGTTGCGAGGCCAAGCCTGTCAAGCATCGAAGTGGCTGCCGCGCCGGCATATTGCTGGCGCCTAAAGCTTTGCCGGGCAGACATTTGGGCGCACAGGCCGGGGTTGAGTTCGGCGAGGCACGTCGCTATGTCTCGCCCACGAAAGCCATGGTCAGAAATTGATGAAACCGCGCATTGCAGTCCTGGGTTGCGGATACTGGGGAAGCAACCACATCCGCACCCTCAAGGCGCTCGGCGCGCTGCACGCGGTTTCGGACGTCAACCCTGCGCGTGCGGAAGGTTTTGCCAGCGAGCAGGATTGCCTGGCGATCGAGCCGGAGGCGCTGTTTGCCCGCGACGATGTCGACGCCATTGTCATGGCGCTGCCGCCGCAGTTCCATGCCGACATGGCGGTGCGCGCCGTGCTCGGCGGCAAGGACGTGCTGGTGGAGAAGCCGATCGCGCTGACGGTGCCCGACGCCGAGCGCTCGGTGCAGGCTGCCGCCGACAATGGCCGTGTCTTCATGGTCGGCCATGTGCTGCGCTTCCATCCCGCATTCGAGACGCTGAAGGCGCTGATCGACAATGGCGAGCTCGGCGAGGTCCGCTACATCCATTCGCACCGGCTCGGCCTCGGCAAGTTCCACACCGAAAACGATGCGTTGTGGGATCTGGCGCCGCACGATCTGTCGATGATCCTGGCCATCACCGGCACCGAGCCGGTCGAGGTGCGCGGCGAAGGCGCTGCCCTTCTCGACAATCTCAGCGACTTTGCGCATCTGCACATGCGCTTTCCCAACGGCCTGCGCGGCCATCTGTTCGCCTCGCGGCTCAACCCTTACCGGGAACGGCGGCTGACCGTGGTCGGCACCAAGGCGATGGCGGTGTTCGACGATGTCGAGCCGTGGGAGCGCAAGCTTGCCGTCTACCGCCACGCGGTGTGGCAGGACAGCGGCCAATGGGCGTTCACCGCCAACGAGCCGTCCTATGTGGCGGTCGGCGAGGGCATGCCGCTGACGCGCGAGCTGGAGCATTTCATCCACTGCATCGAGACGCGGGCCGAACCGCGCACCAGCGGCGAGGAAGCCATCCGAGTGCTGCGCATCCTGACCGCCGGCACCGTCGCCCACACCAGGCCCTAAGCGAAAAACGCCGTCTATTCGGCGGGAACCCGCGCCGGCTGGACGGCAAGCCGCGTCAGCATCGCCTCGGCTTCGGCGCCGCGCTCGGAGCGCTCGATGAAGCCGCCGCCGAACACGCGCGCCTCGTTGCCGTCGTCGGAATAGAGCACGCAGGCCTGACCGGGCGCGATGCCGGACTCGCCGTCGACCAGCTCCACCGAAGTGACGCCCGCGCGGTGATGCAGCACGGCCGGGCGCGGCGGCCGCGTCGAGCGCACCTTGGCGAAAAGCTCGAGCCCGGCCGCCAGGATCTCGGTCAGCGGGCCATCGCCCAGCCAGTTCATGTTGCGCAAGAAGATCTTGTGGGTTTCCAGCGCCTCGCGCGGGCCGACGACGACGCGGGCCCGGTCGGCGTCGAGATGGACGACGTAGAGCGGCTCGCCGGAGGCGATGCCGATGCCGCGGCGCTGACCGACGGTGTAGCGCAAAATGCCTTCGTGGCGGCCAAGCACGCGCCCGTCTATATGGACGATGTCGCCCGGATTGGCGGCAGCCGGCTTCAGCTTGGCGATGATGTCGGAATATTTGCCCTGCGGCACGAAACAGATGTCCTGGCTGTCCTGCTTGGCGGCGACCGTCAGTCCCATCTCCTCGGCGATGGCGCGAACCTCAGGCTTCGACAGGCCGCCGAGCGGAAAACGCAGATAGTCGATCTGCGCCTGGGTGGTGGCGAACAGGAAGTAGCTCTGGTCGCGGTCGGCGTCGACCGGCCGGTAAAGCGCGCGGTGGGCGCCATTGGCGCCGGAACGGATGTAGTGACCGGTGGCCAGCGCGTCGGCGCCGAGTTCCTTGGCGGTCGCGAGAAGATCGGCGAATTTCACCGTCTGATTGCAGGAGACGCAAGGGATCGGCGTTTCGCCGGCGACATAGCTCTCGGCGAACGGGTCAATCACCGCCTTGCGGAAGCGCTCCTCGTAATCGAGCACGTAATGCGGGATGGCGAGCGTCTCGGAGACGCGGCGGGCATCGTCGATGTCCTGGCCGGCGCAGCATGAGCCGGCCCGGTGCGTTGCCGCGCCGTGGTCGTAAAGCTGCAGCGTGACGCCGACGACGTCGTAGCCCTCGTGCTTTAAGAGACCGGCAACAACCGACGAATCGACACCGCCCGACATGGCGACGACGACACGGGTGTTTTCGGGGCGTCCGGGAAGATCGAGGCTGTTCATGGTTCTTTCGTTCTGCGCGGCGCTTCAATGCCAATGGCCGGAATATAGGTCAAGCGTCCCGGCCGCGCCAGCTTTGCAGGCCGGCTCATTTTTCCAGCCGGGTTCAATGCGCGTGCCGGCAGATATCTCAAATGCCGATGAAAAGACTAACGCGGCGTTCATGATCCTTACCTATCCATTAGGGTCTGCTTAGCCAAATTTTAAAGCTGTGGCGGTAATGTGGTGGGGATTGGGTCTTTGAGTTTTTTGTAGAGAGTACGATGACCGATCTAATTAGACCGCGAGTCAAATACGTTATCGGGCCTGACGGCAGCCCACTTACCATCGCCGATCTGCCGCCGACGAACACACGTCGCTGGGTTATCCGGCGCAAGGCGGAAGTGGTGGCGGCGGTGCGTGGCGGGCTTTTGAGCCTGGAAGAGGCGTGCCAGCGCTACAAGCTCACCACCGAGGAATTCCTGTCCTGGCAGGCGTCGATCGACGAATACGGCCTTGCCGGGCTGCGCACCACGCGCATCCAGCAATACCGGCATTAGTCCGATAAGGGCGCTGATCCGCGCCCTTAAAGTTTGCCGGAGCGACGATCTGGGATTTCAGACCGTCAGCACCACCTTGCCGATCGGCCTGGTGGCGAGAAAGGCATGGGCGGCACCGGCCTGTTCGAGCGGAAACGCCTTTGCCACGTGGACGGCCAGCTTTTCGCGTCGATCAATTTGCCGAGTTCCACCAGAGCGGCACGGTCGGGCACCACGGACATGCGCTCGACGCGGATGCCTTGCGTCCTGGCCTTTGCCTTGGTGGCATCGCTGACATCGAGCAGCGACACCAGAACACCGCCGGCCTTGAGCACTTTTAGCGATTGCTCCGCATGCTCGCCGCCGAACGGCTCCAGAACGAGATCGATGTCGCGAGCCTTTCCGGTGAAATCATCCTCTGTGTAGTCGATCACCTCGTCGGCGCCGAGCGAGCGGACGAAATCGAGCTTTTCCGGGCTGGCGGTCGCGACGACGTAAGCACCGCGCGCCTTGGCGATCTGCACCGCCAGATGGCCGACGCCGCCGGCTCCGGCGTGGATCAGCACGCGCTGGCCAGGATTGAACCGGCCATGGCGGACAAGGCCTTGCCAGGCCGTCAGGCCGGCCAGCGGCAGCGCGGCGGCTTGGGCGTGGTCTATGCCTTCAGGTTTCGGCGCAAGCTCATCAGCCGGGACAGTGGCGAGTTCGGCGTAAGCTGCCGCCTGTTTGGGAAAGCGCGACATGCCAAAGACGGCATCGCCGACCTTAAGGCCGGACAGGCCGGAGCCCAGCGCCTCGACAGTTCCCGAAACGTCCCAACCAAGGATGAAGGGCGGCTCGCCAAGCAGCGGATAGTGGCCGCCGCGCACTGCGCCGTCGACCGGATTGATGCCGGCCGCCTCGATGCGGACCAGCACTTCGCCGGCCTCGGGTGATGGCGCGGGACGATCGGCAATGACGAG
Source organism: Mesorhizobium sp. M0028 (assembly GCF_040323855.1). Taxonomy (NCBI): domain Bacteria; kingdom Pseudomonadati; phylum Pseudomonadota; class Alphaproteobacteria; order Hyphomicrobiales; family Phyllobacteriaceae; genus Mesorhizobium; species Mesorhizobium sp. M0028. The sequence goes on from NZ_JAMYVG010000017.1 coordinate 16,097, forward strand.
GACGTTGGGTGCGCCGAAGGAATTCTGGATAATGGCACGCATGGGAGGCTCTCTCCTGCTGGTTTGATATGCCACTATCATTTGGATAGTAATATTCTCTTGTCTAGTATGTACCTTTTTGATATATACGCACCTCATGGATAGCGAAGATTGTTTCCCTTCCGGTTATGACGCGTTCCGACGGACGTGCCCCTCGCACGCGGTGCTTGAGACGCTCGCCAGCAAATGGGTCCACCTGGTGATTTGTGCGTTGCGCCGGGGCCGGCTCCGCAACGGCGAATTGGCGCGCAAGCTCGAAGGCATCACCCCGAAAATGCTGACGCAGACGCTGCGTATCCTGGAACGCGACGGCCTGGTGCGGCGCGAGGTGTTCCCGGTCATTCCCCCGCGGGTCGAATACGAGCTGACCGAACTTGGCCAGAACCTGGCAGGACTGCTCAATCAGATCAGGGCCTGGTCGGAGCAGCATGTGCCCGACATCAAGGACGCCCGCGCGCGGGCGGCCGAACAGCAAGAAGATCTGGATGCCTGAGGCCGGCACCGTTCGGTGCACAGCAATAGCGCTCAAGCGCGACGCGCGTTAAAGCCTTGTTTTCAGCCGATCATGGCGCTGCGGCCGCCGGCTTCCGTGTCGCGCGCCTTGGTGTCGCGCGATTCGAGCATCTCGGCCTTGGAAAGCTCCGCTTCGGCTTCGCTCAGCAATGATTCGGCGACATTTCGCTGCTGGGCGAGGTCGCTTTGCGAATTTCTGAGGTTGTCGCGGCGCAGGCGTGCCGCCTTGGCGAAGGTCGGATAGGCAAAATGATTGATGTCGGTGATGCCGGCCTTCTTCTCTTCGGCCGCGATCTGAAGTTCCAGCTCGACGGCCATGCGCTCGAACTCGGCGATCATCATGTCGAGCTGCAGCAGCTGCCGCCGCTTCTCGCTCACCTGAAATTGCTTCAGCCGAACGAGGTTTTCACGTGACTTCATGATTCGGTACTCCCGGAAACGCACACCTGCACATATCGTCCAATTCACCCGGCAAGGCCCAGGCTTCACCCGTTTCCACCGGCTTTCCCGGAACTATGGGAAACAAACTCCTAAAGTTTTTTGCCGGCGGTAACCATTCGTTTACGGGCATTGTTAATCATACGGCTCAGGACTTAAGGGCGGGTAAAAATTCTGCTACTCGTCGCGAAACCCGGCCAACGAGTCCGAAGAGTCACTTAGTCTGGCTTATTAATGTGCTGCATTAATGGTTTGGGTCTGTGATTCATTATTGGATTCAACAAGGTGTAGAAAGGGGTTAAAAAATCTGATACCGTCATGGACGGGGAATTAGGTTTTATTAACCATTCGATGGCAGCCTCTGCTCAGGCAATCACTGCTCCGGTCCTGGACGGGTCGTGAAATGGTCCGGCAGCAGAAAAGGGGAATGAAATGCGCGTTCTGCTGATAGAAGACGACAGTGCAACCGCACAAAGCATCGAGCTGATGCTGAAATCGGAAAGTTTCAATGTCTATACGACCGACCTTGGTGAAGAGGGTGTCGATCTAGGCAAGCTTTACGATTACGACATCATTCTCCTCGACCTCAATCTCCCCGACATGTCGGGTTATGAAGTTTTGAGGACACTTCGCCTGTCCAAGGTGAAGACGCCGATCCTCATCCTCTCCGGCATGGCCGGTATCGAGGACAAGGTGCGCGGCCTCGGCTTCGGCGCCGACGATTACATGACCAAGCCCTTCCACAAGGACGAACTGGTCGCCCGCATCCATGCCATCGTGCGGCGTTCCAAGGGCCATGCCCAGTCGGTCATCACCACCGGCGACCTGGTGGTCAATCTCGATGCCAAGACCGTTGAAGTCGGTGGCCAGCGCGTGCATCTGACCGGCAAGGAATATCAGATGCTGGAGCTGCTCTCGCTGCGCAAGGGTACCACGCTGACCAAGGAAATGTTCCTCAACCATCTCTATGGCGGCATGGACGAACCGGAGCTGAAGATCATCGACGTCTTCATCTGCAAGCTGCGCAAGAAGCTCGACGCCGCGTCGGGCGGGCAGAATTACATCGAGACCGTCTGGGGCCGCGGCTATGTGCTGCGTGAGCCGGAAGATATCCGCGTCAGCGCCTGATCCCGAAAAGTGGATGCCGGTTTTCGGAAAAGAACACAGTAAAACAATAAGATAGAGCCTCATCCCGATTTCATCGGAATGGAACGACCCCTGGTCAGGCGGCAATCTTCAAGGCGCGGAAGCACTCGAGCAATTGCGGCCGGTTGAACGGCTTCAGCAGGTAACCCTGGGCGCCGGCGCGTTTTGCCCGCATGATCGCCCCGACGTCGACCTCGACCAGCGAAATCAGAACTTGCGGCAATACCGGGCTTTCCATGGAGCGCACGCGGCGGATGAGGTCCTGCGCCTGCATGTCCGGCAAGGCGCCGTCGACGACGATGATGTCCGGCATGTCGGCACTGCACATCTCGATCGCCTCATGGCCGCTGGCGGCTTCGATCACCATCAAGCCGGAGCCGCCCAGGATACGCTTTGCAACCTTCCTGATGACGCTCGAATTGTCGACGAACATGCAGCGTTTCATTCCCGGACCCTCTTTGCCATGCGGCGAACCGGCAGCGTCGTGGCATCTGCCGGGGAACATAGGCCGATCTGGTAAAGAAGCCGAAAAGCCGTTAGGTAAAATTTTCCTGAAGGTGTTGTAAGCGAAATCTTCTTTCGCAATGCTTCATCCAATCAATCTGCAAGCCCGTCTGACAGATGTTAGGACGGCGCCGCAAATATGACCTGGAGAAATACTTCGCGCTCTTTTGGAGAACTTCAGGCTACGGAAAGGACGATCTCGTCGGCGGTCGCATGGATCGATATCGTCATGTTGGCTTCGCGGGCCAAAAGCAGCGTGTAATAGGGTTGCACCGAATGCGCGTCGATCGGCTCTTCCGGTCTGTGGCCGGAATGCAATTCCAGGAATTTGGGCGGCACGCGCAGCATCGGGCCGCTCGCCGCGAGCGCAAAGCGCGGCTCGGTCTCGAGGTTCTCCAGCGTGACCACCAGCCTGCCGCCGCGCGGAATGGCGGCGTTGGCGACGAGGATGAGGTTGAGCAGCAGCTTGACCTTGTTCTTGGGCAATAGGGCGCGGGTTCCGTTCCAGACCAGTTCCGGCTTCTCGTTCTTCAGGAAGGCGATGGCCACGGCCTCGGCGTCCCCGGTGTCGATCAGCATGCCGGCCGAACCGGCGGCGCCGAAGGCGATGCGGGCGAATTGCAGGCGGGCGGAGGCGTTTTTGGCGCTTTGGCGGATCAGCTTCATGGCGTCTTCGTCGGCGCCGCCTTCGTCGAGCAGCTCAAGCCCGTTGTTTATGGCGCCGACCGGCGAAATGATGTCGTGGCAGACCCGGCTGCACAGCAGCGCTGCCAGGTCGGGTGCGGAAAGGGTGAAAAGCTCGGCCATCGGCAAAAATCCCTGCAAATTTCACAACAAAATGACCGGGCGATCATGATCACGCCTGTCCACACGAATCACCCTCTCTCCCAAGCATTGTGAATACACAGCGCTTGTGCGTGCAGCAACAAATCCAAAATTATCATTGTCGAAAATGGTGTGTTCACGCAGCCTGGGTGCTGCGCGGGCATGCGAAAACAGCCTTCGAACCGCCATGTTCATGTGAGAGTTTAATGGTTGAAAAAGGATTACGGCATAGTTTGCCCCTAACAGTCATCCTTAACGGCCGCCAAAGAGCCGTACGGGTGCGAGGCGTCGGCGAAAGTGCTCCCTGACGGAGATTGGAAGCATGGTTTCCCGATTCTACGACCGGACTTTTTTCCGTGTCATCTCAATGACGATCGCGCTCATCGGCCTTGTCGCCTTTTCGACATCGGCCGCGCGGGCGCAAGAGTACACCGCCCAGGAGATCGTTGATTCCGGTCATAAATTCTTCGGCGCGACATCGGGTGGGCTGGCCACGGTCGTCGAGAAGATTTTCGCCACCTATGGCCTGCCGAACGGCTATCTGCTCGGCGAAGAGGGGTCCGGGGCGCTGATCGGTGGCCTGACCTATGGCGAAGGCACGCTCTACACCAAGAATGCCGGCGATCACAAAGTGTTCTGGCAAGGCCCGTCGCTCGGCTGGGATTTCGGCGGCGAGGGCTCGCGCGTGATGATGCTGGTCTACAATCTCGACGATGTGAGCAGCCTCTATAACCGCTTTGGCGGCGTCGCCGGCTCTGCCTATGTCATCGCCGGCGTCGGTTTCAACGTGCTGAAGAACAACAATGTGCTGCTCGTGCCGATCCGTACCGGCGTCGGCGCCCGTCTTGGCGTCAATCTCGGCTACCTCAAGCTCACCCAACGCGCGACCTGGAATCCGTTCTGACCTGCACGATGGCGCCACTGCGGTTGGCCCTGTGATCCCACGGTCTGAGCTTTGCCGCGGCAGACCCTTGCCGCGGCGCCGGATTTCCGTCATGCGAAGATGGCAAAGTCGAACTTTGACCATTGCCTGCCGCCCATAACGGCCGGCCATGCATAACGGATAGTCATCTTGGTCCAGTCGATCCTGTTCTTTGTCCTCGGCTTTCTCTGCGCGGGCTTTCTGGCGCTGATGATTGCCCCGGCCGTCTGGCGGCGGGCGGTGGCGCTGACGCGCAGGCGCGTCGAGGGTTCGATGCCGCTGACGCTGGCCGAGATCCAGGCGGACAAGGATCGCGTCCGCGCCGAGTTCGCCGTTTCGGCGCGCCGGCTCGAAATGACCATCAAGTCATTGCGCGAGAAAGCCGCCGAACAGCTGGTCGAGATCGGCCGCGACCGCGAAGCCCTGAAGGAATTGGCGGCCGAGCGGCAGGACAAGAACCGGGTCGTCGCCGACCTCACAACCAGGAGCGAGGAGCTTCGCAAGCGCGATGAGCAGCTGCAGCAGCTGTCGGAGAGGCTTGCGGAGACCGAGCGCGCGCTCGAAAAGCGCGGGCTCGAACTGCGAAAACTGGAGCACATGTATGACGACGCCAGTTTTTCGTCCAGCAGCCGGCAGATCGAGCTGGTGGCGCGCGAATCCGAGCTGCATAAGCTGGCAAGCGACATTTCGCTGCTGCGCGGCCAGCGCAAGGAGGCGGACAGGCGCAGCCAGGAATTGACAGCCGAAAGCAAGGTTTTGCGGGACGCGCTGAAGGCCGAGAAGAAAAGAACCGGCGACTTGGAAAAGAAGGTCGAACGCCTGCTCGCCACGTTGGCCGATCGCGAGGACAGGCTGGAGCGCCGCGAAAAGGAACTGGTGCGCCTTCGCGAAAGGGCGAAAGGCGCTGAAAGCCCGCCTGCGGCGGCCCTTGCCGGCATGCCAGGAAGCCAGGTCAATGCGACCGCCAACGGCGACATCGAAAAGGCAAGCGCCAAGCTCGATGCCGACCGCGAGCGGCTGGAGGCCAGGCTGACATCGCTGGCACGCGAGAACAGGAGGCTGAAGACAGATCTTGCTGCCGTCGAAACATCGAAATCACACGCCGGAGACGATACCGGCAGCGCCAGCGCGGCATTGCGCGAAGAGATGAACGATCTGGCAGCGCAAGTCGTCGCCTTGACGGCCAAGCTCGACGGCCCGGATTCGCCGATCGCCCAGGCGCTTGCAGCGCCTGAGGATGCGCGGCCGGAGAGCGGCGGACGCAGCCTTGCCGATCGCGTGCGGGCGCTGCAGAAGGCCGCATCGACCAACTGAGACGCCGCAAGCGCAAGAGCGAGACGCCCGGCTCTAAAGCGCGTCGTGTTCGACCGGCCTCATGCGACGCGCTTTATGTTCTTGTTTTGATGCATGTCGTTACCGCAAAACCGCTGCACACTTTTGCGCGACATGCATCAGGCCCCGGAAAAATGATGAAGTGCGATGGCTGACGCCGCTGCGACATTCAGGCTGTCGAAATCCTGCGCCATACCGATCCGCAGCGTCTGCAGGCGAGCAAGCAGGCTTTCCGGCAGGCCTTCGCCCTCGGTGCCGAGATAGAGAGCCAGCCGCTCGTTTCTCTTGGCATCGCGAATGTCGATTTGCCCGTGCGGCGACAACGCGAATTGGCTGAAGCCTTGCTGGTCGAGTATGGCGATGCAGCCGGCGGCGTCGGCAAAGGAGGCGAAGGGGACTTTCAAGGCGGCGCCCACCGAGACGCGGATTGCCTTGCGGTACAGCGGATCGCAGCAGGTCGGATCGAGAAGCACGGCATCCGCGCCAAAGGCGGCGGCATTGCGGAAGATCGAGCCCATATTGTCATGATTGGCGATGCCGACCAGCACAACGATCAGCGCGCGGGCGGGCAGCGCGCCGAGCAAGGCCTCAGCGGAGATGGCCGCACCTTTGCGGCCGATCGCCAATATGCCGCGATGCATGTGGAATCCGGCGATCCTGTCCATGATTTCGCTGGATGCGACATAGATCGGGAGCCCGGCAGGCGCCTTGCGCAGGACGTCATCGAGGCCGGCCAGCCGGTTTTCGAGTACCAGCACCGATTCTGCCTCGAAGCGCCGGGCGGCGAGCAGCGTGTCGAGCACCACCTTGCCTTCGGCGACGAAACGGCCTTGCCGGCCGGCAAGATCTCGCTCCCGGATGTCGAGATAGGCAGCGACGCGGGGATCCTGCGGGTCGTCTATGCGGATCGGATTCATGGCTTCCTCGGCCGACCATGGCATCGGCCGCGAATCGGGATTCGGTTTCGGAAGGCATGATGCCGGATCCGAAGCTCGGACCGTATCTCAGCGTCCAAATGGATGCACGCCGTTCGAACGGTCAAGCTCAATCACTGGACGCCGGGCCGAGCCCCCCCGACAACGAGAAATACTTGATTCCCGCGGCACAGCCCTTCGGCCAAGCCGCTTCAATTCAGAATTTCGATCGGGCGAAGGAACCACACAGGGCCATGCCGCGTCATAGAAGCGGGCTCCTGCTGCAGTCCTGGGAGGACATCGATGATCAGGCTCCTCCTCGTCTTCGCCGCCACGCTTGCCCTCGCATGCGGCGTGGCTCGCGCAGCCAAGCTCGATCCAGCCACCGTCAATCAGGCCCAATTCACTATCGGCGAACCGAAGGGTGTCGATCCGATGCTGCTGAAGGCGCAGATCCTTCTGGATCGCGCCCGCTTCTCGCCGGGCCTGATCGACGGTCGTCTTTCCCAGAACTTCGCCAAGGCCGTCGCCGCGTTTCAGGCGGCAAACGGACTTCCGCCCGACGGCAAGCTCGATCCACAGACCTGGAGCAAACTCATCGCAACCTCCGCCAGGCCGGTGCTGGTGACCTATGAGGTGATGCGCAAGGACGTGCGCGGACCTTTCACCAAGCGTATTCCGGCCCGATTGGAGAGGATGGCCCGCTTGCGGCGGCTCGGTTACCGCAATGCGGTGGAGAAGTTGGCCGAGCGCTTCCATATCAGCGAACAATTGTTGAGAATGCTTAATCCTGGCACCAGTCTCAGGAAACCAGGCAGGACGTTGGTGGTGCCTGATGTCGGCAGGGGCGACCCTGCCGCCGGGGTTGCCGCCGTCGAGATCGACAAGGGCGCTCGCCTGGTGCGTGTGCTCGACCGTGCCGGCAAATGGCTGGCGGTCTACCCCGCCTCGATTGGGAGCGACGAGAAACCGGCGCCAAGCGGCACGGCAGAGGTCAAGCGCGTGGTGCACAACCCTACCTATCACTATGATCCGGACTTCGCTTTCAAGGGGGTCAAGACCAAGCGGCCCTTCACTATCGCTGCCGGGCCGAATAATCCGGTGGGATCGGTCTGGATCGATCTTTCCATCGAAAGCTACGGCATCCACGGCACGCCGGAACCGGGCAAGATCGGCACGACCTTTTCCCATGGCTGCATCCGGTTGACCAATTGGGATGCCGAAGACCTCGCCTCCATGGTGCAGCCTGGCACGAAGGTCGAGTTCAAGGACGAGATTGCGCAGGCCGCCGAAGAGCGCGCTCAGTAGCAGGCGGACTTGGCAGCAAAGCGGACTTGCCGGCCAAACGGACTTGCCGGCCAAACGGACTTGCCGGCCAAACGGACTTGGCGACCAAACGGACTTGGCGGGGCGTTCTCCGCCCCGGCCAATCAGGTCCCGGCGCGACGCAGCCGGTGAGCCATCTGCGACAGTTCACCTTCGCCGAAAATGCCGTCCAGCATGTGCAGCAGTTCGCGTACCGCGCCGGATTTGCAGGAATAATAGATCATTTGCCGGTCGCGACGGGTCTCGACAAGGTCGGAAGCCCTGAGCTTGGCCAGATGCTGCGACAAAGCGGATTGGCTGAGCGACACTTTCTCGGCTATGGCGCCGACCGACATTTCGCCCTCGGCCAGATAGCTCATGATCAACAAACGTTTTTCGTTGCCCATCAGCGTCAGAAACGCGGCCGCGGCTCCGGCGTTGGCGACTAGCTTGTTCGAGACCATAGATCCCCCATGCCTTCCTGCTCATCCGCCGCTATGGGGGCAATAGCGTCGGATTCCATAGACTTTCCCTATAGATGCACGCCAGCGATTCAGCGTCACTCGCAAAGGTAGAACATTTCGCTCAAATCTCAAGGCTTGCTTTCCATGCAAGCCGATTAACTGTGCGGCTGTGATCAATTTGCCGATCGGGCAGCCTTTGCCATGTCGACCAGGACAGGCCTGAGGTCGCGTGCCGCCTGCAGCGGATTGGGAAAAAAGACCCGGCAGACATTGTCGCCGGATACGAGATCCATCCCGTCGGCGTCGAAGCCGGTGACGATCCAGCCGTCGCGCTCGGCCCCGCCGAAATGACTTGCGTAGAGGGCAATCGCATCGAGATGGTCGGCGTTCATGTGGTCGAGTGCCGATTGCTCGCCGGCGGCAAGCTCTTCAACGATTGCTCCCGTCGCGACCAGATCGGCGCGTTCGAGCAGATAGGCCTTGCCGAAGCCGCCGTTCAGGCTGGCGCGCTCCGGTTCGAGCCGGAAGATCGAGAAGTCGCCGAGCCCGGCATAGAGCTTCGCCTTGGGATTGCGGTTGAGGTAGCGCCGCTCGGCGCGGGCGTGTTCGTTCGATCCGCGTTCGAGCCGTACGGCGCGGCAGACGAGCGTCAATCGCGGATGCGCCAGCGGATCGCCCTTGCCGGGTTCGCCGACGAGCAGCGAGCAGCGCGGGTCGGCAAGGATAGCGCCGGTATGGGCGGACAGCATCGACACCAGGATCAATGGCGTGCCGTCGATGTCGGTGGCGACACCGACCCTGCTGGCCAGCGGCGAACCGGTTCCTGGCTCGAGCACTGCCAGCGCGCCGAAACGGGCGCTGCGGATCAGCGTCTTTGCCAGCCTGATCGCCTCGGCGTCGGTCGCGCGGATCACGTCTTTCCTGGGTTCGTCCAAAGCACCACCGTCGCGTTTACTTCGGCGCCATGCGGATGGCCCCATCGAGGCGAATGGTCTCGCCGTTGAGCATCTGGTTCTCGATGATGTGCAAGGCAAGTGCGGCATATTCCGAAGGCTCGCCCAAACGGGAAGGGAAGGGCACTGCCGCACCGAGCGAATCCTGCACCTCCTGCGGCATGCCGGCCATCATCGGCGTCCTGAAGATGCCGGGCGCGATGGTGCAGACGCGAATGCCGGAGCGGGCGAGATCGCGCGCCACCGGCAGCGTCATGCCGACGACGCCGCTTTTGGATGCCGAATAGGCCGCCTGGCCGATCTGGCCGTCATAGGCGGCGACCGATGCGGTGTTGACGATGACGCCGCGCTCGCCGCCCTGCAGCGGCTCGAGCTTCGCGGTCCGGTCGGCAACCAGGCGGATCATGTTGAAGGTGCCGATCAGATTGACCTCGATCACCTTGCGGTATTGGTCGAGCGGATGTGGTCCGTCCTTGCCGATCGTCTTCATGCCGATAACGATGCCGGCGCAATTGACCAGGATGCGCGGCTCGCCGAGCGTCTCAGCCACTTCCGCGACAGCAGCGGCACCGCTTTGCGCGTCGCTCACATCGCATCGGACGGCGATGCCGCCGATGTCGGCCGCCACCTTGGCCGCCCGCTCGATGCCGAGATCGAGGACGGCAACCCTGGCGCCGCCGGCGGCAAGTGCGCGCGCCGTCGCCTCGCCAAGGCCGGAGCCGCCACCGGTGACGATCGCAATCTGGCCGTTCGGGTTCATCTCGACATCCTCCTCCGTGCCCAGACTATGCTGCCAAGCCACCGTGCGACAGCACCGGCATGGTCACGCCATCGCCACGATGTGCCCGCCAATCCTTGCCTGGTCGGCGTGGCAAACCTCGCCCACCAGCCTTGCCACTGCGCCCGGCACGATCTCGTGCGCCAAAAGCCGGTCGGGGTCGACCGGACGCGGCATCGAGATCTGCCCACGCGGCAGCCTCTTGAAGCCGAGCGGGCCGTAATAGGGTTCGTCGCCGACCAGCATCACGGCCGGCGCGCCGGCGCTGGCGGCGGCTTCCAGCGCGATTGCCACCAGCCGGCGGCCGATGCCGAGGTTCTTGAAGGCCGGCTGCACGGCGAGCGGCCCGAGCATCAGCGCGCGGCCGGCGCCCGCGGCGATGCGTGTCATCCGTACCGAGGCGACGACGGTTGCGCCGTCGACGGCCACGAAGGACAAAGCCCGTTCATGCGGGCCACCTTGGCGGATCCCGTAGGCAGCAAGCACGAAACGGCCCGGCCCGAAGGCTTCGTCATTGATGGCTTCGATTTCAGGATCATGCGCCGGAGTTTCCGGCAGGTATTTCACGTCGGCAAGGCTCATGGTCTTTGCGTTCCGGTATGCGAGGAAAGGTTTGCTGCAAGCGGCAGCGTTCGCCAGTCAGCGCTTCATCAAGCGCGGGCGCTCTTTCGTCGTCGGTCGAACCGGATTAGGGCAAAGTCGAACATGCGGATTGTCCGCTAGCACCAATTTTCAGCCGCCGCAATCGGCCGGTTGCGCTCGACGACGCAGCTGTTGACGATCTGTTCAGCGCTGGCGATTTCGGCAGGTCCATTTCATGCCCTACATCAGGCAGGAACGCGAAAGGACATTTCATGGGATTGCTAGTCGAAGGCCAATGGCAGGACCGCTGGTACGATACCGGGGAGAGCGGCGGCAAATTCGTGCGGGCGCGGTCGCAGTGGCGCGACTGGGTGACCCGCCACGGCTTCCCGGCCGAAGGGCGAAAACGTGGCTTCAAGGCCGAGCCCGGCCGCTACCACCTCTATGTCTCGCTCGCCTGCCCGTGGGCGCATCGGACGTTGATCTTTCGCGTGCTCAAAAAACTCGAGGACGTGATTTCCGTCGCGGTCGTCCATCATTTCATGGGAACCGACGGCTGGACGTTCCTGGCCGAGGACGGCGCCACCGGCGACACGCTCTACGGCCTCGATTTCCTGCACCAGATCTACACCAGGGCCGATCCCGGCTATTCGGGCCGGGTCACCGTTCCCGTGCTGTGGGACAAACGCGAGCAGACCATCGTTTCCAACGAATCCTCCGAGATTATCCGCATGCTCAATTCGGCCTTCGACGAATGGGGCGATGCCAAGCTCGATTTCTATCCGCAACCGTTGCGCGGCGAGATCGATGCGGTCAATGCGCTGGTCTATCCCGCGGTCAACAACGGCGTTTACCGTGCCGGCTTCGCCACCACGCAGGCAGCCTACGAGGAGGCGTTCGGCGAATTGTTCTCGACGCTCGACATGCTGGAGGACCGTCTGTCAAGGCAGCGCTATCTCGTCGGCGGCCGCATCACCGAGGCGGATTGGCGGCTGTTCACGACACTGGTCCGCTTCGACCCGGTCTATGTCGGCCATTTCAAGTGCAATCTGCGCCGCATCGCCGACTATCCGAACCTGTCGAATTATCTGCGCGACCTCCACCAGGTGCCAGGCGTCGCCGGCACGGTGAATTTGCACCACATCAAGTCGCACTATTACGGCAGCCACGAGACCATCAACCCGACACGCATCGTGCCGGTCGGGCCTGAGCTCGACTATGGCGCGCTGCACGACCGCGACAGGTTCAGGAAGGCGGCGTGAGACCGGCGCCCTAGCGGAAGGTTTCTGAGTCCATCTTTGCCCTTCTGACGAGATCAGCTTTCAATGTGGTATTTCCAAATCGATTGGAGTAGCCGAGCGACGTTGCCAGGAACGCCACGATGCCGCCGATCATGACGATCTGGACCGACATCTGGAGCGGGATTGCGCGAAACGATCCCGACAGCAGAAGCACGGCCATTCCCAAACCCATTTCTATCAGGCTTGAGAAGCCGACCATTTTCCAGAATTCAGTGCGAGTAAAAAGCCGAGCATGTCGCTTTATAAAAACAAAATATGTCACGAATGCCGCAAAAAGTTGTATTGCGAACTGGATGCCTCTTCCACTTTTTTCCAACCTTGATGGATCTATCCCAAGGACCATTGTCGAAATTAAGGCTGTAGCAAGAATTGTTGTCACAGTAATTACCGTGTAAAGTGAGATATATAGTACGATTCTAAACCTGTCGTTTTGGCTATGTTTCATTTTTCTCTTATCGCCTAATATATATAGTTCTCTCGGAGAACAATGGATGTTGCCGGCCTAAACCGAAGCAGCCAAAGCTGTTGGAGAGATGATCTACCAGTAAGGCGATGCCGAATTCCCCTCAAAAACTTCGGCAATCCGCCGCAGCGTCGCCGGTGTCGTGCCTTCCGGCAAGCGGTCGAGCGGAAAGAAGCCGGCTTCGGCGATCTCGCGGTCGGGCAGCTTGGGTGCTGGCTGGTCGAACTCCTCGACCAGATAGAGACCGACATGATCGCGGCGGCTGGCGCGGCGGTTGAAATGCAGGGACTTCAGCACCGGCGGTCCGGTCAGCGCGATGTTGCCTTCCTCGAAGACTTCGCGCGTCAGCGCTTCGATCATCGTCTCGCCCAACTCGACGCCACCGCCGGGCAGGTGCCAGCCAGGGACATAGGTGTGGCGGATGAGGAAGATGGAATTGGAGGGGCGGTCGTGGATCAAGCCGCGCACGCCGAGCGTCATCGGCCGCCGCAGTACGAAGTACAGGTGAAACAGCCTTGCCCTGAAGCCTGGCCAGCCGGTCTGGCGCAGGGCTTGCTCCGGATCCGGCGTCATCGTCCGCGAAACCGTGAGTGGAAAGCCGCGCGCGCCTCGCCTATGAAGAAAAGATGTTCAGGCTCGCGCATATTTCCGATGTCCATCTGGGGCCGCTTCCCGATGTAACCTATCGCGATCTCGCCTCCAAGCGCGTGGTCGGTTACGTCAATTGGCAGCGTAACCGCCGCCGCCACATGCACGACGCCGTCATCGACACGATCGTCGCCGACATGAAGGCCAGCGGGCCGGACCATCTCGCCATCACCGGTGACCTGGTCAATCTGGCGCTCGACGGAGAGATCGAGATGGCCAAGCACTGGCTGGAGACGCTGGGCTCGCCGAATGACGTGTCGGTCGTGCCAGGAAATCATGATGCCTATGTGCCGGGCGCCTTCGACAAGACCTGCCGGTCCTGGGCAGCATGGATGACCGGCGACGGCGTCAATACGCCGGTCGACCGCAACACCTTTCCCTATCTGCGCGTGCGCGGCGATGCTGCGCTGATCGGCGTCTCCACGGCGCGCGCCACGGCTCCGTTCATGGCCAACGGCTTCTTTCTGGAAGGCCAGGCGGAAAGGCTGCGCGACATGCTCGACGCCACAGGCAAGCGCGGCCTGTTCCGGGTGATCATGATCCACCACCCGCCGGTGCGCGGCGCCGTTTCGCAGAACAAGCGGCTGTTTGGCATCTCGCGCTTCCACAAGGTTCTTCACCGGCACGGCGCCGAGCTTGTGCTGCACGGCCATTCGCATGTGCCGTCGCTCTTCTTCATCGGCGCCCGCAAGGCCAAAATCCCGGTGGTCGGGGTCGCCGCCGCCGGGCAGGCCCCCGGCAGTTCGCATGCACCGGCGCAATATAATCTGCTCGACATCGACGGTGAAAAGGACAATTGGCGGATCAGGCTGACGCGCCGCGGCCTGACCGGGCCGGCATTGCCGCCCAGCGACCTGCAGACAATGGAGCTTGGCGTCGAAGCCGAGGCGTCGATGGCTGGAGCAATTCCAGGAAAAGTGTGAAACGGTTTTCCGTCCGGAATTGCGTCAAAACAAAGAGATAGAGCGGTTCAGCGTTTCCGTGAAACGCTGAACGGCTCTAGAAGCTGATTTTCATTGCGACAATACGGTCCCAGAACAGCACGAGCGAAATCGCCAGGCCGACCAGGGCGCCGGCGGCGATCAGGCCCAGGCCCGAGAAGAAGGCCGACCAGCCGTTGCTGCGCGCAGGGACATGCAGCGGCGGCTCGGCTTCCACCACTAGGGCGCGTTTCAGGCCGGCGACGGCCTGCTCGATGCCGCCTTCCATCATCCTTTGGCGTTCGACGACGCGCTCGGCGACATAGCGCGTCACCTGATCGGCAACGACCTTCATCTCGGTCGACTCGGCGAGCACGACGCGGCCGATGCGCGTGTCCTTGAGAAAGCGGTAGGTGCGGCGGTCGCGTCCCATGGCGACATGGCTGACGGCGTCGATCCACAGCCTTGGCTGCAGGCCGGACGAGACGGCGAAGTCGAAACTGTCCATGTCGGTGGGTACGTCGCCGAACACCGGGGCGAGTTCGGCGGCAAGCAAATCGAGCCGCATGCGATGCGCTTCGCGCATGTCGATGACGACGTCGTCGCGGTCGGCGAAGGCGTTCTTGACGTCGCGAATGGCATCGGACAGTTTTCGCGACTGATCGATCTGGGTGATGTTCTCGCCTGCATCCTTCATCGGCGTTGCCTCGCGGGTTTGGTTAACACCGAATTAACACAGCCGCCGGCAAAATGCACTTGCGAGATCGATGGGTGGGCAAGGGTTCGCTGGAGCAGCACCAGCGCCGCCGCCGTGCCTGTGCGAAGACCGATCAGCTCGCCGCAGCGGCGAATCCCGGACGAAGCCGCCTGCTGCGGCGTCGCATATTGCGACGGATGGCCTCGGCGATCAGGCCGGGCGCTTCCTCGACCAGCATATGGCCGGCTTCCAGCACGTGGTGCAGATGAAAACGCTTCGGCAGGCCGTCCGCTTGGCTGACAGGCAGCACCGCGTCGTCCGTCCCCCAAACCACCATCACCGGCATGTTCAGCGTTTCAAGCCGCTCGCTCGGGATGACACCTTGCCGATCATCCCTGGTCATTGCAGCTGCGAGCTCGACAAGTGTCCCCAACTGGCCGGGACGCTGGCGCATCTCGTTGAGGAGATCGACCCGGTGCTGCGGGGGGTGGCTTTGCGGTCCCGACATGGCGGCAAGGCAGGCGCGGATTTCGTCGGTGCCGGCAGCGGCGGCGTAGCGGCGCAGCAGCGGGCCATTGATCTCAGGACCAAGACCGCCCGGTGCCAACAGCGTCAGCGAGGCCATTCTTTCGGGCTCGCTCAATGCCATCAGGGCGGCCACGGCGCCGCCCATCGAATGGCCGACGAGATGGGCCCGCTTTATCCCGCGTGCGGAAAGGTCCGCAAGGACGGCACTGGCTGCGATCCTGGCCGGACCGCCGTCCGGAAAATCGAGCGACAGCCCGTGAGCCGGCAGATCATAGGCCAAGGTCCGCGCGCCGGGCGCCAGGGACGCGACCACATCGCGCCAGTCGTCGTGGCAGCCACCGAAGCCATGCAGGAAGACAATCGTCGTCGGGCCGGTGCCCCGTTCGGCAGCGTAAAGGGATCGGGTCATGCAAACTTAATGGGTTTGTGCCGGGATCAGTCCGGATGCCGGGGGGATCAGTCTTTGTGCCGCGGTTGGTCTTTATGCCGCGATGGGTTTGGGCCGGTTCAATCGTGTCTGAATTGCGCTTTGGCCGTGCGGATGGCCAGTAAAATTTTCGCGATCAGCTGACGTCGTTCGCGCGCCGGAAGACGTCAGCTGGCACCGCCAAGCCCGGCGGCGCGCAGGGCCTCTACCAGCCGGTTGGTCAGATCGGCGGGATATCTTCGCTCGACGAACGTTGCACGCGGATCGGCTGCGAATTTCGGGAATTTGGTCGTCAGTTCCTGCAGCAGCCTGCTTGCCAACTTTTCGCGGCCGGCAGCGTTGGCACCGATCAGCCGCGCCGCCAGATAATGCGATTTCATTTCCGTCGTTCGCAAGCCGTCGCTGGCAAGCGTCGCCTTGTTCATGTCGCCCATCATGAACTCTCCTGCGAACAGCCCGTAATCCCACCATGTCGGATGGGCGCTGGCGATATCCACCGCGTGAGCAAGGATCGGGGTGCCCTCGCTGTACCTGCCGGCGAAAACGAGCCCGTAGCCATAGGCGGCGGCCATTGCGAGATCGTAAGGATTGAGTTCGTAGGCCTTGCGCATCCAGCGGATCGATTCCTCGGAATTGCCGATGCGCGAATTGAGATAACCAAGGGCGCGGTGCGCATAGGGGCTGGTGGGGCCCATCTGGATGGCGCGATGGGCAAACATCATCGCCTTTTCCATCGTCGCGTCGGCGGGGTAGGGATAATGGTCGGTGACCGCCTCCAGATGCAAGGACGCGAGTTCCGAATAGACGAGCGACGACTTCGCCTCCCGGTTGGCAAGATCTTCGAGGCAGCGGTAGGCGGCTTCGTGCGTCTGCGCGTTCTGGTCGAGATAATATTTGCCGTTGAGCACCAGACACGCCGTCAGCCCGGTCTGGATGCCGCTCTGCTCGATGTAATTGTAGATCGTGCCCGAGGCGGGAAGAGCCGAGCTCAAAATGCCGGAGATTTGGTCCTCGATAGCGGTGTTTGCGCTGTCGCCGGCGGTCAGGTTGCGTGACAGCAGCACGCGGCCGGTCGCCACGCTCTGCAGCTCGAGCATAATGTCGCCGCTGCGCGGCCCGGGCAGGACATCGAACACGAAGCTGGCGGCGTCGGTAAGTGGATCGGGCGGGCTGTCGGCATCACGACCGATGAAGTTGATGGTATCGAAGCCGCTAAGGCCGGCGCGCAGTGATGCAGCGACACCGCGAGCCACGTCGCTGTCGGCCTTGATGGCAATGTAAACCTGGGGGAGGGTTTCAACCGGAGGCGCCGCTATGCTGCCGGTCGCCACCGCGGTCTCGACCGCCGTGTCGCCGCCGGTCAGCAACACCACGCTGCCCTGGCGAAGGATCAGCACACCCAGCATGAGGATGACCAGCGCGATCGCCAGCCAGAAGAACTGCAAATGGCGCTGCAGCGACGGTGCAGCGGGGCTGAGCGCTGGAACGCTCAGCAATGCAGCCGGATGTGCCCGGTTGCGGGCATCCTCCGAGGATCCGGGCGGGGCGCTCGTCGCCGCCTCCTCTGTCGCCGGCTGCGGCTTGCTCTCTGCCTCGGCCTCCGCCGGCAAGCGAATGGCATTGAGTTCGTAGGATGGAACATAGCCGCCGCGCGGAATGGCGATGCGGACCGGTTCGGCAACGCCCTCGTTGGCGAAGTACTGCTGCAGCAGCTCGCGCAGCCTGCCGGCCTGCACCCGCACCACCGCATCGGTCGACGGATCGAAATCGCCGTCCTTGCCGAAGACGTCCATCGCTATAGAGAAGCCCTTGAGCCTATCGGCTTCGCCTGCCTGCTCGCGCTCGACCAGGTAGCGGAGCAGCTTGCGCGCGCGCTCGGATCGTCCGAACGTTTCGCTGGCAAGCAATCGCTCCAACGTTTCGCGCACTGCGGGGGCGGCAGGCGTGGTATGCTGCAAGTGTCGATCCCTTCGAATTCGGCACAGGTTGAGGTACGATCATATAGCGCTGGCGCCGCCTTACAAGCATGTGCTTATGGTGCGATAGCGTACCCACCGGATAAATATCCGGTGGGCTGATGGCGCGGGCCTGGCAGTTTCGGCTAGCCGCCCTTTCGGCCGACGATGCGGTTGGCGGCCGAAACCACGGCTTCGAGCGAGGCGGCGACGATATTGGTGTTGATGCCGGCGCCGAACAGCTTGCCGCCCGGATGTTCCATCTCGACATAGGAAATGGCCGAGGCATTCGAGCCGCGCTGCATGGAATGCTCGGAATAATCGAGCACCGACATCGGCACCCCGACATGGCGCGACAGCGCATCGACGAAGCCGTCGATCGGGCCAGTACCGGTGCCGGATATGGTCACCTCCTTGCCCCTGTCGAGGATCACCGCTTCGACCACGCGCCGGCCCTTGACCTCGGTGTCGGGGTAGGTGTGGTGGTCGAGGAACTTCAGCCGCGCGCCGGGCTGGTCGACATAGGTGTCGAGAAAACGCTCGTAGATGCGCTTGGCCGGCACCTCCTTGCCTTCGGCGTCGGTGATCGCCTGGATAGCCTGGCTGAACTCGATCTGCAGGTTGCGCGGCAGGTTGAGGCCGTAATCCGCATGCAGCACATAGGCGATACCGCCCTTGCCGGACTGCGAGTTGATGCGGATGATGGCTTCGTAGCTGCGGCCGACATCGGCCGGGTCGATCGGCAGGTAGGGCACCTCCCAGTGCGGCGTGTTGGCCTTGCGCAGCGCCTTCATGCCCTTGTTGATGGCGTCCTGGTGCGAGCCGGAAAAGGCGGTGTAGACGAGCTCGCCAACATAGGGATGGCGCTCGGGGATCTTCAGCTGGTTGGAGTATTCGTAGACGTCCTTCATGCGGTTGATGTCGGAGCAGTCGAGCCCGGGATCGACGCCTTGCGTGTACATGTTGAGCGCCAGCGTGACGATGTCGACATTGCCGGTGCGCTCGCCATTGCCGAACAACGTGCCTTCGACGCGGTCGGCGCCCGCCATCAGGCCGAGCTCGGTGGTGGCGATGCCGGTGCCGCGGTCATTGTGCGGATGCAGCGAGATCAACAGGTTCTCGCGGTTGTCGAGATTGCGGCACATCCATTCGATGCGGTCGGCATAGATGTTGGGCGTCGACATCTCGACCGTGGAGGGCAGGTTGATGATCAGCTTGTTTTCAGCCGTCGGCGTGACGATCTCGGTGACGGCGTTGCAGATCTCCAGCGCCACGTCGAGCTCGGTGCCGGTAAAGCTCTCCGGCGAATATTCGAAACGGTAGCCGCCGCCGGCCTTCGCCGCCATGTCGGTGATCATCTTGGCCGCATCGGTGGCGATGCGCTTGATGCCGGCGACGTCCTTCTCGAAGACGACGCGGCGCTGCAGCTCGCTGGTCGAGTTGTAGAAATGGACGATCGGGTTGGTGGCACCCTTGAGCGCCTCGAAAGTGCGGGTGATCAGTTCCGGCCGGCACTGCACCAGCACCTGCAGCGAGACGTCGGCGGGCACGTTGCCTTGTTCGATGCACCAGCGGGCGAAATCGAAGTCGGTCTGCGAGGCCGACGGGAAGCCGATCTCGATCTCCTTGAAGCCCATGTCGAGCAGCAGGGCGAACATGCGCGCCTTGCGTTCCTGGCCCATCGGATCGATCAGCGCCTGGTTGCCGTCGCGCAGGTCGACCGAGCACCAGATCGGCGCCTTGTCGATCACTCTCGAAGGCCAGGTGCGATCGGCAAGGCCGACGGTCGGATAGGGCTGGTATTTGCGGGCGGCGTCCGGCATGCCCTTTACCGCAGGCTTGCTGATTTCCTCTACATTCAGGCGGATATCTTCTCGTGCGTTCATCGTCGTTTCTCCCGGCGGCTCGCGGATCCAGCTTCAGGCGGATTGGTGGCGAGCGGCGCCTTTACCAGAATTTCGTTCGCTTGATGTGACGTGCCAATTTGTGACTGGCCAAGGAGCGTGCGCGTGAGCGGCAATTCGACCGCCGGGCGCTCCTTCAGCGAACCCGGCGATCGCCGATAAGGCCGAGAAGCAGCAGGGTGGAGGCAAGCGCGCGAACGGTCTGGCCGGCAATGCCGGTCGGGCGGGACGCAAAAGAGGTGGCGCGCGGGCTCATGGCGGATTTCATACAGGAGCGGGCAAAGCGAGGCAAGTGGGAGCCTCGCCGTCGCAGAAGCTGCCGATCTCCCCCCGCAAGGGGGAGATTGGATGTCGCCTTGGTTTTCGCCAACATTCAAAGTTGAGGGTGGGGCAACTTTGTTCTTGCTTTGTGCCGGCAGCTATGCTACTAATCTGGCTATGGTGCTGATTGGCGCCGAGGACCCGCCGTCGAGGCGGGTTTTTTATTTCCGGCACCTCCCAGGAGGAAACATGACCGCACCCGATCCGATCCGCCGCTTTGTCGAAGCCACCAATGCCGGCGATAGCGAAGCCTTCCTGGACAGTTTCACGCCCGACGCCTTCCTGAGCGACTGGGGCCGGTCGTTCCGGGGCCGCGAGCAGATTGCGCGCTGGAACCAGTCGGACAATATCGGCGTGCAATCCAGGCTCCGCATCGTTCGCGTTGCTCCGGCGGGCGAGAGCTATCACGTGCGCATTGCCGTCACAGGCAACGGCTTCAACGGCGAGGGCGACATGGCGTTCACCCTGGACGGCGAGCGCATCTCCAGCCTGGTGATCAGCTGACGCGCTGCCCGGCTGGTCTTTACTCCCGAAGGCTTCTCGCCACCAGCCGCGCCACGCTTGGGCCGACCAGAAGCACAATCAGGAAGCGTGCCGATTGCAGCGCCATGACGAAGGAGATGTCGACATGCTGCGCGGCGGCGGCGATGATAGCGACGCTGTCCATGCCGCCGGGGCTGGTCGCCAGATAGGCGGTCAGCGGATCGATGCCGAGCAGGCGGCTGATCAGGAAGGCGAGGCCGCCGCAAAAGACGATCAGGGCAATGATCGAGCCGACGATCTGCGGCAGCGCGCGGGCCGCGTGGCGCAAGATGGCCCTGGTGAAATTCAGGCCGATGCTCCAGCCGATTATCGTATAGCTCAAGGCGAGCAGCCAGGGCGGCAGCTGCATGGTCACGCCGAGCCCGAGATGGATCACGGTGCCGAAAATGAAGGTGCCGAGGAAAAACGGCGACGGCAGCCGGAAAAGCTTTCCCGCGAGGCCGCCGACCAGCGCCACGCCGAACGTCGCGGCCAAGCCTTGCGGATCGACCGGCGGGAACCAGACGATGGCCGGCACCTCGATGCCTGAGGTGTCGACCCAAAGCTTGGCCACCAGGGCTGCCGTCATCGAGACGCAGATGACGCGCAGATAGAGCATGAAGGCGACGAGGCGCTGGTCGGCCCCGAAGGCACCGGCCATCAGCACCATGGCGGTGGCGGCGCCCGGCGA
Organism: Mesorhizobium sp. M0028; assembly: GCF_040323855.1. Taxonomy (NCBI): domain Bacteria; kingdom Pseudomonadati; phylum Pseudomonadota; class Alphaproteobacteria; order Hyphomicrobiales; family Phyllobacteriaceae; genus Mesorhizobium; species Mesorhizobium sp. M0028. The sequence goes on from NZ_JAMYVG010000017.1 coordinate 37,189, forward strand.
CGAGCCCCAGACGGCGGTGGTGCCGGGCAGGATGCGCCAGCGGCTGATCAGCCAGCCAAGCAGGCTGGATGCCGCGACCGTCGCCATCACGACGCCGAGGAACAGCGGCCATTCCTTGTAGAAGACGGGAAAGATATCGGCCGAGATGGAACTGGCGACCAGGCAGCCGACGACCGCCTGGGCGGAGCCGAACAGAACCCGCGGCACGCGCACCGTGGCGCCGTTGGTGCCGGCAGCGATGGCCGCCAGCATCGGTCCGATCAAGAGCGCGGCGGGAAGGGCGGCGAGTTCCAGCGCGCCGGCAAACAGCACCGAGACCACCACCAGGACCGGCCACTGCCAGCCCTTGTGGATCCGCGCCAGATGCTCGATGGCCGGCGGGTTCGGGGAAGAATCCATAGATCGGCTCTTAGACCGGTCGCGAAAAAATGCGAACCTTTTTGCGGGGGAAAAGGGCTTGGGTGGTAATGGCACCAGCCATCCGTAGCGATCCTTCGCGCCCCCCTCTGTCCTGCCGGACATCTCCCCCTCTAGTGGGGAGATTGGATGTCACGTCGGCCTTCGCCAATCTCCAAAAAGAGAGCTGTCGGCGAAGCTGCCAATCTCCCCACTTGAGGGGGAGATGGCCGGCAGGCCAGAGGGGGGGCGCTGTCCCGCCGGCCTCTCCTCTATCCCGCCTTCACCGCCGGCAACCCAAACCCACCAACCGGACGCGTTTCCACCTGGAACTCGAAGCCGGCGATGATCGGCCGTGCCTTGGCGATTGCCGCCTGGACTTCGGGCAGCTGCAGCGAAGCCTTGTGGCTTTCGGCGTCGGTCCACACTTCGGTCACCCAGATCGCGTCGGCGTCGACCGGGTCGGTGGCGATGATGTAGTTCAGGCAGCCGGGCATGGCGCCGGTGCTGGCGAGCAGGACCTCCATGACCGCGTCGCGCTGGCCGCGCGTCGCCCGCATCTTGCCGATCAGTCCGTACATTCGCTTTGCTCCGTTGAGATTACGCAACCAGGAGTATGCAGTTCGCCGTCTACGGCATCAACTGGCCGCCATTCACCTCGATCACCTGGCCGGTGATGTAGCCGCTCAACAGATCGGAGGAGAGGAACAGATAGGCGCCAACGCAGTCCTCGGCGGTGCCGGCGCGGCCCTGCGGGATGGTGGCGATCATGCCTTTCATCTGGTCGTCGGTCGAGTAGCGCTCGTGGAAAGGTGTCGCGATCGTGCCGGGCGCCACCGCGTTGACGCGGATGTTGAAACCGATCAGCTCCTTGGCCATGCCGCGCGTGACGTTGGAGACGAAGGCCTTGGCGGAGCCGTAAAGGCCGGCGCCGCCACCGGCGCCGTTGCGCGCGGCGATCGAGGAGGTGTTGACGATGAAGCCGCCCTGCCGCTTCAGCCATGGGATCGCCTTGCGCGAAGCTGTCAGCACGGAACGCGCGTTGAGGTCCATCACCGCGTCGTAATGCGCCTCGGTCTGCTCGGCATAGGGCACGCGGCCGAGCATGCCGCCGGCATTGTTGACGAGGCCGTCGAGCCGGCCGAAATGTTGCGCACTGTCCTCGACGACGCGCTCGACATCGGCGGGGATCGAGAAATCGCCCTGGGTCAGGAACACGTCGCCGCCACCGTTGCGAATGGTCGCCGCCAAGTTTTCGGCAGCCACCCGGCTCGAATTGTAGTGCAGTGCGACGCGACATTTCTGCGCGGCATAGGCAAGTGCAAGCGCCGCGCCGATGCCGGTCGACGCGCCGGTGACCAGCACCGCCTTTCCGGCAAGGTCGGGGATGACCAGAGAGGGGCTGACAAGGGTGGTGGTGGCTGGCACGTCTATTCCTCCGGGGGACTCGGCCTGCTCTTCGTAGGCCCTCGCAGTCCTCGCGTTCAAGTCCGTAAAAGCCTATGGCCTGAGATAGGCGTAGCCCTGGCGCTGCAATTCGGCGAGCTTGACGACACCGCCTCTGTCGGCTGCATGGAAGCCGTCGAGCAGGTCGGCCAGGCCGATATCCATGCCGTGCATGGTATTGGCGCAGGCGTGCGGGCTGAGCCCGTCCTGGACAAGGCCGGCGAAACGCCCGGAAATGGCGGCGGATATGCCCTTCGACTTGAAGGCAGCAAGTGCTGGGCCGTGCACGACAAGCGCGATGTCGACCTTGCCGTCGGTACCTTCGAAGTGGTTCTTGATGTTGCCGAGCACGAAATTGACCTTGTCGAGATCGCTGAGGTGATAGGCGACCTTTTGCCTTTCCTCTTCGACGGGCTTGACTTCAATGGCTGCCGCCTTGGTGGGGCGCAGCCCGAAAAGCCCGGCGGCCCCGGCAAGACCGACGCGGAAAATATCGCGGCGTCGCATGGCTTCATCTCCCATTTAGCCGGCCCGCGCAAATTGCGTGGCCTCGGCCTCGATCCTAGCATAAATTGAAGCCACGTCTTGTCGGGGCAATGGAGGGGTAGCATGACGTCGAGGACCATAATGGGGACCATTGTGGGCGCCGGGCTTGGGGTTGCCTTGCTTGCCGCCGTCGCCGGCACTGCTTTCGCCGACGACACGCTCAAACTCACCGAGCTCAGCCCCGACGGCAAGGACGCCTGTTTCGGCCGCGTCTACGACGCCGCGCATCTCAAGTCGCATCCGCACCAGAAGGTGGCGCGCATCTTCTTCTATTCCGGCCGCGATCCGGTCAGCCGGCCAAACGAGGAGCCAAGCACCGGCATCGATTCCTCCTACAATGGCTTCATGGCGACGACGGTACGCGGCGCCGAGGCGCCGGAATGGCTCGGCGGCTGGTGCAGTCATGAGTCGGAGGACGGCAAGACCGGCCCGATCCGCTGCGGCATGGACTGCGATCGCACCATGGCTTCGCTGAAGGTCGACGACAAGGGCCGGCTGATCGTCTCGGACGTGCAGCCCGACCTCTATCTCGACGCCGGATCGGAAGACGAGCTCGGCAAGGCGGAGTACGAACGGCAGGCGCTGGGCAAGGACGACAACGGCTTCAGGCTCGATCCGATGCCGGCCGCGACCTGCAAGGCGGAGTTCGCCCGCATCGACCCGATCGATCCGGCACTTGGCCCGCCATTGCGCGAGCGGCTGAAGCCGGACCAGGCCTTCTGCTACGGGCGTGACTATGATGCCGCGCATCTCGGCTCGCATCCCGATCAGCTGACCCAGACGATCCGGGTTTTCCGCGGACCGGTCGAGCTGGCATCCTTCGCCAAGGGCGGCGACCTCGCCAATTGGCCGAGCGGCGCAGACATCGCCGTTTCGGTTACCACGCGGCAGAAATCGGCCAAGGTCACGCAGGTCTATAACTGCCAGGGCGAGGGCGACCAGTGGCGCTGCGCGGCGAGCGCGAAGACGGGTGGTGTCTCCTGCGATATCGCGCAAAAGGAGATTTTCCGCCGCCGCGGCGCCAACGGCACGATGATGCTGGCCAACCCAAACAGCGGCCTGCCGATCGTCGATCTGTGCTCGAAGGCGGCGGAAGGCGACACCAGCTCCGACGACAAGGTCTACCGGCTGGAGCCGATGCCGCAGGCCGCCTGCGGGCCTTGATCATGTGACGAGGAGGTGGATGCCATGCGCAAGACAAGGGTGTTTTGGTCCGGCCGCTCGCAGGCGGTGCGCTTGCCGAAGGAGTACCGTTTCGACACCAAAGAGGTTTTCATCAGCCGCCACGGCCAGAGCGTCATTATCGAGCCTCTTGCGCAGGATTGGGCTTGGCTGGACAGAGTGATCGGTCCGCTTGATGACGATTTCGCGGAGGCGGCTCTGGAAAGTCCGTCGGATCAGATCCTCGAATCCATGGCGCGCAGCGGCTCGGAATGAGGGCTACAGCGATCCTTCGCGCCCCCCTCTGTCCTGCCGGACATCTCCCCCACTTGGGGGGAGATCGGCAGCTTCCTCGCGTCACTCACTCCTGCGACTATGGCTATTGGCAAAAGCCGCGGTGACGGCCAATCTCCCCACTTGTGGGGGAGATGTCCGGCAGGACAGAGGGGGGCGCGAAGGATCACGACTGAGCGATTTTTCTGCGCGAATTGCTTCACGCGAACGGCACGGCCGTCGTGCCCTTGGGCAGTTTCGCTTCGTCGTCGGGCTCGACATGGATGATGACGCGAACCGAAGGAATCTCTGCCCGCAGCGCGTCCTCGATGCGGTCGCAGATGACGTGGCTGGCGCCGACCGACATGTCGGCGTCGACGACCAGATGGAACTCGATGAAGGTGGCGCGGCCGGCGATGCGCGTCTTCAGGTCGTGGACCTCGAGCGCGCCCTTGCAATTGGCAGAGATGATGTCGCGGATACGGATATGTTCCTGGGTGTCGACGGCGCGGTCCATCAGCCCGTTCATCGACGAGCCGATGACGTGCCAGCCCTGCCACAGGATGTTCAGCGCCACGATCACCGCAAGAGCCGGATCGAGAACCTGCCAGCCGGTCAGCACGGCGCCGACCAGGCCAATGAACACACCGACCGAGGTCGCTACGTCGGTCATGATATGCCTGCCGTCGGCAACCAGCGCCGGTGATTTTTCACTCCGTCCGGTGCGGATCAGCGTCAAGGCCCAGACGGCGTTGATGACGGTTGCGACGCCGTTGACGGCAAGGCCGGTCCATGGCTGTTCGAGCGGGGCCGGATGCTGCCACGACCACCAGACCTCGTTGAGGATGAGCAGGGCGGCAAGCACGATCAGCACGCCTTCCAGGACGGCCGAGAAATACTCGGCCTTGTGGTGGCCGAACGGATGGTCCTGGTCGGCTGGCTTGTAGCTGACCTGGATCGCCCAATAGGCGGCGGCCGAGGCAATGACGTTGACGATCGATTCCAGCGCGTCCGAATAAAGCGCAACCGAACCGGTGACGTACCAGGCCACCAGCTTGAGGCCGAGCACGACGAAGGCGACGACGATCGACCAGAAAGCGAGGCTGGCGACCTTCTGCCTGGCGGCTGCTTTGATTTCTGCCGCGGTCACTGGGGAAGAAATCCCAACACTGAGCCCTCGAATTAAGCGGCCTTTTCCTTGGCCTTGCGCGGCAGGTGCGCGACGATGTTCTCGATGATGCGCATGCCGGCATTGTGGCCGAGCGTCATGATCGATTCCGGGTGGAACTGCACAGCGGCGATCGGCTCCTTGCGGTGCTCGAAGGCCATGATGATGCCGTCCTCGGTCTCGGCGGTAACGACAAAACCATCGGGCAGCCGCACCGGATCGGCGAAGATAGAATGATAGCGGCCGACCGTCACCTCCTTGGGCAGGCCGGAGAAGATGATGCCCGGCTTCGACACGCGGATGCGCGACGGCTTGCCATGCATCGGGATGTGCAATTGCCGCAGCTCGCCGCCATAGGCCTCGGCCAGCGCCTGCAGCCCGAGGCAGACGCCGAAGATCGGCAGGTCGCGCGCACGGGCTCGCTTGATGGTGGCGGCGCAGTCGAAGTCCTTCGGCGTGCCGGGGCCGGGCGACAGCACGACCAGGTTTGGCTTCAGCCGGTCGAAGACCTCGTCCGGCACCGGCGTGCGCACCGTCGAGACATTGGCGCCGGTCTGGCGGAAATAGTTGGCCAGCGTATGGACGAAGGAGTCCTCGTGGTCGACCAGCAGGATGTTGACGCCATCGCCGACCCGCGCGGTGCTGCGTTCGGTGCTGGCGGCATTGCCTGACTTGGCGTCGCGGATGGCGGAGATCATGGCGGATGCCTTCAGTTCGGTTTCGGCTTCTTCTTCTTCGGGTATGCTGTCGAAGAGCAGCGTGGCGCCGGCGCGCACCTCGGCAATGCCGTCCTTGATGCGGATGGTGCGAAGCGTCAGGCCGGTGTTCATGTCACCGTTGAAATTGACCATGCCGATCGCCCCGCCATACCAGGCGCGCGGGCTCTTCTCGTTCTGCTCGATGAAGCGCATGGCCCATAATTTCGGCGCGCCGGTGACGGTGACGGCCCAGGCATGCGACAGGAAGGCGTCGAAGGCGTCCATGCCTTCGCGCAGCCGTCCCTCAATGTGGTCGACGGTGTGGATCAGGCGCGAATACATCTCGATCTGGCGACGGCCGATGACGCGCACCGAGCCCGGCTCGCAGACCCTCGACTTGTCGTTGCGGTCGACATCCGAGCACATGGTGAGTTCGGACTCGTCCTTCTTGGAATTGAGCAGCTTGAGGATCTGCTCGCTATCGGAAATGGCATCGTCGCCGCGCTTGATAGTGCCGGAGATCGGGCAGGTCTCGACGCGGCGGCCGTTGACGCGAACGAACATTTCCGGCGAGGCGCCGATCAGATATTCGCCCTCGCCGAGATTGATGAAGAAGGAATAGGGCGAGGGATTGATGCTCTTCAGCTTGCGGGAAATCTCGGAGGGCTGGGTTTCGCAGCGTTCGTAGAACATCTGCCCCGGCACCACTTCGAACAGGTCGCCGCGCTCAAAGCTCTTCATCGCCTTGCGCACCAGCTTGGCATATTCGCCGGGCTCGTGGTCGCCGCGCGGCGGGATCCGGTCGGCGGTCCTGAACGGCTCGACGATTTCGTCGCGCGGCAGGCCTTCGGTCGAAAAGCCGTCGCCGGAATAGTCGTAGCGGTCGGTCCAGGCCTTGGTGGAATAGTGGTCGACGACGAGGATCTCGTCGGGCAGGAACAGCACGAGATCGCGCTGGCTTGGCTTGCGCTCGAGCTTGTAGTCGACCGGATCGAACTGGAAGGCGAGGTCGTAGCCGAAGGCGCCATAGAGGCCGAGATTGGCGTCTTCCTCGGTCTTGAACAAAGCAGTGATGGCGCGCAGCACGGTGAACACGGAGGGAACGCGGCTGCGTTCCTCTTCGGTGAAGACACGGCCGGGCTTGGCGACCTCGAGGCGGATGAGTTTGTTCGACGTCTCGGCGATCGTGACATCGTCAAGGCCAGCAAGCACCGTACCGATCACCGGCAAAAGCACCTCGCCACGGCGGTTCAGCGCCTCGATGCGCATGGCGCGGCCGCGTGCCGAGATCACCAGCGGCGGATCGATGATGGCGGTATCCCAGCGCGTATAACGGCCGGGATATTCGTAATTCGAGGAAAACACGGCGCCGCGGCGCGAATTCAGGCCATCGACATAGCCGTCGATCGCGCCCTCATATGGCCGGTCATGGCGCTGGCGGGTAATCGCCACGCCACCCGCGGTGACGAAGCGCTCGGCGCCATTCTCCAGAATTTTCGTCGTCATTGCCGTCTCCATCAGCGTCTTTGGGGCAACGGACCCGGGAATGGCTTGAAAAAAACAAATGGCCGCCCGGACATTCCGCTGCGGCCACCTTCTATTGTCACGCGAACGCGTTCGAACAGGCCGCTGTCAGCGAGCCCACCACCAAATGGTCTTGATCGAACGCATATTCATGGCGAAATCCATAGCCGCGAAAAGCGGTATGCGCAACAGGTTTGAAAATCTGTGGGGTGGCTGCTGCTTTCGCAACCCATGGCACATGGCCAAGACCGGCAGTCCTGCCTAGACTCTGCATCAAACAGCAGGAAGACGGGAAAACATCGATGACCGAGCAGATCGACCGCGCACGGACGTTCCATTCCCTCCATGTCAAGGGAAACCCGATTGTCCTCTACAATGCCTGGGACCCGGGCTCCGCCAAGATCATCGAGCAAGCAGGGGCCAAGGCCATCGCCACCGGAAGCTGGCCGGTCGCGGCCGCTTTCGGATTCGCCGATGGCGAGAAAATCCCGTTGGAACTGGCGCTCGAAAACATCAAACGCATCGTTGCGGCGGTGGATCTGCCGGTAACCATGGACCTCGAGGGCGGTTACGGGGTCGCTCCGGAGGTTGTCGCCCGCAGCGTGGCGCTCGCCGTGCAGGCTGGAGCCGTCGGCTTTAATTTCGAGGATCAGATTGTCGGCGGCAGTGGGCTGCACGACATCGCCATACAGGTGAGGCGGATCGAAGCCGCCGCAGCGGCCGTGAAGACCTCGGGTATTCCGGCCTTCATCAACGCCCGAACCGACATTTTCCTGAAGGCGAAACCGGGTGCGCACGACAAGGCTCTCCTCGATCAGGCGATCGAGCGGGCGCACGCCTACGAAAGGGCCGGAGCGCATGGCTTCTTTGCGCCGGGGCTTGCCGATGAAGGCCTGATCGAGGCGCTCTGCCAGGCAACGGCATTGCCGGTCAACATCATTGCACTGGCGCATGTGCCGCCGCGCCAGAGGCTTGCCGAACTCGGCGTCGCCCGCGTGAGCCATGGTCCGGTGCCTTACCGGCAGATGGCCGAATGGCTGGAGACCAAGGCGCGACAGGCGATTTCGGGGTAGCCTGGCGGGTTGCATCAGTCCTCCAGCGTCCCCGACCTTGCATCGGCACTCTTCCTGTCGCCGACCAGCTTCAAGAGGTCTTCGCCGGCGCGGATGATGCGGCGGGAACGCCGTGTCAGGATGAGGCCGGCCTGAGGCGCCAACACTTCCGTGCGGCCGTCGGGCTCACCCGGCGCGTGGACGATGGTGGCAAGGCGCGCACCCTTGGTGACGCGGTCGCCCGGCTTCACGTGGTAGAGGATCGCGCCCGAGCGGGGCGCCGGCATCATCTCGATGTTTTCGATCGGCGCGACGAGCCCTCCGAAGCCGCCAGGCGCGGGCAGCGCCTGATCCCGGATGACGCCGCGCGCCACCAGCAGCCGGTAGAGCCCTTCGGCATCGGCGCCGGCGAGGGCGCCGTCGACATCGAGTATGCCGCGATATTCGACGGTGGTGGCGACGCGCCGATCGAGGCGCGCGACGTCGGCGGGAACGTTCTGATACGGCATGATCGAGGCGCCTTCGAAGGTGCCGTCGGGATCTTCGTGCCACAGCATCACCGCATCGACGCCCATAGCCGCCGCACAATCCGCCATGGCCGGCCACAGGCTGGTGTGGACGTAGAGGTAGGCGAGGCCTTCATCGTCGCAGTGCAGGTCGAGCACGATGTCGTGGCCGATGGAGAGCTGCAGCAGCCGCGTCTTCAGCCGCTGATCGACCGTGCCGTGCGCCGGCAGGAGCGTGAGGTCGGGCGCGGCGAGCCGCGGAAAGCCGCGATTGAAATTGGTGCGCGTCCCCAGATGGAAGCGGCCCTGATGGTCGCCATAGAGATATTGCGCGCGGCCGATCGGATTGGCCCAGGGCACGATGGTCATATTGCCGCTGATGCGGCCTTCGGCTTCCGCCCTGCTGAGCATCGGCATCAGCGCATCGATGGCAACGACGCCCGGCAATTCGCCGGCATGAAGTGCCGCCTGCAGATAGGCCGAAGGCGCTGTCTTGTCCGTTCCGGTGAAGCGGAAGACGGGGAATTCGTAGGAAACGCCCTCGCTGTCGCCGGCGATGCGTTCGATGGATTTCTGCATGGACTGTCTCCAGGAAACGAGACCGAACACATGCCCTTTCGCCAATACACTGTCGATTGGTCCAGCTTTTCGCGCTATGGGCGCACGGCTCTATCCGGGCTTGGCGCTCAAAGGATCGCGAGATAACGCCTGCGCCCGGCCTATGCCAGCGGCTTCAATTCCTGGGCGATGGTCGGCAGAAGCTCCGAGACGTTCGGGTGGATGTGCACCGCGCGCGCCAGCGTACTGACCGGCGCCTTGGCATACATCAGATCGAGCACGCAGTGCACTGCCTCGTCGCCACCCGGGCCGAGCACCGAACAGCCGAGGATTTCCTTGGTGTCGGCATCGACCAGGATCTTCATGAAGCCTTGCGTCTCACCTTTTTCGACGGCACGGCTGACGCGGGTCATTGGCCGCTGGCCGACAAGGGCGCGGCGGCCGGATTTCCTTACCGCGGCTTCGGTCATGCCGCAGCGGCCGAGTGGTGGGTCGATATAGAGCGCATAGGCCTCGATGCGGTCGCTGACCTTGCGCGGATCGTTGTCGAGCAGGTTGGCGGCGACAATCTCGTAGTCATTGTACGAGGTGTGGGTGAAGGCGCCCTTGCCGTTGCAGTCGCCCATCGCCCAGATGCCGGGCACGCTGGTGCGCAGCTGGTCGTCGACGACGATGAAGCCGCGTTTGTCGACCTCGACGCCGGCTTTGTCGAGGCCGAGATCGTCGGTGTTTGGCGTGCGGCCCAGGGCCAGCAGCACATGCGAGCCGACCGCAGCCGCCTTGCCTGGCGAGAAGGTCACGGCGATTTCGTTGCCTCGCCTGGCGAAGCGGATATCGTCGGCGCCGAGATGGACGGCAATGGCTTCGTTTTCGAGGATCGACAAAATGGCGTCCGAGACGTCATCGTCCTCGCGGCCGATCAGGCGCGGGCTCTTTTCGATGACCGTGACTTCGGAACCGAAGCGGCGGAACATCTGCGCGAATTCGAGCGAGACATAGCTGCCGCCGACGACGATGAGATGGCGCGGCAGCACGTCGAGATCCATCATCGACGAATTGGTCAGGTAAGAAATGCCGTCGAGGCCGGGCAGGTCGGGCACCGAGGCGCGGCCGCCGGTGTTGAGGAAGATCTTTTCGGCGCTCAGCAGATCGTCGCCGACGCGCACCGTATTGGCGGTCACGAAGCGCGCATGGCCGCGATAGAGCGTGCATTTGTCCATGCCGGCAATCCAGTCTTCGAGATTGCCGCGGGCATCGTTCGAGACTTTGTCCTTGCGCGCCTTGATCGCCTTGTAGTTGACGCCGATGGGACCGGAGAGCGTCACACCGTAGTCCGCGGCGCAGCGGGCGAGATGCGCGGCATAGGCGCTTGCCACCATCGTTTTGGTCGGCGTGCAGCCGGTATTGACGCAAGTGCCGCCGACCAGCTTTCGCTCGATCAGCGCCACGCTCATGCCGGCCGCATTCAGCCGGCCGGCGAGCGGTGGGCCGGCCTGCCCGGCACCGACGATGATGGCGTCGAATGTCTTTGCCGTCATGCCACCGCCGCCACGATCAGAAGCCCGCCGACGATCGCCACCGCGTCCTCGATGAAGGCGGCGGGCGGGTCCTTGCCGAAGGCGGTGGCCAGGCGTTTACGCGCCTCGGCGCCGCCCAACGTGCCGATCACCGCGCCGACGGCGCCGGCGATCAGGCCGCCGATGGTGGCGCCGCCGGTGGCGCCGATCACCGCGCCGGTGAAAGCGCCCAAGACGATGCGCGTGCCGAATTGCTGCGGCACCTTGCGGCTCGGCGCCGATGGCAGCTGGTCGGTGACCAGTTCGGCGATGGCCAGGATGGTGAAGATGCCGACGGCGATCCAGTGACCCATGAAACTCGCCCAGGTGCCGGTGACCGGCAACCAGCCTAGCCAGGCGCCCCAGGCGACCGCGGCGGGCGCAGTCATGGCGCGAAGCCCGGCAACGATGCCAATCAGGAGTGCAAGAATGTACAGCATGATTGATCCCTCGATGGCCGGCTTGGGACAGGTCCGAGAGAGCAAGCTACCATAGGTCCGGTATTTGACCAGAGGTGGTGTCGCCGCCGGCGCTTCCGTATTTTCACCAGTTGTGCTTGGCAAAGATTGAGACTGGAGTTGCGGCCATGACGGGGAGCGAACGCACGAAAATGGCGGCGGGCGAGTGGTATTGCTGCCTCGACCCGGAACTGGAGGCGCTGCGGATCACGGCACGCGACGCGGTGTTCGAGCACAACAGCCTGCCACCACGACAGCGCGGCGATATCGGGCCTGCCTTGCGGGCGCTGCTCGGCGCTGCAGGCGAGGGCGCCCGGATCGAAGCGCCGTCCCACTGCGCTTATGGCTTCAACATCTTTCTCGGCGACCGCGTCTTCCTCAATGCCGGCTGCACCATTCTCGATACGGCGCAAGTCCGCATCGGCAAGGGAACGCTGCTCGGCCCGAATGTGCAGATCTATTGCGCCGAGCACCACAAGCAGGCTGCCGGGCGGCGGGCAGGGCTGGAGATCGCCAGGCCGATCGAGATCGGCGACAATGTCTGGATCGGCGGCAGTGCCATCATCCTCGGCGGGGTCAGGATCGGTGATGGCGCCATCGTCGGCGCCGGTGCCGTGGTGACGCGCGACGTGGCGGCGAACACCACGGTGGTCGGCAATCCGGCACGGGTAATCAGGAGCGGGTGAGCCGGATCAGCGTGAAGCGCCGCGTCTATCCAAATCGACACTCCTCGAGAATTCGCGCCGGTATTGCACGGGCGAGGTTCTGAGCCGCGCTGCGAAATGCTGGCGCAGCGAGGTGGCGCTGCCGAAGCCGGCCTCGAAGGCAACCGTATCCATCGATTTTTCCGTTGCTTCCAGCAGCCGCTGCGCCAGTTGCACACGCTGGTCGGTCAGCCAGTCGCCGAAACTGGTGCCGATCGTTTTCTGGAAACGGCGCGTGAACGTCCGGCGAGTGAGGCCGGCGAGACCGGCAACGCTGTCCAGACTGTGCGGATCACTCAGGGTTTTGCGCACCGTTTCGAGAGCCTGGGTGAAGCGGTCCGCATTGCCGGTCCTGGCGATGGGACGTTCGATGAATTGCGCCTGCCCGCCCTGCCGATGCGGAGAAAGCACGATCTGCCGGGCAAGGCGAAGCGCTGCCTCCGCGCCGTAACGAGCCCGTACGACGTGCAGGCAGCAGTCAAGCCCGGCGGCTACGCCGGCGGATGTCACGACATCGCCATCGTCGATGTAGAGCACTTCTGGTTCGACGAGAATGTCGGGATAGAGTTCCTGCAGCTGATCCGCGTAGGCCCAGTGCGTCGCGGCTCGCCGCCCCGAAAGCAATCCGGTCGCCGCGACAGCGAACGTTCCCAAGCACAGTCCGACAATCAGCGCGCCGCGCTCGTGCGCGCCAAGCAACGCCTCGATCAGTGTCGTCGGCGGTGAGATCCCGAGATTCTTCCAACTCGGCACGATGACGATGTCGGCATCATCGAGCGCTGAAAGCCCGTGCGGGACACTGATGGTCAGCCCGGCATCAGTGCGGATCCGCCCGTTCTCAATCGCGCAGACCCGGAAGTCGAAGCGCGGCAGGCCGAGCGTCGTGCGATCCGCGCCGAACACGAGACACGGCACGGAGAGATGAAACGGGCTGATGCCATCGAAGGCGATGGCGGCAACGACAGGATCGGCCATGGGAGCTCCAGCAAAGGGTGACACCGATTGTCCCAATTCTTTCGAACAATGTCAATCGGGACACTTTTTGCGATCCGGCGCCGCGCTTATCGTCCACCCATCAATGCCAAACGGGAAAGGAAAACCCCATGTCGGACCCAGCCAAAGGCAAAGCTCCACGCCGCGCCCTCATCGTCATCGATGTTCAGAACGACTATGACGGCGGCAACCTCGCCATCCAGCATCCGCCGTTCCGCGAGAGCGTCGTCAATGTGGCGCGAGCGATGGACGCGGCCACCGAGGCAGGCGTCAAGGTGGTGGTCATCAAGCAGTTGGCACCGGAAACCTCATCGGTCTTCGCCAAGGGCAGCCATGGCGCCGAGTTGCACCCGGAAATCGCCAGGCGAAACCGCGACCACTACATCGAAAAGAACTTGCCCAGCGCCTTCACCGGCACGGATTTAGAGGAGTGGCTGCGCGCCAACTCTATCGATACGATCACGGTCATCGGCTACATGACGCATAATTGCGATCTGTCCACGGTCATCCATGCCGTGCATATGGGTTTTGAGGTCGAGTTCCTGTCGGACGCGACGGGGTCGTTGCCCTACGCCAACAGCGCCGGCTACGCTTCGGGCGAGGAAATCCATCGCGTCGTGACGATCGTATTGCAGTCGCGCTTCGCGGCCGTTCTCAAAACCGCCGAATGGATCGATTGCCTGAAGACCGGCGTGGTACCCCAGCACGACACACCCTATGCCTCCAACCAGCGCGCGCTGGCGCGAAGCGCGGCGTAGGAGACTATTGCGAGCAGGCAGAGGGGCGCCGCAGCGTTGCGGCGCCCTTTGCCGTTCGAGCGTTGATATCCTTAGAACAGGCCCTCGATCTGGCCCATTTCGTTCAGGAAGATCTTTTCCGAGGATGGCGCTTTGGGCAGACCGGGCATGGTCATCACCTCGCCGCAGATGATGACGACGAAGCCGGCGCCGGCAGACAGCCTGACCTCGCGCACCGGCACGGTGTGGCCGGTCGGCGCGCCGCGCAGATTCGGATCGGTGGAGAAGGAATATTGCGTCTTGGCCATGCAGACCGGCAAATGACCGTAGCCGGCGTGCTCCCAGGCGTGGAGCTGGTCGCGCACCGATTTGTCGGCGATCGCTTCGGAACCGCGATAGATGCGCTGGACGATGGTGTTGATCTTCTCGAACAGCGGCATGGCGTCGGGATAGAGCGGGGCAAATTGCGACGCGCCGGATTCGGCCAACGCCACGACTCTTTTGGCCAGTTCCTCGATGCCGGCCGATCCCTGAGCCCAGTGCTTGCACAGGATCGCCTCTTCGCCCATCGAGGCGACATAATCCTTCATCGCCTGGATCTCTGCCTCGGTGTCGGAGTAGAAATGGTTGATGGCGACCACGGCCGGCACACCGAACTGGCGGATGTTCTCGATGTGGCGGCCGAGATTCGCACATCCCTTCTTGACCGCCTCGACGTTCTCCTTGCCGAGTTCCTCCTTCTTGACGCCGCCATTCATCTTCATGGCGCGAACCGTGGCGACGATGACCGCCGCTGCCGGCCTCAGGCCGGCCTTGCGGCATTTGATGTCGAAGAACTTTTCGGCACCGAGATCGGCGCCGAAACCGGCTTCGGTGACGACGTAATCGGCAAGCTTCAGCGCCGTCGTGGTGGCAACGACGGAGTTGCAGCCATGCGCGATGTTGGCGAAGGGGCCGCCATGGACGAAAGCCGGGTTGTTCTCCAGCGTCTGCACGAGATTGGGCTGCATGGCGTCCTTCAAGAGTACGGCCATCGCGCCGTCGGCCTTGAGGTCGCGGGCATAGACGGCCGACTTGTCGCGACGATAGGCGACGATGATGTCGCCGAGGCGCTTTTCCAGGTCCTTCAGGTCGGTCGACAGGCACAGGATGGCCATGACTTCCGAGGCGACTGTGATGTCGAAACCGGCCTCGCGCGGGAAACCGTTGGCGACGCCGCCGAGCGAACAGATGATCTCGCGCAGCGACCGGTCGTTCATGTCCATGACGCGGCGCCAGACGACACGGCGGGTGTCGATGCCGAGCTCGTTGCCCCAATAGATATGGTTGTCGATCAGCGCCGACAGCAAGTTATGGGCGGTGGTGATGGCATGGAAATCGCCGGTGAAGTGGAGGTTCATGTCCTCCATCGGCACGACCTGCGCATAGCCGCCGCCGGCGGCACCGCCCTTGACGCCGAAATTCGGTCCGAGCGAAGCCTCGCGGATGCAGACGATGGCCTTCTTGCCGATGCGGTTGAGGCCATCGCCCAAGCCCACCGTCGTCGTCGTCTTGCCTTCGCCGGCCGGTGTCGGGTTGATGGCGGTCACGAGGATCAGCTTGCCGTCCTTGTTGCCCTTCACCGACTTGATGAACTCGGCCGAGATCTTCGCCTTGTCGTGGCCGTAGGGCAGAAGATGTTCGCTCGGAATGCCGATCTTCTGGCCGATCTCCTGGATCTGCTTCTTCCTGGCGCCGCGCGCGATCTCGATGTCGGACTTCACTTCGGCCATGACGGCTTCCCTCTGAATTGAACGGATTCGATTACTGTGGTCGCAAGCCCGGCACTGCAGGCGCGGGCATGTTCTACCCCTGTCGCTGCCGCGGCGTCAACTTTCATGCAACTATGTTTCCTACGAAGAAAGTGCCTCTGCGGTCGGCTGCCCTGCTACAGGTTCTTTTTTCGCGCCGGTCGCCGCGCCGTATAGAAGCCAGAGCAGGCGCGGTTCCGCCGTCTCAAAACAGCCGCGTAATACGCGAAAAGCGACAGAAGCAACGGCGCAAATTCACCAGCGCCGGCTGCGCGGAACGATCCGCTACTGCGTCAGCACGTTGCTGATCTCGACCATGTTCGAGCGGACCCTGAGTATGTAAAACCCCATCGTCGTCAGATGTGTCGGCAACAGCCAGCCGTCCTCGCGGCCATTGGCGATGATGAAGGGCTGGATGCGCAGCGCCGAGACGAATTGCGCGTCCATCGTATCCCACAGGTTCTGCAGGTGCTTTTCCTTGATGACGTCCTCGAAGTCGGCCTGCGCGCCCTTCATCAGCCCGTAATAGGCATAAAGCTGGCCATAGGCGAACCAGAAGCGGTCGTCGGCACGGGTGTCGAACCAGCCATTGTTGTGGTTTTCGGCACGCTCCTTGAGGATCGCCGAGGTCGAGCCGATGTCGGACGAGATGCGGTCGATATACTGCTTGAGATTGTCGGCGCGGGCATCGAACGTGGCCTGGCAGGCTGCCAGACGGGCGTTGAAGGAACGCAGCTTGCGCACCGCGTCGCGATAATAGCTCGGGGTCGGCGTCTTGGGACCAAACGGGTTCAAGCCGAAGTACCAGGTTTCCTCATCGAACTGCAGATTGCCGCGGGCGTCCTGCAGGTCGGCGTCGATCTGCGAGGTGGTGCGGACGCGGCCGAGATTGTCGGCAAGCTCGGTCGCCGTGCGCCGCACCGCCTGGTTGATGCCGCGCTGGAACGAAGCCTTGTTGTCCATGAACGGCGTGTGGTCCCAGTCGATGCCGAACAGGCCGAGCTTGTAGAGGATCATCGACGACACCCAGGCATTCTGGTTGACGTTGAAGTCGGTCAGGTCGGCCGCAACCTGGGCAATGGCTGAATTTCCGCAGGTCTTGGCCGTGTCGGTGCCGGCGCCTGCAGAGACCTGTTCACCGGCGGAGCTGTTGCGCTTTTCGAACGTGTATTTGTCGACGTAATTCGGGTCGAAATTGTTCCACCACTGGGTGGCGTAGAAGAAATTAATGTAGAGGCCGATCAGCACGACGACAGCCAGGCCGAGCACCGCCTTCAGGATCCAGCCGCGTTGCGTGTACCAGCGCCCCGCCCACAGGAACGGCCACAGGATCGCGCCGATGAGCAAGCCGATGCCGCGGCCAATCCACTGGAAAATCCGGGTGAAGAAATTCACGATCGGATCAAGCATGGCGATGTCACCCCCTCAGTCAGTCAAGCCGTAGAGGCGTGTGCGAAACGCCACCTTGTCCTTCAAATATGTGGTTTTCAGAACGTCCACAACATGCGATCGCCAAGCGTCGCTGAAGCCGTCATAATCCCTGTAGAAGCCCGGCTTGTTGAAGACGTAACGCGAAACGAAGTCCTGCGGCACGAAGTCCGAGATCAGCTGGTTGGTCAGCCAGGCGTCTTGATGGTCCGGCTTGGCGCGGATCACCAGGAAGCGCTGCTGCGGGAACACATCCTCTATCTTGAGATGGCCGAGCTGAGCGATCTCGCGCTTGGCGGCGTTGAGGAAGGGAAAATTGCCATCCCTGGCGATCAGATCGGCATGGCCGTGGATCCAGGTCTGCAGCCAGACCTTGTCGACGTCGGTCAGATTGCGGTCGGGCTCGGCGTCGCGGATCAGCGCGCGCACCACCATTTCGGCGCGATGCTCGAGATAGCCGGAGGTTTCGATCCATGAGGCGCGCGGCAGCTCGATGCGGCCGGTCGAAGCGAGGAACTTGAACACCTTGTCGGCGTCGTGGATCGAGAGGTAGCTCACCTGCCACGGCCGCGAACGGCGGAAACCCGGCGCTGCCGGGTCGCTGATCACCGTCGTCACGTCGGGATCGACGAACACATAGAGCCCGCCGAAATGGCTGGTCCAATAGGCGTTGTGGCGGAAGATCACCTGGTCCGGCACCAGCGCATTCTCGCGGATGTCGCCGCAGACCTTCGCCAGCTCGACCATGTGTGCAAGCATGGCATTGTCGCGCCAGGCATCCGGTTCCTGCTTCAGCCGGTCGACCAGCTTGCCGAGCTCGGCGGCCTTGCCCAGCACGTCCTCGGCCGACAGCACCTTGAACTCGACCTGGTTGATCGACAGCAGATCCTCGATGTCGTCGACCTTGGGGACTGAATCCTCGATCTCGCCGTAGATGACGTCCTTGATTGTCAGCGCATCGATGGCGCGCTGGTTCTTCGACATGAACTCGTACATCAACAGCGAGGTGTTGGAGAAAGCCGTGTGCACCACCGGCAGGTCGATCTGCGACGGCGTCAGGATGATGAAGCGGCGGTTGACCTCGTTCGGATCGAGGTAGCTGTAGTCGCCGCATTCCTCGGCGACCTGCGGCGAAAAGCCGGTACGGTCGATCTCGAAGCTTTTCAGCTTGGTCGGCTTCAGCCCGAAGGCGACCATCGCCTTGTTGTAGCGCTGGATCAGATGCGGCTCGTCGACCGTCAGCAGCCGGCCGTAGATCAGCTCGTTGTCGCGTAGCAGGTCGGGTTTCTTGGCAGGACTCATGCGCGTAGTCCCAACGGATCTTGCGCTGGATGACCGAGCTCCAACGCTGACGCCCCCCTCTCCCCGTTCTTCACGGGGAGAGGGTAAGGGTGAGGGGCAGCGCAAACGGTCAAGGACATGTCTCTCCATAGCCTTTGGCGGCGACAAATCGAAGATCACGCGTTTCGATATGGCGTTCGAGGCGCCCTTCGATCGCAGCCACCACTGTTTCAAGGACTGCTTCCCGCTCCTTCAATACGTCTACGTTCCAAAAGCGAAGGATAGACCAGCCATCGGAGACGATGAAGCGATCTCGGATTCGATCATATTGGCTGCCGACATGCTGACTGCCATCGACTTCGACGACGAGCTGGCAGTCTCTGCAGGCGAAATCGACGAAGTAAGAGCCTATCGGCAACTGCCGTACGAATTTATGGCCGTTCAGTCTGCGGTCGCGCAATTCCAGCCAGAGCGCGGTTTCTGCATCGTTGTCGGATTGACGCAGGCGCCTTGCGCGCTTGGTTGTGTCTATTTCTGGCCCACGCATGCGCTGCCCCTCACCCTTACCCTCTCCCCGTGAAGAACGGGGAGAGGGGGGCGTCAGCGTTGGAGCCACGTCTTTCAGCGTTGCTGTGGGAGCTTATGCATCGCACCGGAAACAGTGCTATCCGGTGAGAAGGAAGATCACGCATTCCACATTCCCTTCTTCTTCAACTCCTCGATCTCGCGGACGGCACGCTCCCGCAGACGGGTGTCGCGGATCATCTTGGTCACCGCCGCATCGTCCGACTTGTCGGAATAGCGGAATTCGGAATCCGCATAGCGGTTGATCTCCTGCATGACCATGTCCATCGAGAACGGCCCTCGCAGTTCCTCGATCATCGCCTTCTTGTCGTCGTAGCTTTTGTGCATGAAGGCTTCCGGCTTCTCGAACCACTCGTCGGGCAATTCGATGTCCATGGCGCGCATCTTGATCGCGTCGGTGACGTTCTTGATGGCGCGTCCGGTGAAACGCGGCTCGGCATCCTTGATCAAGTGCAGATAGGTGCCGATATCGGCCATCGACTTCGGCGCGCCGTTCTCCTTCATGTAGCGCTCATAGACCTTCATCAGCCCGTCTTCCTGCGGCTTCTCATGCTCCTCGTAAGCCTCCATCACCGCGCGCTGGATTTCCTGAGCGGCATAGAGCTTGTGGTCGCCGAGCGGGATCTTGTGGTTCTTGCCGGCGAGCAGGACGAAGATGTCGATGTAGTCGTCGCGGCTCTGCGGGCCGTCGACCAGCCAGCGGGCGCCGGCGCGCTGGCGCAATGCGTCGTCAACGTTTTCGGGATAGTTGGAAAACATGCCGAACGAGCAATTGCCGCGCACCACGGTTGCCGCGCCGGCAAATGCGTCCATCAGCACACCGGTGATTTCCTGCTGGCCGGCCGAGGCGCGGTCGTCTGAGCGGCGTGCGGCGACCTGGTCGATATCGTCGATGGTGCCGAAGCCGATGACGCGCGGGTTCAGCACATTGTTGATGAACTGGCGGCAGTTCTGGCCGGACTTGCCCTGGTAGGAGGAGATCTGGTCGACGCCGAAATTTTCGTAGGCGAAGGGATAGCCGGCGACTTGGCAGTAGCCGTTGAGAAGGCCGGCGATCATCTGGATCAGCGTCGTCTTGCCGGTGCCGGGCGCGCCGTCGCCGATAAACGTGAACAGGAAGCCGCCAAGCTCGACGAATGGGTTCAGCTCGCGCTCGAAGTCGTACGCCATCAGCATCTTGGCGAGCTTTACCGACTGGTACTTGGCGATGTGGTTGCCGACGACCTCTTCCGGTTTCTTGAAGGTCATCACCAGCGGTTTTGCCCGCTTGCCAGGGGCGACGTCGAAACCATCGAGGGTAAAATCGTCGACGTCGATGCGGATATGGGCGTTCTCGAACGGGCCGATGCCGTCGAAGCGGCCCTTTCGCGCCAACAGCCCGTCGATGGCTACGCGGGCAAAGGCGCGGGCGCGGGTCATCAGGTCGGCGTCGTCCTTCGAACCTGCTATCGCCCTGTCGAGCCCGGCCACGATCGACTTCACCGCATCCTGCGGGGTGTCGAACAGAAAGTCCGGCTCGGGCGTGTCGTTCGGCGCCTCGCCGTCGCTGTCGATCAGCTGGAACAAATAGGAGGCGAGGCTGAAGGCGGAGATGTAGGCAGAGGCCGACAGCAGCTTCTTGAAGGTGGCAGCTTCGTCGCCTTCGAGCGGCGCGCGGGCGTTTTTCGCCTGCAGGCTTTCGAGGTCCGAGCCTTCGGCGAAGACATCCGATATGGCTAGCGCTATTGCCGCCCCGCGCCGAGCGCGAAACAACAGCATGTGCTGCGGTATGGTCAGCAATTGGTCGTCGGGATGGACGGCGGCGACGGTTTTGGCGAGCTCGACCTCGCGCGTGCGGCGAACCGAGCCGACCGAGACGGTCGAGACGAAGCGGCGGTTGGTGCCCGCAAGCGCTGTGCCGGACTCACGCGATGGGTCTTCCAGCACGACGATGCGGGTGATGAAACTTTGCGCAGTGGCGCGGTGCTTTTCAATTGCCGCTTCCGGGATGGTGGTCAGGCCGGTGTCCATGGAAGATGCTCCGCGATTTGACGGTCAGACGTCGCTGATGACCTGCCCTTTGGACAGGATGTGGACCTTGTAGCCCGAAAAGATCTTCTGCGCCTCGCCGGCGGCATAGAGCGCCTGATAGGCCTCGTGCGGGATCAGCGCATGGTTCTCATAGCTCGACACGCCCTGGCGCGCAGCCTCGAGATCGTCGGTATTGATGAAGAATTCCTGCGTCGTCTTTTCGCTCGAGAACAGCCCCTTGCGGCCTGGCTTCTCGGCCTTGGAAAAGACCTCCTGGATGGTCCAGGTCAGCAGCCAGGCGTTTTCCGGCTTGCGCACCTTGGCCAGCACTTCGCTTACCGTCGAATTGTTGTCGGTAATCCCTGCAGAATAGAACGGGCCGAGCACGACGCGACGCAGCTGCTTGGGATGCAGCGGTTCGAAATCCTTGTCGAGGTTGACCGCGATGGTCGCCGGCGACAGCGTGTAGGCGGAATTCTTCTCGGTGAAATCGTCGAAACGGTGGGCGAGCTCGGGATTGAGCAAGCCGTCGACCGGCAGCGGAATGTCGACCCTCTCATTAAGCTTGCCGCCGGAGTCGACCAGCTGCCGGATCATGTCGTCGGAGGAATCCTCGACCGTCAGCATATAGACCAGCGGCAGGTTGGCGCTGCCGTCGAAGCAGGCCCAGTGGACCAGATAATAGGGCCGCAACGTCTTCGGATTGACCGAAACCTTGGCCGTCTGGGCCAGCGTGAACGGGCCAAAGGTGGTCTCGCTCTTGACGTCTTCGAGGTAGAGCCGCTCGGCCATCGACTTCTGCAGCGCTTCGGGGAATTCCTTGTGGCGCAGGATGAAGTCCGCCATTTCCTCGCGCAGCTCGTCGGCCAACGGGAGGTTGGCGAGGCGCGCATCGGCCTGGCGGCGGTCGTTTTCCAGCTCGAGCAGGTTCTGGAAGACCGGAAAACCGCTTTCGGCGCGCGAGATGCGGAACGTCTCGGTGAAGCCCAGCCGGTTGCGCCAACACGAGAACGACTTGTCGAGCCGCGCGATGTATTCGGCGACGATCTTGGCGACGATGCCATGCCGGTAGAGCGGCGAGCGATCGTCGCGCATGAACACTTCGAGGCCGCCAAGTGCCGCCGCGATCGCCGAGAAATAGCGCGCCGCCGCTTCGTTTTCGGGGGTCATGCTGCCAGCCCTTGGGAGCAGTGCACGTGCAGCAATTACGACTGCACGTAATTTGCCGAATTGTGCTTCTTCATCACGTCGTCGAAGCGGCGGGCGAAGGCATCGTCGGCGAGCTTCTTGCGGCGCTGGATGTCGGCGGTGGCGACCATGTTCTTCTCGTGCATTTCAAGCAGATCGCCAATGTGCTTCTGCGAGGCAGCACCAATGCCGGACATGGTCTCTTCGGCGGTGTTGTCGACCTGGCTGCCCAGCGTGTTGATCTTGTGGGCGACATCCTGTTGGGCGGCGGTCTTCAGCGAATCTTCCAGGGCCTTGTACAGCACGATGCGCTGCTCGGTATCGATGGTCAGCTTGTTGATCAGCGTCGATTGCGCCGCGATCTGGTTGTTGAGTGAATCGACGAAGGTCTGGAACATCGAGGTGTAGCGCTCCAGCGTCTGGCTTTCGGCCAGCAATTCCTGCTCCTTGGCCTGCTTCTCGTTGTATTCCGTGGCCAGTTTCGAGCGTTCGCCTTCAAGCTGCGTGCGCTCCTTCTGGCTGGTCGAGGCGGCGATCTTGTTCTCGATGTCGAGCAGCATCGGGTTGAGTTCCTCGATGCGCTTCTGCACGGTCTCGAGATTGGACATGGTGGTCTTGCGGCGCTCGATCACCTGCGACAGGCTGGCCTCGGAGGTTTTGTAGCGCGTGTCGAGAACCTGCTTCTGCGCCTTGAGGATGCCGACGATGGTGTCGGACTTCGCCAGCAGTTCCTGCAAATTGCCGGCCAGCGACATGTTGCGGACGCGGTCGGTGCGCATGCGCTGCTTGCGCTGGCTGGAGAAGACGCCGACGAGACTTTCCCAGCCGGTGTAGTTCTTCATGCTCTCGAATTCGGCGCCGAAGACGTTGGTGGCGTCCTCGAGGCCGATGATCAGGTCGGCGATATTGCCTTCCATCACCTTCTGCTGCTTCAGCACATCCTCGATGCGGGCATTCTCGATGTCGAAATTGGCGTCGCCGATCCTCTTGTCGGCGGTGGCGAGCGTGTCGAGCACGGCACCGGACTGCTCAATCTTGGTGCGCATGTCCTGCACGACCTGCTTGGTCTTGACAATCTCGGCATCGAAATTCTGCAATGTCGCCATTGGGGCCTCCCGCTTCGGCATCGGTTTCGTTTCGCAAACCGCCGCGAATATATGTGCCGGGTTTGGCGAATGAAAGACGGAAGACATGGGATTACAGGAAAACAAAGAATTTCAGGAGGCGACTGCAGGATAATCAAGCCATGATTACGCTGTAACTGCCGGCCGGTCAGGCACCGCTTCGACCTCGGCTGGACTTTTGCGCGGGAGCGACGCTCAGGGCTTGGGATCGGCTTTGAGGTAGGCGATGACGTTGGCGATGTCATCGTCGCTGGTCAGGCCGGAGAAGGCCATTTTGTTGCCGGGGACCTTCTGCCGGGGTGCGCGCAGGTATTCGGCAAGGTTTGCTTGGTCCCAGACCAAACCGGCGGCGCCGGCATCCTTCATCGCCTGCGAGTAACGGCTGAGATAACTGTCCGCGGTGCCGGCGGTGCGGCCGACGACACCCAGCAGATGCGGGCCGACCTTGTCGCGGTCGCTCGTTGCCTCGTGACAGACCATGCATCTGTTGAAGACCTTTTTGCCGAGAGCAGCATCGCCGTCGGCATGCGCGGCAACAACGCCGGCGATGAGGAAAGCAGTTGCAGACGAAATTACTCGAAGCATGGGAACTCCCGACGGCTCTGGCAGTGGATCAAAATAGGCGGCACGCTCAACAAAGGCTGCAATGGCGCGATTGCGGAACGAATGTCAGCCGGGAGGTCGGATGAAAGCAATAGCGCTGGTTTAGGCTTTGGTGAAGCCGATGAAATCGTCTGGGGCGGCGCGGCCCATTTCCTCTTCCCAATGGCGGCGGCAGAGCGAGACATAGACGTCCTTGCCGATCGCCACCTGTTCGCCCTGTTTGGCCACCTTGCCGTCGGCGCCGAGGCGCACCACCACCGTCGCCTTGCGGCCGCAGCGGCAGATGGTGCGCACCTCGCGCAGGTCGTCGGCGATCGCCAGCAGGGCGCGCGAGCCGGAAAACAGCTTGCCTTGGAAATCGGTGCGCAGGCCGTAGCACATGACCGGGATGTTCAGCCGGTCGGCGATGCGGGCGAGTTGCCAGACCTGCTCCTCTTCGAGGAACTGCGCCTCATCGATAAAGACACAATGGACCGTGGCGTGGTCATGATGCTCGGCGACCCGGGCGAATAGGTCGTCGCCGTCGCGGAACATCTCGGCTTCCGTCTCCAGGCCGATACGCGACGAGATCAGCCCGGTATCGCCCTTGCGATAGTGGCCGGCGTTGAACAGCATCGTCGTCATGCCGCGCTCGCGGTAATTATACGAGGCCTGCAACAACATCGTCGTCTTGCCGGCATTCATCGTCGCATAGTGGAAGTACAGCTTGGCCATGCCGTCCTTTTAAGCCGAGTTGCAACAAAGCGGGGAGGGGGAGCGCCTACATTCCACCGGGAAAGACGACTTCCATCCGGAAAGCGGCGGGCGTGTCGTTGATCGACCAGCCTGCGCCGTTGATCGTGGTTGCCTTAGTGCTTGAAACCGCAGCAGAATGGTGTTTGGCTGACGGAACAAAGGTGGAGATAAAACCGCCACTTCGCTTCACCGAGAACTGAAATGGGAGAATTTCTATGTCGCGCATGAATTCATTCGTCGCCGGTCTCGGCCTGGCGGCTTTTCTATCCACGACTGCGGCCTTCGCCGGCGATCCGGAAAGCTGCAAGGCGGTTCGTCTGTCGGATGTCGGCTGGACCGACATCCAGGCGACAACCGGTATAGCCTCGGTGCTGCTCACCGCGCTCGGCTACGAGCCGCAGGTGATCCAGCTTTCGGTGCCGGTGACGATGGCGTCGCTGAAGAACAAGGACCTCGATGTCTTCCTCGGCAACTGGATGCCGTCGATGACCAACGACATCAAGGACTACACCGCAGAAGGCTCCATCGAGACCGTGAGCGAGAATTTGAGCGGTGCCGGCTACGGCATCGTCGTGCCGACCTATGTCGCCGACGCCGGCGTCAAAACGCTGACAGATCTCGGCAAGTTCAAGGACAAGTTCGACGGCAAGATCTACGGCATCGAGGCCGGCAATGACGGCAACCGCATCATCCTCGACATGATCAAGAACCCGGCCGACAATCTCGAAGGCTTCGAGCTGGTCGAATCCTCCGAAGCCGGCATGCTCACCCAGGCCGAGCAGTCGATCAAAAACAATGAATGGATCGCTTTCCTCGGCTGGACGCCGCATCCGGTGATGGGCGCCATGAAGATCACCTATCTCGACGGCATGGGCGACACTGGCTTCGGCGCCGCCACCGTGCATACGATCGTGCGCAAGGGCTATACGACCGAGTGCCCGAATGCCGGCAAGTTCATCACCAACCTGAAGTTCAACCTGGACATGGAAGGCGAGATGATGGACGCGATCCTGAAGGGTGGCGACGCCAATACGGTCGCGACCGACTGGCTGAAGAAGCACCCGGACGCGGTTGCTCCCTGGATCGCCGGCGTCACCACCTTCGACGGCGGCGACGCGGCGGCAGCGGTGAAAACAGCGCTCGGAAGCTGACCTGACCGCTTGCACGACAAGACGAGGGGCAGCCACGGTAGAAATGGCTGCCCTTTTTCATATCCTGTGACAAGATGACCGTCCGGCAAAGGACGGCGCCGGCAGAAGAGGGGCTAGATGGATCCGATCTCCAAATTCCTGGTCAGCTACAAGATCCCCATTGGCGCGTGGGGGAAGGCGTTTTTCGGCTTTCTCACCGACAATTTCGACACCGTCTTCAGGGCTTTCTCCAACAGCCTCAACTTCCTGCTCGATGGCATCGTCGACGGGTTGCTGTTGCTGCCGCCGGTTCTGCTGATCGCCCTGATCGCTTTGCTCGCCTATTTCCTGCAGCGTTCGAAAGGCCTTGCTTTGGCGGTGTTCATCGGGTTGCTGTTCATCCTCAACCAGAACCTGTGGAAGCAGACAGTGGAGACGCTGGTGCTGGTCGTTGCCGCCGCCGCCGTCTCGATGGCCATTGGCGTGCCGCTCGGCATCTGGGCCGCGCACAAGCCGAAGATCTATCGCGTCATGCTGCCGGTGCTCGACCTGATGCAGACGCTGCCGACCTTCGTCTACCTGATCCCGGTGCTGACCCTGTTCGGCCTCGGCAACGCGCCCGGCCTGATCGTCACCATCATCTTCGTCATCCCGACCTCGGTTCGGCTCACCCATCTCGGCGTCACCTCGGTGCCGAAATCGATCGTCGAGGCGGGCGAAGCGTTCGGCGCCACCAAGCGCCAGCTGCTGTGGAAGGTCGAGCTGCCTTCGGCACTGCCGACCATCATGGCTGGGCTGACCCAATCGATCATGTTGTCGCTGTCGATGGTGGTGTTCGCCGCCCTGATCGGCGCCGGCGGCCTCGGCACAGAGATCAACCGGGCGCTCGGGTCGCGCCGGATCGACCTCGGGCTTGAGGCAGGTCTGGCCATCGTCGTGCTCGCCATCGTGCTTGATCGAATGACGCGCATCGGCGTGGGAGGCAAGAAATGACCGTCGCCGTCGATTTCAGGAATGTCGACATCGTCTTTGGCGCCGACCAGGCCGGTTCGCTGGCGCTGATCGACAGCGGCGCCACCCGTGCCGAGATCCTCGAACAGACCGGTAACGTGCTGGGCTGTGCCGGTGCCAGCCTCACCGTGCACGAGGGTGAGATTTCGGTGCTGATGGGCCTGTCCGGCTCCGGCAAGTCGACGCTGCTCAGGGCCGTCAACCGGCTGAACGTCGTCTCGCGCGGCCAGGTGCTGGTCAAGGACGGCGATGGTACGGTCGACGTCGTCACCTGCGACGAGGCGACGCTTCGGCGGTTGCGGCAAAAGCAGGTGGCAATGGTGTTCCAGCAGTTCGGCCTGCTGCCTTGGCGCACAGTGGAGGAAAATGTCGGCCTTGGCCTCGAGCTCGCCGGCGTACCGGAAGCCGAGCGCAAGGAGCGGGTGAGCAAACAGCTGAAGCTGGTTCATCTCGACCAGTGGTCGAAGAAATACGCGCATGAGCTTTCCGGCGGCATGCAGCAGCGCGTCGGCCTGGCGCGCGCCTTCGCCACCGAGGCGCCGATCCTGCTGATGGACGAGCCGTTCTCGGCGCTCGATCCGCTGATCCGGACCAAGCTGCAGGACGAGCTGCTGCAGCTTCAGGCCGAACTGAAGAAGACCATCATCTTCGTCAGCCACGACCTCGAGGAGGCGCTGAAGATCGGCACCCACATCACCATCATGGAGGGCGGGCGCATCGTGCAGACCGGCGCGCCGGAAGACATCGTGCTGCGGCCTGCCAACGACTATGTCCGCGACTTCATCGCCAATGTGAACCCGCTCTCGGTGCTGACCGCCTGGAACGTCATGCGCGACCGCCGCGACCTCGAACATGGCGAAAACGGCTGGGTGTGGCTCGACCGCCGCAAGACGACGCGCTTCAAGATCGACGAGCATGGGCTGGTGGCGGCGGCCGAGCGCGACGGCAAGCCGGCGGTGTGGGTCTCCTGCGCCGACGTCGAGGCTCAGCCGGAGGAGACGGCGCAGGTGTTCTGGGCCAATCCCGGCACCTCGCTGAAGACGGTGATGCTGGCCATGCATCGCTCACAGACAGCACCCGTGGCGCTATTCGACGACCAATCGCGCTTCGTCGGCGCCATCGGCGTCAGGGATGTGCTGAGCGCGGTGTTGCGGCGGTAGTTTTTCTCCTTGGGGAGAGAACCAAGACCAACGCCGAGTTCTGTCGCGCCCCCCTCTGTCCTGCCGGACATCTCCCCCACTTGGGGGAGATCGGCGGTTTCGCAGACGGCTCTCACACTCCAACGTTTGTAGTTGGCGAAATCGGCGACGACAGCCAATCTCCCACCTGTGGGGGAGATGTCCGGCAGGACAGAGGGGGGCGCGAAGGAACGCCAGCTTAGCCCGATACCGCAAGCTAAACCGCCAGCGGCAGGCGCAGCTCCGTCAACAGGCCGCCATCGGGATGGTTGGACAGGCTGACTTCGCCGCCGGCGCCGCGGGCGATATTGCGGGCTATGGTCAGGCCGAGGCCGAGGCCGCCGGTCTGGCGGTTGCGCGACTGGTCCAGGCGTACGAACGAGCCGAACACGGCGTCGAGCTCGGCCTGCGGTATGCCCGGCCCCTCGTCGCGGATCGCCAGCGCGATGATCCTGTCCGATTGGCGCAGGTTGAGATGCGCCTTCTTGCCATAGGTCACCGCGTTCTGGACGAGATTGGTGACGCAGCGCCGGAGCGCGACTGGGCGCGCTATGCAGATCAGGCCGCGCGAGCGCGCATCGTCATTGTCGAACGAAACCTCTTTGTAGCCGTCGGCGACCGATTCGACGAGCGACCAGAAATCGATCCTCTCGCTCTTCTCCTCGGTCACCTCGAAAGTGGCGAAGTCGATGACCGAGCTGGCAATGCCTTCGATGTCGGCGAGGTCGTGCCCCAGTGCGGCGCGAATGGTCGAATTCCTGAGCAGTTCGAGGCGCAGCCGCATCCTGGTCAGTGGCGTGCGCAGGTCGTGCGCGAGCGCCGCAGCGAGGTGCTCGCGGTCCTCGACATAGGCGCGCAGCCTTGCCTGCATGGCATTGACCGCCTTCGCCGCGGTACGCACCTCGCGGCTGCCGCTCTCGGCGATCGGCGGGCTCTTCAGGTCCTCGCCGATCCGCTTCACCGCGGTCTCCATCATCCGGTAGGGCGCCGTCAGCCGGCGCAGCGACCAGATCGAGGAAGCCACCACCAGCCCGGCGATCAAGGCATAGAGCGGCAGGCTATCGAAGCTCAGTATCGGCCCGGCCGGCGTGTTCGGTTCGGTGAAGTTCAGCCATTGGCCGTCGGCAAAGCGAAGCGAAGCGGTCAGCTTGTCGCTCTGGGCGAAATCGGCGGCCAGCACCAGCAGGTCGCGCTCGACCTGGCCAACATCGGGACCGGCGACCGTCCCACCGGGAGCGTCGGCTTCGTGCGTTGCCGGGTCGCGGCGGACCCGCGCGTCGGTGATGCCGAACTTCGATAGCCGACCGACCAATATGTCCTCCAATTCGGCCAGCTCGTCGTCGCCGGCTATCGACGAAGTGACGGCGGGCGTGCCGGAGACGGTGAGCGCGTAAGTGGCGTTGAACAGGCCGGAGGCCGTCGCCTTGCGCTGTTCCGGCGTAGCATCATGCATCAGCTGTACCAGCGAGAAGGCGCGGTCGTTGAGCCGGTAGAGATCGACGACTTCATTGGCGGCGGCACGGTCGCGCGAAACGATGTAGAGGGTCGCGATCTGGCTGATCAGCAGGCCGGCGATGACGATGAGCAGCACCCAGGCCGGCAGCGTTTGCGGCAGAATGCGTCTCATTCGGAGGTCGTCTCAGGCAGGAACTGATAGCCGCCGCTGCGCACCGTCAGGATCAGCTTCGGCGTTTTCGGGTCGTCCTCCATCTTGCGCCGCAGCCGGCTGACCAGAATGTCGACGCTGCGGTCGAAGCTGTAGCCGCTGTCGCCGCCGGACAGCTCGATGAGCTGCTCGCGGCTCAGTACGCGTTGCGCGCTCTTGACGAAGGTCTGCAGGAGATTGAATTCGGCCATCGTTAGCTCGATCCTGACGTCGCCGGGCGCCATCAACCGGCGGCGCGAACAGTCCATCGTCCAGCCGGCGAAATGGTAGATCTGCCGCGAAGCGGCACGTCGCGGTTCGGCGGTGCCATTACGCCTCAAGACGGCACGAATGCGTGCGAGCAGCTCGCGCGGATCGAAGGGTTTCGGCACGTAGTCGTCGGCGCCCATCTCCAGGCCGACGACGCGGTCGGTGGTCTCGGTGACCGCGGTCAGCATGATGATCGGTGTCGAATAATTGGCGCGCAACTCGCGGCAGAGCTCCAGGCCGCTCTTGCCGGGCAGCATGACGTCCAGAACGATCAGGTCGACCTGGGCGCGGCGCAGCACGGTCTCCATCTCGGTGCCGTCGGCGGCGACCGATGTATGCAGCCCTCGCTTCTGGAAAAATTCCTGAAGCAGGTCGCGAATGCCCTTGTCGTCGTCGACGATCAGTATGTGGGGGTCGGATTTCACAGGAAACCTGTCATTTGTGGATCGCCCAAGCGGTGCTTCGGCCGTCAGCCAGACGATAGAATTCAGGCCATAAGTTGGCCAGTGGAGATCGGCAGCTCGATCCGGGCCGCCCAGAAACAATCCAGAAACAAAATTCTACAATCCGGAAAAACTGCCGAAAAAAACAAAGGCATAAGTGGTGCCGTGGCGGTCAGGTCATCGGCTGCGACACGGGTTACGGGATTACGGACAGACCAATGCAAAGGTTCTCGATCAGTCTGATGGGTGCGTTGCTTTCCATTTCGCTCGTCACGGCTGCGGTCGAACATGCCGATGCAAAGCTGGCCGATGCAAAGGCGGCCAATTCAAGGGCGGCCGATGCAAAGGTGGCGACCACCCGCAGCGAGCGTTGCATCGATCTGAACCGCCAGTTTGACGAAGCCCTCGAAACCCATGCCGCGGCAACGCAGGTCACCGCGGCGAAAGCACTTCAAAGAAAGGGAAACCGGTTCTGCGCCAACAAGAAACAGGCACAGGGAATCCGGATGCTCGCGAACGCTTTGAAGCTGCTTGGAGTGACACCGATCGATCCCGTTCAGTGACACTCAATCCGATCTGCACAAAAAGGAAGTGAAGCCATGAAAAAGTCCCTCCTCTCCGCCCTCGGTCTCGCCATCGCGCTGGCCCTCTCGATGCCGGTTCTCGGCGCCAGCAGCGCCAATGCCGCGACCACCACCCCGGCTGCGACGACAACGACGACCGCTGCGCCGGCCAAGGCCGTGAAGAAGGTCGCTGCCAAGAAGACCGTCAAGAAGCACAAGAAGCACGCGGTCAAGGCAGCTCCGAAGGCCTGATCAAGCGACATCTTCTGCCGTATGAGAAGACCGCTCCAGTTGCGATTTGCCTGGAGCGGTCATCTTTTGTTGGCGTGCAGACAGTACGGCCGGTCCCGGCCCACACCGCCGGTTGAACGCCAAACGGCAGTTCCCACATAGGCATGGATTTGTGAACTGCGCTCGCCGGGAAGCCGATCGCGCGCGGTTGAATGGACGACCGCTTTTGCCCATGTCAAAATGACCGCAAAGCTGTCGTACGCAATTGCCGGTCCAATGCCTGAAATCACGACAAAACCCCGTACCAGCACGAAGCCGAAGGTCGAACGGCCGAAGCTCTACAAGGTCATCCTGGTCAATGACGACTTCACGCCGCGCGAATTCGTCGTGACGGTGCTAAAGGCCGAGTTCAAGCTCAGTGAAGACCAGGCACATAGGGTTATGATCACCGCTCACCGGCGCGGCGTCTGTGTCGTCGCCGTCTTCACCAGGGATGTCGCCGAGACCAAGGCGGCGCGGGCAACCGATGCCGGCAAGGCTAAGGGCTACCCGCTGATGTTCACGACGGAGCCGGAGGAATAGAGCTCCTCCCTCGCCCCGTTTGCAGGGAGAGAGAAGGGAACTACCGTCCTTCGCGGTACCACATCGAGCCCATCGCCAGAAGCAGCAGGCCGAGGCCGAGGAAGCCGCCGAACAGCGGCACGCGCGAGACGGCCTTGAGCACGCTGTCGTCGGTGGTGCGCAGGCCGATCCAGTCGTTGCCGGAGGCAGCGCCCGAGGCACGAACCGGGACGATGGAGGGCAGCGTGACAGTGCTGGTGAGATTGCCAATCGCCGAGGCCGGCGCCAGCCGGCGAACGCTGCCGCCGGTTGCCTCAGCCGGCGGTTTCAGCCGGTTCTCGGTGGAGACGACGTCGGTGAATTCCGGCGCGTTGACAGGCCCGACATGGGCCAATGCCGTCAGGTCGCCATTGCCGACCTGATAGAGACCGATTTCGCTGGTCTCGACGCTGCCGAGGAAGACGCCTGGCTCGGATTTCTCGAGCCTGACGATCAGTGCCTTGCCGGACGGCGTGATGACCTGCGCCGGGCCGGGGTCGTCGCTCATCGTCTGGCGGCGAATTTCAAGCACCATGCCGCGGCCGTCGGCGGTCAGCCGCTCCTCCTCGAGTTCGGGCTCCTTCATCAGCCAGTGGGCGATGCGTCGGTAGAGCTGGACATGCGGGCCGCCGCCCTCGAAGCCGCGCGCCCATAGCCAGCCCTGATCGGACAAAAGCATGCCGACGCGGCCTTCGCCCTTGCGGTCGAGCAGCAGCAGCGGCCGGTTGTCGGCGCCCTTCATCACCACCTCGCCCTCGGGGTTCTCGACGCCGATGGTGCGGAACCAGCGGCTCCAGTGCGGCGGCTCGGTTGCGGAGCCGTCGAGCCCGCGCGTGACCGGATGGCGCTGGCCGGTATCGGTGAGACGTGGGTAGAAGGCCTTGTCGATGACCTCGCCGGTCGGCATTGCCGGCAGCGCCGACATCAGCGGCGTGCGGGCGATCGAGCTTTCGCCGGCATATTCGGGGCCTGCCGCGATTAGCAGCGCGCCGCCTTTTTCGACATATTCGGAAATGTAGTCGTAATAGAGGATCGGCAGCACGTCGCGGTGCTGATAGCGGTCGAAGATGATCAGGTCGAAATCCTTGATCTTCTCGACGAACAACTCGCGTGTCGGGAAGGCGATCAGCGACAACTCGTTGATCGGCGTGCCGTCCTGCTTTTCCGGTGGGCGCAGGATGGTGAAGTGCACGAGGTCGACCGAAGCGTCGGATTTCAGCAAATTGCGCCAGGTGCGCTCGCCGGCATGTGGTTCGCCGGACACGAGCAGCACGCGCAGATTTTCGCGGATGCCGTCGATCAGCGCGATGGCGCGGTTGTTGGTATCGGTGAGTTCGCCCGGTTCGTGGTCGATGGCGAGTTCGACGATGTTGCGCCCGGCGCTGGGAATGGTCACCTGCAGCGGCATCGCCTGGCCGATGTTGGCGTGCTCGACCGATACCTGCTCGCCGTTGACCGATACGCGGACATCGACCGGGCCGGTTTCGTTGTTGGTGGCGATGACGCGATAGGTCATGTCGAGCGGCTTGCCGACGAGGCCGAAGCGCGGCGCATTCTCGAAGCGGATGCGACGGTCCTTTTCATGGTCGTTGCCGGTAATCAGCGCATGCAGAGGGGCATTGAAGTCGGGTGCGCCAAGCGGCGCGTCATGCACCTCGCCGTCGGTGATCATGATGGCGCCGCCAATGCGCGATGGCGGCACGTCGCGGAAAGCATTTTCGAGCGAGGAAAACAACCGCGTCTCTGTGCGCTCTTCGGCGGCTTCGGACTTGCCGGCTTCGACGACACGGACGTCGAACTGCTTGAAGCGGCCGAGACGCTGCTGAAGCCCGGCCAATGCCGCGTCGGTCTGCTTGGTGCGGTCGCCGATATCCTGGCTCTGGCTGCGATCGACGACGACGGCGACGATGCTTTTCAGCGGCTCGCGCTCTTCATCGAGGAATACCGGATTGAGCAACGCCGCAGCCAGCGCAATCAGGGCTGCCAAGCGGAAGACCGCGCCGCGCTGGCGAAACCAAAGGCCGACCAGCGCCAGCAGCAGCAGCGGCACCAGAACCACGGCGAGCAGCGGCCAAGTGATGAGCGGTTCGAAGGCGAGCGACCAATTCATGGTCTATTGCCCCAGCCGTTCGAGCAGCACCGGGACGTGCACTTGGTCGGATTTGTAGTTGCCGGTCAGCATGTACATCATGATGTTGACGCCGGCGCGCAGCGCATAGATGCGCTGCATCGGATCCGACGGCACGGTCGGCAATAGCGGGTCGCCATTCTCGTCGACCGCCCAGGCGCCGGCGAAATCATTGGCGGTGATCATGATCGGGGACACGCCGTCGCCGGTGCGCACCGGGCGGTTCTCGGTGTTGCTGGCTTCGAGCGATGCCTCGACCCAAAGCGGGCTGCCGGCAAAGCGGCCGGGAAACTCTGGAAGGATATAGAAGGATTTGGTCAGCACGTGGTCCGACGGCACCGGTTCTAGCGGTGGCACGTTGAGGTTGCCGAGGATGTCGCGCAGCCGCTCCGTTGCGGGGCTGGTCGAATCCGCACCAATGCCGTTGGCGAACTGGTCGCGGGTGTCGAACAAGACCGTTCCGCCCTGCTGCATGTAGGCGTCGATACGGGCGATGGCGGCCTCGCTCGGCATCGGGGCGGCGGGATCGATCGGCCAGTAGATCAGCGGGTAGAAGGACAGTTCGTCCTTCGAGATGTCGACGCCGGCCGGTGCTCCGGGTTCGAGCGCGGTTTTTTCGATGAGAAAGCGGGTCAGGCCTTCGAGCCCGGCGCGGCTGATCGAGTCGACACCCGGCTCGCCGGTCAGCACATAGGCGATCCGGGTCTTTGAAATGTCCCCGATCGCCTCCGTATCTCCCGGTTTGGCGTCGTCGGCACGCGCGACGTCCGCGTGGCCAATCAAGGCGCCGAGCGCAATCAGCAGGATGGCTGCCGTCGCCGCAGCACCGGGACGGCGCGGCCGGCGCGACAACAGGCCGCCCATCCAGAATACGGCAAGCGTGTCGAGCACCATCAGCACCAAGGCCGCCGTGACCAGCGGACCTTTGAGGTTGCGCTGCTCGTCGAAGGCATACTGGACGGTGGTGACCGGCAGGGTGATCTCAGGCCGGGCCAGGGGCGTGAATGCGCTGTCGCCACCGAGCAGATTGTGAGCGAATACCCCCGTCTCGGAGCCGTAGAGGCCGGGCGGGTTTTCCAGCGTCACCGGCAGCGGGCCGGCGCCGGGCACCAGCGGCCTGGCATCCGGCGTCGGCGGGACCAGCGTGCCGTCGGCGGCGATCATGCGATAGGGTGCCAGCGACGTGGCGGCGGCTTCGGCATTGGCGACCGCCGCTCCCTGGTTGCGCGACAGTTGCACGATGCGCCGCAGCATCTCGACGAAGCTGCCGGAGATCGGCAGGTTGGACCATGTCGCCTCGGGGGTGACGTGGAACAGCACGAGCGTACCCTTGTCCTTCTTCATCCCGGTCACCAGCGGCGTACCGTCGGCAAGGGTGGCCCAGGTGCGCTCGACAATATCGGGCGTCGGTTCGGCCAGCACCTGCCTGGTGACGGTGACCTCGGTGGGCGGCGCGAGGTCGGCGAAGGGGCCGGTTTTCGGGAATTCGGTGACCGGCTGCGGCGCCGTCCA
Source organism: Mesorhizobium sp. M0028 (assembly GCF_040323855.1). Lineage (NCBI taxonomy): Bacteria > Pseudomonadati > Pseudomonadota > Alphaproteobacteria > Hyphomicrobiales > Phyllobacteriaceae > Mesorhizobium > Mesorhizobium sp. M0028. The sequence goes on from NZ_JAMYVG010000017.1 coordinate 72,420, forward strand.
TGACAGCGCGCCGCCCAGCGAGCGCTCGCCTGTGCGGAGCCGGACCGGCAGCAGGTCGTCGTCATTGCCGGCAGCGGCCAGCCGCGAACCGGCAAAACGCACCAGCGTGCCGCCCTTGTCGACCCAGTCGACCAGCCTTTCCCGGGCCTGTTCCGGAATGGTGCCGACATCGGCCATGACGATCATCGCCGGTTTCTGATCGAGCAGTTGCGGGATGGCATCGGCGAGATCGACGCTGGACGGCTCGACGAGATCGGCGAAGGGCTGCAGGGCGCGGCGGATGTAGTAGAGCGGCGACAGCAGCGGTTGCGCCTGGTCGGCCTCGGCCTGCGACAGCAGCCCGACGCGGCGGCGTTTCGAGCTCTCATCGAGCACGCGGACGGCACCGGCCTGGCGTTCGCCATCGAGCGCGATGTAGGCGAAGTCGTTGCGGAGTTCGAACGGCACCGCCATCGTGGCGGTGGCGGTGGTTACGCCCGGGGCAAAGGTCAGTGTCGCGTCGGCGATGCGGCGGCCCTTGTCGTCGAAGGCGCCGGCCGTCACCTGTGCAGGTGCCGGATCGCCCGGTGCGCGGATGGCGGTCAGGGCGAAGCCGTCGACCTGGTTATCGGCGCCGGTCAGGCCGGTCAGCGACAGCCGGTCGGAGACGGCCCAGACGACGCGTGCCGCGTTCTTCGACAACAGCGTGTTGAAGGCGGCTTCGTCGCCTTGCGCCGCCAGGCCATCGGCGAGCACGGCAACGCTGGTGCCCGGCAGCGACTCCAGTGCTGATGCGACGCGGGCATAGACGGCGGGGCGGTCAGTCGGGATCGGGCGCGGCTTTGCCGCGCGCAGCCGGTTGAGCGCGGCAGCGGCATCGAAGGGACCGATCTCGGCATTCGGCTTCTCGGCGGTGAAAGCGATGAGCACCGGCACACCGTTCGAATTGGCATCGGCGATCAGCCGCTCGGCGGTGGCGACGCGCTTACCCCAGTCGGCGGCACTTGCCCAGTCATTGTCGATCACCAGCGCCAGGGCAGCGCCCTCGGCCGGCAGCTTTTCGCGCGGGTTGAAGACGGGCTCGGCAAGTGCTGCCACGATAAGCGCGGCCATCAGCAGCCTGAGCAACGTCAGCCACCACGGGCTCTGCTGCGGCGTTTCTTCGCGCCTCAGCACGCGGGCGAGAATCCTGAGCGGCGGAAACACCTCGGTTTGCGGCCTGGGCGGGGTCAGCCGCAGAAGCCACCAGATCACCGGCAGCGCCAGCAGGCCCCACAGCACCATCGGCGCCCCGAAGGAGAGCGGCAGCCAACTCATGCGCGAGCCCTCCCAGCAAAGGCGCCCTCGGCGGTCATCGCCATGTGGATGCGCACCAGCGCCTCGGAGGCAAGGCGGTCGGTATGATTGACGGTAAAGCTCCAGCCAAGCCGTTTGCACCACGCGGCCAGTTCCTGGCGGCGGGCGGCATAAAGCAGGCGATATTCTTCGCCCAGCATTTCGGCGCGGCCGGCGGTCAGCTTGTCGCCGGTCTCAGGATCGGTGAATTCGGTGCGCCCCGCATAGGGGAAGCTTTCCTCGGCCGGATCGGCGACCTCGATCAGATGGGCGCGCACGCCGTGGCGGGCGGGCACGTCCAGCCAGGCTATGGTGTCCTCAACCGGGTCGAGGAAATCGCTGACGATGACGATGTCGCAGAAGCGGCGGATGCCGGACAGGTCGGGCTTTGCCGGCAGGTCGGCGGCGTGCATCAGTTGCGCCGCGATGCGCTCGGCGCCATTGCGGGCGGTGAACGGGTCGGTCAGGCCCGGCCAGGCAATGCGCTCGCCGCTGCGCGACAAAAGCTCGGCCATGGCCAGCGCCAGCACCAGAGCGCGCGACTCCTTGGAAACGCTGGCTCCGGTCGATTTGTAGAGCATGGAAGGCGAGGGGTCGGCCCACAGCCACACCGTATGGGCGGCCTCCCATTCGCGGTCGCGGACATAGGTGTGGTCGTCGCGCGCCGAGCGGCGCCAGTCGATGCGCGAGGAATCGCCTTCGACATAGGGCCGGAACTGCCAGAAATTCTCGCCGATGCCGCGCTTGCGACGGCCATGCCAGCCGGCAATCACCGTGTTGACGATGCGGCGCGCCTCGACCAGCAGGTCCGGCACCAGGGAAGCCCGCAACCGGCCTCTGGCGAGCGCATCGCGCGTCGCTGTCGGTGCCTGCGCTTCACCGATGCGCGCCATCAAATCCCTTTCGCGAGCTTCGCCACGACGTCGCGTACCGTGGTGCCCTCGGCGCGGGCGGCGAAGGTCAGCGCCATGCGGTGCTGCAGCACCGGCTCGGCCAGTGCGCGGACATCGTCGACCGACGGCGCCAGCCGGCCGTCATAGAGGGCGCGGGCGCGGGCGCACAGCGTCAGCGCCTGACTGGCGCGCGGGCCCGGGCCCCAGGCGACGTGCTTGTCGGTATCGGCGTTGCCCTGGCCGGGACGCGCCGAGCGCACCAGCTTGAGGATCGCCTCGACGACGCTTTCAGGCACCGGCATGCGGCGGATGAGCGTCTGGATGTCCTTCAGCCGCGTCGGCTGCAGCACGTTTTCGGCCTTGGCATCCTCGATGCCGGTGGTTTCCAGCAGGATGCGGCGCTCCGCCTCGATCTCGGGGTAAAGGATGTCGACCTGCATCAGGAAGCGGTCGAGCTGAGCCTCGGGCAGCGGATAGGTGCCCTCCTGCTCCAGCGGGTTCTGCGTCGCCAGAACATGGAACGGCGCCGGCAGGTCATGGCGCACGCCGGCAATGGTGACGTGGTATTCCTGCATCGACTGCAGCAGCGCCGACTGGGTGCGCGGCGAGGCGCGGTTGATCTCGTCGGCCATCAGCAGTTGCGCGAAGATCGGTCCGGAAATGAAGCGGAACGAACGCTTGCCGAATTCATCCTGCTCCATCACCTCTGAGCCGAGAATGTCGGATGGCATCAGGTCGGGCGTGAACTGGATGCGGCGCGAATCGAGGCCGAGCACGATGCCCAGCGTTTCGACCAGCTTGGTCTTGGCAAGGCCGGGCACCCCGACCAGCAGTGCATGGCCGCCTGCCAGCAATGCGACGAGCGTGCGCTCGACGACGCTTTCCTGGCCGAAGATGACCCGGCCGACGCCGTCGCGGACCCTCGAAATGTCAGCCAGCGCCTTCTCGGCCTGCGCCACCATGTCCTTTTCGCTGATCGGGCTTTCCTTGATCATAACGCTCATGCAGCATCGATCCTTCTGGTTGGAAATACCGCTTGGCACCTTGGGGGCCGCAGAATGCCGCGATTCGGCCTCGCATGGCGCCTGCAAAGAACTTAAATCACAGACTTAGGCTGACAAGCGGAACAACAGTGACTATTTCGTGACCATGACAGAAGCCGCCGAGCATCGTGAAGAGAGCCTGACGGCCGCGACCGAGGCGCGTGGGCTAGAGGCGCTGGTCTCGCGCGCGACGCGCGCCGGCAAGGGGCCGGCGCCGGTGGAACGCTGGAATCCGGCATTTTGCGGCGATCTCGACATGGAGATCAAGCAGGACGGCACCTGGTTCTATCTGGGAACGCCGATCGGCCGGATGCCGCTGGTGCAGCTTTTCTCCTCGGTGCTGCGCAAGGACGACGACGGCAAGACCTATCTGGTGACGCCGGTGGAAAAGGTCGGCATCCGCGTCGCCGACGCGCCCTTCATCGCCGTCGAGATGGATGTGTCGGGCGCCGGCGACGGGCAAATCATCACCTTTCGTACCAATGTCGGCGATGTGGTCGAGGCTGGGGCGGAGCATCCGCTGCGATTCGTCGACGAGGACGAGACAGGTGGCCTGAAGCCCTATGTGCTGGTGCGCGGGCGGCTGGAAGCGCTGGTGGCGCGGCCAGTGATGTACGAGCTGGTCGAGCACGGCGAAGAGATCGACATCGGCGGCAAGACGATGTTTGCCGTCCGTTCCAAAGGCGAGGTCTATCCGATCATGCCGGCTGAGAAACTGAAACGGCTGAGCGCATGATGGACCGCCTATGATGGATCAGGTGACGCCGGTGCCATTTTCCGCCGCCGAGTTTCGCCAGCGCGTCGTGGCGCAGCCGCAGGCGCATGCCGGTGACGATTTTGGCGACCACCGCTTCAATCCGGGTCATCCCAGGCTGAAGCTGGCCAAGGCGCTGCGCGATGCCGCCGTGCTGATCCCGGTGGTCGACCATGGCCACGAGGCCACGGTCCTTTTGACCCGGCGGGCGGAAAAGCTGCGCAACCATTCAGGGCAGGTGGCTTTCCCCGGCGGAACCATCGATCCAACCGATGTGAGCCCGGAAGCGGCGGCATTGCGCGAGACGTTCGAGGAGATCGGTCTCGATGGGGATTATATCGAGATCCTCGGCCGCATGCCGGACTACGTCTCCGGCAGCGGCTATCGCATCGCCCCGGTGCTCGGGATTGTGCGGCCCGGTTTCAGCCTGACGCTGAATTCCGACGAAGTCGATGCCGTCTTCGAGGTGCCGCTGGGCTTTCTGATGGACCCCGCCAACCACACCAGGGACAGCCGCATGTGGAACGACCTCGAATGGTTCTTTTACGAGATGCCCTATGGCGGCCAGCGCATCTGGGGCGTTACTGCGGGCATCATCCGAACGCTTTATGAAAGGCTCTATTCGTGAGCGATCCGGTGTCGATCGCGGGCAAGGCCGGCTGGCTCGGCGAAAGCCACTTGCAGCGCTTGCTCGCCGCGCTGACTGACGGTGGCGAGGAGGCGCGTGTCGCCGGCGGTGCCGTGCGCAATGCGCTTATCGGACAGCCGGTTGCCGACATCGACATCGCCACCACCACAGTGCCCGAGGAAACCATCCGGCGCGCCGAGGCGGCAGGCTTCAAGACGGTGCCGACCGGCATCGAGCATGGCACCGTCACCGCGGTCGCCCACGGCAAGGCCTATGAAATCACCACGCTTCGTGCCGATATCGAAACCGACGGCCGCCGCGCCAAAGTGTCGTTCGGCCGCGACTGGAAAGCCGACGCGGAGCGGCGCGATTTCACCATCAATGCACTCTACGCCGAAGCTGACGGAACTGTCGTCGATCTGGTCGGCGGTATCGCCGATATCGAAGCGCGGCGGCTGCGCTTCATCGGCGATCCGGAAGCGCGCATCCGCGAGGATTATCTGCGCATCCTGCGTTTCTTCCGCTTTTTCGCCTGGTATGGGGACGGCAGGCCGGATGCCGAAGGGTTGAAGGCTTGCGCCCGGCTGAAGCAGGGGCTCGACCAGCTCTCGGTCGAGCGCGTCTGGTGGGAGTTGAAGAAATTGCTGTCAGCGCCAGATCCGTCGCGGGCGCTGCTGTGGATGCGCCAGGCCGGCGTTCTGACCGGCGTTTTGCCGGAAAGCGAGAAATGGGGCATTGATGCCATCCACGGGCTGACCAAGACCGAGAAGGATCTGGCCTGGGCGCCGGACCCGCTGCTCAGGCTGGAAGCCATCGTGCCGCCGGATGCCGCGCGCATGAAAACGCTTGCCGAGAGATTGAGGCTTTCCGTGAGCGAGGCAAGCCGCCTGCGGTACTGGGCGATGACAGCTGCCATCGATCCGAAAACAACCGAAGGAGAGTTGGCGAAAAAGCTCTATTCTGGCGACCGCCAAGGCTTTGTCGATCGGTTGCGGCTGTCGCTCGCTTCCGCTCGAGCCCGCGCGGTCGAAGACAATGACGCACTGCTCGAAGCCGGCGGCTTCTCGCGCCTGCTTGCCTTCGCCGCAAAATGGCAAAGCCCTGTTTTTCCGGTCAAGGGCGCCGATCTGACGACACTTGGCGCCTCACCGGGGCCGAAGCTTGGTGCAACGTTGAAGAATCTTGAAAAGGAATGGGTCGAGTCCGGTTTTGCGCTTGATCGCGGCGCGCTGCTCAAGCGCGCCGCAGAGGCACTCCAATCCTAACCATCACGCTGCGTCGCGGACCTTTTCGATGCGCGAGCGGATCGCCTCGATCATCGTCTCGCGGATCACCGTCTCGCCATGCGTCTCGCGCAGATGCTCGACGGCACGACGCATGACCTCTGCCTCCTCCTCGGCGCGTGTGTGCCACTCGCAGCCGGGTACGAGCGACCCGCAATGGAATTCCTTCATCGGCTTCTCCTCATTTCCTCCTTGGAGCGCCGCGCAGCGCACTGACACGGAAGCTCCAGACCTTTGATCTCGCGCATGATCTCGAAACCGGGTTCCGGCATTCGGGTTATACGCTGGCCAGCTAAGCATAACACGATCGAACGGTTTTGGTTGCCTTAGAGCGCCGCGCGTCCAAGCCGACAAGCGGCGTTCTAGTGTACGGGTTTGCGAAAAGGCGGAGCATCGCTGCTCCGCCCTCTACGCTACCTCCGAGGCAAGACGTTGTCTTGCTCCAGCGGGCAGGCCATCACTTCACGATCTTGACTGCCTCGGCAATTTTGTCCTTGCCGCTCATATCCCACGTGACGCGGACCTTTTCGCCGACCTTCAGGCCAGGATCCTTGAAGGTCTGGGGCAACGTAAAGGTGGCTCCGTTATCCAGAACTAGGCTCATCGCCGTTCCATCAAAGCTTTTGATCGTGCCGGTGGTGTGCTTGACCGCGGCGAATGCGGCGGTACCAGAGGCGAGAACGGCAGCAGCGGCTGCGGTCATAATAAGCTTGCGCATGGCATGCTCTCCTGGAAAATGCGGGCACCTGCTTGGGAGAGGTACCCCACTTAATCATGGGCCGTCCGGTCACGTCGGGTCGCAGCTCTCGGGGGGTAAGAACCGCCGGCGTTTCCCGGCCCGACGCGACAAATAGCCCAATATTTTCAATAGTATATTAGACGAAAAAGATATTTTCTGGCGCGCCTTGCGCCACATTCGCCGTCAAATTCTCGGGATTTGGACCCGATTGCGGCTCACGTCGCGCTCACCGAGATTTTACGGCCATTTCACCTCTGGCGGCAGGCTGGACAGGATCGAGGCGACATTGCCGCCGGTCTTCAGCCCGAAGATGGTGCCGCGATCGTGAAGCAAGTTGAATTCGACATAGCGGCCGCGGCGGATGAGCTGCTCGTCACGGTCGCCATCGGTCCAGTTGTCGTTGAAGTTGGCGCGCACCAGATGCCCGTAGACGACGAGAAAGGATCGCCCGACATCCTGGACGAAGTTGAAATCGGCGTCCCAGCCGCCTTTGTCCTCGCCCGAATGCAGCCAGTCGAAGAAGATACCGCCGGTGCCGCGTGGCTCGTCGCGGTGCGGCAGGTAAAAGTACTCGTCGCACCAGGCCTTGAATTTCGCGAAGTTGGCGATCGCCGCGTTCTTCTCGCAGGCAAATTGCATCGCCCTGTGGAAGGCGATCGTGTCGGGGTCGTCCTGGCTGCGGCGGCGATCGAGCACCGGTGTCAGGTCGGCGCCGCCGCCGAACCACAGGCGCGATGTGACGACCATGCGCGTGTTCATATGCACGGCCGGCACGTTGGGGTTCCACGGATGGGCGATCAGCGAAATGCCGCTCGCCCAGAAGGACGGGTCGTCGTCGGCGCCCGGCATCTGCTTCCTGAACTCGGGCGAGAATTCGCCATGAACGGTCGAGGTGTGGACGCCGACCTTTTCGAAGACGCGGCCATGCATCATCGACATGATACCGCCGCCACCGTTGCCGGCATCGCGTTGCCACGGCGTCTTTTCGAAGCGGCCGGGCGACCAGCTGGCCTGCGGCCCCTGCAGGTCCTGCTCGATCTGCTCGAAGCTGGCGCAGATGCGCTCGCGCAACGTCTCGAACCACAGCCGTGCCTTCGTCTTCTTCTGTTCGATGTCGGCTGGCAGCCCCGCCGGTATCTCGGGTCGTTGCAAATGCTGTCTCCGGTTGCGGGGCGTACCCCGACAAATGACTCGTCTTTTCCGGCCGCGATCCCTAATCTCTTAGGTGCAAGGGTCAAGTGTGAATGGAGTTCTTTCGTGCGCACCCCGGCAAGACCGCCGCTGGATGGCCTGAAGAAGAGGCTCGACCGTTCGCGCGCCGAGAACGCGCGCATGCCGCGCGACGGCTTCCTGCGCGAGACCTTTGTGCTGCCGCGCTCCGACGCGCGCCTCAAGGCGAAAGAGTGGTTCGAGCGTTTTCCCAAGCAGGCCTATTGGACCGAGATCGAAAGCTGGTTCGAGCGGCCGGGCGACGTCATCGAATTCACCATCAGGCGGCTGCCGGCGGCGGATTAACGCTCGATCAACAGCCGTCTCGCTCCCGGCCCCCGGGTACTCAGCCGGTCGCCCTTGTTCCGCAGCGGGCATTTGTCAATCGACATGCAGCCGCAGCCGATGCAGTCGGTCAGCCCGTCGCGCAGCTTCTTGAGCTGGGCAATCTTCTGGTCGAGTTCGTCGCGCCAAGCCGTCGACAGCAGATTCCAGTCCTCGCGCGTCGGCGTTCGGCCTTCAGGCAGTGATCGAAGTGCTGTGCCGATCTCGGCCAACGAAATGCCGACCTCCTGCGCCACCTTTATGATCGCCACACGCCTCAGCACGTCGCGGCCGTAGCGCCGCTGATTACCGGCGGTACGGTGGCTGCGGATCAGCCCGCGCGCTTCGTAGAAATGCAGCGCCGACACCGCGACGCCGCTGCGCATCGCCACCTGGCCGACTGTTAATTCCGTTGCCGCAGCCATCTCCGATTTTCCGCTTGACCTCAAGTTAAGTTGAGCTTGTAACGAAGAAATTCTGGATAGGCAAACCGCAGGAGAAGGCGATGTGCGCCTGGGTTAGAATGACAAGCGAGGGCGCAGTCGTCGACCAGAAAGCGGCCGTACTCGCCGCGCGCGCCGACGGTCTGCAAATCCTATCCAAGCTGCCGCATCGCCTCGCCGGCCACCATGGCGACGGAAAGCGCGACGTTGATGCTGCGCGCGGTGCCCTGCATCGGGATGGTAAGTCGCGCATCCGCCGCCTCGTGGACATGATCCGGAACGCCTGCGGATTCGCGGCCGAACAGAAGAACGTCGGCGCCGGTGAAGACGAAATCCGTATAGGCGCTCGCGGCTTTGGTCGACAGCAGCACCAGCCGCCGCGCTTCGCCTTTGCGCCAGTCCTCGAAGGCGTGCCAGTCGACATGCCGGGTCAGCGCCGCCATTTCGAGATAGTCCATGCCGGCCCGTTTCAGCGCCCGGTCGGAGAGCGGGAAGCCGGTCGGTTCGATGATGTCGACCCCAAGGCCGAGGCAAGCGGCGAAGCGCAGGATAGTCCCGGTATTGCCGGCGATATCCGGCTGGTAGAGCGCAATGCGGAGACGGTCGTTCATTTCCGCGTCTTTCTAATAAGTGGCAGATCAGCCACAGAGCTCTCGCGGTTTTGGAAATTCCTGGACTGGCGGGTGGTCATTTTCTGCGAAGTCGGTTATACGGCCAGCATTGTCAACCCGAACCGATGAAGGGGTAATTCATGATGGCCATGCACATCCACCACCCCTCTCGTGGGCTTACCAGCCCGACGGCGGTTTCGGTACGACGATTCTCCTGAACTTCTAGACTTCAATCGCACCGATTCCCGCCGAAACCTTTTTCGGCCTTCGAAGGAATCCGGCGATGTTTTTCAAGCTGTCGAAGGGGCTGAACGCCCCACCTGAACGTGCTTCGACCGATATCACCCTTGCCGCGCGGCGCGTGCCCACGGTCCGGGTTGGTTCACCCTTCTATCTGCATCTTCAACTGGAGGACGGACCGATGTTCGATCCCTGTAGAATACCCGGCTCAAGAAGCCTGCACGACCGCAAAACCGCGACTTGGGCGCTTTTAATCGGCGAGACCTACTCGTCGGCGGTTCACGCCGAGACCCGCCAGCGTCCGCATCGCGGCATGCTGCCGGACGTCGATTTCTCGCATGCCGTTCCGGACTATAGCCGGCCGTCGCTGGTGCGCCGGATCATCAGGCTCATCCGGCCTGGTGCAAAAACCGGCGCGAAAATCCGGATCGTCAAAACGTCGTCAGCATCGTCAAACGAAACTGTCGGCGAAAGGCCCGCGACAACCTATATAGCGCGAAGCAGGACCGGCGAGGCGGACGATTCCGTATCGCCGGTCCTTGACGCCATGCGGTCTGGGCACGTCGTCCGTTCCCGTGCCGCGTGAGCGGAAACAATATTGTGAGCATCACTATGTTTAGCTGGTTTGAAAAAAGGCTCGATCCGTTTCCGGCTGCGGAACCGGTCGAGCCGCCGAGGACGCTGATCGCCTTCTGCGTGCATTATACGCGCGGCGCGTGGCCCTACATCGCTCTCGATGCGGTGCTGGTGACGGCCATCGCGCTGGCTGAGGTGTGGATGTTCGGCTTCATGGGCCGGATCGTCGACTGGCTGTCGGCGCAGAATCGCGAGACGTTCCTGCAGACCGAAGGCTTGAAGCTGGCCGGCATGGCCTTCATCGTGGTTTTCGCGCTGCCGGCGACGGTCTGGTTCCATTCGCTCCTCAACCAGCAGACGCTGATGGGCAACTATCCGATGCGTATCCGCTGGCAGGTGCATCGCTATCTGCTCAAGCAGTCGATGAGCTTCTATCAGGACGAGTTCGCCGGACGCATCGCGACCAAGCTGATGCAGACTGCGCTCGCGGTGCGCGAATGCGTCATCAAGCTCATCGACGTGCTCAATTATATCGTCGTCTATTTTCTCGGCATGCTGTTCATCGTCGGCTCGGCAGACTGGCGGCTGGCGGCGCCGCTTGCCGTCTGGCTTGCCGGCTATGTCCTGCTCTTGCGCTATTTTATCCCGCGGCTGGGCAAGGTCGGTGAGGAGCAGGCCAATGCGCGCTCGACCATGACCGGCCGTGTCGTCGACAGCTACTCCAACATCCAGACGGTCAAGCTGTTCTCGCATGCGCGGCGCGAAGCGTCCTTCGCCCGGGAAGGCATGGCCGGCTTTCTCGATACCGTCTATCGGTCGATGCGGCTGGTGACGCAGCTCTACGGCCTGCTCTACATCCTGAATTCGCTGCTGTTGTTTTCGGTCACGGCGATCTCGCTGTGGCTGTGGCTCGGCCAGGCCGTGACGATCGGCGCCGTCGCCCTAGTCATCGGCCTCGTGCTTCGGCTGTGGGGCATGTCGCAATGGATCATGTGGGAGATGTCCACGCTGTTCGAGAATATCGGCACGGTGCAAGACGGCATCAGCTCGATCTCGCTGCCCCGCCTCGTCGAAGACAGGCCTGGGGCCAAGGATATTGCCGTGACCAAGGGCGAGATCCGTTTTGAGGACATCCGCTTCCACTACGGCAAGCAGAAGGGCGTGATCGAAAGCCTGTCGCTGACGGTGAAGCCGGGCGAGAAGGTCGGCATCGTCGGCCGTTCGGGTGCCGGCAAGTCGACGCTGGTCAATCTTCTGTTGCGCTTCTACGACCTTGAAAGCGGCAAGATCCTGATCGACGGCCAGGACATCGCGGCGGTGACGCAGGACTCGCTGCGCGCCCAGATCGGCATGGTCACGCAGGACACCTCGCTGCTGCATCGTTCGGTGCGCGAGAACATCCTCTATGGCCGGCCGGACGCCAGTGACGAGATGCTGGTCGAGGCGGCACGCCGCGCCGAAGCGCTTGATTTCATATCAGGGCTTTCGGACGCCGGTGGCCGCAAGAATTTCGACGCGCATGTCGGCGATCGCGGCGTCAAATTGTCCGGCGGCCAGCGGCAACGCATTGCCATTGCCCGCGTTATGCTGAAGGACGCGCCGATCCTCATTCTCGACGAGGCGACGTCCGCGCTCGATTCCGAGGCCGAGGCGGCCATCCAGGAGAACCTCTACAAACTGATGCAAGGCAAGACCGTCATCGCCATCGCGCACCGGCTGTCGACGATCGCCGCCATGGACCGGCTCGTCGTCATGGACAAGGGCCGCGTCATCGAAGAAGGTTCGCATGAGGAACTCGTTGCCAGCGGCGGGCTCTACGCCCAGCTCTGGCAGCGCCAGTCGGGCGGCTTCCTGCTCGACGACGGCCCCTCTGCCAACGATGCAGCCGCCAACGATGCACTCGCCAAGGGTGAAGCCGCCGAATGATGACTGCCATCTACCGCTGGTTCGAGAACTGGGTCTATCCGTTCCGGGAGCCCGCGGACCTTCGGCCACCTGCCGGCGTCAGGGGTTTCCTCTGGCACTATGTCGGGCAGGCGAAGATCGCTTTCTTCGCCATGCTGGTGATCGGCGGCATCGCGCCGTTGGTCGAGGCCGGACTGTTCTACTTCGTCGGGCGGCTGGTCGACATCCTCGACCAGCTTCCTGGCGAACGTAGCTGGCATGCCTTGTGGACTGCCGCCGGCCCCGAACTTGTCTTCATGATCGCCGTGGTGCTGGTCATCCGCACCATCGTCGTCGGCCTGTCGGCGCTGGTCGACGAGCAGACGATCACGCCGGGTTTCTATAATCTGGTGCGCTGGCAGGCGCATCGCCATGTGTCGCGCCAGTCCTACGCCTTCTTCCAGAACGATTTTGCCGGACGTATCGCGACCAAGGTCTGGCAGGCGGGGCAGGCGACCGGCGATCTGATGGAAAGCTTCATCGAGGTCGTCTGGTTCATGGTCGTCTATACGGTGACGACGCTGGCGCTGGTCGCCGGGCTCGATCTCAGGCTGGCGGTGCTGGTGGTGATCTGGATCTCAGCCTTCGGCCTGCTGGCCAGACGCTATTTGCCGGCGATCCGCAAGCATGCCGAGGCCACCGCCGAAGCCGGCTCGATGATCACCGGCCGCATCGTCGATTCCTATTCGAACGTGCAGACGCTGAAGCTGTTCTCGCCCGATGGCGACGACCGCTATATCAGGAACGGCTTCGACATCTATCTCGACGCGCTGCGCCCGTTCACCCGCCGGCTGACCGGCGTGCGCATGGCGCTGACCATGCTGTCGGGGATCATGATCACGGCGATCGCCTGCTTTGCCGTCTATCTCTGGGTCGAAGGCTCGATCACCGTCGGCGCCGTCGCCTTCACGCTGTCCTTGGTGCTGCGGCTGAACATGCTGCTCGGCCGGCTGATGATGCAGCTCAACAGTATTTTGCGGAACCTCGGCGTGCTGGAAAACTCGAAGGCGCTGATCTCGAAGCCGCTCGGCCTGACCGATGCGCCCGACGCGAAAGAGCTTCTCGTTGGCGGTGGGCGCATCGACGTCAGAAACGTCGAGTTCCATTACGGCAAGGGGTCCGGCGTGCTCAACGGCATCGACCTCGTGGTGCGGCCGGGTGAAAAGGTCGGACTGGTCGGGCCGTCCGGCGCAGGCAAGACGACGCTGGTCAACCTGATCCTGCGCCTCTACGACCTCGAGAGCGGCAAGATCACCATTGACGGGCAGGACGTCTCCAGGGTCACGCAGAATTCGCTGCGCGCTAATATCGGCGTCGTCAGCCAGGATACGGCACTTTTCCACCGTTCCTTGCGCGACAACATCAAGCTCGGCATGTCGGAAGCAACCGACGCCGAGGTGATCGCGGCAGCGGAGAAGGCCGAGGCGCAGGAGTTCATCCTCGGCCTGCGCGACAGTCGCGATCGTACTGGCTATGAAGCCTTTGTCGGCGAGCGCGGCGTCAAGCTCTCGGGCGGCCAGCGCCAGCGCGTGGCGATCGCCCGCGTCTTCCTCAAGGACGCACCGATCCTGGTGCTCGATGAGGCGACCTCGGCGCTCGATTCCGACATCGAGGCGGCAATCCAGGAGAATCTGGCAAGGCTGATGGAAGGCAAGACAGTCATCGCCATCGCGCACCGGCTGTCGACCATCGCGGCACTCGACCGGCTGGTGGTGCTCGACGAGGGCCGCATCGTCGAACAAGGCACGCATGACGAACTGGTTACGCTCGACGGGCTCTATGCACGGCTGTGGAAACGGCAGTCCGGCGGCTTCCTGTTCAACGAAGAGAGCGCGTTGGCCGAGACCCGGCCGGCGGAGTAGTTTTCCATAAACCGGAGTGAGCCATGGCGGTGAGAATGCCATCGAATTTCGGACGGTCCGGCGCGCAGGAGAGCGCGTTGGATCTGCTTGGCCACGAAATCCTCGGCGAAAAGGCGGCAGCGCTCGGCCGCGCCGGCCGGCGCGTCGAGGAAACACTGACGAGGCTGCGCGAGAATGGCGACAGCGACGATCGAGCCCAGCTGCTCAAGGACGCAGCCGAAGCGGTGCACGGCTATTTCATCCAGCGCGAACTCTGCGGCCTGCGCAAGCACGACGCGGTGATCCGGGAATACAATATTCCCAAGGCCGTGCTGGCCAGGCTCGGCGCCAGCGTATGATCCGAACCGGAATCGGTTTGGGAGGCGTTATTCCAGCCACTCGGTGATGAAGCTGCCGTTCTCGTGTATGTCGGTGGTTTCCAGCGGGCCTGGCCCGAGATTGGTGAATTTGTGTGGCGTGTCCGGCGGTACGATCAGGATCTGGCCGGATGTGGCCTCGATCTGCCGGTCGCCGACGGTGAACAGGCCGGTCCCGGTCCGGATGATAAAAATCTCGCAATAGGGATGGCTGTGCAGCCTGGGGCCGCCGCCGATCTCAGGCAGGTAGTTGAAGATCAGGCAGCTGTTGGAGCCGTAGGCGCCGCACTGCAACTCGCCCTGCCAGTGGTCGGGCGCTTCGGCCCATTTGTCGCGGTCTATAACATGCGCCATAGGGCGAGGATAAACCGCGCCAGCGCCCGCTGTCGAGGCGAACGCAGTCGTTTGGTTTTCCTGCGATTTTCCAATCATTCCATCGGGCAAATTACGTCCCCGCGACAATCTGCCCTTGTGCCTTCACCCGTCTGGACAAAAACAGGCTTCACGCATAAACCCAAGTCCCAAATGCCGGAGGAATTCGCTAGCCTGTTCGCCATGCGCTGTCGGGCCGGCGCGATTGAGCGGGAACAAGGCTCGGCCGCCGGCATGGAAGAGGCGAAAGGATCAGGCACCCGTGAGCGCAACCGACACCCAGGATCCCAACCGTCGTGATTTTCTCTACGTCGCCACCGGCATGGCCGCGGTGGTCGGCGCGGGCGCCGTCGCTTGGCCGTTCATCGATCAGATGCGTCCGGATGCCTCGACGCTGGCCCTTGCCTCGGTTGAGGTCGACGTCTCTTCGCTGACGCCAGGAATGTCGCTCGTTGTGAAGTGGCGGGGCAAGCCGGTGGTCGTGCGCAACCGCACTGAGCAAGAGATGAAGGACGGCGAGGCGGTCAATCTCGCCGAGCTCAAGGATCCAATTGCCCGCAATGCCAATTTGCCGGCCGACGCGCCGGCGACCGACGCCAACCGCACCACGCCGGGCAAGGAAGCGTGGATGGTGATGGTCCAGGTCTGCACCCATCTCGGCTGCATCCCGCTCGGCCAGGAAGGCGATTTCGGCGGCTGGTTCTGCCCGTGCCACGGTTCCGTATACGACACCGCCGGCCGCATCCGGAAGGGGCCGGCACCCGAGAACATGGCGGTACCGGTGTTCCAGTTTATTTCCGACACCAAGATCCGTATCGGCTGAGGCAAGGGATATTTCGATGAGCGAGGGACACTCGACCTATACGCCCAAGACCGGCATCGGACGCTGGTTCGATTCGCGCATGCCCCTGCCGCGGCTGGTCTATGACAGCTTCATCGCCTATCCGGTGCCGCGCAATTTGAATTATGCCTGGACCTTCGGCGGCATCCTCGCGCTCATGCTGGCGGCGCAGATCCTGACGGGTATCGTGCTGGCCATGCACTACGCGGCCGACAGCACTCTCGCCTTCGATTCGGTCGAGAAGATCATGCGCGACGTGAATTCGGGCTGGCTGCTGCGCTACCTGCATTCGAACGGCGCGTCGTTCTTCTTCGTCGCCGTCTACATCCATATCTTCCGTGGCCTCTACTACGGCTCCTACAAGGCGCCGCGCGAGCTGCTGTGGATCTTCGGCTGCATCATCTACCTGCTGATGATGGCGACCGGGTTCATGGGCTATGTGCTGCCTTGGGGCCAGATGAGCTTCTGGGGCGCCACCGTCATCACCGGCTTCTTCACCGCCATACCGCTGGTTGGCGACTGGATCCAGCAGCTTCTCCTCGGCGGCTTCGCGGTCGACAATCCGACGTTGAACCGCTTCTTTGCGCTGCATTACCTGCTGCCGTTCATGATCGCCGGCGTCGTCGTGCTGCACATCTGGGCGCTTCACGTCGTCGGCCAGAACAATCCGACCGGCATCGAAGTCAAATCGAAGACCGACACGCTCGCCTTCACGCCTTACGCGACCATCAAGGACGGGTTCGGCATGATCGTGTTCCTGTTCGTCTTCGCCTATTTCGTGTTCTACCTGCCGAACTATCTCGGCCATCCGGACAATTACACCGTGGCCAACCCGCTGAAGACGCCGGCCCACATCGTGCCGGAATGGTACTTCCTGCCGTTCTACGCGATCCTGCGCGCCATCACCTTCAATATCGGGCCCATCAACTCCAAACTCGGCGGCGTGCTCTGCATGTTCGGCGCGATTGTAATGCTGTTCCTGGTGCCGTGGCTCGACACCTCGAAGGTGCGCTCGGCTGTCTACCGGCCCTGGTACAAGCTGTTCTTCTGGCTGTTCATGGCCGACGCCATCCTGCTCGGCTGGCTTGGCTCGCAGCCGGCCGAGGGCAGCTATGTGTTCATGGCGCAGATGGCGACGCTGTTCTACTTCGCCTTCTTCCTGGTAGCGCTGCCGGTGCTTGGGCTGATCGAGACGCCGCGGCGGCTGCCGAATTCGATCACCGAGGCGGTGCTCGAGAAGAACAAGGGTGGCGGTGGACATCCTGCCGGCGCCACGGCCGCGCCGGAAACCAAAGGCTGAGCATGATCCCGAAAAGTGGAAACCGGTTTTCGGACAAGATCATGCTCGGGACGATGACCGCGCGTCAGAGAATCTCAAGGGGATATGGCATGAAGAAGATTCTCGCCTCGTTGGCGCTGCTTGGCCTGGTGGCCGCGGGCATTGGGGCCACAGGCACTGGAGCGAGCGCCCAGGAAGAGGCGCACAATGAGGCGGCGCCGACGCATTTCCCGATTGACGAACCGAAGGAAATGGACTGGAGCTTCGCCGGGCCATTCGGCACCTACGACAAGGCCCAGCTGCAGCGCGGGCTCAAGGTCTACAAGGAAGTCTGCTCGGCCTGCCATTCGATGAATTTGGTGGCGTTCCGTACGCTGGAAGGCCTTGGCTATTCGGATGCGCAGATCAAGACGCTGGCGGCCGAATATACGATCCATGACGGCCCGAACGATGCCGGCGACATGTTCGATCGTCCCGGCAAGCCGTCCGACCATTTTCCGCCGCCGTTCCCCAACGAGGAAGCGGCGGCGGCGGCCAATGGCGGTGCAGCACCGCCCGACATGTCGCTGCTGGCCAAGGCGCGCGGCGTCGAGCGCGGCTTCCCGCGCTTCGTGTTCGACATCTTTACGCAATATGCCCAGGGCGGCCCCGACTACATCCACTCGCTGCTGACCGGCTACGACCAACAGCCGCCGGCGGGCATGGTCATACCAGAAGGCACGCACTACAATCCGTACTTCCTGTCCGGCGTGTCGCTGAAGATGCCGAAGCCGCTCTCCGACGGCCAGGTTACCTATGATGACGGGGCGCCGCAGACGGTCGACCAGTATTCTCGCGACGTGTCGGCCTTCCTGATGTGGGCGGCAGAACCGCACCTCGAGGACCGCAAGAAGACCGGCTTTCGCGTACTGGTCTTCCTGCTGCTGTTCGGCGCACTGGTCTACCTGACCAAGCGCAAGGTGTGGGCCGGCGTGGCGCACTGAGCCCTGCGATATAAGAGAATGCGAGGGCGTCGAAAGGCGCCCTTTTCATTGCAGGCATGTCGATTCATCGCAGCCGGCGCTGAACAAGGCCCTTTGCCGGACAATTTTCCGTCAGGCGTCACATGGCGGTAGCCGGACTTGGCTGCACCGGGTTACGATTGGCCAATTCCTTTCACGTCTTTAGCCGAATCTGAATGGCCCGGAGAGCCGCTTGATGAAGTCCTCGCTCGAAGAGACGCTGCTTGCCGCGATCCGCACCATTCCGGATTATCCCAAGCCGGGCATCCTGTTTCGCGACATCACCACGCTGCTCGGCAATGCGCGGGCCTTCCGCCGCGCGATCGACGAACTGGTGCATCCCTATGCCGGCCTGAAGATCGACAAGATCGCCGGCATCGAGGCGCGCGGCTTCATCCTCGGCGGCGCCATCGCCCACCAGCTCTCAGCCGGCTTCGTGCCGATCCGCAAGAAGGGCAAGTTGCCTTACGAGACGGTGCGCGTCGCCTACAGCCTGGAATACGGGCTGGACGAGATGGAGATGCACAAGGACGGTGTTTCTCCGGGCGAGAAGGTAATCCTCGTCGACGATTTGATCGCCACCGGCGGCACGGCGGAGGCGGCCGTCAAGCTATTGCGGCAGATCGGCGCCGACATTCTCGCCGCCTGCTTCGTCATCGACCTGCCGGACCTTGGCGGCCGCGAGAGGTTAGAGGGGCTCGGCGTGCCGGTGAGGACGCTGATCGGGTTTGAGGGGCATTGAGCGTTTCTTCCTTCTCCCCCGTGGCAGAAGGGAAGAATTCCGCTCACCCCACCTTCACCAGCACGGCACTTTCGAATTCGATCACCTTGTCGCCCGTCGAATCGAAGGCCTCTGAGCGGAGCGTCAGCAGCCGCCAGCCCGGTCGCGAGGCAATGGGGCGGTGGGCCAGCGCCGTGCGGGTGAAAGTCACGGTTTCCCCGGCATAGACAGGTTTGGGCCATTTGAGGTTCTTGAAGCCGGGCGAGGGGCCGAATTCCGGCACCGGCCCGGGGCCGGGCCAGCGGGCGACCTCTGCCTCTATGCCAGCCTGGAGGTTCAATTTCATCCAGGTGGCGGCGGTGTGCCAGCCCGAGGCGCAGAGCCCGCCGAATATGCTGTTCCTCGCCGCCTCTTCATCGATGTGGAAAACTTGCGGATCGTATTTGCGGGCGAACGCCTTGATCGCCTCCGGTTCGAATCGATGCGAACCGAGCGTGACGGTGATACCGATGCAGAAGAATTCGTCGAGGCTCACGCACTGCCCTCGCGGGTGAGGAACATGACGGCGTTTTCGAGCTCGAAAACACCTTCGCCGCGCTGGTTGAATAACTCGCTGCGCATGGTCACCAGGCCAAGCCGGGGCTTCGATCTAGACAGGCGCTTGGCAAGGACGGTGGTGCTGCCGCTCAACAGGTCGCCGGCCAGGACCGGCCGTTTCCATTTGACCTGGTCGACGCCTGGCGCGCCCTGGGAGGTCGAGTCGAGCAGGAAGGCATCGCACAGCATGCGCATGAACATGGCGCAGGTGTGCCAACCCGAAGCCGCCAGCCCGCCGAGGATGCTGGCCTTACCCGCAGCCTCGTCGAGATGCATCGCCTGGGCATCGAACTCGCCGGCGAATTCTATGATTTCGGCGGCGCTTACCAGCTTGGTGCCGAGGTCGAGCGAAGCGCCCTCGACAAAATCCTCATAAGCCCAGGTCTTTGCGGTCATGGTCTGGAAATCCTGTTCAGGATTGTACGATCGCTGCGGGTCGGGGTCCCGGATGCAGGCAGCGCGGCATTTGGTCAAGCAATTTCTAGTGCGCCAGCCTGCGGCGCCCAAGCCGCAGCGGAGGTATTGATGACCCTACAGCCAGCCGCGGCGGCGGAAATACCAGAAGGGCAGGATTGCCGAAAGCACCATCATGCCGATGGCGAAGGGATAACCAAAGTGCCATTTGAGCTCGGGGATGATGTCGAAATTCATGCCGTAGATTGAAGCGACAAGCGTCGGCGGCAGGAAGATGACAGCGGCGACGGAGAAGATCTTGATGATGGCGTTCTGCTCGATCGAGATCATGCCGAGCGTCGCGTCGAGCAGGAAGCTGATCTTCTGCGACAGGAACGTGGCGTGGTCGGCGAGCGACAGCACATCGCGCGACAAGGTCTTGATGCGGGCGCGGGTATCCTTGCTCATCCTGGTCTGCGTGGAGGCATGGGCGAGGAAGCCGGCAAGGCGCTGCAGCGAGATCAGGCTGTCGCGGACCGAGGAGGCGAGATCCTCCTTGCGGCCAATGCCTTTCAACAGCTCCTGGAAGTCGCGGTTGCGCTTGGAAACCTTGGTCGAGCGTGCCTCGAAGATGTCGCGCGAGATCGCCTCGACGTCGCGGCCGGCGCGCTCCAGAATGTCGGCGAGGCGGTCGACGATCGCCTCCAGTAGTCCGATCAGGATGGTGTCGCCGCTGGTGCAACCGGTCGCCACCTTCTCGGCGCGCTGCGGAAAGGTCTTAAACGCCTTCGGTTCGTGGTACCGCACGGTGATCAGCCTGCTGCCGGCGAGCACGAAGGTAACCGGCGACATCAACGGATCGTCCACCTCGGTCTGCGCAGGCAGAATGGCGGTCATGAAGTAGGCGCCGTCCTCGACGTAGAGACGGCTCGAGATCTCGATCTCTTCCATCTCTTCGCGGGTCGGAACGGCGATGCCGAGCCAGGTCTCAATTGTCGTCTCTTCTTCCTTTGTCGGGTTGAAGAGGTCGACCCAGACCACAGTGTCGCTGTTCTGCAGGAGATCGTCGACCAGGCGCAGGCGATCATTGTCGACGACGAAGGCCTTGATCATCGCCGGGTCTCCCTTGCTGTTGCCAAAGAGCGTTCGTTGGAGGGGCGCGTCAGTCAGATCGCACGGACACGGGCAGGTGAGGCGCGAGGCCGGTGCAAAGGCCCCTTAGACCCCGCACGACGGCCCGTCAAGCAGCGCAAGAGGCACCGCGACCCCTGCTTTGAAGTTTGGCATCGAGCGGCGGCAATGGTGGCCGCTGGGCTCCCTCGCCTGGTCAGGTGTTGAACTTGAACAGCATGATGTCGCCGTCCTGGACGACATACTCCTTGCCTTCGTCGCGCGCCTTGCCGGCCTCCTTAGCCGCCACTTCGCCGCCCAGCCTGACGAAGTCGTCATAGGCGATGGTCTGGGCGCGGATGAAGCCGCGCTCGAAATCGGTGTGGATAACGCCTGCCGCCTGCGGCGCCCTGGCGCCCTTGTTCACGGTCCAGGCGCGTGTCTCCTTCGGCCCGACGGTAAAGTAGGTGATGAGCTGCAGCAGCTCGTAGCCGGCGCGGATGACCTTGTTCAAGCCGGGTTCGTCCAGGCCGAGCGTTGCCAGGAATTCCATTTCCTCTTCGTCCGAGAGCTGGGCGACCTCGGCCTCGATCGCCGCCGAAATCACAACGGTGCGGGCACCTTGCGCGGCCGCCATCTGCTCGACCGCCCTGGTATGGGCGTTGCCGATGGCGGCATCGGCTTCGGCGACGTTGCACACGTAAAGCACCGGGTGCGACGTCAAAAGGTTCAGTCCCTGCAGGATGCGCAGATCCTCAGCCGAGATGCCGTTGAGCAGGATGCGGGCGGGCTTGCCGGCCTGCAGTAGTTCAAGCGCCGCTTCCATCATGGGAAGTACGGTCGCTGCCTCCTTGTCCTTGCCGGCGGCACGCTTGCGGATCTGCACGATGCGGCGCTCGAGGCTGTCGAGGTCGGCAAGCATCAATTCGGTTTCGACGGTCTCGGCATCGGCGACAGGATCGATGCGGCCCTCGACATGGGTGATGTCGTCATCCTCGAAACAGCGCAGCACATGGACGATGGCGTCGACCTCGCGGATGTTGGCGAGGAACTGGTTGCCCAGCCCTTCACCCTTCGAGGCGCCGCGCACCAGGCCGGCAATGTCGACGAACGAGATGCGCGTCGGGATGATCTCCTTCGACTTGCCGATCGCGGCGATCTTCTGCAGGCGCGGGTCGGGCACCGCCACCTCGCCGGTGTTCGGCTCGATGGTGCAGAACGGATAATTGGCGGCCTGTGCCGCCGCCGTCCTGGTCAACGCATTGAAGAGCGTCGACTTGCCGACATTGGGCAAGCCAACGATGCCGCATTTGAAACCCATTTTTGTCTGGTCCTATCGGGAAATCGAAATTTGATCAGGGCTATGGGCGAAAGCGCCGACGATCGTCAAGGCGCAATTCAATTCAGACGCTGCGCGATGTCATCGGTGCCTATCGCCAACGCGTGAACGCCGGACCTGCTCAGTATTTGCAGAAGATGCCAGAACGCGTCGACATCCGCGGTTCCGAAATCGATCGTCAGTTGCCCCTCGAGCAATTGCGCACTGTGAATGATGCTTCCTACGGTCTCCGATGTTTCACGCTCGCCATCGATATCGAACCAGCCGCGAAACCATTCGTCGAAGAGATCGCCGTCAAGCTCATTTACGGGGAATTTGAAATGAACCTCGTCCCACTTGAACGGTGAGATGAGGACATCCATTCCACCGATCCCGGCGTGAATATCCGGAGAGAATTTCACATAGGTATCGCTATTGATGAACTGCGGATTTGGCTGTCCGTCATTGCCGACGAAATCAACCGCGATGAGATTTCGATAGAAGGAATCGACGTTCGAAAACTTGACCTCGGTCGCATGCGATCCTTGGCCGTTGCGAGCAAGTTCGCCGGCAGCGGCGACGAAATAATCAACATACTTCTGCCTTACGCGGCGAACCAATTGCTGGACGTCATCCATATTCATGGCTCAGTCCTTGCCGCCAAAAAGCTTCTTCAGCATCGCCGCCATCGGGCCGGTTTCGGGCAGCTTGGCCGCTGGCTGCTGCGGCCGCGCCTGGCGGACATGGCTTTGCACCTTTGGCGCCTTGGGTGGCGGGCGGTCGTCGTCGCCCGTCGGCGTGAGCTTCTCGCGCAGCGCCAGCGTCACGCGATTCATGAACGAATTGTCGTCGCCCTTGGCAAGCAATCCGGCACCATCGGCGATTGCGTCGAGCAGCACGTCCAGCCATTCGCGGTCGCCCTTGGCGAAATCGCCGAGCACATGGCCGTGCACCATTTCCTTGACGCCGGGGTGGCCGACGCCGATGCGCACACGGCGAAAATCCTTGCCGACGTGCTGGTCGAGCGAGCGGATACCGTTGTGGCCGCCGGAACCGCCACCGACCTTGACCCGAACCTTGCCGGCGGCAAGGTCGATCTCGTCATAAAAGACAGTCAGCGCCGAAGGGCCGAGCTTATAGAAGCGCAAGGCTTCGCCGACCGATTGGCCGGACAGGTTCATGAAGGTCTGCGGCTTGATCAGGATCACCTTGTCGCCGGCAAGCGTGCCTTCGGCGATCAGCCCCTGGAATTTCTTCGACCAGGGCGAAAAGGAATGGCGGCGGGCGATCGCGTCCGCCGCCATGAAGCCGACATTGTGCCGGTTGTTGGCGTATTTCGCGCCCGGATTGCCGAGGCCTGCAAAGACAAGCATCGTCGCCTCCGGGCGGGAAGGGGTTACTTCTCTTCGGCGGCAGGAGCCGCTTCGGGCGCAGCCGCTTCAGTCGTCTCTTCTACGGCCTCCGGCTTCATCGCCGAGGAGCCGGCAATGGTCGCGATAGTGAAGTCACGGTCGGAGATCACCGGCTTGACGCCGGCCGGCAAGGTGACGGCCGAAATGTGGATCGAATCGCCAATATCGGTGCCGGTGAGATCGATGGTGATGAAATCCGGGATCGCATTGGCCGGGCAGTGGAATTCGACCTCGTGGCGCACGATGTTGAGCACGCCGCCGCGCTTGATGCCGGGCGACTTGTCTTCATTGATGAAGTGCACGGGCACGTCGACATTGACTTCGGTGTCCTTGCCGATGCGCAGGAAATCGACGTGGACCGGGAAATCCTTGACCGGGTCGAGCTGGAAGTCCTTGGGCAGAACCTGGATCTTGTTCCCGTCGACATCGATCGTGGCGACCGTGGTCAGAAACCCGCCGCCATGGATCTTGTAGTAGATGTCCTTATAGGTCAGCGCAATCGCCAGGGGAGGCTGCTTGTCGCCGTAAATCACTGCAGGCACTTTACCGTTGCGGCGAACTGCACGGGCGGACCCCTTACCGACCTGTTCGCGCGCTTCGGCCTTGAGCTCGTAAGTATCGTGGCTCATGGCATTTCCTTTCGCGTTGTTCTGGAGCGTTCGCGGCCGGCAACGTGCCGGGGCCGTAAACGTCGAAAGCCGACATAGCTAACGCATGACCTGGTCCGAAAACCGGAATCCACTTTTCGGGATCATGCGGGAAGGCGGCCTTCCGCCGCGTTGCCTCCAAGGGTGTCTACGCGGGTGGCGGCTCTATAGCGGAAGGCGGCGCGAGGTGCAAGCGGGGCGGAAGGTGCCCAGGGACGGACCGTGTCCCATCAATGTCAGGCCGGAAACGGCAGTGCCGAAAGCAATGCTGCAATGTACAGTCCGACGCCAAAGGACAGATGGGTCATAAGGCTGCGCAGGCGCGCAGTGCGCGGATTGGGAACTTTCGAAGCCGCGATGCCGATCCCAAAAGCCGGTTGCATCACGAAGAACGGGGCGACGATGGTGCAGACGCCGACCAACAGGGCCGGAAGCACTGTCGGGTGCCGTGCCCAGTCGAGGCTCCACACTCCAATCAGCGCCGCGGCAAATACGATGCCGGTCGCGTAATGTGCGCTCCATCCAATGGCGGTTTCGCCGCGAACGCGAGCAGCTTGCGCGATATTCGCGTGCGCGAAACGGCCACGCGGAAAGTGTCCGATCCAGCGGCCGACCCAGGCGTAATCAAGCGATGGAATCGCGAGCATTCGCTTCAGAAACCATCCCCAAAGGTCCATCAGGGCTGTCGCGCCGATACCAATGACGGCCGCACGGACAACGAACTCCAACATTTTTGCTCTCCTGTTTCACCCGTCAGACATTAACCAATTAGAATCAATCATTCAACATATTGATTGATTGATTGATTAATGCTAGCCAAGTCATATGAAAAGGACGGACGTTCACCACCCGATCTTCGACGAAGTAGCGGATCTCGCCCGCACCTTGGGGCATGCCCACCGGCTGGTTCTGTTGCGTCACATTGCCGATGGCGAACTGGCCGTCGAGCAGCTGACGCAGCTTTCGGGGATCGCATTGGCGAATACGTCGCAGCATCTTCAACATCTCAAGCGAGCGGGCCTGGTGCAGACCCGGCGAGACGGAAAACGCGTTCTGTACCGGCTTGCAGATGGCCCAATCGAAAACGTGTTCGCGGCGCTGCGAAGCCTTGCAAACCATAGACGCGAGCAGATCCGTGAGTTTATCAACGACAGCATTAGCCAGCCGGACAGGCTGGAAAACATCTCGCGCGAGGAACTCGTGCGCCGCATGCGAAACGACGAAGTCGTGCTGCTCGATGTCAGGCCGCAGAACGAATTCGCGACGGGACATTTGCCGGGTGCGATCAACATTCCCGCTGATGAGCTGGAGCAGCGGCTTGCGGAGCTTCCACGAGAGAAGGTCGTTGTCGCCTATTGTCGTGGGGTCCAGTGCGTTCTGTCGGCCGACGCTTTGGCAATCCTGAGGGCACGAGGCTGGGCCTCGCGCCGGTTCGAAGGCGGCTTGCCCGAGTGGGCAGCTGCAGGCCTGGGTGTAGAGGGAACGAACTACGAAAGCGGCTGACGGCCGCCAAATCGGCGTCGCCGGGCCTGGCCCAAATAACCGCAGGCGGCTGGACGGGCGCGTCGGAAGAGGGGATTCGCTTAGAAACCGAACCCGGGCTTCACCCGACCGTGGTCACCTTCCTCGCTTCCTTCATATTAGGCAGAAAAACCGTCAGCAGCCCGAGTAGCGGCAAATACGAGCAGACCTGGAAGACGAAATCGATGCCTTTCATGTCGGCGACGACGCCAAGCACGGCGGCCGCGATGCCGCCCATGCCGAAGGCGAAGCCGAAAAAGATGCCGGCGATCATGCCGACCCGGCCGGGCACGAGTTCCTGCGCGAAGACGACGACGTTCGAGAAGGCCGAGGACAGGATCAGGCCAATCAGCACGGTGAGAACCATCGTCCACTCGAAATTGGCATAGGGCAGGGCCAGGGTGAAGGGCAGCACGCCGACGATCGAGAACCAGATCATCGCCTTCTGCCCGTAGCGGTCGCCGAACGGGCCGCCGAGCAGGATGCCCAGGGCCGAGGCGCCGAGGAACAGAAACAGCATGACTTGCGACATCTGCACCGAAACGCCGAATTTATGGATGGAATAGAAGGTGTAATAGCTGGCAAGGCTGGAAATATAGGCGTTCTTGGTCAGTACCAGCAGTGTCAGCACCAGCAGCGCTCCCATCACCTTGCGGCGCGGGAAGGGCGAGACGAAGCCTGCCGCCTTGCGGGTGCTCTGCGCGGCACGCAGGCGGCTGTACCAGCCGCCGACCTGCCACAGCACGATGATGCCGATCAGCGAGCCGCCGGCGAACCAGGCGATGCTGGTCTGGCCGAAGGGCACGACGATGAAGGCTGCCAGCAGCGGCCCCATGGCCTGGCCGAAATTGCCGCCGACCTGGAACAGCGACTGTGCCAGGCCGAACCTGCCACCAGAGGCGAAGCGCGCGATGCGCGAGGATTCCGGGTGGAAGATCGCCGAGCCAATGCCAATCAGCGAGGCGCCGATGAGGAGCAGCGAGTAATGTCCAGCATAGGCCAGCACGACCAGGCCGATCAACGAAGAGGCCATGCCGTAGGGCAGCGAATACGGCATCGGCCGCTTGTCGGTAATCATGCCGATCACCGGCTGCAGCAAGGATGCCGTCACCTGGAAGGTGAAAGTCAAAAGGCCGATCTGCCAGAAATCGAGACCGTAATTGTCCTTCAGCAGCGGATAGATCGCCGACAGCAGCGACTGCATGATGTCGTTGATGC
This sequence comes from Mesorhizobium sp. M0028, assembly GCF_040323855.1. Classification (NCBI taxonomy): domain Bacteria; kingdom Pseudomonadati; phylum Pseudomonadota; class Alphaproteobacteria; order Hyphomicrobiales; family Phyllobacteriaceae; genus Mesorhizobium; species Mesorhizobium sp. M0028. The sequence continues at coordinate 99,069 of NZ_JAMYVG010000017.1, forward strand.
AATGGCAGAAGCTCACCGCCAGGATGACGGTGAAGGCCGTCGCCTGAGCTGAAATGTGGCTGGCCGCTGCCGGCTTGGCGTCGGCGGTTGCTGTGGTATCGGTCAAGGCAGGCTCCGTGGTCTTTTTGGCGGGCGCTCCCGCAGGCGGTCTTATGGGCCGGCTGCCTTATACGTTGCTTGTCACGCGACTTCTTTCGTGGTTTGGTCCAATAGTTTCGCAAGTGGGCCATAGCTGATGCCGCATGGCAGGGAAATGTTCAGAGCGGGCGATACCGATCTTGGGCTGTTGCATGAGCGTCGCTGGCAATGGCTGGAGCAGGCCGTCGGGCCGGCGGTGGCGCTGCCGACCGAATATCCGGACGGCTATCACGTGCCGCGGCACCATCACAGCCGCAGCCAGTTGCTGCACGCGCTGGTCGGTGTCGTGCTGGTGACGACGCGGCATGGGCGCTGGATGGTGCCCCCCAACCACGCGATGTGGATCCCAGCCGGCACCGAACACTCGGTTGAGATGCTGGGCGACGTCAGCATGCGCTCCGTCTATGTGATGCCGGAGGCCATTCCCGGCCTGCCGGACGGGTTGCGCGTCGTCGGCATCACCGACCTGATGCACAGCCTGATCGTGGAATCGGAAAAGCTGCCGCAGGGCGCCGAGCTGGAGGGGCGGGGCGGGCTGATCATGAAGCTCCTGCTGCACGAAATCCCGAACCTGCCGCAACGGCCACTCGGACTGCCGTTCCCGTCCGACGCAAGGCTGGCAGCGCTGTGCCGGCGCTTCGTCTCGGCACCGTCACCGCACGCGACGATCGATGAATGGGCCGCTATCGTCGGCATGAGCCGCCGCTCTTTCACCCGCGCCTTTCATCGCCAGACCGGATTGTCGCTGTCGACTTGGCGCCAGCAGGCCTGTCTGTTCGCGGCGCTGCCACGGCTGGCCGACGGCGAGCCGATCACAAGGGTGGCGCTCGATCTCGGCTATGACAGCGTGCCGGCGTTCATCACCATGTTCAAGCGCATGCTGGGAGCCTCGCCACGCGGTTACATGCTCGGCGCCCGTGATGCTGGTGAAGGTGTGCGGCGAATAAGCGGTCCGGCTCGGCCTGAGTCGCAGCCCTAAAGCGCGTCGCGTTCGACCGGTCTCATGCGACGCGCTTTAGGGTCTTGTTTTATGCATGTCGTTGTCGCAAAACCGCTGCTCACTTTTGCGCGACATGTATTAATCGAACAGGCTCGACACCGATTCCTCGGTTGCCGTGCGGGAGATCGCCTCGCCCATCAGTTCGGCGATGGAGATGACGCGGATATTGGCGGCGTCCAGCACTGCCTGGGTCGGCTGGATGGAATCGGTGATGACCAGTTCCTGCAGTTTCGAGGCGCCGATGCGGGCGATGGCGCCGCCGGACAAAACGCCATGGGTAGTATAGGCGGTGACACTGGTGGCGCCGTCGGCAAGCAGCGCATCGGCCGCATTGCATAGCGTGCCGCCCGAATCAATGATGTCGTCGATCAACAGGCAATCCTTGCCGCGCACGTCACCGATGACGTTCATGACTTCCGATTCGCCGGGGCGCTCGCGACGCTTGTCGACGATGGCCAACTGGGCATCGATGCGCTTGGCGAGGGCACGGGCGCGGACCACGCCGCCGACATCCGGCGACACCACCATGACATTGGCGAGCTGCTTGTATTTCGCCTTCACGTCACGCGCCATCACCGGCACGGAAAACAGATTGTCGGTCGGGATGTCGAAGAAGCCCTGAATTTGCCCGGCATGCAGATCCAGCGTCAGCACCCGGTTGACGCCCGCCCGCGTGATCATGTTGGCTACCAGCTTGGCCGAGATCGGTGTGCGGCCGGAGGCGCGGCGGTCCTGCCTGGCATAGCCGAAATAAGGAATAACCGCAGTGATACGCTTGGCCGAGGAGCGCATGAAGGCGTCGATCATGATGAGCAGTTCCATCAGATGATCGTTGGTTGGGAACGAGGTGGACTGCAGGATGAAGACGTCCTCGCCTCGCACGTTCTCCTGGATCTCGACGAAGATTTCCTGGTCAGCGAAGCGCCTGACGCTGGCCTTGCCCAGCGGAATGTTGAGGTAGCGGGCGACTGATTCGGCCAGCACCCTGTTGGAATTGCCCGCGAAGAGCTTCATGCACCGTTCCTGGCGAAGGATTGAGAGACTCCGATAGCACTCCAGCCTCTTAGTCGGGCTTTTAGCGGCCCGCGCCGGTATTGCAAGCGTCGTGAATGGGAATCCGCCGGCTAATCTCAATAATCGCTTACGGCTTGACGATGCGGCGATAGGCCCACTTCGATGCCGACAGAATCGGGATAGCTTCTATCTTTCAGTCTGAGCATGCTCTTTTCCGAAAACCGGATTCCACTTTTCGGAATCATGCTCCAGGTCAGCCGGCGCCGCCGCCAAGCCAGGTGGCGAACTGGTCGATTGTCTGGTCGGCAATCGCCTGCATGGTCGCCGGCGCGACCGCCGCCCAGCCTTCGCCGCCACCGACGGAGGGCGCCTTCTGCTGGCCGTTGATGCGATGCAGCCGGTTGCCGGCCGGGTCATAGATGTCCCAGACATAGATGACGGTGGTGTCCTTGCCTTCCGTCATGGTCGAGAAATAGCCCTTGAGCACGTGCGTTGGGGTCTGGTCGGTGCTGCCGGCCAAGGTGATGCCACGCTGCCTGGCGCGTGTCTGAAGCTCGGCGGTCAGCGGTGTCGCGGCTTCTACCGAGGCGCCGACGATCGGCGCCACCTGCAGCCGGGTTCGCGCAATGGCAGCGGCGCTTTTGGCGGGCGGCACGGCTGCTGCCGCCGGAGGCTGCGCTGTATCTGCAGTTGGCGCGGTGCCGGAAGACGGCGCCGCAGTTGAGGGGGGCGTTGCGGCGCCGCCGGCTCCGGGCAGGGATTGGGTCGATTGCGGGGCGATGGCCGAGGGTTCGAGAACGTCCTTCGCATTGGTGCAAGCCGCCAGCGCCAGCGCCGCGAGCAATGACACGGTCGTCACATGCGATCGTCTCATTAGCCTGAAAACTCCTTGGCGACGAACGCCCCTCACACTTTTTCCATTATGGATTCACTGCACGATCAAGTCGAGATCATGGCGGGACAGCGGCTTCGGCTGGGATTCGGTCGTCAGGTAGGTGCGGCCAAGGGTCATCGCCGTTTCGGTTTCGGAGTCCATGATGATCATATGGGCGAACAGCGTCATGTTCGGCGCAATCGGTTCGGGATTACCCTGATAGAACATCGGCATATCCATCCAGGACGGGGTGAAGCGGGCGCCGAGCGAATAACCGCAGGCATTGAGCCGGTGCTTGGTCAAATTGTGGGCTTCGAGTGTGCGGGCATGGGCGTCGAACACGTCGCCGAACGTATTACCAGGTGTCATCGCCTTCTCGACTGCAAGTAGCGCGGCGCGGGCGGCATCGAACAATTCCTGGTGGCGTTTCGATACCTTGCCGGTCAACACCGTGCGCATCATTGCCGCATGGTAGTGGTGGAAGACACCGGCCCATTCGAGTGTCAGCTGGTCGTTCTTGGTGAGCTTGCGGCGACCGGCCTTGTAGCGGCAGAGCAGGGCGTCGACGCCCGAGCCGATGATGAACTCGTTGGCCGGATAATCGCCGCCGCCGGCAAAGATCGCGCCTTGCATGGCGGCGAGGATCAGCGCCTCATCGCCGCCCTGCTTGATCAGCGGCAGTGCTGCGTCCAGCGCGTCGTCGGCCAGATTTGCGGCTTTTTCCGCCTTGGCGATTTCGGCCGGGCTCTTGAACAGCCGCAGCCGGCTGACAATGCCAGAGGCATCTGCGATCTGCCCGAAGGTCTGCAACTGCTCGTCGAGGCGCCGGCCATTATATGCCGTCAGGCCGTGGGTGTCGTATTCGACGCCGATGCGGGCGCCGAGCAGGTCAAGCTCGTTGAGCAAATTGCGCAGGTCGACCGCCGGATTGGCGCCGTTGCGATCCGTCCACAAAACGATGTTGTCGATGATCGAGGTGTGGCGTGCCTGGCGCAAATCGGCCGAACGCGTCAGCAGTACCATCGAGCCGTCGGCCTTGACCACCAGGCACTGGAAAAAGCAGAAGCCGAACGTGTCGTAGCCGGTTAGCCAATACATGCTTTCCTGCGCAAACAGCAGGACGGCGTCGAGCTTCTTTTCGGCGATCTCGATCATCAGTCGATCGCGCCGCGCGTCGAATTCCGAGCGTTCGAAATGCAGCGCCATCAGTCAGTCTCCAAAACGATTGCCGAAACCTGCCGTCCGTAGTCGGGCTCGTTGCGATGCGTGCTGCGCCGATAGGAGTAGAAAAGCTCTTCCTCGGCATAGGTGCAGCGGCCGAGCCCTTCGGCATTGACGCCAGCCTTGGTCAGCCGGTCGACCGTGTAGCGGTTGAGATCGAACATCGCGTGTCCGGCATTTGCGGAGGGCGCGAAATAGCGGGCATTACCGGCATCGGCGTCGACGAAGCGGGCGACGAATTCCGGTCCGACTTCGTAATTCTGTGGGCCGATGGAAGGACCGAGCACTGCGACGATGCGGTCACGCCGGGCGCCGAGGCTTTCCATTGCCGCGATGGTGTTTTCCAGCACTCCCGTGAAAGCGCCTTTCCAGCCGGCATGGGCGGCTCCGATAATGCACGCCTCGGCGTCAGCGAAGAGGACCGGTCCGCAATCGGCGGTCGAGGCCCCGATGGCAATGCCCGGCCGGTCGGTGACGATGGCGTCGGCCTTGGGACGCTCGCCGGCAAAAGGTTCCCTGGCGATGACGACGTCCGGCGAATGAACCTGATGAGCAGTCAGCAGATGGCTTGCCGCCACGCCCATCCATTCGGCGACGCGGCGGCGATTCTCGCGCACCAGCGTCTGGTCGTCGCTCGATCCGGTGCCGATGTTGAGGCCCCGGTAGATGCCGCTGGAAATGCCGCCGACGCGTGTGAAGTAGCCGTGGCGGATGCCTTGCGCCGTTTCCAGCAAGGGCGACCGAACGGGATCCGGTTTGGTCTGATTCAGCATGGCGGCTTTGTTGTCCGTATGGGCGATTTCGTCAAGCGCGTTGAAGGCGGCGAGTTGAAGGTAGGCAAGTTGAAGGTAGGCGAGTTGAAGGCGGGCGCAGTTGAAGGCGAGTGCAGTTGATGTCGGGCGCAGCCGGAGAGGGGAGAGTGGTAGAGGCGACAGCGAAAAGTCAATCCGCGCTTGCGAACGGCGGAACGGCAATGCCGGGAGGAAGGATGGCAAGCACCTTGAAGAGCTCGCCCATGGCCTGCTGACCGGCGAGGCGCTCGACGTCGGCCGCGATCTTTTCACGAGCTGCCTCATCGGCATTGGCGCCGAGCCGGCCAGCTCGTTCGAGAAGCCCCATCTTGAGCAGGAATTCACCTTGCGTGGAGAGGTGGGCATCGAGGCTGTGTGCCCGAACGGTTGCAGCGAGGGCAGCGAAATCGACATGGGCGGTGAGGTCGGCCTCCCCCGGATTCGCCAGCACGTCCTCATGACCGTGCTTGCGCAAGGCCTGCAAGGTGTCGCCGATGCCGGGCTGGAGGTGACCGTAGTCGAGAAACAGGCCGGCGCCGCCAAATCCGGCAAGTCGCCCGGCGATGGCCGCCATCAGGGCGGCGCGGGCTGGCGCCACCTCGACGATCGCACCTTGCGGCGCATTCTCGGCATCCTCCGGCAGCAGCATCGGGTCGAGCGAGCCGGCGCCGACGAAAAAGCGAAGCTGGTTCGCATCGTCGAGACCGATCATCCGTTCGCGCCAGCCGGCTCCGGCGCGGACGAACTGGCGAATAGGCACCGCGTCAAACAGCTCGTTGCCAACAATCAGAAGCTGCCCCTGCGGTAGTGTGTCGATGGTTTCATTCCAGGCGATGGTGGCCGACGTCCCGGCAAGCGTCCGTTTCTGGACCTCGGTCAACCGCGGACTGGTCTCGATCAAGACGAATGATGCGCTGGCGGTAAGCGTCGGATCGAGCCGCGAAAGGGTGCGCAGCATATCTCTCATCAGCGTGCCGCGGCCGGGGCCTATTTCGGCGATGGCGACCGGCGTCGGCCGGCCGATCGCCAGCCATGCCTGGTAGAGCCAGACGGCGACCAGCTCGCCAAACATCTGGCTGATCTCCGGCGCGGTGACGAAGTCGCCGGCGGCGCCGAACGGCTCGCGTGTCGTATAATAGCCGTCCTGCGGATCGAACAGGCAGAGCGCCATGTATTCGCTGATGGGGATCGGTCCCACCGCACCGATCAGCTCGGCGATGCGGGTCTTCAGCGGCGTCATGCGGGCTGCGGTTTTGTCACCGGCTTGGCTGTAGCCATCGCCCAGATGCCGGCCAGCACCATCGGCAGCGACAGCACCATGCCCATGGTGAGCCAGCTCGTGCCAAGGAGATAGCCGAGCTGCTGGTCGGGCTCGCGGAAGAATTCGACGAAGACGCGCGAGGCGCCATAGCCGGCAATGAAGGCGCCGCCGACGAAGCGCGGCGTCTTCAGCTTGAGCCGCGAATGAGTGAGAAAGCGCAGGACAAGGAACAACACCAGCCCTTCGAGCAGCGCCTCGTAGATCTGGCTCGGATGGCGCGCAAATGGGCCGCCATTGGGGAATTCGAATGCCCATGGAACGTCGGTCGGTCGGCCCCATAGTTCGGAATTGATGAAGTTTGCCAGGCGAACGAGGCCAAGCCCCACCGGCACGCCGGCGGCAACAACGTCGAACAGCGACCATGTGCGGATACCACGCGACCGGGAAAACAGCGTCATGGCGAGAATGACGCCGAGCAGGCCGCCATGAAACGACATGCCGCCCTGCCAGACGGCGACGATATCGAGCGGATTGGCGATGTAACGCGGCAGGTCGTAGAACAACACGTAGCCGGTGCGTCCGCCGAGCACCACGCCGATGGCCGCCCAGACGATGAAGTCGTCGAGATCCACGGGCTTCATCGGCAGGGTGCCGTCGGGCCAGAGTTTCGGGTTGGTGACGAGGCGCTTGGCATACCACCAGGCGAACAGGATGCCGACGATGTAGCCGACGCCGTACCAATGCACCGCCAGCGGTCCGATCCGGACGATGACCGGATCGATGTTGGGGAAGGGCAGGGCAGCCAGCGGCAGCAAATATTCGCTCAACAGGGTCTCCCGGTTCCGGTCAGGTTCGGGCGCGGACCATGCGGCAGGGTTTTGGCAGGGTCAAGGCGAGCATATGCTTGCATTCCGCATCGTGCGCCACTACGTCAATTCGACCAAGCGAGGATTTGCCATGGCGACCGGACCGAACCGCATTCTCGATGAATTCGCCAAGCTGATGACCGACGCAGCCGGTGCCGCGCAAGGCGTGCGGCGCGAGGTGGAGACCGCCTTCAGGGGCCAGGCCGAGCGGATACTCAACTCCATGGACGTCGTGCAGCGCGAGGAATTCGAGGCCGCTCGCGACATGGCGGCGAAGGCCAGGGAAGAAAACACCCGCCTCGCTGCTCGCATCGAAGCGCTCGAGGCCAAGCTTGCCGAAATGACCGGTCAGGCAGCGCCTGCGGCTTCGGCAAAGCCGCGTGCAAAAAAATAATAAAAATATTCGTTAAACTTTTCCACAAAGCCGGATCGCAAAAAGCGCTTTGTCGTGAATCGCTTACCGGTACTGCGTGGATCTTTCCGACAGCGCCTTTCCACATGCGAATGACGCAGTGCGAAAAATTGGGCTGGTCACGCGACTCCCGATCAATAGACTGAATTTGTTGCATGATTCGGAGCAGGGTCATGCGCCGGGCGGTGGGGTCCGGTCCGGGGTCTTTGCGTTGACGAAGTCCTGGCCGTCCGAGTTCTAGGCAGAATTGTTCGAGTGTGCCTCTCCCGCGGAGCGTGTGGTGGCGCTCCCAGAACGACAGGAAGCATTTCATGGAACTTCTCGAACTCGAATTCTCCCGCGAAATCCATCCGGTGGATGTTATCGAGCAGGTGGCCCACAACAACGACTGGTCCTTCGAGCGTGCCGGCGACGACGAGATCTCGATCTCGGTTGCCGGAAGCTGGACCGACTACCACGTTTCATTCTCCTGGATGGAGGACTACGAGGCGCTGCACCTGGCCTGCGCTTTCGACATCAAGGTGCCTGAGGCGCGCGCGCTCGAGGTGATGCGGCTGCTTTCGCTGATCAACGAGCAGATGCTGTTTGGCCATTTCGACCTCTGGGAGCAGGAAGGCGCCATCATGTTCCGCCAGTCGCTGCTGCTGGCCGGTGGGGTTGAGCCGTCGAGCCAGCAGGTCGAGGTGCTGCTGTCGTCGGCGCTGGAAGCCTGCGAATGCTATTTTCAGGCCTTCCAGTTCGTCGTCTGGTCGGGGACTTCGGCCAAGGACGCGCTCGCCGGCGTGCTGTTCGAAACCTACGGAAACGCCTGATCATCGATGAGTTCGAGCAACGCGAGAAAACCCGAGATCAGCTTCGCCGATTTCGACCGCGTCGACATCCGCGCCGGCACGATCGTCGAGGCCGAGCCTTTTCCCGAGGCGCGCAAGCCGGCGATCAAGTTGAAAATCGATTTCGGTCCCGTGATCGGGGTGAAGAAATCCTCGGCCCAGATCACGAAATACTATACACCTGAAAGCCTGATCGGCCGGCAGGTGTTCGCGGTGGTCAATTTCCCGCCGCGTCAAATCGGGCCATTCATGTCGGAAGTGCTGACGCTCGGTTTTCCCGATGAAGAGGGCGCCGTCGTCCTCGGCGCGATCGAGCGTAAGGTGCCGGACGGCGGCAGGTTATTCTAACTGCGGTTTGCTCAGGCGGCCAGTTTTCGCGTGGTACCCAGTGCTCCTTCGACCGTTTCCATGAACATTTCTGCACAGGCCTTCCAGCTGTAGCGCATAGCACGTTGCCGCGCCTCGGTGCGGTCGACGAGAAGCGCGGCGAGCGCTGCTTGCCTCAGCTCTTGCGAGACTGCGCCGCCTATGCCGTCGCCCACAATATCGATCGGCCCGGTGACGGGATAGGCTGCGACAGGCGTGCCGCTGGCCAACGACTCGATAATGACGTTGCCGAATGTGTCGGTGCGGCTGGGGAAGACGAAGACGTCGGCCGAGGCGTAGATCTCGGCCAGTTCGTCGTTCGGGCGATGGCCGAGAAAATGGGTATCGGGATATCTGGCCTTCAGCTTCGCCAATTCCGGCCCTTCGCCGACAACCACCTTGCTGCCGGGCAGGTCCAGGTCGAGGAAAGCCGGCAGGTTCTTCTCGATCGCGACGCGGCCGACGCAGAGGAAGATCGGTCCCGGAAGCCCCAGGTCCTTTCTTTTATCCGGCCGAAAATGATCGGTATCGACGCCACGCGTCCATGGCCGAAGCTTGGTGAAGCCGCGTGCCGCAAGATCGTCGGCAAGCGACTGGGTGGCGACCAGCGTGCCCTGTCCTGAATTATGGAAATCGCGCAGCCAGCGATAGGCCCATGCTTCTGGCACCGGCAGACGCGCGCTCAGATATTCCGGAAAACGTGTGTGATAGCTGGTCGTGAACGGACGGCCGGCGTTGCGGCAGTAGCGACGCGCCATAATGCCGAGCGGTCCTTCGGTGACGATATGGATGTGATCCGCCTTGCGTGCCTCGATCAGCTGCGCCACGCGGTGCGGCGTCGTCAGCGCCAGCCTGATGTCGGGATAGGTCGGCAGAGGCAGGGTGCGAAAGATGTTCGGCGTCAGGAAGTCCGTCTCGACATCGAAGGATTTCAAGGTCTCCGAGAGGCGCTCCAGCGTGTGGACGACGCCGTTGACTTGCGGGCGCCAGGCATCGGTGACCATCAGGATGCGCATGGCGGTCCCTTGGCGGAGAGCTTGATTGCTTTGCCGCGATGCCTGAACGGCGACCACGCCGCCGCTCTGGCCTCGCACCAGCGCACCCGGGCAGGCGCGGGGTCGAAATGAGGCCGCAGGGCCGAATCAATCAGGATCGCGCGCTTCATTGGCGCTCTTCACCATGGTTTCATGACGGGCGGATGAAGGCCGGCCTCGCTCCCGTCAAGCCGGAACCTTGATCACCGCCCGCAGGCCGCCGAGCGGGCTGCGTTCGAGGACGATGTCGCCGCCATGGCTGCGGGCAATGTCGCGTGCGATGGAAAGGCCAAGGCCGGTGCCGCTGGCGTCGAGGTTGCGGGCCTCGTCCAACCGCACGAAAGGCTTGAATACATCCTCCCGCTTTTCGGGCGGAATGCCCGGACCGTCATCGTCGATAGTGACGAGCAGCGAACCGCGTCCATGATTGGCATTGATCTCCACCGTCTTGGCATAGCGGAATGCATTGCCGACGACGTTGGACAGCAGCCGGGCAAAGGCATTGGGGCGCACATGGACATGCGGATCGCCGGCAAGCACGGTCGACAGCTTGCGCTTGCGCAGCGCGGCTTCCTCGCGAAGCTTGTCGAAGAAGGCTTCGAGGTCGAACCGGCCGGCGTCTTCCGATGCTTCGCCGCGTGCAAAGGCAAGGTAGCCTTCCAGCATCGACTGCATGTCGTCGATATCCTGGTCGAGTGCCTGGGTGTCGGCCGCCTTGGTCCCGGCCAGCGCCAATTGCAGCTTGAAGCGGGTGAGGATGGTCCTCAGATCGTGGCTGACGCCGCTCAGCATGGCGGTGCGCTGCTCGAGCTGGCGTTCGATGCGTTCGCGCATCTGGATGAAGGCAAAGCCGGCGCGGCGGACTTCCTCGGCGCCGCGCGGGCGAAAATCGCGAGGCATCGGCCGGCCTTTGCCGAAGCTCTCGGCCGCCTCGGCCAGCGTCAGAATCGGCCGGATCTGGTTGCGCAGGAAGGGAATGGCGATCATCAGCAGCACCAGTGAGGTGCCGACCATCCAGATCAGGAAAATATGGGTGTTCGATGCATAGGCCTGGCTGCGGCGCACGAAGACCCGCAGCACCTTGTTCTCGAGCTGGACGCGGACCTCGACGATATTTGAATTGCCGACCGTATCGATCCAGAACGGACGGTTGATCTGGCGGGTGATCTCGGACGAAAGGATCTCGTCGAGGATCGAGAAGAACGGCTTTGGCCCGGGTGGCGGCAGCGGGTCTGGCGGCAGGAGGTCGACCTTCAACTGCATGCGATCCTGGGCGATGCGGATGACGTTGGCGTAGTCGGCGTCGTGCGGATAGGTCTCTATCAGGTCGATGATGGCGGCGATGTCGCGCACCGTGGCCTGCGACAGGCGCTGCGTCACGGTCTGCCAATGGCGCTCCATGAAGACAAAGGCGACGACCGACTGCAGCATGATCATTGGCGCGATGACGATGATCAGCGAGCGGGCATAGAGCCGCTTCGGCATGTAAAGCGACACCAGGCGCCAGAAACGGTTCCAAGCGCGCGGCACGGCCTTGAGCGCCCGCGTCGCGCGGGCGCTCAAGCCGCCATCTTCCGGCCGTTCGAGTTGCGTGGTCGCCATTCGTCTTTTCGCTCACCGGCGGCCCAGCAAAGGACCGCTGTCGGCGGCATTCTATTCCACGCTGAGCCGATACCCAATACCGCGCACGGTCTGCAGCCAGACCGGATTGGACGGATCGCGTTCGATCTTGCGGCGCAGCCGGTTGATCTGGACGTCGATCGTGCGCTCGCCGACCTCGGACTCGTCGCCGACAAGCTCATGCCGCGGTATCGTTTCGCCGGCACGCGCAGCGAAGATCGCCAGGATTTCCTGCTCGCGGTCCGTCAGCTTGAGCGCCTCGCCGCCGCGCTTCAGCTCACGCCTGGCGATCTGGAAGGTATAGGGGCCGAAGACCAGCTGTTCGACCTTGGGCGTCGTCGCGGGGCCGCCGCGGCGCAAGATATTGTTGATTCGCAGGATCAGCTCGCGCGGGTCGAACGGTTTTGGCAGATAGTCGTCGGCGCCGGCCTCGAGCCCGGTGATCCGGCTGTCGGTTTCGGACAGTGCGGTGAGCATCAGGATCGGTACGTTCTTTTCCGCCCGCAGCGCCTTGGTGAGATCGACGCCGCTTTCACCCGGCATCATGACGTCGAGCACGATCAGATCGAAATCGAGGCCGGTGAGCTTGCGCCGCGCCTCGCCGGAATTTCCGGCAACGGTGACGCGAAAACCGTTTTCGGTCAGATACTGTTTCAGAAGATTGCGGATTCGGGTGTCGTCGTCGACCACCAGCAGATGCGGCGCGTCGTCTTCCGGTGCTGTCGGATGATCAACCCTCTCAATGGTCTCCATGGCTTTTCCCTGACATCTTTGCGGGCACAATGTCGATCTGCGCCCTTAGTTCCGGATTGACCATCGCCTCAAGGAACCGTTCGATAACGGCGCGTTCGGTGGCTCCGGAATCCTCCAATGCAGCATGGATGCGGCGCGACTGTGGCCGCGCCAGTGCCAGCGCCAGCGCACGGCCCTTGGCCGTCGGATAAAGCTCGCGCTGGCGGCGGTCGCGAGGGCCCTGCAATTGCACGATATGGTCGGTGTCGATCAGTTGCTTGAGCACGCGCGCCAGGCTCTGCTTGGTGATCTTGAGCACGTCGAGGAGCTCGGCGACCGTCAGGCCGGGCCGGCGATTGACAAAATGCAGAACCCGGTGATGAGCACGGCCAAAACCGTAGTCGGCCAGGATCTGGTCCGGATCGGAGGTAAAGTCGCGATAGGCGAAGAAGAACAACTCGATGATGGCGAAATCGATGCCATCCTCGTCGGTGATCGCCGTCCTGATCGGCTCTGCGGCTGCGTGGCTCGTCATCTTTTCTCCGTGTGAAGCAGGAAATTATGTCAGCACTATTGACGTATTTTCCGCGCGATGGTAATTTTTGGCAAGCTTTTCGGCGGATTGCGAACGAAAAGGCAAACGAAGCCCTTTTTTCCGGAACTTCCTGAGTTTGCCAGACCTTAAATATCCGCCTACGCTTTGAGACAATGGCCGCCCGCGGCGGCCGAGGCGAAACACGCAACGACACAATGATGTGCGGGCTGCCGCCCGCGGGAGGTTACCATGGCATCCGTTCCCTTCGACCAACTGGACGGCTTTATCTGGATGAACGGCGAATTCGTCAAATGGGCCGCCGCCAAGATCCACGTCTTGACCCACGGGCTGCACTACGCCAGCGCGGTATTCGAGGGCGAGCGCGCCTATGGCGGCGAAATTTTCAAGCTGACCGACCACACCGAACGCCTGCATGAGTCGGCGCGCCTGCTTGGCTTCAAGATACCCTACTCGGTCGCCATGATCGACGACGCCTGCCGCACGCTGTTGAAGAAGCAAGGTTTCCAGGACGCCTATGTCCGGCCGATCGCGTGGCGCGGCAGCGAACAAATGGGCGTTTCGGCGCAGAACAGCCGGATCAACTGCGCCATCGCCATCTGGCAGTGGCCGAGTTATTTCGACCCGGCGCAGAAGCTGAAGGGCATCCGCCTCGACATGGCCGAATGGCGCCGCCCCGACCCGCGCACCGCACCGTCGAAATCGAAGGCGGCCGGCCTCTACATGATCTGCACCATGTCCAAGCATGCCGCCGAGGCCAAGGGCTATGCCGACGCCATGATGCTCGACTGGCGTGGCCAGGTGGCGGAAGCGACAGGCGCCAACATCTTCTTCGTCAAGGACGGCAAGATCCATACGCCCAAGCCCGATTGCTTCCTCGACGGCATCACCCGCCGCACGGTCATCGGCCTTGCCAAGGACCGCGGTTTGGAGGTGATCGAGCGCGCCATCATGCCGGAAGAGCTTGAAGGCTTCCAGCAGTGCTTCCTCACCGGGACAGCGGCCGAGGTGACGCCGGTTTCGGAGATCGGCCCGTACCGATTCGAGGTCGGTGAGATCGCCAAGACGCTGATGAATGACTATTCTGCAGCCGTTCAACCCAACCACGCGATTGCTGCAGAATAACGAAAGTCACAGCTTTTTTATCAAGTAGGGGCGGTTTTCGGGCCGCCCCTTTTATTTAAGCGTTTGCGCATTTGACTTTCGTCCAATTCGGCGTCTCATGATGGCGTCGGCCCGGGAGGCTGGCAGCTATGGAGGGATTGGAAATATGGATATGAACACGCTTCTTCCGATCATTATTCAGGTGATTACGGGTATCATCGGTGGTCAGGCGGTGGGCGCGGCTATCAAGACGGCGGCGATGGGTCAGCTTCCCAAAATCCTGGGCGGCGCTGTTGGCGGCGTCGGCGGGGCGGCCATCCTCAGCAGCCTGCTGGGCGGTGGGGCGGTCGATCCGGCAGCAGCCGCCACGGCGGCAGGGGCCGGCAGCGCGTTGAACATTCCCAACATCGTTGGCGGTGCCGGCGGCGGCGCCATCCTGACCGGCATCATCGGTGCGGTCATGAACGCGATGAAGAAATAAGCTTTCGACGTTTCAGGCTTTTCAAATGGGCGGCTTCGGCCGCCCATTTCGTTTGCCGTTTGCGGGAGCGGTGGACGCCGTCCGCGTGTGTCTCTACATCAGGGCCTGATTCAACAAGGTTAGAGCTTTCCTGACGCGTTCGAGGGGACGCGCGGAGCTCCGACAGTGTGAAAGGACAAATATGGGTCAGCTCAACGCCGGCATCGTGCCGGTCACGCCGTTCCAACAGAACTGCACCATCCTCTTCGACATGGACGACAGACAGGGCGTCGTCGTCGATCCGGGCGGCGACATCGACAAGGTGCTGGCGGCGCTCAAGGACAATGCGATCACTGCCGGCGCGATCTGGATCACGCATGGCCATATCGACCATGCCGGCGGGGCCATGGAACTGAAAGAGGCGCTCGATATCGAGATCATCGGCCCGCATGCCGCCGACCGTCCGCTGCTCGCCAATCTCCAGAACCAGGCAAAGCGCTACGGCATCACCGATCCCGTGCGCAACTGTGTCCCCGACCGGTTCCTCGCCGAGGGCGAGACCGTTTCGTTTGGCTCACAGGTGTTTGAGGTATTCCATTGTCCGGGCCACGCACCCGGCCACATCGTCTACTATAACCGGGCGGCGAAGTTCGCCCATGTCGGCGACGTGCTGTTCCGCGGTTCGGTCGGCCGCACCGACCTGCCGGGCGGCGACCACGCCGCGCTGATCGCCTCGATCAAGGAGAAGCTGTTGCCGTTGGGCGACGACATCGGCTTCATCTGTGGCCATGGTCCCGGCGGCCGTTTTGGTGAGGAGCGGCGGAGCAATCCTTATTTGGTCTAAAGCCGGCCTGGTCTGAAACCGCGAAAAACAAAAAGCGCCACCCACCGGGCAGCGCTTTTGTTCAGGACAGGAAAACTGTCTTAATTGGCGGTGCAAAAATGCTGTTCGCCGTCATAGCCAGTGAACGTGCCGGTACGCGCGTTGAAGCTCTGGTAGCGGTCCGAGCAGTATTCGTACCAGCCGCGGGTCCACGGCTCCGCATAGCTTTCGGCATAGGCTACTCGCGGCTGCACGTAATAACGGCGCACCGGGGCAGGCCGGTAGTATTCATCATCATAGGCCGGGTCGTAATAGCGGGGCTGCGGGCTGGCGAGGGCACCGCCGATCAAGGCACCGGCCGCAAGACCAAGGACGCCGGCCGCAACGGCGTCGCCGTGGCCGTGGTGGCGGCGGTGATGGCGCCATTCATCGGCACTGGCCGCAGGCAAGGTCGCAAGCGTGGTCGCAACGACCGCGGCGGACAGGATGGCAGTCTTGAAAATTCCGTTCATGTCGGTCTCCTTCGTGCCGGCCCGGGTCGTTTTCGGGGGGATGCGGTCCGGCTTTAACGAAGATTAATATGCGACCGTGGCTGAACGGGGGCTGAACGAAATTTGACCAAGCGGTTCATTTAACTGGGGTTCAAACATGCGGCAAACACCGCAGGCCAGACCGGCCCACGTCCATTCTGTCCGGGGCTGGTTCAGCCGATCGACAGGTTGACGGCTTTCGGACCCTTGCCGCGCTTGTCCGGCTCGGTGTCGAATGTCACTTTCTGCCCATCCTCAAGACCGGGAAGACCCGACGCCTGCACGGCCGAAATATGGACGAAGACATCCTTTGCCCCGTCGTCCGGCGTGATGAAGCCGAAGCCCTTGGCGTGATTGAAGAATTTGACGGTGCCGGTCTGCGGCATGGGAAGCTCCTTTGATCCCACAAGTCAGTCTCGGGCCGGCAAATGCCCGGACGGAAATTTGTCCTTTATTTTAGTGCCATCGGCAAGAGAAAGTTTTGCGGGTGCCGGCAAGCATCCCGGAACACAAAAGGCGCGACGAAAACCGCCGCGCCTTTATAAAATTCGAGTTCACACCAAAAGCCTTGCAGCATCCTCACACACCCGAAAGGACGCGCGGCACGCCGCCGTTCAGGCGGCGCGGAGATTGACCGCTTTCGGACCCTTACCCATACGGTCGGGCTCGACATCGAAGGTGACCTTCTGACCGTCGACGAGCGTGCGCAGCCCGGAAGCCTCTATCGCCGAGATGTGGACGAATACATCCTTGGCGCCGCCATCGGGCGTAATGAAGCCGAAGCCTTTGGTAGCGTTGAAGAATTTAACGGTGCCGGTCTGGGCCATTGGGGAAACTCCTTCACCCGTGTCAGTCTTGGTGGTTCCGCCCGCCGCCTGGCGCCGTGGGCAAGTCCCGGTGGTTGCTTCGGCAGTCATGCATTGGCGCATGGTAAAACCCCCCGCCGAAAACGGGGCTGTCAGAGATTCACAGTATCGGGGAAAGGTCGTCCAAAACGTTCCGCTCTCCGGGTCGCAAATGCCCGAACACAAAATTTATCGCACGGAAACGTGATGCTTGCAAGATAGAGCCGCGGGCGGCCCAACAGGCGCATCCCGACGCATCGCACCGATAGAACTGGTTCTCCGCGCGGTCATCGGCCAGACGCAACCCAGGCATGGTCCAGCAAGCTGGGCCGGTGCTGTTTTGGACTTGCGCCGGCATACCGCCTTGGTTTGCATGCGCCAGGCTGCAAACGGGGTTGCATTTCGCAGCAGAATGGCGAGATTGACGAAGATCGGCCCGATGCAGGCGCGATTACGCGGGGGCGGGAGTTTCGAGGGAGGGAATATTTATGCGGCTTCTTGCGGCAATCTTCTCGCGGCAGGGTTTTTCCATCTTGTTCCTGTCGGCAATTCTTGCGGCCTGCACCGTCGTGGTCGATGAGGGGCCAGGGCCGCGCCCGCCACGGCCGGGGCCGCAATTCTGCACCAGGCAATATGACCCGGTCTGCGCCAGGCGCGGCGACGACCGCCAGACCTTCGCCAATGCCTGCCTTGCCGAACGGGCCGGATACCGCATCATCCGTGAAGGCGAGTGCCGTGGCGGTGGCGGCGGCGGGGAGCAGACATTCTGTACCCGCGAATACCGCCCGGTCTGTGCCCGTCGCCATGGCGAACTGCGCACGTTCCCCAATGAATGCGAGGCCCGCGCGGCGGATTATCGGGTCGTCGATGATGGGCCGTGCTAGCGCACCGGCCTCACTGTTCGTCCGGATAGGCACCATCGGCGGGGCCGACGTAGAGCTCGGCGCCGTCCTCGTTGGAGATGCGCAGGCGATCGGGGATCTGCGGCATCATCAGCGTGTGAAGCAGCGTGGCGGCGCCTTGCAGGGCGGCGCGCAGGTTCGGTGCCTCCAGCGACACTCGATCGAGTGTCGCTTCGTCGGCATCGCGCGAGCGGTAGAACTCGATGACGAAGTTCAAGCACGCCTCCAGGCAGATTGTCGTGCGATCGAACCCTAGCCCTTGGACTTGGGTTTCACAGCGGTCTCCGCCTGCTTGACCGCCGAGCCGAAGGGCGAGGCCGGTTTTGCCGCCACCTTGTCCTTCTTGGGCTTGCGTGTCTCGCGATTGCTGCGCTGTTGACCCTTGGCCATTTTCTGATCCCTTATACGTGTTGCGGATTGCTTTCGGCTCAGTTGGCCGGGTTGTCGACCGGTTCGAGATTGTCTTCCGTGGTGACCCGCTCATAGGTCTCCTGATCGCTGCGAATGCGATATTGCGGCGAGCCGTCCTTGACCGGCAGCCGGCTCTTTATCTGGAACAGCTCCGCGGTCTTTTGGGCAAGGCCGGTGCGGCTCTTCATGCGAACAGTCTGGCCGACGGTGAAGATATGCGAGGGCGTGTCCGTGCGCCGCGCACTCTGCTGGAAGCGGATCATGTGGCATTCTCCTGGTCGTGCCGAAGCGCTGCTTCGAGTTCGGCGTGGTCGACGGCGACAAGCCGGCCGGTTGGGCTTTTCACCGTCCTTGCCGGCAGATGGATGAAGGTGGCGACGCGGCGCCAGGCAAGCCACGACATGCCGTCGATCAGTTCCTCGTCGTGGTCGATGTCATAGTCGCCGGCCGGCTGCATGCCATCCAGGCCGCCAAGCACGAAAGGTGCCGCGAAATGCGCGATGGAATGAGTGGTGCGGGCAGACATTCTCGTGCCTTGAAGTTTCTTTCCGGCCTGGCTCCGAAAGCGGAGCCTGCATTGCGGTACCAGGTGTCGGCGATTTGGATCAGTTTGGCGGGCCGAGAACCCTGACGCCGCGAGGGCCCAAGCATGACCCAAAAACGGTTTCATACCATTAGTCCGAAAATGCGGCTTATTCAAGAAGATTCCGGCCTCTTACCCCTACCAACGCAAAATTACTTTTCTATAGTTATTTGCAGAACGATGATACGATCCCGGTGCACCTCAAAAATTGTTTGAAGAACTTCCGGAAAAATTCCTCCGGCATTTGTATTTATTTAGGTATGAAAGGAAGAGAGTCATGAATTCCGCAAGAACACCGGATGTCCCGACAGTTGCAGTCAATCCCGTCGCAAAGCCGATAAAGGCTATGTCGCCGCGCCTCACGATAAGAAGCGACGAGGCGGCAAGGCGAAGGCTTGCCGACACCGATGGCACGGTGCGGCGGGCGCGCCAGCTTGCCGAAAGCAACCGCCTGATTTGACGCGCAGCCATGACACTCAATTTTCCCAATCCCAGCCGTTCCTACGACGCGGCGGCCAAGCGCATTCGTTTCGTCGGCCATGACGGCATGTTCGAAGTCCCGTTCTTCGTCGAGGTTGCGGCACTTTCGGCGGCAAACCCGGCCGCAAGCGGAGCCGAAGCCGAATTTCTCAGCGCCTTCGACGCCAAGCGTTCGTCGATCCACGATATTGCGCGCGAAGCCTACTCGCATGGCCGCAGGAACATGTATGTGCTGACGCCGGCCGACTTCCGCTAGTTTGGGGTTTGCTCCATAGTGCCCGTCGTCTGCTCTTGCACGCGCCGCAGCGATGGCCTAGATCGCGGCAGGCGGACAACACGGCAGGTTTCCCATCCACAGAAATCCGAGACAACCGGCAGGCGCACGTTACGGCTCAGGCGGGCAGCCGCCGCTGGGGCTTGACCAGTACGTGCAGCAGGCGCTGCAGCTGCACCAGGCGGGGCGCCGGCAGGAGGCCGAGGCGCTTTACCGTCAGGTGCTGGCGCAAAAGGCTAACCACTCGGCCGCCGCGCATTTCCTCGGGCTTCTGCTGCACCAGACCGGGCGCAGCGCCGAGGGGCTGGCGCTGATCGAACAATCGGTTCGGCTGCAGCCGAACAATCCGGATTTCCTCAACAATCTCGGCACCGTGCTGCGCGACCTCGGCCGGGTCGCGGCCGCAGCCGATCTCTTCCGCAAAGTGGTGGCAACCAGGCCGGACCAACTGGCGGCGCGCGACAATCTCGGCTCGTCGCTGAAGCAGCTCGGCCAATTCGAAGGCGCCGAGGATATTTATCGCGGTACGATCGGCCGCAACCCGTTCCATGTCCGCGCCCGTGTCGGGCTTGCCGAGACGCTGCAGGAAGCGGGCCGGCTGGATGAGGCATTAGCTGTTTTTCGCGAGGCGCTGACGATCCGGCCGAAGGATGCCGATCTTTTGCATGGCCTGGGTGTCGGGCTGATGGAAAAGGGCAGTCTCGACGAGGCTGCGGATCTTTTCAGGCAGGCGCTGGCGGTGGATCCCGGCATGGCAAGGGCCTGGCTAATGCTCACCCAGGTCAAGCGCCAGAAGGAGCGCGACGCCGAGCTTGCCCGGATGGAGGCGGAGCACGCCAGGGCGCCGCAAGGCAGCCTGGCGCGCATGCAGCTTTCCTTCGGCCTCGGCAAGGCCAATGACGACCTCAGGGATTATGGTCGCGCCTTCGACTATTTCGCCGAAGGCAACGCGATCCGCCGCCAGGGCATCGACTACGACGCCGACAAGACGCGCGGCGAGTTCGAGGCGATGAAGGCGGTGTTCGACAAGGCCTTTTTTGAAAAGCACAGGCCGAGCGGGATTACCGACGACACGCCGATCTTCATTGTCGGCATGCCTCGTTCCGGTACCACGCTGGTCGAGCAGATCATCGCCAGCCACCCGCAAGTCTATGGCGCTGGCGAGCTCAGCATATTGAAGACGGCGGTCGGCAAGCAGTTTCCGCTCAGCATGAAGGGCGGCTTTCCCTGGGGCATCGCCGACATGTCCGATAAGGCCTATGCCGAGGCCGGCCAGGCCTATCTCGATATGCTGCACGCCCGCTATCCCGGGTTCCGGCACGTCACCGATAAGATGCCCGGCAATTTCCTGTTGGTCGGTTTCATCCACATGATGCTGCCGCAGGCCAAGATCATCCATTGCGCGCGCGATGCGGCAGCGACCTGCCTGTCGATCTACAAGGTGCACTTCCGCGGCGACAGCCACCGCTACGGCTACGATCTCGGCGAACTCGCCGATTTCCACAATCTCTACACCGACATCATGGCGCACTGGCACGCCGTGCTGCCTGATGTCGTGCACGACGTTCGCTACGAGGATTTCGTCGCCGACCAGGAAGGCCAGTCGCGAGCACTGATCGCCCATCTCGGCCTGCCATGGGATGACGCCGTGCTGTCGTTTCACCGGACCGACCGGCCGGTGCGCACGGCGTCCGCCGCGCAAGTGCGGCAGCCGATGTATCAGGGCTCGGTCGATCTGTGGAAGCGCTATGGCGACCGGCTGAAGCCGCTGCTCGACAGGCTGGCTTAGAGCGCCGCTGGGCCTTAAAAGCGCGTCGCGCTCGATCGGCCTCATGCGACGCGCTTTAGATCCTTGTTTTTATGCATGTCGTTATCGTAAAACCGCTGCGCCCTTTTGCGCGACATGCATCAAAGCTCCATAAACGGCTGAAAGCCGCCGAAGATCATGCGCTTGCCGTCGAACGGCATCGTCGACCAGTCCGACTTGAGGCGTGGGTCGGCCATCACCTTGGCCATCACCGCGTCGCGGCTCTGCCGCGATTCATAGACCACCCATGAGAAGATGACGACCTCGTCGTCCTTGGCCTGTACGGCGCGCGGGAACGAGGTGAGCTCGCCATAAGGGACGTCGTCGCCGACGCATTCGACATAGGCAAGTGCACCGTGCTCCTTCCAGACGGCGCCGGCGGTTTCCGCCAGCTTCTTGTAGGCATCGAGCTTTGCCTTCGGCACGGCAAGTACGAAACCATCGACATAAGACATCTGATTTCCTCCATGCGATTGTTTTCCGCCCTCTTGAGCGGTGATTTCCGGTACATACCTGTGTGGGGATCCTAAGCCGCTTTCACCGGCGCGTTCATTGCCCATTCGACGCCGAACGGATCACGCATATTGCCCCAGCGGTCGCCCCAGAACATCACCTGCAACGGCACGACTTCCTCGCAGCCAGCCTCGATGGCCCGCTTCCACCAGGCGTCGATGTCGTCGCTGCCGAGATGGAGCTGCATGGTGTAGCCCTGCGGCTTCACAGCGGGCATTCCATGCTCGGGATAGAAGTCGGAAAGCATCAGCGTCGAACCGTTGATGTGGAGATGGATATGCATGGTACGGCCCTGTTCGTCCGGCGGATAGGCAAAGACCTGCTCGGCACCGAAGGCTTTTTGGTAAAATTCGGAGGCTTTGAAAGCGCCGTCCAGCTGAAGGTAGGGCGTCAATCCGCCAAGCACCTTGGCGGCGGGCTGGGTCTGCGCCTGGTCATTCATGTCATGCTCCTCTTTGCGTCTGATTTGCCTTTGCGAACCACAGGACGAACGGAACGGCGACGATCCTACACGGCCGATGGTTTTTTGGATTCGAAATGGCGCCTGCCGCAACGGCCAACTGCCACCTTTCAACCTTCGATGCGAATCCGCGGGCTGTTTTGCGCGTCGACGACGATTTCCGGCCAGCCGATATCTTTGCGCAACTCGATCGGCAATGAAAGGATGGCGCGTTCGCTGCGATAACGGGCGCGAGCCGCCGAGTAACGCGTCACGGCGTGACCTATGGATGACAGAATAGACATGATGCTTTCTCCTCGATTGGCGCCGGCATCACCGTGTCGGCAACCCAAGGACGTGGCATGCGATCATCATCCGACAGAGCGCCGGAATTTTTTTCCACAATTTTTCAACCGTCGGCCTCGGCAACCTCCCGGAAGAAAGCTTCCGGGTCGTCGACCTCGGTCAGCCGCCGTTTCTCGATCAGCCAGAAGCGGTTGCCAACCGCGCGGATGAAGGAGCGGTCGTGCGAGGCAAGCAGGCAGCTTGCTTGATGTTCCAGCAATTCCGCGTCCAGTGCCTCCTGGCCGTCGATGTCGAGGTGGTTGGTCGGCTCGTCGAGTAAATAGAAGTTGGGATTGGCGAGCCTGAGCGCCAGCATCATCAGCCGCGCCTTCTGTCCGCCCGACAGCACGCTGATCCTGCGCTCCTGCATGTCGATCCTGACGCCGGCGCCCGCGAGCAGCGAGCGGGCGCGCTGCTCGCCAACGTCGAATCCGCGCGAGAGCATCGCCAGCGGCGTGTCGTCGCCGCCGATGCCCGACAATGCCTGGTCGCTATAGCCGAGCACGGTCGACGGCGTCACCTTCAGGCTTTGCGCCGCCGTTTCCGGCTCGACGATGGCGTTCCGGATCAGGCCGATCAGCCGTGATTTGCCGACGCCGTTACGGCCGAGCAGGACGATGCGGTCGCCTTGGCAGATGTGGCGCTTGCCGGTGCTGAACAGAACCGTGCCGTCAGGCGTTCCGACCACCAAATCGTCGAGCGTGATCAGCACCTTGGCATGGCTGCCGCGATTGGTGAGCTTGATCGTGCCCGCCAATCTTTCGCGGTGTGCCGGCGCCGCCGCTTCTTCCAGGCGCTCTGCCCGCTGGTTGAGCTGCTTGGTCTTGACCGTCAAAAGGTCGCTGCCGGAATTGATGCCGATATTGTTGAGTTTGGCCGCCTGCCGGCGCAGCTGCTGCGCCACTTTCATGTCGCGCTGGAATTTGCGCTCGGTCGAAGCGTCGACCTCGTCCAGCGCAAGCCTCGCCCGCGAATAGGGCAGCGAAAACACCGGCGACTGTTCGGGGCGCAGGAACAGCGTGCGGTTGGTCGTCGCGTCGAGGAACGCCCTGTCGTGGCTGGCGATCACCACGGGCACCTCACGCGGCAGCGCGTTCAGCCAGGTCTCGAGCTGGCTGATCTTGCCGAGGTCGAGATGGTTGGTCGGCTCGTCGAGAAGCAGGACGTCGGGATCGGTGACCCAGACGCGGGCGATCAGCGCCAGCCTTTGCCAGCCGCCGCTCAATGCCCGCATCGGCCGCTCGCGCATCGGCTCGGGTACGTCGAGCGAATCGAGGACCACATCGACGCGCCACAGCTCGCTTTCGGCGTGCTCGGCTGGCAAGGCGTCGGCCACCACCTCATGAAAGCTGCGCCCGGCCAGCGCTGCGGGAATGACCTGCTCGACATAACCGACGCGCAGGCCGCGCGTGCGGGTGATGTCGCCTGATGTCGGCTCCATCTCGCCGGCCACGCACTTCAGCAAGGTAGATTTGCCGCGGCCGTTGGCGGCGACGATGCCGAGCCGGTCGCCGGTGCCGATGGTGAGGTCGAGATTGGAGAAGAGGGGCGCACTCATGGTGACGCCGAGGGACTTGAGGCTGATCAGGGCCATGTCGATTACTCTGGTCTGTCCGGACTGAATTCCGGTTCAATGCACTTGACGGTGCGCAGGTTTGCCATCAGGCTCGGCGTTGCAGCACCACGAAGGGCGGACCAAAAAAATCGAAGCGGGAGAACCCGGACCGTCTCTGGTCAGCCCTGCAAGCAAGCTCGCAGGGCAGGTACAGGGCCGCGCTGACGGTGGTGGTCGATATGCACGCAGCCCTCCTTTCAAGACGTTCGAGTATAGGGATTGGGTACACCAAGGGCAGGGCCGATGGCAAGTGGTTGGCGCTGGAGCGAGCGGAGCGCCGAAGCTGCCAATCTCCCCCCGTGTGGGGGAGATGCTCGGCAGGGCAGAGGGGGGCGCGAAGGATCGCTACCGTCCCGGCCGACCCGTCTTGCCGGGGCGGCGCTTTTCGCGGCGAGTATCGGCGGGATCCTCGTAGGAGCCGATACCACTGCGCTGGCGGACAACGGGCTTGTCGGAATCGTTGCGATCCTTCGCGCCCCCCTCTGCCCTGCCGGGCATCTCCCCCACACGGGGGGAGATTGCCTGTGGCTTTGCCGGCACTTTTCCTTCGATCGGCTTTTCTGTGCGCCGCACGGTCATCT
>NZ_JAMYVG010000018.1:0-119749 GCF_040323855.1 Mesorhizobium sp. M0028
TCTCGTATGCCGGCTATGAAAGTGAAGTGATGCGTGGCGCCTTCGCCGGTGTACCGCACGGCCAACTCGAGGCGGCCCGCGCTTTCGGCATGAGCCGTTGGAAAATCTTCGGGCGAATATGGCTCCCGCAGGCGATCAGCCGGGCGCTGCCGACGCTGGCGGGTGAAACCGTTCTCCAGCTGAAAGCAACACCGCTGGTGGCAACGATAACCATGGTCGACATCTATGCCGTAGCCTCGCGGGTGCGCCAGGATCTCTTCGTCACCTACGAACCCTTGCTGCTTCTGGCGTTGGTCTATATGTCCATCACCGGTATCGTGGTGTTCGGCTTCCGCCGGCTCGAGGCACGGATCCCGAGCAAGCTAGGCTAAAGCTGTTAAAGTCGCGAATTCAGGGCAGCTACCATGCAACTCAGTCTCGACCAGGCGACAGGGCTGTGCCGGATGGCCGCACTTGGCGCCGGCGCCAACGAAGAGGCGGCGCAGTCGCTGGCTGCCTCGATCGTCGCGGCCGAGGCTGAAGGACTATCGACCGTCGGGCTGTCGCATTTCATTGATTATCTCGAAGCGCTGGAAGCCGGCCGTATCGACGGCAATGCCGATCCTGTCATCACCAGGCCAGCGCTCGCGGTTTATCTCTCCGATGCCCGCGGCGGACTGGCGCATACCGGTTTCGACCGCACGATCGATGACCTCGCCAAGGCGGCGCGGCTGTTCGGCGTTGCCATCTTTTCGCAGAAGAATGCCTATACGTGCGGCGCGCTCGGCTATTTCACCGGACGGCTGGCCTCGCAGGGATTGGTATCGTTCGCCGCGACCAACGGCCCGGCCGTGCTTGCCGGCTCGGGCTCGGTCAAGCCGGTCTACTGCACCAACCCGATGTCCTTTGCCGCACCGGCCGCGGACGGGGCGCCGCTGGTCATCGACCAGTCGTCGAGCGCCACCGCCTTCGTCAACATCCGCAAGGCGGCCGAGGACGGCAAGAAGATCCCCGAAGGCTGGGCACTGGACGCCAGCGGCAATCCAACCACGGACCCGGCAGCCGCCATGAAAGGCGCCATGCTTGCCTTCGGCGGCCAGCGCGGCGCCAACATCGCGCTGATGGTCGAGGTGCTGGCTGCCGGCCTGTCGGGCGCCAACTGGTCGCTCGATGCGCCATGGTTCGACGGCGGGCAGGACAGTCCGGGGACCGGCCTGTTCGTGCTCGCCGTCGAGCCCAAGCTGCTCGATCCGGACTTCGAGAAACGGATGAAGGACCAGCTCGACCGGTTGCGGCGGCGCTATGGCGTGCATGTGCCGGGGCGTGCCCGGGCCGAGGCCGCGGAGAAGTCGGCGGCGCGCGGCATAAGCGCGCCGAAAGCTGTGGTGCAACGCATTTCCGAATTCGCCGCGCGCTATTCGTCCTGAAGAAATTCGTTTGTCCGATGAGCGGCTGAGGAGGCCGGCCGATCCGGCAGCGCGAGCCTACTTCCCGCAATAATGATCGTTGATGACGTTCGCCGCATTCGCGTCCGGTCCTACCCTGTTGTAGGAGCAGGGTTCGGCGGCTGTCGTGAACAGGTGGTTGTCATAGTAGCGCGGGCCACCGAACAGGAACTCGATGATGTCGCCGTTGGCGGGAACATAGCGTTCGGGTTGAGCTTGGTGGTGATGCCGGTTTCCGGCGAATGCCGAGGCGCCAATGCTGCAGCCTGCTGCTAATGCCAGAGCGAAGATCGCAACGCGTTTTGTCATTGGCAATATCCTTCATTCGGAATCAAACCATACATCTAAAATCGCCGACCGAACAAAGGTTCCTGTTTCGAATGGAGTTACCGCAAAGCCGGGCCTCGGCGGAGTTTTCTGCCGTTTCGAGCGGATCCGGAAAATCATGCTTCAACAATGCCGGGCGACCTATGGTCGCCCTTTGCCTTTGGCGCGAAACGGACTATGAAACGGCTTCAACCAAGCCATCTGGATAGCCCGCCGGAGCCAGCCATGACCGAAATCCTGCAGACCCCAAAGCTCGTCGTCGTGTTCGGCGGCTCCGGCTTTGTCGGTCGTCATGTCGTGCGGGCGCTGGCCAGGCGCGGCTACCGCATCCGGGTCGCCTGCCGTCGGCCCGATCTCGCCGGCCACCTGCAGCCGCTCGGCAATGTCGGGCAGATCCAGCCGGTGCAGGCCAATGTCCGGGTGCGCTGGTCGGTCGACCGCGCCGTGCAAGGCGCGGACCATGTCGTCAATCTGGTGGCGATCGCGCATGAGGCCGGCCGGCAGAAATTCACTGCCGTCCACGAGTTCGGCGCGCGCGCTGTCGCTGAAGCGGCGCGCGCCGTCGGCGCCGGCCTCACCCACATCTCGGCTCTGGGCGCGGATCTCCACGCACAATCGGACTATGCGCGCACCAAGGCGCTTGGCGAAAAGGCCGTTCTTGAGACGGTCCAGGACGCTGTGATCCTGCGGCCATCGATCAATTTCGGGCCGGAGGACGGTTTCTTCAACCGCTTTGCCAACATGGCCCGCTTTTCCCCAGTCCTGCCGCTGATCGGCGGCGGTCAGACGAAATTCCAGCCGGTCTATGTCGGCGACGTCGCCGAAGCGGTGGCGCACTCGGTCGACGGCAAGGTCCAGGGCGGCCATATCTATGAGCTCGGCGGGCCGCAGGTGCTCACTTTCAAGGAATGCATGCAAGAATTGCTTGTTATCATCGAACGCAAGCGGTTTTTGCTGCCTATGCCGTGGTGGCTGGCGAACCTCCAGGCATCAATTCTCGGGCTGCTGCCCAATCCGTTGTTGACCAAGGACCAGGTCCTGCTGTTGCGCCAGCACAATGTCGTGTCGGATGCCGCCGTCAAGGACAACAGGACGCTCGCCGGCCTCGGAATCCAGCCACGGTCGATCGGAACCATCCTGCCCAGCTATCTCTGGCGCTACCGCGCCGCGGGCCAGTTCCAACGCAAGTCCGCCGCATAATACCGGCGCGAATGGACGTTCAGCCGCTTACGAGGCGCGCCGGGTGACTTGCATCGGCAGCCCGCCTTGCGGTTGCGTCGTCAGCTTCTGCACCGGCCAGGGGCGGGTCTCCGCGGTGGTGTCGAAACGGTAGCGCGACAGCATGATCGCCAACGCAATGATCGCCTCCTGCATGGCGAAGCTGGCACCGATGCAGACGCGGGGGCCGGCGCCGAACGGCAAATACTGGAAACGGTCGATCTTTTCGCGATTCCCCGGATGAAAGCGCTCCGGCATGAAAGCGTCCGGCCGGTCCCATAATTTCCTGTGGCGATGGACGACCCACGGCATCACCAGCACCGCGGCGCGTCGCGGTATATAGAGGCCGTTCCAGGTTTCGGGTTCGATCGGTTCGCGGTTGATCGAGGGCGCCGGCGGATAGAGCCTGAGCGCCTCGTCGAAGGCGGCACGGGTCAGCGGCATGGCGTCGAGCCATTTCGTCGGGTCGGGCTCACGCGCCAGCACAGCATCGATCTCGGGCTCGATCTTTTCGCGCTCCCATGGCGCTTCGGCGAGACAGTAGAGCGTCCAGCCGAGCGCCCTGGCTGTAGTCTCGTGGCCGGCGCCGATGAAGGTGATGATGTTGTCCTCGACCTCGGCCCGGGTCAGCCCGCCCGGTCCTTCCGCCTTCAACAGCAGCGTGAGAAAATCCTGCGGCACCGCGTCCGGAGCGCGCCTCAGCCGCGCCTCGCGCATCTGCACCGTGTCGGTGACGATCTTGCGGAAGTAGGCCATGGTCTTGCGGCCGCGGATGCGGGTCAGGCGCGGCAGCCAATCGGGCGCACGCAAAAGGTCGAGCGGATCGACCCGGCCCATCGTCTCGAACAGGCGGTCGATCTCCTTGGCGAAGCTGCC
This sequence comes from Mesorhizobium sp. M0028, assembly GCF_040323855.1. Lineage (NCBI taxonomy): Bacteria > Pseudomonadati > Pseudomonadota > Alphaproteobacteria > Hyphomicrobiales > Phyllobacteriaceae > Mesorhizobium > Mesorhizobium sp. M0028. The sequence continues at coordinate 3,846 of NZ_JAMYVG010000018.1, forward strand.
CGGCTCGCCCGATATCTCGCCCGAAAACAGCGTCTCAGCCAGGATGTCGAAGGTGAGCAGCGTCATGTCGTGGGCGATATCCGACGTGCCACCTTGCTCGTAACGGGTGACGAATTCGAGCGTGCGTTTCAGCATCGGCTCGGCGAAGCCGAAAATGTGACGCGGCGTGAATACCGGCGCCATCGCCTTGCGCGAACGCCGCCACACCTCGCCTTCGGCGGTCAGCAGCCCGTCGCGCAGGATCGGCCGCAGGATCTTCTGGCGCACCGTCGCCATCTTGTAGTTCTTGGCGTTGTCGACCAGCACATGGCGGATGAGGCCGGGATCGTTGGCGATGACCAGCGGCCCACCGACGCCGTTCACCGAAATCCAGGGCTCGTTGTAGGTCGCCTCGCCCCACAGTTCGAGCGGATTGCGATAGACGATGCGGATCATCTCCAGCGTCGAAGGCGGCGCGGTGCGCGGCTTCGGCGCCGGCGGGACGAAGGGGACGGGCTGACTGTCCATGGCTTGCTCCGCTGACCCCTCAATGTAGTGGCTGGCAAGGCAGGCGTCCATGTGATCGGACGGCAGGGCCGGCTAACAACACGAACGGGCGGCTTGCCCATGCCATAAAGAGATGGAATGCTCCGGGAAATGACTGGGCCGGGGCGGTTCGATTTGCGTCTTCTGTTTGCTTTGCTGCTGATCCTCTCGACGGCCTCCGGTGCCATGGCGGAGCGGCGCGTTGCGCTGGTCATCGCCGAGAACGACTACCGGCTGATCCGGCCGCTCGCCAATCCCGTCAATGACGGCGAGGTCATGGAAACGGTGCTGAGGAAGCTCGGTTTCGAGGTCTTCCTCGAAACCAACCGCGACCTGCGGCGCATGCGCCGGGCGCTCGACGATTTCCGCGAGGATGCTAAAGGCGCCGACGTGGCACTGGTGTTCTTCTCCGGCCACGGCGTCGAGATCGCCGGCGAGAATCGGCTCCTGCCGGTGGATGCAGACGCGTCGTCGCTCGCTACGCTGGAAGGGACCAGCCTGCCGCTGGAGGAGATCCGCGCGGCCGTCGCCGCCACCAGCAAGGTCGGACTGATCGTGCTCGATGCCTGCCGCAGCGATCCGTTTGCTGCCACGGGCGGCGAAGGCCGCGGCGCAACGGCGCTGGTAAAAGAGGTCAGCGACAAGGTCCGGCCGGGTCTTGGCCGCATCGGGCGGGCAGAAAACATCCTGTTTGCCTTCTCGGCGGCGCCCGGCGAGACCGCCTCGGATGGGACCGGCCAGAATTCGCCGTTCACCGCGGCGCTGACGAAATACCTCGGCACCGAGGGTCTTGAGATCCGCTCCGTGCTGACGCTCGTGCAGCAGGAGGTCTACGATCTCTCGCGCGGCAGGCAATTGCCCTATGTCGAGAGCGGCCTGCCGCAGTTGTTCTTTGCCACGACAGCCAAGGAGAAACTGCCGGAGCGCGAACGCTTGTTGCTGGCCATGGCCGAGGTGACGCCCGCGATGCGTGGCGAGGTGGAAAAGATCGCCAGCGACGCCGACATGCCGCTGGCACCGCTCTATGGCGCGTTGATCAGTTCCGATGCCGGCCGCCTCTCCGCGGACAGTCTGAACGCCAGGCTGCGTGAGGCAGCCGACGCCTTCGTCAAGGTGCGGAGCGAAATGCAGACGCTTTCCTCCGACGATCTCAGAGTGGCAGCGTTGCGCCGGCAGGCGGAAGAGCAGCTTTCGCTGGGAGCGTTCGATGCCGCGCGGAAAAAGCTTGCCGAAGCAGCCGAGATCGACAATATCTCGCGCAACGCGCTGAAGGCCAATTTCGTCAGTCGCACGCTTTCCGAAGCCGCGACGCGCTATTTGTCCGGCGGGGCAGCGCGCGCCGACCTCGACTACGCCACAGCCATCAAGGATTATGAATCCGTGCTCACGCTTTATGGCGAAGCCGGACAGGTCGTGCTGTCGCTCGACGACGCCGACCGCTTGATCCGCACGCTGGACGAGCTCGGCAAGCTCTATACCACGGTCGGCAACATCGATGCTGGTGGCCGCGCCTTCGAGGCGCTGCAAGCCGATCTCGAGCGGCGGTCGCGCCACGAAACCGATCCCAACGTGAAGCGCGACTTCGCCGTCAGCCACGTCAAGCTCGGCAACGTGCGGATGGCGCAAGGCAATCTGCCGGCAGCGCTGCAAAACTATGAAACGGCCAAGACCATTCTGCAGGACCTGACCGAGGCAGAGCCGGACAATCTGGAGTGGTTCGGCGACCTTGCCATGACCGACGACAAGATCGGTAACGTGCTGGCGACGCAAGGTGATCTGGCCGGCGCCGCACAGGTCTATCAGGAAAGCCTGTCGATCAAGAAACAGCTCGCTGCCGGAGAGCCCGACCGTGCCGAACTGCAGCGCGACCTGACCATCACCTATGATGAGATCGGCCACCTTGCCCATGTCGCAGGTCAACTGGACAACGCACAGGCGGCCTATCAAGAGAGCCTGAAGGTGCGGCTGGCGCTGGCGGCGGACAGACCGGGAGACGCCGATCGGCAGCGTGACGTCTCGGTCAGCCACGATACGATAGGCGACCTGCTGCGCGAACGCGGCGACGCCGCTGGGGCGCTGACGGCCTACAAGGAAGGCCTGGCGATCGTCAAGCAACTGGCGAAACGCGATCCGGACGACACCGAGCTGAAACGCGACCTGTCCGTCGGCAACGCCAAGGTCGGCAACGCGCTGAGCGACCAGCAGAATTGGCCGGCGGCACTTTCGGCTTATCGTCAGGCACTCTCGCAAGCCAGCGCGCTCGCCGCCGGCGACCCGAACAACACCGATTGGCAGCGCGACCTGTCCGTGTGCCTCGAGAAGGTCGCCGGCGTCCTGGCGATACAGGGCGACCACAAAGGCGCACTGAAAGCCTATCTGGACAGCTACGCGATTGCGGAGAGGCTGGCGAAGCTCGATTCCGCCAATTCCGACTGGCAGCGGGACTTGTCGATAACGCTGTCCGAAGTCGCCACGCTCCGCCTCAGGCAGCGCGACGTCAGGGGAGCCCGGCAAGCCCTTCAGGACAGCCTTGCCATTCGCGAGAAACTTGCCCAGTCAGATCCGGACAACGCCACCTGGCAGCGCGACCTGGTGGTTGCCTATATCGACTACGCCCAAGTCGCAAAGGACCCGAAAGCCGTCCTTTCCAAGGCACTCGACATGACGCTGGAGCTCGACCGGACCGGTCGGCTGGCGCCGCGATACAAGTTCATGATCAAGTTTTTGCGTGAGCGGCTGGCCAGGATCGAAGCCAGGCGCCGGTAGCGGGTTCACGCGACGGTCATTCCGTTCGGAAATGCCTGCAAACCTTGGAAAAACCGCCTTTTGCGCCTATATCTACGACATTAGGAATGCGCGATTCGACGCCGATTTTTCGCGCTCTGCACACGGCACCAATCAGACAGGTTTTCATGAGCGACCAGACCGACATCGCCAACGGCGTTGAAGCCGAATACGGCGCCGATTCCATCAAGGTTTTGAAGGGCTTGGACGCCGTTCGCAAGCGGCCGGGCATGTATATCGGCGACACCGACGACGGCTCGGGCCTGCACCACATGGTTTATGAGGTGGTCGACAACGCCATCGACGAAGCACTGGCGGGCCATGCCGACCTGGTGACGGTGACGCTCAATCCGGACGGCTCGGTGACGGTCATCGACAATGGCCGCGGCATTCCGACCGATATCCACACCGGCGAAGGCATTTCGGCGGCCGAAGTGATCATGACGCAGCTGCATGCCGGCGGCAAGTTCGACCAGAACTCCTACAAGGTGTCGGGCGGCCTGCACGGCGTCGGCGTGTCGGTCGTCAACGCACTGTCGGCCTGGCTGAAACTGAAGATCCGCCGCAACGGCCAGATCTACGAGATGAGCTTCACGCATGGCGATGCCGACGCGCCGCTGCGCATCACCGGCAGTTATGAACAAGACAAGGTCCCCGGCACCTATGAAGGGCGCAGCGGCAGCGAAATCACGTTCTTGCCGTCGTCCGAGACCTTCACCATGGTCGAGTTCGACTATGGTACGCTGGAGCACCGGCTGCGCGAGCTCGCCTTCCTGAACTCCGGCGTGCGCATCGTTTTGACCGATGCCCGCCATGCCGACATCGTGCGCCATGAACTGCACTATGATGGCGGGCTGGAAGAGTTCGTCCGATATCTCGACCGAACGAAGAAGCCGTTGCTCGACAAGCCGATTTCGATCCGCGCCGAGCGCGACGGCATCACCGTCGAAGTCGCCATGTGGTGGAACGACAGCTACCACGAGAACGTGCTGGCCTTCACCAACAACATCCCGCAACGTGACGGCGGCACGCATCTCGCCGGTTTCCGGGGTGCGCTGACACGCCAGATAACCGGCTATGGCGACTCCTCGGGCCTGACCAAGAAAGAAAAAGTGGCGCTGATCGGCGACGATTGCCGCGAAGGCCTGACCGCGGTGCTGTCGGTCAAGGTTCCCGACCCGAAATTCTCCTCGCAGACCAAGGACAAGCTGGTGTCGTCCGAGGTTCGCCCGGTGGTCGAAGGGCTCGTCAACGAGGCGCTCGGCACCTGGCTCGAGGAGCACCCGACCGAGGGCAAGGCGGTCATCGAGAAGGTCATCCAGGCCGCTGCCGCGCGTGAAGCCGCGCGCAAGGCACGCGACATCACCCGCAAGAGCTCGCTCGGCGTCACCTCGCTGCCCGGCAAGCTGGCCGATTGCCAGGAGCGCGATCCGGCGAAATCCGAGATCTTCATCGTCGAGGGCGACAGCGCCGGCGGCTCGGCTAAGGGCGGCCGTTCGCGCCAGAACCAGGCCATTCTTCCGCTGCGCGGCAAGATCCTCAATGTCGAGCGCGCCCGCTTCGACCGCATGCTCGGCTCCGACATGATCGGCACGCTGATCACTGCGCTCGGCACCTCGATCGGCAAGGACGAGTTCAATGCCGACAAGCTGCGCTACCACAAGATTATCCTGATGACCGACGCCGATGTCGATGGCGCCCATATCCGCACCTTGCTGCTGACCTTCTTCTTCCGCCAGATGCCGGAACTGATCGAACGCGGTCATCTCTATATCGCGCAGCCGCCGCTCTATAAGGTGACACGAGGGAAGAGCTCGCAATATATCAAGGATGAAGCCGCCTTCGAGGAATTCCTGATCGGCTCGGGGCTGGAAGAAGCGTCGCTTGCGCTCAGCACGGGCGAGGTGCGGGCCGGACAGGATCTGCGCAGCGCCATCGACGATGCCCTGGCTGTCCGCCAACTCATCAACGGATTGCATACGCGCTATAACAGAGGCGTGGTGGAGCAGGCAGCGATTGCCGGCGCGCTCAACCCCGAAATCTTCACCGACCTCGGTCGCGCCAACGAGATGGCCGAGCGCGTTGCCCGCCGTCTCGACATTATCGCCGAGGACACCGAGCGCGGCTGGACAGGCCGCATGTCGACCTCCAACGAGGGCGTCGGCGGCTATGTATTCGAGCGCACGGTGCGCAGCGTCAAGGAGTTCGCGCATCTCGACCTGGCGCTGATCAATTCCGCCGACGCACGCCAGCTCGACCGCTATGCGCCGCGCCTGGCAGAAATCTATGGCGAGCCGCCGGTGCTGCGCCGCAAGGATGTCTCCGAAACAATTTCGGGGCCGCTGGCACTGCTCAATGCCGTGTTTGCCACCGGCCGCAAGGGTCTGACCATGCAGCGCTACAAGGGCCTTGGCGAAATGAACGCCGAGCAGCTCTGGGAAACGACGCTCGACCCGAATGTGCGCTCGCTCTTACAGGTCAAGGTCAATGACGCGACTGACGCGGACTCACTGTTTTCGCGACTGATGGGCGACGAGGTTGAGCCAAGGCGCGAATTCATCCAGGAAAACGCGCTGTCGGTCGCCAATCTGGACATCTGAGCCGCCATCCAGAATACCCAGCCTGCAGGCATGAAGTGCATTGGTGCATCTTGGCGCACCGACGCCGACTGCTGCACCGCAACAAAGATCACCGAGGATCTCCCGGAACGGAAAGTCTTTCAAGGCATTGTAGTTGATCACAATCGCCGCAGGAGGCATTCATGGGACGTGGCATTTTGCTCTGGCTTCTCGGAGTCCCGATTCCGATCATTATTCTGATTCTGCTTTTTGCAAGGTAGGAGGCTTCCATGCCGTCCACCCTAACGACTACCGAGGTTTCCGCACCGACGGAATCCTCATCCCCCGCCGTCAGCTGGGGACCAATCGTCGCCGGCGCCTTTGCTGCGTCGACGCTTACCTTCATCTTGATGCTGCTCGGCTCCGGGCTTGGACTTAGCATGGTGTCGCCATGGTCCGGCTCGGGTGCGTCAGTCACAACTTTCGCCGTTTCCACCGCCGTCTGGCTGATCGTCGTGCAGTGGCTGTCGTCGGCCCTCGGCGGCTACCTCGCCGGACGCCTGCGCACCAAATGGGTCGGCATCCACACCGATGAAGTCTTCTTCCGCGATACCGCTCACGGCTTCCTGGCCTGGGCGCTGGCGACGCTGCTCGTCGCCGGCGTGCTCGGCACGGCGCTTTCGGCCGCGATAGGTACCGGTGTCCAGGCCGCTTCGACTGTGGCATCCGGCGCGGCAATGGGCGCTTCGGCAGGTGCTGCTGCAAACGCTGGTGGCGCCTCGACTGACAACGCCACATCGTATTTCGTCGATACGCTGTTCCGCCCGGCCGATCCGGCAAGGCTCGCTGCCGCCAATCCGGAGAGCGACGCCGCGGCAACGGCGCAGGCATCGCGCATTCTGATCGCGAGTGCCGCAGCAGGCGAAATATCGGCCGACGACAAGACCTATCTGTCGCGGCTGGTGGCCGCCCGCACAGGCCTGTCCGAAGCCGATGCCACCGCTCGCGTCGATGCGGTAATCGCCAAAGCGCAGGAGGCCAAGGTCAAGGCCCAGCAGGCGGCCGACACCGCCAGAAAGGCAGGCGCCACCTTCTCACTGATTGGCGCGCTGTCGCTGGTCGTCGGGGCTTTCATTGCCAGTGCGGCTGCAGCACTTGGCGGCAGGCAGCGCGACGACGAGGAAGCGATTTTCCTGACCAATCGTTGATCGGCGCCTAAGCGAACTCGGTCCGCTTCGAAGATTACCCCGAAGCGGACCTTGCTTTGAGCTGTCGGCGCAGCATTGTCGTGCGTTGCTCGCCACCGACAGCTCAGTCCCCCAGCTTGCGGCCGAGATCGACCGCATCGCGCAGCACGGCAAGGTGCGAGCGCGGCACGCCGGACGGTGCGTTGGCCTCGACGCCGCTCGCCGTCAACGACCAGTAGAGCGTGTGTGTGAAGACGCGGCCGAGCGAGCCGCGCAGCTCGACCTGGATGTTTTCCACGCCCGGACCAAAGTTCTCCGTCATCGGCCCGGAGATCGGGTCGCCGGTCAACCAGCCATTGCCTCTGTCGAAAATGTTGGTCCAGCGCATCGCGGCAAACATCGCGCCATGATGCACCGCCCGCTGTGGCTTGCCCGAATGGCTGCGGCCTTCCTGATAGAGCATAGTCCCGCCCGCCGCCCTGTCGGCGATCGGCGGGCATGCCGAGAACAGCCGCTCGGCGATGCCGCGCCTGAACTCGGCAAGATTGTAGGTCACCAGAAACTCGCTGTGGGTCAGCGGACTGCCGAGCGTGACGAAATCGCTGATCTTCCACGGCAGCGGATGATCGGCGTCACTGTCGCGAAGCTGCCGGTAGAGTTCCCATTGGCCGCGCCGGAATGTGGGGAGGTCATCGAGGCGGTCGGGCCAGGCGGAAGCATCGGTGGCCAGCATCGCCTTATCGACGGCGTGGATCGCCTTCAGCCTCGCTCTGTCGCGAATGGCTTCCAGCTTTCGAGGCCTGAAATCGGCCCATAATATCTGCAACAGATCATAGGCTATGATCGACCCCAGGCTGTGCGAGACCAGCACGATGCGGTCGTAGGCGTCGTCCACCATAAGGCGCTTCAGCAGCTTGAGGCCACGCTCGCGGACCAGCGCGCGCTTCTCGACCGTCGCCGCTTCGGCCCGCACATAGGCGGCGGCATCGCCGAAATAGGGCAGGCCAAACTGGTCCACCGACCAGATAACGAACGACGCCAGGACGGTGACAAGCACGCCGGTCGTCCAGGAGATATAGCCTTGCCAGGCCGACGTTGCGAGCGCCAGCGCCGCGCCAAGGACGACGATGGTGGCCAAAAGCGTGACGACATAGAGTTTGCGCACATCGCGCGGAATATCGGCGGGCTTGCGCCAGAGCAGGGTCGTCACCCAGGCAGCAAGGCGGCTCCGGGTCGTGCCCTGGGTGATGTCGGCCCAGTAAAGCTCGTAGAAATCGGTGCGGCGGCCATCGACATCATACGGTGTGGTGATCCGGCGAAGCTCGTGCGAATTGGTCCGGCTGTCGGGCGTGATCCAGCTCTGGTTGATCTTCGCACCCATTGGGTCGGCCGGATCAGCGACATGGGCATAGAACGGAGCACGGGCCGGATCGTGGCTCCAAACGGCCTGGACAAATCCCCTCAACGTGTCCATGGGCCGCTGTTCGCCCATACCGTGCACGACCACCACCGCCTGGCTGCGCTTGCGCGGCACCTTCTCTGCTGCGGTCAGATCGGCGGCCGGCGACGCGGCAGAACCAGGGTCGGGCACAGCACCTCCACCGATCACGCCGTTAGACAAGACGACGGGTCGCTATCGTAGCTTCAGAACCGGTAACAGCCAAGAAAAAGCCCGGCGCGGAGCCAGGGCTGTATTTCGACGACCGGCAGTGAGTTGGCAACGACGCCGTTTCAGTGATCAATCGCCTTGACGATCTCCTCGGTCATCTTCTTGGCGTCGCCGAGCAGCATCATGGTGCCGTCCTTGTAGAACAGCGTGTTGTCGATGCCGGCATAGCCGGACCCGAGCGAGCGCTTGACGAACAGGCAGGTGCGCGCCTTGTCGACGTCGAGGATCGGCATGCCATAGATCGGCGACGATTTGTCGTCGCGGGCGGACGGATTGGTGACGTCGTTGGCGCCGATGACATAGGCGACATCGGCCTGCGCGAACTCAGAGTTGATGTCCTCCAGCTCGAACACTTCGTCGTAAGGCACGTTGGCTTCCGCCAAGAGCACATTCATGTGGCCGGGCATGCGGCCGGCCACCGGATGGATGGCGTATTTGACGTCGACGCCGTTGGCCTTGAGCTTGTCGGCCATTTCGCGCAGCGCGTGCTGCGCCTGGGCGACGGCCATGCCGTAACCCGGCACGATGATGACCTTTTGCGCATTCATCATCAGATAGGCGGCATCCTCGGCAGAGCCCTGCTTGACGGTGCGCTCGATGCCGTCGTCGGCAGCGGCTGATGTCTCGCCGCCGAAGCCGCCGAGGATGACCGAGATGAAGCTTCGGTTCATGCCTTTGCACATGATGTAGGACAGGATGGCGCCCGATGAGCCGACCAGCGCGCCGGTGATGATCAGCGCCAGATTGCCGAGCGTGAAACCGAGTGCCGCCGCTGCCCAGCCCGAATAGGAATTGAGCATCGATACGACCACCGGCATGTCGGCGCCGCCGATCGGGATGATGAGAAGGACGCCGAGCACGAGCGAGGCGGCAACGATCAGCCAGAACACCAGCTTGGACTCGGTGGTGACGAGCAGCATGATCAGCACAATGAGCGCTATGCCCAGGGCTGCGTTGATGAAGTGACGGCCGCCGATCATGATCGGCTTGCCCGACATGCGGCCGTCGAGCTTCAAGAAGGCGATGACCGAGCCGGTGAAGGTGACGGCGCCGATGGCAACGCCGAGGCTCATCTCGATCAGCGCCTGGGCATGGGTATCGGCGACGGTGCCGATGCCGAAACTTTCCGGCGCATAGATGGCGGCGGCCGCCACCATGACCGCGGCAAGACCGACCAGCGAGTGGAAGGCGGCGACCAGCTGCGGCATCGAGGTCATGGCAATGCGCCGTGCCGTGACCGCACCGACCGAGCCGCCGATGGCGAGGCCGAGCACGATCAGCGCAAAGCGGCCGGCGGAAGGGGTGGCCAGCGCCAGCGTCGTGACAATGGCGATGCCCATGCCGATCATGCCGTACATGTTGCCCTGGCGGCTGGTGGTCGGATGCGACAGGCCGCGCAATGCCAGGATGAACAGGATGCCGGAGACCAGATAGAGGAAGGAGGCGAAGTTGGCGTTCATAGCGGCCTACTTTTCCTTCTTCTTGTACATGGCCAGCATGCGCTGGGTGACGAGGAAGCCGCCGAAGATGTTGACCGATACCAGCATCAGCGCAACAAAGCCGAAGCCGGTGGCGATGCCCGAGGCCGAGATGCCGACGGCAAGCAACGCGCCGACGACGATGACGGAGGAAATGGCGTTGGTGACCGCCATTAATGGCGTGTGCAGCGCCGGCGTGACCGACCAGACGACGTAGTAGCCGACGAAGATCGCCAGCACGAAGATGGCGAAGCGGAAGACGAAGGGATCGATCGCGCCGCCGGACAGCGCGTGCGCGGCGTCACCAGCGGCCTCGGTGCCGGGCGCGGTGGCCAGGTTCTGGACCGCAAGGCGGACGGCAGCTGTGGCCTGGTCGAGCTGGTCGAGGGCTTTCTGCAGGGTCTGATCCATCACGCGATCCCTCCGGTGGTCTTGGGCTTCCTCGAAGCGGCCGGCCTCTTCGCAGCCGGCTTTGCCGAAGCCTCGGCAACCATCGTCTTGGCCGGAATGGCCGGCGGTTCGACATGTTGGCCCTTTGGCGGCTCCTGCTCAGCCCTGACGAAGGCGGGATGCACGACCTTGCCGGCATCGGTCAGCATGGTTGCCTTGACCAGCTCGTCGTCGCGGTTGATGGCAAGCGTCTTCGTCGCCTTGTCAACCAGCGTCTCGAGGAAGGCATAGAGGTTTCTCGCATAGAGCAGCGAGGCGGAGGCGGCGACGCGACCGGGAACGTTGAGATGGCCGACGATCTTTACCCCGTTGGCGGTGGTCACCACCTGCCCCGGAACGGCGCCCTCGACGTTGCCGCCACGCTCGACCGCAAGGTCGACGATCACCGAGCCGGGTTTCATCGAGGCGACCATTGCCGCAGAAACCAGCTTCGGCGCCGGCCGGCCCGGTATCAGCGCGGTGGTGATGACGATGTCCTGCTTGGCGATGTGCTCGGCGGTCAGCGCCGCCTGCTTGGCCTGATACTCCCTGGACATTTCCTTGGCGTAGCCGCCGGCCGTCTCGGCCGCCTTGAATTCCTCGTCCTCGACCGCCAGGAACTTTGCGCCGAGCGAAGCAACCTGCTCCTTGGCAGCCGGGCGCACATCGGTGGCGGTGACCACGGCGCCGAGGCGGCGCGCGGTGGCGATGGCCTGCAGACCGGCGACGCCGACGCCCATGATGAAGGCCTTCGCCGCCGGTACCGTGCCAGCCGCCGTCATCATCATCGGCAACGCCCGGTCATATTCGGCAGCCGCGTCGATCACCGCCTGATAGCCGGCGAGGTTCGCCTGGCTGGATAGAACGTCCATCGACTGGGCGCGGGTGATGCGCGGCATGAACTCCATGGAAAAAGCAGTAGCACCGGCCCTGGCCAACGCGGCGACGCCGGCATCGTTGCCATAGGGATCCATGATGGCGATCACGGCAGTGCCCGGCCGATAGACTTTCAGCTCGGCATCGCTCGGCCGGCGCACCTTCAGCACGACATCAGCCCTGGAAACATCGCCGGCCTTGCCGATCGCGGCGCCGGCCTTGGCAAACTCCTCGTCGGGAATGCGCGACGCCGCGCCGGCGCCAGCTTCGACGACCACGTCGAAACCCAGCGCCGCCAGCCGCTTCACCGTGTCGGGCGAGGCCGCGACGCGCGGTTCGTTCGCGTCGAGCTCACGAGGGATGAAAACCGTCTGTCCCACCGCATGATCCTTTCGGCCGCAACCCGTTACCGCAAGACGCCGGCCGGCCCCCGGCGGCGTCCTCGACAAAAATTGGAGGAGTTATCGGAGAATAAAGGCGCCGACGGCCAGGATCAGAACGAACAGGATGGTCCCCGAGAAGAAGCCGCCCACAAAGAAGCCGAACGCCATGGCCAGAAGCACTGCGGCGCAAAACAGCGACCCGTATTTGGCCAGCATCAGGAAGCCGGCATAGGTGCGGTCGTGCTCGGCATAGTCCATCTTCGCGCCCAGTTCGACAGGACCGGTCGGCGTGTGTTCAGCCATAGGAATACCCCTTCGAAGACATCTTTCAGGCACATAGCGAAAAGCCGCGTTAAGGGCAATGGCGCTATTGCCGCATCGCCGCAGCCAACAGTCTCAAGCGAAACTTGAAATCGCTGCGTCAATGATGTGGCGCAACGTGCGCAGCGGCTATGACTGACCCAACCCCTGAAACGAGGCGGGTCGGAGCGCGGCGATACCAATCACAATGGATGGCAGGTCCGCTATTGCCGATGTCGTTAGCTGGCGAGATGCGGGAACAGCCCGAGCAGGCCGACAACGATCAGATAAAGGGCGACGATATAATTGAGCAGCCGCGGCATCACCAGGATCAGCACGCCTGCAATCAGTGAGATAAGCGGGGTGAGGGCGAGCGTGGAAATGGTCATATCGGTTCCTTTGATCGGATGGCTGTCGAAGCGATACGTGGCGGATATCGGCCGTGCCGACCTACCACCAGCACCCTTGCCGTTATCCAGAACGCCGAAGCTACCGGAAGGCTCCATGGGCTCGTTCAGGCGGCTTCGCGAAAATACTTGGCGGTTGGCAGGATGGTCAGCGGAGCGAGTTCGCCGGCACCGGGCGCATTGAATAACATACGCTGCTCCATTGGCGTCGAACGGAAGAATGGAAAGCGCGACAGCGACCGTTCGCGAATAGCGCCAACATCAGCACGGTAGAGCACGACCTTGTTATAGACGCCAGGATAGGCACGAGGCTCACTGATCTTCTCGGCGTAGTAGATCCGCTTGTAGAAGCCGGCGTGATCCTCGCGGATGGTCGAAAGGCAATAGGGCGCGTTGAAGTGAAAACATGCCATGCCGGCGAGCCGCAGCGTGAGATAGGGTATTTGCGGATAGACGCGCGACCATTCCGGGTCGGAGGCGAACCGACTGGGGCAGACGAAGCTCATGCCCTCCTCGAGCATCGGCATGACGATGTCACCGAAAGCTTTGGTGGAAGGCGATCTTGGCGTCGACAGCGTTACGTGATGAATACGCAGTGTGCTGACGAGTTCCTGGTCGATGTAGACACCGAACCGGAAGACGTTAGGCACCTCGTCGAGTTCGTCGTGAATGGTGTGGTTCTCGTTATCGGGAACCATATCGTTGGAACGGTACGACTTGTAGCGCAGGCGATAGATGTCCTCGAGATCCTCGCCCTTGTCGCAACGGCGGTATTCCGTCCGCTCCAGCATCGCCGAAACATTCCTGGCGAAACTAGACATAGTTTCGGACGAATTTTCACCGCCCGCGCTCGCCGCATGGCCGAGCGAACTCAACTGGGCACACATGAACTCTATTCCCCGCGATTACCGCCACCAGTCGACACTAAGGCAGGGTCCTGAGATGTAAAGATGAAAATAAGCAGGAGGTTGTTTACCGCTCGTTAAGGTTAACAATCGACCAAATTGTACTAAATTTGCGCGGTTTTTCGACATAAAAATCAACGCCGCGTCGCCTTCCTCGCTGTTTTGATGTCCTTGGCAAAGGGCCAGACCGTGCTCGACATCGTCTCGATGCCGGACGCGCTGAGCGCCGACCCGAACAGAAAGCCCTGGACCAGGTCGGGCTTGACCTGCAATGCCAGGATCTTGAGCTGTTCGAAGGTTTCGACGCCTTCGACGGTGACAGAAAGTCCCAGCGGCCGTGACAGGTTGACGATGCCCTTGAGCAATTCGAGCGACCGGCTGTTCTGGGTAACGTCGATCAGGAACGAGCGATCGATCTTGATCTTGTCGAGCGGCAGTTTGTGGAGATAGCTGAGGCTCGAATAACCGGTACCGAAATCGTCGAGCGCGATGCGAACGCCGAGCCGCTTCAATTCCTCGATATATTGGCGTGTCAGCGACTTGTCATCGAGCAGCGCCGTCTCGGTGACCTCGATCTCGAGGCGGTCGGCCGGCAGACCGGAACCGGCCAGCGCATCGCGAACCTTCTGGATGACATCACGATTGCGGAAATCCTTGGCCGAGAGATTGACCGACACGCTGGTCTGGGCCGGCCATTTGGCGCATTCCGTGCAGGCCGCATGCAGGACGAAAGTGCTGATGTCGGAAATGATGCCCATTTCCTCCGCAAGAGGAATGAAGATACCGGGGGAGATCGGCCCGAGGTCGGGATGATCCCAGCGGCACAGCGCCTCGCAACTGGCGATCCGCATCGTGTTCATCGCGACGATCGGCTGGTAGACGACTCGCAGCTCCTTGTTTTCCACCGCACTGCGCAGATCCGCCTTCATCAGCTGGCGGCTGCGGAAGGCAGCGTCCATGGAGGCCTCGAACAGCCGCCAGCCGTTCTTGCCAAGCTCCTTTGCCTTGTAGAGTGCAAGGTCGGCCTTGACGATCATGGCATCGACGTCGGTATCCCTGACCCGCGAGAGCGCCGCACCTCCGCTGGCCTGGATGCGCAATCCGTGGCCGGCGACATCGACCTCGCCCTGTAGATTGACAAAGATCTCATCAACCTGGCCGGTCAGATGGCTTTCATCTTCGATGCGTTCGAAGAAGATCATGAACTCGTCGCCGCCGAAGCGGCTGACGGTGATACCTGGCCCGGCGATCGCGGCCAGCCGCTCAGCGACGGCGTAGATCAAACCGTCACCGACCGGATGGCCGAGCGTATCATTTACGCTCTTGAAATCGTCGAGGTCGAGCACGACCAGCCCGCAGAGACGATCCGGATCGCCCGAGGCCATGGCCTCCACGACCAGCTCATGGAAATAGGCGCGATTGGGCAGACCGGTGAGACTGTCGTAGCGCGCCATGAAGCGGATCTTGTCCTCCGCCTCGACGCGGGCGGTCACATCCTCGAAAGTGATGACGCCCAGTTCCTGGCTGCCTTCCCGGGCAGAAAATTCATAGTGCTGGCCGTTGGCGAGCGAGACCAGAACCTTGCGGTCGCGGCCCTCGCGCAGGGCGCGCGTCAGTTGGGCTTCGATGTAGCGGCAATCCTTCGGCGCCAGCATGCCGCCGGCAACGCCGCGCATCAGCAGACCGTGGATCGACCGTCCGAGCAAGGCATCCGGCGATTTGAGCGACATCAGGTGCGCGGCTTCGGCATTGGCCACCGCTACCCGGCCGTCCGGACCGAGCATGACAAGACCATGCGACATGGTGTTGAGGGCGCGGTTGAAACGCTGTGCGATGCGGTTCGCCTTTTTTTCCTCCGAGACGGCGGCAAAAAGCACGTCGCGGACCGTGTCGGCGAATTTGCGAATAGCAAACAGGAATGGGGCGGACAGGAGCCCGAGAAGGATGTGGTAGATATCGCCACGTAAAAGGAACCCCAACGAGATCGGCCACGTCAAGGCAAGCGTCAGGATGGTGACCATGCGCGGGGAGCCATAGTTGCGCCCGGCAATGGAGGTGGCCGTGGCCAGCGTCAGGCAGACGGAGGCGATCTCAGCGAAATTGTCGCGCGCAAAATAGATGCCAAGCAGGCAGAAGGCGCCAAGCGTGAGCCCGTGCAAGGAGCCATAGAGGATGTAGTCGTTCTCGCGCTTGTGCGCCTCTTCCCAGGTCGCCGGCGGGGGCAAGCTGTTGTATTTGCGGAAGTTTCTCATACGGAAGATGCCGACGAGAACCATCGCGATCGCGACAAGCAGATAAAGCGGGTCGCCGCTTTTCCACCAGACAAGGCCGATCAGGAAGGTCTGCGCGACAATGCCGATCGAAAGCGTAACGCCGTCGCGAAACAGAGTTTCCACGAACGGAATGTAAACGTCGACCGGAATCTCGTTTTGTCTTTTCAGATTCACGCCTGGATCCCAACCCTTGGGAACCCAGCAGTGTCACATTGGCCTTAAGAAAGGTTTAGAGAGGCGGTTTGAGACCTGCCGGGATCCCCCGCTGACGCTGCGGAAACAGGGAAACTACCGTTCAGGTAAACAAGGCGTATCACGGTGCGGAATCATTCGGCGGCTTGAAGCTGCGGCCGCAGTGGCGCCGTCGAAAGGCGGTCGAGCAGACGCTGGCGTTCGCCGGCGGCTTTTTCGGCACTGGCCCGCTTGACGTGGCCATAGCCGCGGATGAGCGCCGGCACCGAGACAAGCGCGGCAGCGGCCTCGATCTTGCCCGGTGCCAGCGCGCCGGCGACAAGCTCCAGGTCGGCTTCATAGATGGCAAGAAGCTGCCGCTCCATACGCCTCTCGGCGCTGTAGCCGAACAGGTCGAAAGCGGTGCCGCGCAGGCCCTTCATCGCCGCCAGCAGGCGGAACCCGTTCATCATCCACGGACCAAAGCTCGATTTCTTCGGCTTGCCGTCACTGCCGCGCCTGCCCATGATCGGCGGTGCGAGATGGAATTCGAGCCTGTCGTAACTCTGGAGCTGCTTTGCGAGATCTGCGGCAAAGGAGCCGTCGGTATAGAGCCGCGCCACCTCGTATTCGTCCTTGATAGCCATCAGCTTGAACAGGTTCTTTGCGGCAGCTTCGGTCACCACGGTCGAACCGGGCACGACCTTGGTTTCGGCCTTACGCAGCGCTGCCAGTCTGTCGGCATAGCGCTTGCCATAGGCGGCGTTCTGATAGGCGGTCAGGAAGGCGACGCGGCGGGCAATGATGTCGGCCAGCGTCTCGGCAATCGCGGCAGGCTGCGTGGCCTTGCCCGGCTGGGTGAGAAGGCCGCGCACGAAATCCGGCTGGTGGGCGGCGCGGCGACCCCAGCGAAATGCCGCGATATTCATCGCCACCGCCTCGCCGTTGAGCTCGATTGCCTTCTCGACCGCCTCGTCCGACAGCGGCAAGCCGCCATGCTGGAAGGCAAAGCCGAGCATAAACATGTTGGCGCCGAGCGAACTGCCGAACAGCGCGGTGGCGGTGCGGGTGGCGTCGAAGAAATGCGCCTTGTCGTCGCCCGCGGCAGTTCTTATCGCTTTCTTCAGCCGCTCGATAGGCAGCGAGAAATCGGCCGAACGGGCGAACTCGCCCGGCATGATCTCGGCGGTGTTGGCGAGGAAGATGGTATAGCCTTCGCGCACCGCGGCCATCACCTTCTTTGCACCCGAAACGACGAGATCGCAGCCAAGCACGAGATCGGCCTTGCCGGCCGATACGCGAATGGCGTGGATGTCGTCCGGCGTGCGGGCAATACGGACATGGGTGAACACGGAGCCGCCCTTTTGTGCGAGGCCGGCCATGTCGATCATGCCGCAGCCCTTGCCTTCGAGGTGGGCTGCCATGCCGAGCACTGCGCCAATGGTGACGACGCCGGTGCCGCCGACACCGTCGATGATTGCCGCCCAGCCTTGTTCACCGAGCGTAAATTGCGCCGGCGCCGGCACCCCCGCGAGCGGGTCGGCCGCGCCGGCTATGCCTTCGGCTTTCCTGATTTTGGCGCCGTGGACGGTGACGAAGGACGGGCAGAAACCATTGACGCAAGAGAAGTCCTTGTTGCAGCTCGACTGGTCAATCTTGCGCTTGCGGCCGAATTCGGTCTCGACCGGCTGGATCGAGACGCAATTCGACTGCACGCCGCAATCGCCGCAACCTTCGCAGACCAGCTCGTTGATGAAGATGCGCTTGTCGGGATCGGGGAAGGTGCCGCGTTTGCGGCGGCGGCGCTTCTCGGCGGCGCAGGTCTGGTCGTAGAGCAGCACCGAGACGCCCTTGACCGAACGCAACTCGCGCTGGACGAGATCGAGGTCGTCGCGGTGGTGGATGGTGGCGCCGGCGGGAAATTCCACCTTGCCGGTATATTTGTCCGGCTCGTCGGTGACGATGGCGATGCGCTCGACGCCCTCGGCGCGCACCTGCCTGGCGATCATGTCCACCGTCAGGCCGCCCTCGTGCGGCTGCCCGCCGGTCATCGCGACGGCGTCATTGTAGAGGATTTTGTAGGTGATGTTGGCGTCGGTCGACAGCGCGAAGCGGATCGCCAGCACACCCGAGTGGTTGTAGGTACCATCGCCCAGATTCTGGAAGATGTGCTCGCGCTTCGAGAACGGCGCCTGGCCGACCCACTGCGCGCCCTCGCCGCCCATGGCAGTGAAGCCGACGGTGTTGCGGTCCATCCACAGCGCCATGAAATGACACCCGATTCCGGCGGCGGCGAGCGAGCCGTCCGGCACCTTGGTCGAGGAATTGTGTGGGCAGCCGGAGCAGAAGAAGGGCGTGCGCGAGGCGATGTCTGACGTGTCGGCCAGCATCGCCTGGAACTGGCGCAATTTCGCCACCCGCGCGGCAATTTCTTCCGACGGGCCGATCGTTAGCAAGATCCTCTCGCCGAGTGCGATGGCAATGTCGTTGGGGTCGAGCGCGCCCTTGGCCGGGAACAGCCAGTCGCCGCGTTCGTTTTTCTTGCCGACGATGACCGGCTGCGTGGCGGTGCCGTAAAGGTTCTCGCGCAGTTGCACCTCGATCAGCGAGCGTTTCTCCTCGACGACAACGATGGTGTCTAGGCCGCGAGCAAAGTCGGCGATGTGCTGCAGGTCGAGCGGCCACGGGCAGCCGACCTTGAACAGCCTGATACCGATACGATTGGCGGTTACTTCGTCGATGCCTATGTCTTCGAGCGCCTGCCGAACGTCGAGATAACTCTTGCCGATGGTGACGATGCCAAGCTTCGGGCTGCTGCCGCCTGAATAGACGATCCGGTTCAGCCCGTTGGCGTGGATGAAGGCCGAAGCAGCGGCGCGCTTGTATTCATGCAACCGCTCCTCCTGGCCGAGCATGTCGATCTCGTTACGGATGTTGAGGCCGCCGGGCGGCATGTCGAAGTCCGGGATGACGATATCTAGCCGGTCGAGCGCGGCATCGACCGAGGCCGTCGATTCGATGTTGTCCTTGACGCATTTGATCGCCGCCCAGGTGCCGGCAAAACGCGACATGGCAAAGCCGTAGAGGCCGTAGTCGATGATCTCCTGGACACCGGCCGGATTGAGGATCGGCACCATGGTGTCGACAAACAGGAACTCGGTGGCATGCGCGTTGGTCGAGGATTCGGCCATGTGGTCGTCACCCATCAGGGCCAGCACGCCGCCATGTTTCGACGAGCCGGCGAGATTGGCGTGACGGAACACGTCGCCGGAGCGGTCGACGCCCGGACCCTTGCCGTACCAGACCGAAAAAACGCCGTCACGAGTGCCCTCGCCCAGCAATTCGGCCTGCTGCGAGCCCCAGCAGGCGGTGGCGGCGAGCTCCTCGTTGAGACCGGGCTGGAAGACGATGTCCGACTGCGCGAGCTGGTCCCGGGCCTTCCACAGCTGCATGTCGAGGCCGCCGAGCGGCGAGCCGCGATAGCCGGAGACGAAACCGGCGGTGTTCAGGCCAGCCCGGCGGTCGCGCTCGCGTTGCATCAGAAGCATGCGGATGACTGCTTGGGCACCCGACAGGAAGATGCGCTCCTTTGCCAGGTCGAACTTGTCGTCGAGCGCGACATTGTGCAGCGTCATCAGGCATTTCCTGTGCGGAAGCCGCACCTGGAGGGTGCGCGGCCAACGTCGGAGTCAAGTACCTATAGTCTTTCTTCCCTTGCCGGGGAGGTCAAACAAAATCGAAGCCGCCAGGCGGTCCGCAACAAATCATCAACGCCGCGCCCGCCGGCGTAAGAAACCGCGCGTCGGCTGTTTTCGACAGCAATAAAATTCCGCGCCATCCGATGCCGTCGAAAAATGCGTCAGAGACCTTTCGAACAGTCGGGCTTAGGTTCGTTCGGCAACTTGCCGTCCGGGTGGCCGGCAAGGTCCGGATTGGGCGTATAAAGCTGATCGATGACCAGCGGCCGGTCGGGCAGGACGGACTGGTCCTCCGTCGACATCAGAGTGGTGTCGATCTTCTGGAGGATCGTGCCGTCAGCGTCCTTGATGCTGATCGCGATCGCGTAAGGCTTGTCCTTGACGACGCATTGAAGCGCCGGACTCTCCAGCGTCACCTTGTCGAGCTTCGGCCAGATTTTCTGCTCGACTGCCAGCGGCTCGCCGCCGGCCGGGTTTTGGAAGCTGGCGACCGCGACCTGCCCCTCCCCCATCGGCCGCAACGGCCGCAGCGTAACGAGGTAGGTCGCCCTGGCGAGGCGATAGTTGAACACGAATATCTTGCCTGAAATCTCGAACAATTTGCCATCGCCGTTGTCGTCCGTGCCCGTCTCGCGACAGGCGCCGAGCGCTGCAGCCACAATCAGCGCAACCCCGACAACGATCGAGCGCGAAAACAGCCTAGCCATTCTGGACCTCGCCATTGTGGACCTCGTTCGCCGCCGTCCGGCGGCGATAGTGACGGTTTGCCTTCTGGCGGTTGCCGCATACCGCCATGTCGCACCAAAGGCGGCTGGAATTGCGGCTTCGGTCGACAAACAGCCAGCTGCAGTTGGGACAAATCCTCAGCCTGGCGATGGTGTCGCCGCGCAGCAGCGACAGCGCCGAGACCGCCAATGCCGCCTCAAAGGCGATCGGCGTCGCCGGGTCGCCGAACGGTTTTCCAAGCGTCCCGATTTCGGTGCGGCCATGGGCGAGGCCGTCGGCGCAGGCTTCCAGGAATTCAGGCATGTCGGCGGTGGCGATCGCACCTTTCGACACCGCGCGGCGAAACAGCCGATCGGTGGTTTCGCGGATCGACAGTACCACCGGCGCGATCTTGTCCGGCGACGGGGCCTCCAGCCGCCTGCCGCCGAGCTCGGCGGCGCGAAAGCCGCTGGCGGCTTCGGCAAAGCGGGCAATCTCGGCGGGATCGTCGAAACGGTCGAAGGTCTTCTCCGGATGGTGCCGCAGCACAACGGTGTTCGCCGTGTCGAGCGCAAGCATGCCGCCGGTGAAGCGGTGCGGAGTCCAGGATACCGTCATGCGATGAAATCTAACCGATAAATCGCATTTGACAAGTTAGATTCCGAGTGCAACGCTCTTCACGGCTGCGAGCGCCGCGGCTTGTAGCACTTTGATTTTGTGCATGATCCCAGCGAAAGTCGATTTCCGATTATTCGGAGCCATGCACCGAGGATTTTGCATGCTCTATTTCTTCCAGCAGGTTCTGAACGGGCTGCATTCGGGCGCGCTCTACGCACTGCTTGCCTTCGGCTATGTGCTGACTAACGGCATCCTGCACCGCACCAATCTTGCCTATGGCGCGCTGTTCGCCTTTTGCGGGCAAACGATGATCCTCACCGCGGCATTCGGCTATCAGGCACTGTGGCTGACGCTGCTTGCATCGGTCGCGCTCGGCATAGTTGCGGCGTTTCTCTACGCGGCGCTGATCAGCCACGTTCTGTCACGAAGCATCTTCGAACCCTTGGCCGACCGCTCGCCCAATGCGATCGTGGTGACAACGCTCGGTATATTGCTGGTCTTGTCGGAAGCCAGCCGCATCGCCGCCAACACCCACGATCTGTGGTTGCCACCGATGCTGGCCCAGACCATCGTCTTCGCGCAGAGTGCCAGCTTCAAGGCGACGTTGACGCTGATCCAGTTGCTCGATTGCGCTGCCGTGCTGGCGGCCATTGCGCTGGCTGCGTGGGGCTTCACACATTCGAGCTTCGGCCGCAGTTGGCGCGCCGTTTCCGACGATCCCAAGGCTGCTGCGATGTGCGGTGTCGATGTCCGCGCGGTGTTTCGGCGTGCGGTGCTTTTCGGCGGCCTTTGCGCTGCGCTGGCCGGCGTGCTCGCCGGCTTCTACTACGGCAACATCAGCTTCGGCACCGGCCTGGTCTACGGGTTGAAGATCCTGTTCGTGACGGCAGTAGGCGGCTATCTTTCGCCGCTGCGGGCGGCACCGGGCGCCGCCGCTTTCGGCATGGCCGAATCGCTATGGGCCGGCTATTTCCCGCTCGAATGGCGCGATGCCTGGATGTACCTGTTCCTCGTCGCCATGCTTGTGCTGATCGGCGCCGGCCGCGACCAACAGAAGATCGCCTGAGCCGCACCCGACTTTGGTTGGTGAAAGAGCCGCATGTCCTTGGACATGCAAAGGACGCGGCAGCTTTTTTGCCGGTCGTCACCTCACAACTGTGTTTATGCGGGCAGGCCCGTGTTGACCCGCCGAACCACGCACTGCATACCGTTGGTCCACAGCGGCGCAACGGACAGGGAACCGCCGCGCTCTGACACAAGGGAGGAATGCATGGCAGGGCTTCTCGCTCTTTCCAGAACCATTGACCGTTTGAACGAATTCATCGGCAAATGGGTATCGTGGCTGATCCTGCTCGCAATTCTGGTAAGCGCCGCTAACGCCGTCATCCGCAAGCTGTTCGACATGTCCTCGAACGCCTGGCTGGAATTGCAGTGGTATCTGTTCGGCGCCGCCTTCATGCTGGCCGCCGCCTACACGCTGAAGCAGAACGACCATATCCGCATCGACATCGTCTACGGCATGTTCTCGCGCCGCGTGCAGCACTGGATCGACCTTTTCGGTCACGTCTTCTTCCTGATGCCGTTCGTGACATTGATGGTGGTCTATTTCGTTCCCTATGTGTCGCTGTCGTATCGCAGCGGCGAGATGTCGAACAATTCCGGCGGGCTGATCATCTGGCCGGCGAAGGCGATCCTGCTGGTCGGCTTTTTCCTGCTTGCGCTGCAGGGCATTTCCGAAATCATCAAGAAAATCGCCATCATGCGCGGTCATATGGACGATCCCACTCCATTCATATCGGTGCATGAACAGGCCGAGCTAGAAGCCAAGGCGCTCGTCGAAGAGGTGCGCTCGTGATCGAGTTCATCGCCCAGAACATGGCGCCGATCATGTTCGCCTCGCTGATCTTCTTCCTGCTGATCGGCTACCCCGTCGCCTTCTCGCTTGCCGCCAACGGCCTGATGTTCTTCTTCATCGGCGTGCTGCTGTCGCCCTATTCGGGCGGCTCGATCAACCTCGCCTGGCCGTTGCTGCACGCGTTGCCGGACAATTTCTACGGCAGCCGGGTGATGTCGAACGACACGCTGCTGGCGATCCCGTTCTTCACCTTCATGGGCATCGTGCTCGAACGATCCGGCATGGCCGAAGACCTGCTCGACACGATCGGCCAGTTGTTCGGACCGGTTCGTGGTGGCCTGGCCTATGCCGTGATTTTCGTCGGCGCGCTGCTGGCCGCGACGACCGGCGTGGTGGCGGCTTCCGTCATTGCCATGGGGCTGATTTCGCTGCCGATCATGCTGCGCTACGGCTACGACCGGCGGCTGGCATCCGGCGTCATCGCAGCATCGGGCACGCTCGCCCAGATCATCCCGCCGTCACTGGTGCTGATCGTGCTGGCCGACCAGCTCGGCCGCTCGGTCGGCGATATGTACAAGGGGGCGCTGATCCCCGGGCTCATTTTGACCGGCATCTACATGCTCTACATCCTGCTCATGTCGATCGTCCGGCCGAAGTCGATGCCGGCACTGCCGCTGGAGGCCCGCACGCTCGGTCACGGTGTGCTGTCGCTGCTGGCGGCGCTGCTGGCGGCGGTGGTGGTTTCCTATGCCGCGTATCGCTACCTCGCGCCAAACCATGGCGGCAATGCCGATATCCTCGGCGCCACCATCGGCGTGATCTTCATCTATGTCGTGGCGATCATCGACCAGCGCCTGAAGATCAACCTGATGTCGAGGTTGGCACAGCAGGTGATCATCGTGCTGATCCCGCCGCTGGCGCTGATCTTCCTGGTGCTGGGTACCATTTTCCTCGGCATCGCCACGCCGACGGAGGGCGGCGCCATGGGCGCCGTCGGCGCGCTGGCGATGGCGGCGATGAAGGGGCGGCTGTCGCTCGACGTGGTCAAGCAGGCGCTGGCCTCAACGACGCGGCTGTCGTCCTTCGTGCTGTTCATCCTGATCGGCGCGCGGGTGTTCTCGCTGACCTTCTACGGCGTCAATGGCCACATCTGGGTCGAGCACCTGTTGACGTCGCTGCCGGGCGGTGAAGTCGGTTTCCTGATTGGCGTCAACATCCTCGTCTTCGTGCTCGCCTTCTTCCTCGATTTCTTCGAGCTCGCCTTCATCATCGTGCCGCTTTTGGCGCCGGCGGCCGACAAGCTCGGCATCGACCTGATCTGGTTCGGCGTGCTGCTCGGGGTTAACATGCAGACCAGCTTCATGCATCCACCGTTCGGCTTCGCGCTGTTTTATCTGCGCTCGGTCGCCGCACGCGTGCCCTATCTCGACCGGCTCACCGGCAAACAGATCGCGCCCGTCACCACCGGGCAGATCTATTGGGGCGCAGTGCCGTTCGTCTGTATCCAGGTGATCATGATCGGCCTGACCATCGCCTTCCCGCAGATGGTGATGCACTACAAAGGCGCCGTCGTCGATCCAGCGACGATCGACATCAAGGTGCCGGAGATGCCCAGCCTGTCGCCGCTCGGCACGCCGCCGGCCGGTGGCAGCACGGCACCCGCTGCGCCCGGCGCGCAGGACCTGTCGCAGCCGCCAAGCTTCGACGAAAAGCCGCCCGCGAAACCGGCGGCACCGGCAACCGATCTGTCGCAACCACCGAGTTTCAATTGACGAAGGCCCGGCAGCCATGAAGGCGGTGCGACTGGAGCGAGTGGGCGGCCTCGCCGTGTGCGAGGTCGAGAAACCGACTGCCGGACCGGACGAGCTGCTGGTGCGGATCGAGGCGTGCGGCGTCTGCGGCACCGACCGGCATCTTTTCCATGGCGAATTCCCGTGCACGCCGCCGGTGACTCTCGGCCATGAATTCTCCGGCATCGTCGAGGCGATCGGACCTGCCGTATCCGGCTTTGCCGTCGGCGACCGCGTCACCGGCGATCCCAACATCGCCTGCGGCCGGTGCGCGCATTGCCAGGCCGGCCGGGTCAACCTCTGCGGCAATCTGCGTGCCATCGGCATCCATCGCGATGGCGGCTTTGCCGAATATCTTGCCCTGCCGCAGAAACAGGCTTTCGTCCTGCCAGGCGATCTGACGCCGACGCATGGTGCGTTCTGCGAGCCGCTCGGCTGCTGCCTGCATGGCGTGGACCTTGCCGCGATCAGACCAGGTTCGTCGGTTGCCGTGCTCGGCGGCGGCGTGATCGGCCTGCTCACCGTTCAACTGGCAAAGCTCGCCGGTGCGACGACCATCATCCTGTCGACGCGCCAGGCCTCGCGGCGCGCCCTTGCCGAGGAACTTGGCGCAACGGCGACGGTCGATCCCAGCGCTTCCGACATCACCGACGCGATCGTCGGCCGGTCGGGTTTGATGCCGGGCGGCGTCGACGTGGTGTTCGAATGCGCCGGCGTGAAAGACACCGTCGAGCAGGCGATGCGGCTGGCCAAGGCGGGCGGCACAATTGTCGTCGTCGGCGTCATGCCGCAAGGCATGAAAGCGGCGTTCGAACCGTTCGACCTGCTGTTCCGCGAGTTGAAGGTCCTGGGCTCCTTCCTCAATCCCTTTACCCATCGCCGGGCCGCCGATCTCATCGCCTCGGGTGCGATCGAGGTAGACCGGCTGATATCGCGACAAGTCGACCTCGACGAGGCGGTGGCGATCATTGCCAACCCGTCGGCACCAGGTGAGGTCAAGGTCCTGGTAGTGCCTCAGGGCTGATCGATCGGGCCAGTTGCCACCGGCGGGGCGACCGGTTACAGAAACTACGCCGAAAAAGACATTGCCGGTTCGGTAGTCCGGCTCTTCCCGTCCTGAGCACGATGCTCGGGGAAGCCTGTTCGCCACATTACTTGTGGGAGAACCCGCGGCCGGCAAGCGAGGCGAAACTCGCGAGCCGGTCGGGTCACGTCCGGATTTTCGGATGTAGCGGTCCCGCCGGTTTGCGCTCTTCGGTCGAAGCCTGTCCGCATTCAACCCGTGGCAGGAGACGCATCATGAAACTGAACCACATAAATCTCGTCACCACCGAAGTTGCCGGCCTTGCCCGCTTCTTCACCAGCCATTCGGCTTTGAATTTGTCGCCGTGCGCGGCAAGGACGCCTTCGCGGTTCTGCGTGGCATCGATGGCTTCATCCTCAATCTGATGAAGCCGGGGAAAGGCGAGCCCGCCAGCTATCCGGACGGCTTTCACGTTGGCTTCTTCGTCGGCAAGCCGGAGTTTGTGCATGCAAAGCGAGCCGGGCTTGCCGATGCCGGCCTGCAACCGGGCGAGGTCCAGCAGCTAATGCGCGGCCGCATCCAGTCGACGACGTTCTATTGCCATGCGCCGGGTGGAGTACTGGTCGAAGTCAGTGCGTCCGAAGGCTGACAGGGAAGGACCGCGGGGCGTGGCTCGCGGTCCTTTGACGAGATCCATCAAACGCCTGGAGCGGAATGCATTCAAACCAAACGGGACATCCGCTTTGTTTTAGCCCTTTTCTGCGACGCCGAGTGGAGCCACTCGGCGTCGCAGAATATTCTAGAGCTTGCCGTTGCGCTGCTGGACCATCATGAAGGTGTCGTAATTGTACTCGGCCACCTGCGCCCAGAGATAATGCTCCTTGCGGAACGCCTTGATCGAGTCCCAGATCTTCTTGAACGGCGCGTTCGAGGCTTCCATCTCGGCATAGACTTCGTTGGCCTTTTCGAAACAGGCGGCCATGATCTCCTGGCTGAACGGGCTCAACTTGGCGCCGCCGGCAACCAGCCGCTTCACCGCCGCCGGGTTGAGGTAGTCGTATTTCTGCAGCATGTTGGCGTCGGCCGCTTGGGCGGCAGTGTGCACCAGCGACTTGTAAGCCGGCGAAAGTTCGTCGTATTTCGCCTTGTTGAACATCAGATGGACGGTCGGTCCACCTTCCCACCAGCCGGGATAGTAGTAATAGGGCGCAACCTTGTAAAAGCCGAGCTTCTCGTCGTCGTAGGGGCCAACCCATTCGGCGGCGTCGATCGTGCCTTTTTCCAGCGCCGGATAAATGTCGCCACCGGCGATCTGCTGCGGAACTACGCCGAGCCTTTGCACCACTTTGCCGGCAAAACCACCGATACGCATCTTGAGGCCGGAAAGGTCGGCGACCGTTTTGATCTCCTTGCGGAACCAGCCGCCCATCTGCACGCCGGTATTGCCGCCCGGCAGCCCGAACAGACCCTGCGTCGCCAGGAACTCGTTGAACAGATCGATGCCGCCGCCATGATAGTGCCAGGCGTTTATGCCGCGCGCGTTGAGCGAAAACGGAACCGCCGCCCCCAGCGCCCAAGTCGGGTCCTTGCCCCAGTAATAGTATGCCACCGTATGGCAGGCCTCGACGGTGCCGGCAGTGGTGGCGTCGGCGGCCTGCAGGCCGGGAACGAGTTCGCCGGCGGCGAAGACCTGGACCTGGAAGTTGCCGTCGGTCGCCTCCGACAGCATCTTGGAAAACACTTCGGCGCCACCATAGATCGTATCGAGCGACTTCGGGAAGGACGACGCCAGCCGCCAGGTCACTTTCGGGTTGGACTGGGCGATGGCCGGCGCAGCAAGTGTCGCGGCAGCCGCCGCGGCGCCGAAACCGGTGGTGCCGGCCTTGCGGATGAACGAACGACGATCCATGAAGTTCCTCCCTTTGGATCAACTGACCGACATTCGGGACGCTTCGGAGCCCGGATCGGCTTCGAGCCCGACAATACACAGGCAAGGAGTCGAGTCCAGCGTCGCAGCCCGGTTTGAGTGGCGCATTTCGGGGAAATTCACGGCGTTGGGGCAGATCTTGCAACTATAGTCTAAGGTCGATTAACTGGCCTACGCGACACGCCGAAACTTGCCATGGAAATGCGCCTTCGGATCGCCTATTTTGCAGGCAGATAATTCGTTGCACCCGATGGGATCCGGACCAAATGCACCAGCCGCTCGTCGCCATATCGACCGACGTCCGCCAGTTCGACAATTACATCTGGCATGCCGCCCCACAGCAATATCTTGAAGCGGCGCTTTCGGGTGCAGGCGTGTTCCCGCTGCTGGTACCGTCCTTCGGCGACCGGCTCGACTTCGATGAACTGCTTTCCGCCGTCGACGGCGTCATGGTCACCGGTTCGAAGTCCAACGTTCATCCCTCGCTCTATGGCGGTGACGCCAGCGAAGCCAATGGTCCTTACGACTCCGCCCGCGACGCGACGACGTTGCCACTGATCCGCCGGGCGGTGGAGCGCGGGGTACCGCTGCTCGCCATCTGCCGCGGAATCCAGGAGATGAATGTGGCACTGGGCGGCACGCTGGCGACCGAAATCCAGGAACGCGTCGGTTCGCTCGACCATCGTGCGCCGGCAAGCGACAATCAGGACGAACGCTTCGCCATCCGCCAGAGCGTGTCGATAAAACCCGGCAGCTGCCTGGCCGGGGTCTTCGGCGCCGGCGACATCCTGGTCAATTCGGTGCATCGCCAGGCCATCGATCGGCTTGGCCCGAAGCTGCAGGTCGAAGCGGTCGCCGCCGACGGCACTGTCGAGGCGGTTTCGGTCAAGGACGCCCGCGCCTTCGCTGTTGGCGTGCAGTGGCATCCAGAGTACTGGGTCGAATCTGACGACATCTCGGCAAAGATTTTCCGCGCCTTCGGCGACGCTGTACGTCTGCATCAGGCGGCGAAATCGGGCGCGCGCGCAGCGGCAGAATAGCGCTCGTCAGTTGCCGGCCGACGCCAGCGATAGCAGCGGCAGCGCCGGCGCGTAGGATTCGTAACCGTCGCCATCGGCGACTGAGAACATGACGATTGGATCGGTGCCGTTGGCGCTGAATGTGACCGTGCCGTCATTCTGCTCTCGCCAGAACTTCGCCTGCTCGACACCGGGCAACACCCGGCGGCAATTCGCGGCGACCGTCAACAGCGACAAGCCTTGCGAAATCTCGGCGCCACGGCTGACCGCACAAGACGCCTCGTCACCATGGGCTACCAGCCGGTAGTTGCCGGATGAAGGTGGTGACTCACTGGCTGCACGGCTTTCACCGCTACCGGCATAAAACAGCTGGACGCTGCCGAACAGCACAGCAACCGCCATCAATGCAGGAAGCGTTTTCATCCTGTTTCTCCGCGCATTTCAAGCGCGCCGCGTTCGAAGAGATCAGGAGGCGCGCTTCATCTTGCTGTCATGTGCTGTCAGGCGGACAGACACTAGGAAGGGACCAGAATGATTCCGAAGGGTTAAGCTGAAGTTAATAGATATGGCAGCCCGCTTACGGCCTTGCCTTGACATTTGCCGTCTCCGGCACCGGCGTCAGTGCCTTGCGCTGCGAAAACCACGAGACCAGATTGTCGACGCATAGGTCCGCCATGGCGCGGCGGGTGTGCTGCGAGGCGGAGCCGACATGTGGCAAAAGCGAGGTGTTGGGCGCGGCAAGCAACGCCGCTGGCACATTCGGCTCGTCGGCAAAGACGTCTAGCCCGGCAGCGGCGATGCTGCCGCTGGCAAGTGCGGCGGCAAGGGCTGGCTCATCGACCGTGCTGCCCCGGCCGATATTGACGAAGACGCCGTTCGGCCCAAGAGCCGAGAGGATTTCGGCATTGACTGCCCTTTCCGTCGCGGCCCCGCCGGGCGCCACCGAGATCAGTGTGTCGACCGCCTCGGCGAGACCTTTCAGCGTCGGGTGATAGTCATAGGACAGGCCTTCGACGCGGCGCCGGTTGTGGTAGGCGATGGGCAGCCCGAAAGCGTCGAGCCGGCGGGCAATGGCGAGGCCGATGCGGCCCATGCCAAAGATACCGACATGGCGCCCGCGCAGGGTCAGCCGGCTCAGCGGATAGTTGCCTTTGCGCAGCCAACTTCCGTCGCGCAGCCAGGCCTCGGCGCGCGGCAGTTCGCGGATGGTGTTGATCAGCAAGCCGAGCGCCGTATCGGCGACCTCTTCGGTCAGCACATCCGGGGTGTTGGTGACCATGATGCCGCGCTGTACGGCGTGGCGGACATCGACAGAATCATAGCCGACGCCGAAATTGGCGATGATCTCGAGCTTTGGCAGCGCGTCCATCAACGCGGCGCTTATGCCGCCGAAGGCGGCTATGCCGCGCACCGTACGGCGCATGTCGTCGGTGACCAGCGACGGATCGGCGCCTTCGATCCGGACGCGGCTGAACGCCCCGTCGATGCGGCCGACCGCATGGTCGTTGAACTGGCCCGGCACCAGAATGGCGACAGCTTGCTGTTCGGTTTTTGTCATGCACGTTCCACCGGTTTGCCGGTCGACTGGCGCACATGCAGTTCCGGCTTGATCAGTTCCTGCGACGGCCGCACCGTCTGTCCGTTGAGTTTGTCGAGCAGCGCGCTGGCGGCGCGGCGGCCAACCTCGCGCTGGCCGTTCCAGACCGTGGTCAGTGCCGGCGTCGCGATCGCCGCTTCCTCGAGGTCGTCATAGCCGGTAACGGAGATGTCGATGCCCGGCACCAGCCCCGCGCGCGCAATGCCGTTCATCAGGCCGATGGCGACGAGGTCGTTCCAGCAGCAGGCCGCGGTAGGCCTGTCTTTCAGCGCCAAGAACTGCCCGGCAGCCTCGAAGCCGGCCTGCTTGGTGCGCGGGCCGGCGATACGCCATGACGGCCTGACCTCGAGCCCTGCCGCCTCCATGGCGTTGACATATCCCTGATAACGGTCGCGGCCGGTCGACGTCTGGTCGGTACCGCCGATCATGGCGATGCGCTTGTGGCCAAGCGAGATCAGATGATTGGTAGCAAGCCCGGTGCCATAGGCATCGTCGCCGCGAAACACCGGCACGTCGGCACCTTCGACGGTGCGTGCAATCAGCACTGCCGGGAGACCGTTCTCCTCGGCCATGATTATGTCTTCGGGCGGTGTGCCGATGGCCGGCGACATGATGACGCCGTCAGCGCCGAGCTGCAGAAGCGTGTCGATGAAGGTGCGCTGTTTCTCGAGTTGGTCGTAGTGGTTCGACAGGATGAAGGTCTGCCGGCTGCGGTCGAGTTCGCTCTCGATCGAACGCAGTATCTCGGCAAAGAACGGGTTCATGATGTCGTGGACGACGACGCCGACAATGCCCGAGCGTGAGGTGCGAAGGCTGGCGGCACGGCGGTTGTAGATATAGCCGATGGCGCGTGCATGTTCCTTGATACGGTCGCGGGTGCCGCCGGCGACCAGCGGGCTGTCGCGCAAGGCCAGCGAGACCGTGGCCGTGGACACGCCGAGCGCATCCGCGATGGTCGAAAGCTTGATCTTCTGTGCCAGCGCCCTGCGCTCCCGAAGCAATTTAAACTGTTTAAAGGCCGGCTCTTATGCCATCGATCCCGAGCAAATCAAAGTTTTTTTGCCAGCGCTTCCGCCTCCGCGTCCAGCGTCGCGCGGTTGTGCAAGCGAAGCCGGTGCTCGCGGTGGACGATGTAGAGGCCGCTGGCGACGATGACGGTGGCACCGACCAGCGTCCAGCGGTCGGGAAACTGGTTGAAGACGATCAGGCCGGAGATGATCATCCAGATCATCTGCGAATAGGGATAGGGAGCCAGGGCCGTGGTGGTGGCAAGGCGATAGGCCTGCACAAGAAGCCAATGGCCGATGGCGCCGAAGACGCCAAGCATCAGCAATATGAACCAGTGCCAGCCATCCTGCGGCAGCGAAAGCGAAAACGGCAGTGTCGGCAGCAGCAGCACGGCCGGCGCCAGCGCCGAAAACAGGATGAGACTTTCCGAGGTTTCCGTCGCCGACATACGGCGCGTCATGATGACGTAGAAACTGTTCGATAGCATCGAGCCGAGCGCAAAGAGATGGCCGACGCCAAAAACCCCGATGCCCGGCCGGGTGATGATGAGGACGCCGACAAAGCCGCTCATGATCGCCAGCCAGCGCCGCCAGCCGGCCCATTCGCCGAGCAACGGACCGGCAAGCGCGGTGATCACCATCGGGCCGAAGAAGTAGATCGAGGTGGTTTCCGCCAGCTGCAGCGTCCGCAGCGCCAGAATGTTGACATGGTCGATCCGAACAGGAGCAGACCGCGCGTGAGATGCGCCGGCAGGTTGGCGGGACGAAAACGCAACGGCTCACGCCATCCGCGCAGAAAGACGCCGACAAGCAGGACATGGACCGCGAAGCGGGTCCAGGCGACGATCAGCGCCGAGACGCCAGCCAGCACAAGGTACTTGCTGCTGGTGTCGAGGAAGGTGAAAAACACATAGACGGAAAGCATGCACAGGATCGCCGCCGGCGACGTCGCGCTTTCGTCTTGTCTTGGGGGAGCATTCAATTTCAGGCCGGACGGGAAGCAAGGCAGTCCCTCACCAATGCGGGAATTGTCGCCAGCGGGCAAGCCAAAAGAGGCTGGCACACCGACAGGCGACGACGGGCTCAGTTTTGTTCCTGGTGGCCGGAGAGTCAGGTGTGCATGCGGGCACCCTTGGTGATCTTGTCGACGAGCTTCTTTTCGGCGCGAAGCGCGATGCCGACCACCTTGGCATCCTCCGGCGCAAATTCGGCAAAGACGGCACGGTTGGCCAGATCGTACCCAGTCGAAAACATTTCCTCGACATAGAGCGAAACCGTCACACCACGCTCCAGCGCCCGCCGCTGGATCGTTCCGAGCGCCTGGCCGTCTGCCGAAAGCACGATGACCGGCTGGATCGATAGCGGGTTGTAGATATTGCCGGCGCGGTCACGGTAGGGCTCGCCGATGAGGTCGGGAAACTGCGCGACGATGCCGCTGGTCAGAAAGGCGGTGACGTTGAGCTTCTGCCAGACGGGAAGATCGTCCCTGAGCACGATTGCAAATTTCGTATCGAACATGCGACAGTTTCCAATCCGAAAGGGGGCCAATCCGAGGCTGCGAGTGAAGCGATGCCGCACGGTCTAGACGGGGAAGCCTTTCAGGGTCTTGGACGTTTGTGCGTGGATGCAGCCGAGAACTGCATCGTATCGGCACCCGGTACTGCCGGCATGGAACGCATCGAGGCCCGGTTCCACGGCAACGCCTTCGATCTCCATCGCCACGACACCTATGCAATCGGGGTGACGCTTTATGGCATACAGAGCTTCCGCTATCGCGGCGCGACGCATCAGAGCCTGCCTGGCCAGATCATTATCCTTCATCCCGACGAAATGCACGATGGCGGCGCCGGCACAGAAGACGGATTGCGTTACAGAATGCTGTATTTGGAGCCGTCCCTGATGCTCGATTGCCTCGGCGGCGGGTCACTGCCGTTTGTCGGGGATGCCGTGATGACAGACCGCGATTTCCGCGCGACGCTGCTTTCGGCGCTCGGGCCGCTGGATCAGGAACTGGACGAGCTGTTTGTGGTCGATTTCATGACGCAGCTGATGCAAAGCCTGGCCCGGCACGCCGGTCAGCCGGCGAAACCGATAGCGAAAACTGCATGGCGTGCCGCCAGTCTGGCGCGCGACTATCTGGAGGAAAATGTCGCGCGGATTGTACGTTCGGATGAATTGGAGGCGATCACCGGATTGGACCGTTATGCCCTGTCGCGGCATTTCCGCGCCACCTTCTCCACCAGCCCGCACCGGTTCCTGTTGATGCGCCGGCTTCAACGAGCCCGTCGGATGATCGAATGCGACGAGCCGCTGGCGCAAATCGCCATCGCAGCCGGCTTCAGTGACCAAAGCCATTTCAATCGGCATTTCAAGAAGGCGTTCGGCGTCACACCCGGACGCTGGTCGGCACTGACGCGGCGGCCGTCAGCGGCGAACGCGTGACCTATTCAAGGATCTTGTCCTCGATATCCAGTTCGTCATCGGGGAGCACCATTTCGCCGTTCGAAAGATTCGCTTCGACACGTGCAAGCAGCTTGAACAGCGATTTCTGATCCTTCTTGTCGAGACCCTTCAATGCCTGCTTTTCGGTCTTCTTCACCGATTTCTCGATGGCGTGGATGATTTCGCGGCCGGTGTCGGTGAGGAAAATATGAGCCTGGCGGGCATCGGCGGAGGAGGCGCGCTTTTCCAGAAAACCCTGTGCCTGCAGCCGGTTGATGGTCTTGGTGATGGTCGGCGGACGCACGCCGAGGCGGCCGGCAAGATTGCCGGGCGTCTGCCCGTCCTCGCGGTCGAGCGCCAGCATGATCTGGTCCTGACCGGCATAGAAGCCATGCGCCAGAAGCCGGGCGGCGAGCGCCGTGCGCGCCAGCCGCGCCGCCGAATGCAGCCGGCTCATTGTTGCAGTCTTGTCCGCCTTGGCCATGCTCATCCCTCCTCGGCCGAACCGGTGCGGACAGCATAGAAGCAGGCCGCCGATTGGCAATGACGATCGAAAACATTCCGGCTCGGAAAATAGCTTTGCCGGCAAGCATCGCGGTGTTCGCCGTGGCTAATGCCAGATGTTTATTTCAGTTAGATGACAAACGACTTTCCGCGACGGCTGGATGGCGACGTGACGAGGCGCCCTCAACCGGCCTTCACCGCGACCACCATCAAGGCCTGATAGGCGTCCGCCATTTCCCGCAGCGCTGCCTGTGACAGCGGCCCGGCCTGGCGGGCAATGCCGTCCCGCGTGTTCGATGTATCGCGTTTGCCGGGGCGATCGTTATAGGGCGCGACGGTGGCGAATATCTGCTCGCTCAAGCTGTCGGGGAAGAACATCTGGCCGGTCATCGCCGAGCGGTCGTCGGGGAAGATCTTGAAATGGATGTGGGTGGTGCGGCCGCGATACCAGCCGGGATAGATGGTGGCGAAAGAAGCGATGCCGCTTTCATCGGCTCTCTGCCAGCCGCGCAGAAAGCTCTGGCCGGACGTGTCGATATCCTGCCCGTCGCCCTGTCCGGGATAGCCGGAATAGGCGCCCTGGGCGTCGCAATGCCAGATATCGACGCGTGCGCCGGGAAGCGGCCGGCAGGCGGCGTCGACGATTTGCAGCCGCACATTGAGGGCGACGCCCTTCTTGCCCTCGGTGATATCGGCGCGTTCGAGCTTCGGGTCGAAATAGAACGGTCCTTCTGTGACCTCGGGCGTGATGGCGCAGACGCCGGCACCGGCTTTGAACAAAGCAAGCCCGGCATAGGGCGAGACCTGCCCGGCCCTTACGCCGGCGGGCAGGAATATGCCGCCCGTGGTGACCGCTACAAGACCGAGAGCCTGCCGCCGGCTTAGTGGCAAGGACTTGTCGGACATCTGGCGCCTCCTCAGTGCGAACAACCCCTCGCCCTATCTAGGCCCCACCGCCAGCCCGCGCCAATGAACGTTCGGCAATGTGAGGAAAGTTCGGCAATACCGGCCTCTTTGGCCCATCGGTTTGCCTCGTGCAAAAGCGGAGCACACATCCTATATGGAGCCGACAATCCCTATTCGAGGCACAATATGAGCGACGCACAGACGCAGATCCCCGTTACCGTCCTTACCGGCTATCTCGGCGCCGGCAAGACGACACTGCTCAACCGCATCCTTTCGGAAAACCATGGCAAGCGCTACGCCGTCATCGTCAATGAGTTCGGCGAGATCGGCATCGACAACGAGTTGATCGTGGAATCCGACGAGGAAATCTACGAGATGAACAATGGCTGCATCTGCTGCACCGTGCGCGGCGACCTGATCCGCGTCGTCGAAGGCCTGATGCGCAGGCCCGGCCGCTTCGACGCCATCGTCGTCGAGACCACAGGCCTCGCCGATCCCGTGCCGGTAGCGCAAACCTTCTTCATGGACGACGATGTGCGTTCCAAGACCAGGCTCGATGCGGTGGTGGCGCTGGTCGACGCCAAGCACCTGCCGCTGCGCCTCAAGGATTCCCGCGAGGCCGAGGACCAGATCGCCTTTGCCGATGTCGTCGTGCTCAACAAGACCGACCTGGTCACCCCCGAAGAGCTGAGCAAGGTGGAGGCGACGATCCGCGCCATCAACCCGGCGGCACGCATCCATCGCACCACACGCGCCGGCGTGGCGCTGTCCGAGGTGCTCGATCGCGGTGCGTTCGACCTGTCCCGGGCGCTGGAGAACGATCCGCACTTCCTCGAGGCGCATGACGATCATGACCATCATGATCATGATCACCATGATCACGAGGGCCACGATCATCACGATCATGACGGGCATGACCATCATCACGCGCACCCTTCCGACATCCATGATGTGACGGTGCAGTCGGTGTCGCTGCGCGGCGGCGAGATGGACCCGAAAAAGTTCTTCCCGTGGATCGAGAAGGTCACCCAGATGGAAGGCCCGAACATCCTGCGGCTGAAAGGTATCATCGCGCTGAAAGGCGATGACGAGCGCTATGTCATCCAGGGCGTGCACATGATCATCGAAGGCGACCACCAACGCGCCTGGAAGGACGGCGAGAAGCACGAGAGCCGGCTGGTGTTCATCGGCCGCGAACTCGACGCCGAGCGGCTGAAGACAAGCTTCCAGGCCTGCCAGGCCGCTTGATTTAGCTGCCCTTTCCCCCTTCTCCCCTTGTGGAGAAGGGGCGCCCGCAACGCTGGCGCTCTCTCCTCACGACGATCCGAAGCACGGGTTGAGACCCGCAGCTCAACCCCTTAAGGGTGGGGCAGCAGAAATCTCGAACGGAATGGTCTCTCATGCCGACAGTCGCCCCGCTCGATCTCGAAGGCCACTGCCTCGCCGCCGTGTTCCTTGGCGACGTGCCGCATTTCGCGCTGGCCGACGGCACAATCCATCGGCTCGACCATGGCCACAAGACGGTGCAGGCCAATGACGGGCTGCTCGCCGCCCTTCACGATGCCGCAAACGACCGGCTGATCACCGGCGGTGAGGACGGCAAGATCTTTGCCGTGACCGCAGGCGGCAATACTGCGGAATTGGCGACCGCAGGAAAAAAATGGATCACCAGCGTCGCCGCCGGGCCGCAAGGCGCTGTTGCCTATGCTTCGGGCAAGATTGCCTATGTGCGTTTTGCCGACGGCAAGACCAGGGAATTCTCGCATCCGCGCTCGGTCGAGGGGCTGGCCTTCTCGCCCAAGGGCATGCGCTTCGGCGTTGCCCGCTACAATGGCGCGACGCTCCATTTCCCGGCCGCCGACGGCAAGCCGGTCGAGCTCGAATGGGCCGGCGCCCACACCGGCATCACGTTTTCGCCGGACGGCGGCTTCGTCGTCACCACAATGCAGGAAAACGCGCTGCATGGCTGGAAACTCGCCGACGGCAAGCACATGCGGATGTCCGGCTACCCCGGCAAGGTCAAAAGCCTGTCGTGGAGCGCCAAGGGCAAATGGCTGGCGAGTTCGGGCGCTCCGGCGGCGATCGTCTGGCCGTTTTCGGGCAAGGATGGGCCGATGGGCAAGGCGCCGCTGGAACTCGGCACGCGCGGCAATGCGATGGTCACCTCCGTCGCCTGCCATCCGAGCCAAGATGTAGTGGCCGTAGGGTATGATGACGGCATGGTGATGGCGGTGCGCTTCGCCGAGGCCAGGGAAGTGCTGTTGCGCCGACCAGGCAAGGGCGCCATCACATCGATGATGTGGGACAAGGAAGAGCGCCGTGTCGCGTTCGGCAGCGCCGCCGGCGATTGCGGCGTCATCGACATTTCCGCCTAGCCCGTTAGTCGGCTCCGCAAGACACTTTGCCGGTCAATTCAGCCGGCTTGCCGTCCTTTTCGGCATCGGCCGTTACATCATAGATTGCGAGCAAATAGCGGCCGTCAAAGACGCCTTCGTCGCTGGCCTTGGTCAGGATCACCAGTTCGACATAGCCGTAGGCGTTTTCGACCTGCCGTTCATGGTAGACGAGCAGCCGCAATTCCTTGTTGTCGAGCCAATATTGCGTGAGGTTCTGATCCTCGAACACGGTCTTGCGCAGACTGTCGCCGACTGGCCTGCCCAGAATTTCGAGCTCGCCGCGAAAATTGAAGGTCGGCCCGCCCATGCCTCTGGTGACCCCGGCATCGACCTCAAATTTGACGGCTGCATCCTCGGCGGAACACCAGATGCCGCCGGATGCCAAAGCCGCACCAACCGACGACAGCAGCGTTGCCGCGCAGATGATCGCCCGCACCATCGTGTCCCCTCCAGCCGAAGTGCCATTGGCGCCCGAAGGCGGCTCGCGGTCAAGCGCCTGTTCCATTCAAATGACCGCTGACCCAACACAGGGCAGCCGCCCGCCAATTGCGGTGGCGGATGCCGATTGTCTAAAGTGCGGCGGAGAGGGCCGCCATGAACGTCACCGACCATTCAAAGACCTCCATCGGCGGCATCGGCCCGGCCCGGATTGCCGAGTTGCGCGAGACCGAGGCAGAAGCCTTCCGCCAGGCGCGGCCGAAATCGATGGCGAAAATCGGCAATGGCCTGCCCGGCTTCTTCGGCGGCGTGCCGATGCACTGGATGAACGACTGGCCGACGCCGTTCCCGATCCTCGTTGATAAGGCCAAAGGCACCACCATCAGAGATATCGACGGCAACCGGCTCGACGATTTCTGCCTCGGCGACACCGGCTCGATGTTCGGTCATTCGCCGCCGCCGGTCGCCCGCGCCATCCGCCGGCAGGCCGGACGCGGTCTGACCTACATGCTGCCTGCCGAGGACGCGCTCGCCATCGGCCCGCTGCTGCAACAGCGCTTCGGTCTGCCGTTGTGGCAGATCGCGACGACGGCAACCGACGCCAACCGCTTCGCGCTGCGGGTTGCCCGTGCCGTTACCGGCCGGGAGAAGATCCTGGTCTTCAACGGCTGCTATCTGGCTCGGTCGACGAGACGATGGTCCGGCTGGTCGACGGCAAAGCGGTGAACCGACCGGGACTGGCCGGCGAATTCCGCGACCTGACGCGGGCAACTGATATCGTCGAGTTCAACGATCTGCCGGCGCTTGAGGCCGCACTTCAGGGCAACGATCTCGCCTGCGTCATCGCCGAGCCGGTGCTGACCAATTCCTGCATGGTGCTGCCCGAAGCCGGCTTTCATGACGGCTTGCGGCGTCTCACCCGTGCGACCGGCACGCTGCTTCTAATCGACGAGACGCATACGATCTCGACCGGTCCCGGCGGCTATACAAGCAAATACGGGCTGGAGCCGGACCTGTTCGTGCTCGGCAAGCCGATTGCCGGCGGCATACCGGCGAGTGTGTGGGGCATGAGCGAAGGCGTTGCGGCGCGCTATGCCGCTTATATCAGCCGGAAAGAGCCCGGCTATTCCGGCATGGGGACAACGCTGTCGGCCAATCCGCTGCAATTCGCGGCGATGCGTGCCACGCTCGAAGACGTCATGACCGACGAGAACTACAGCCATATGGACCATCTGGCGCGGCGGCTCGACGCCGGGCTGACTGCCGTTATCGATCGCTATCGCCTGCCCTGGCATGTTGCTCGGGTCGGCGCCCGCGTCGAGTTCATCTGCGCGCCAGGCCCGCTGAGGAATGGCGGCGAAGCCGAGAGGGCGCATGCGCCGGAGCTCGAAGCGGCGATGCATGTCGCGCTGGTCAATCGCGGCGTGCTGATCGCACCGTTCCACAATATGATGCTGATCTCGCCGGCAACTCGCGCCGCCCAGGTGAACCGGCTGATCACCGCCTTCGGCGCGGTTGCGGCAAAGCTTACGGCATGAGACAAGCTGGCAGCATGAAACAAGCGCCCAAGCAAAGTTTGAACCTGGTCACGGCATCCCCTTCGGGCTCGACGCCCGCCGAGGCGCAGGCCTTTCTCGACGCCCATCCGGAGATCGAAGCGTTCGACATCGTGCTGACCGACGCCAATGGCGTGGGGCGCGGCAAGATCGTGCGCCGACATGAGTTGATGAGCATCTTCGAGGGCGGCCGGCACATGCCGATCTCGATCCTCGGCCTCGACATCACCGGCGAGGATGTTCACGAGACCGGGCTGATCTGGACGACCGGCGACGGCGACCTGCGGGCGTGGCCGATCCACGGCACGCTGGTGCCGCTGTTCGGCACCCAGCCGCCGCGCGGCCAGGTGTTGATGGCGATGTACCATCTCGATGGCCAGCCGATGTCGTCCGACCCGCGGCTGGCGCTCGCCCGCCAGGTAGATATCCTCGCGGCCAAGGGCCTGCATCCGGCCGGCGCCTTCGAGCTCGAGTTCTTCCTGCTCGCCAATGAGCGCGATGCCGAAGGCAAGGTGCAGCCGGCGCATGCGGTGCTCGACGGCCGCCGCTCGGCCAAGACAGAGGTCTATTCCGTCGACCATCTGCACGGCATGGAGCCGCTGTTTTCCGACATCTATGCCGCGGCCAAGGTGCAAGGCATCCCGGCCGAGACGGTCATCTCGGAATATGCGCCCGGCCAGTACGAACTGACGCTCAATTACCGCAAGGACGTGATGCGGGCGGCCGACGATCTCGTCATGCTCAAGCGGCTGGTGCGGGCGCAGGCACGCCGTCATGGTGTCACCGCTTGCTTCATGGCCAAGCCGATCGAGAAGTATGCCGGCTCTGGCATGCATTTTCATGTCTCGCTGCTGGATGATGCCGGCAAGAACGTCTTTGCCGAAGCCGGCGGCGAAAGCTGGTCGCTTCCGCTGCTGCGCGGTCTCGGCGGACTGATCCAGACGATGGCGGAATCGATGCTGGTGTTCGCGCCGCACGCCAATTCATGGCGGCGCTTCGTATCGCAATCCTATGCGCCGGTGGCGCCGACCTGGGGCGTCAACAACCGTTCGGTGGCGCTGCGTGTGCCAGCCGGCGATGCCAAGAACCGCCGCATCGAGCACCGGCCATCGGGCGTCGACGCCAACCCTTATCTAGTCGCGGCAACGGTGCTGGCCGGCATCACTAGGGGTCTCGACGAAGGTCTTGACCCCGGCCCTGAAACCACCGGCAATGGCTACGAATCCGCCGTCACGCGCACGACGATGCCGGTCGACTGGCGTGCCGCGATCGAGGCGGCAAGGGCGTCGACCTTCCTCAAGGGCGCATTGGGCGAAGACCTGCACCGGACATTCGTGGCGATCAAGCAGTCGGAATATCTGCGCGTGGCGCGCACGGTCAGCGAACTGGATTATCACCTCTATCTGCACGAGGTTTAGGGCTTCACATCGTCGGCCATCTGCCGGTGAAGGCCCATGCGGAATAATTTCAGCGGAACCTTCGGCGGGCTTTGCTCATTGCGTGTCTGATTGCAGGAGCGAACAAGGCCGCCTTAGTCATGATCGCCAGGATGCAGACAACCCCGACGCCGCACCATGCCAAGGTGCAGTCGAGAGGCTTGCCTGCAAGCAAGTCCCCGGACACGACAGAAATCGACGCCAGGACGATTCCTGAACTGCGCGAAACGGCCAAGATCTGCCGCCGCTGTCCGCTATGGCGCGATGCCACGCAGACCGTGTTCGGTGAGGGTCCTGATAAAGCCAAGGTGATCTTCGTCGGCGAACAGCCGGGCGACCAGGAGGACCTGGCGGGCAAGCCTTTCGTCGGTCCGGCCGGCAAAGTGTTCGACGCGATCCTGGATGATGCCGGCGTCGATCGGCTGAAAGTCTACGTCACCAACGCGGTTAAGCATTTCAAGTTCGAGCCGCGCGGCAAGCGGCGCATCCACTCCAAGCCGAATGCCGGCGAGGTGCAGGCTTGCCGCTGGTGGCTGGACAAAGAGATCGATCTGATCAAGCCCAACCTGGCGGTGGCACTCGGCGCCACTGCAGCGCAGGCGCTGCTCGGCAAGGTGGTGCCGATCATGAAGATGCGCGGGGCGGTAGTGGAGCGCGACGATGGCTTGCGTGTCTTCGTCACCATCCACCCGTCCTTCATTCTGCGCATTCGCGAGCCGGCGGACAAGCGGGCCGAACGCGAGCGGTTCCTGCAGGATATGAGAGCGGTGAAAAGGCTGATGGCGGCCTGAGCTATTTGATCAATATCGCCCGGAGATCGTTGATGTTTGTGCCGGTCGGACCGGGTACGAAAAGGTCATCTACGGCATTGAATGCCGTCCAGGCGTTGTTGCCGGCAAGCATGGCCTTGGCATCGACGCCCGCCGCGCGCATCCGCGAAACTGTCGAGCCGTCGGCGAAGGCGCCGGCATTGTCTTCCGAACCGTCAATGCCGTCGGTGTCGGCGGCCAGTGCGTGCACGCCCGCCATGCCGGTGATGCCGATGGCGAAGGCGAGCAGGAATTCCGAGTTACGGCCGCCTTTGCCTTTCGCGCGCAGGGTCACCGTCGTCTCGCCGCCCGACAGGATCAGCACCGGCTTTGCAAATGGCCGGCTGCGCGTCGCCACCTCGCGCGCGATTGCGGCGTGGATGCCACCGACCTCGCGTGCCTCGCCCTCGATGGAATCGGAGAGAATGACGGCCTGAATACCTCGGCGCTTCGCTTCGGCCGCTGCTGCTTCCAGCGAGACGCCGGCCGAAGCGATCAGATGCACCTCGTTGCGGATAAAACGCGGATCGTCCGGACGTGGCGCATCGGCCGCCGGCGACTTGATATGCGCCATGACCGAAGCCGGCAGCTTCATGCCATAGGCAGCGATCGACGCCAGTGCGTCCTCACGGCTGCCTATGTCCGGCACGGTCGGACCAGAAGCGACCAGAGCCGGATTGTCGCCCGGAATGTCTGATACCACCAGCGAGACCACCTTGGCCGGATATGCGGCGGCCGCCAGCCTGCCGCCCTTGATGGTGGAAAGGTGCTTACGGATCGTGTTCATCGCGGCGATCGGCGCGCCGGAGGCGAGCAGCGCCTCGTTGACGGCGATCTCATCGGCCAGCGTCAGACCTTCGGCGGGTGACGGCAGCAGCGCCGAGCCACCGCCGGAAATGAGCGCTACGACCAGGTCGTCCGCAGTCAGTCCCTGGACTTTTTCGAGCAGCCGTCGCGAAGCTTCCAGCCCGGCGGCATCCGGCACCGGATGCGCCGCCTCGATGATCTCGATGCGCCGGCAGGCCGCGCCATAGCCGTAGCGGGTGACGACCAAACCTTCGATCGGCCGGTCCCACACTTTCTCGAAAGCCGCCGCTATCTGCGCCGAGCCTTTTCCTGCACCGATGACGATCGTGCGGCCCTTCGGCCTTGCCGGCAAATGATTCTTGATCGTCCTCTGGGGATCGGCGGCGGCAACGGCGGCGTTGAAGATGGATATAAGGAAGGATTTCGGGTCGAGAATGGTCATACTGAGCTGCCACCGACGTTCTGCGAACTTCTTCGGCGTTTGCGCTGCCCCTCACCCTTACCCTCTTCCCGTCTAGAGACGGGGAGAGGGGGTAGCCAGCGTTGGAGCGCTTCCCTTCTCCCAGTCGCTAGACGGGGAGAAGGTGCCGGCAGGCGGATGAGGGGCGGCGCCAACGTCACGATGTTGCTCCCGGCGGCAGGACCAACTCCTGGTTATCCACGCCCAAATAGGCACAGAGCGCATCGACGACCACACCATGGTCCTCACGCTCCGGCAGGCCCGAGACGGCGATCACGCCGATGACACCGGCGCCCTTGACAGTGATGGGAAAGCCGCCGCCGGCCAGCACGTAGTCGACAATGTCCAGCCCCTCGCCAGGCTTGAAGCTGCGGTCGGGGCGCTGCTGCTCCAGCACCATGCGGTAGGTGCTTTTCAGGAATCGCCGCACGACGTTGATCTTGCGCCGCGCCCAGTCCGGATTGGAAGCGTTCGAGCCGGGCATTGCCGCATAGAACAGCGGCCGATCGAAGGTTCTGATATCGATGATGATCGGCAGGTTCTCGGTCAAAGCCCGGTCGCGGATCGCCGAGCCGATCTCGAAAGCGACAGCCTCGTCGAAGGCGGAGAAAACAAGCGCGGCTTCCTGTTTCTTGATCAGAGCGATGTCGTCCGCAACGGCCATGTCGTTCCCCTGTCAATCTCGCCGCACGCTTTGGCCGATGGCTGCCGTTCGGTCAAGCCGGGACGCCGGGACCAGCTAGGTCGCCATGTCCGCCTTAGCTGCCCGACCGGCGACATAGACCTCGTGCACGGCGCGGTCGTCGCCGAGCGTCTGCAGCAGAAACAATTCCTCGGCGAGCGTGTCCGCCGTCTCCACCCGCAGCCGCATCGCCGGCGTGGCGCGGGCGTCGAGCACGACGATATCGGCGTCGCTGCCTTCCTCCAGAGTGCCGATCTTTTCCACAAGCGACAGCGCCTCAGCATTGCCGCGGGTCAGTTGCCAGAATGACTGAAACGGATTGAGCTTCTCGCCATTCAGCGCGATCACCTTGTAGCCCTCGTCCATGGTGCGCAGCATCGAATAGTTGGTGCCACCGCCGACATCGGTGGCGGCGGCGATGCGGAGCGGCTTCTCGCGGCGGCGATAGCGCTGATAATCGAACAGGCCCGAGCCGAGAAACAGGTTGGAGGTCGGGCAGAACACCGCCACCGAGCCGCTATCGGAAAGCGCATCCGCCTCGCGTTCCGACAGATGGATGCAATGGCCGAACAGGCTTCTGCGCCCGAGCAGCCCGTAATGCTCATAAACATCGGTATAGTCGCGCGCCTGCGGATGAAGCTGCTGCGTGAAGGCGATCTCGGCGTGGTTTTCCGACAGATGCGTCTGCATATGCAATTGCGGATATTCGCGGCAGAGCGCGCCCGCCGTTTCCAATTGCTCGGGTGACGAGGTGATGGCGAAGCGCGGGGTGATGGCATAGTGCTGGCGCCCCTTGCCGTGCCACTCCTCGATCAGCGCCTTGCTGTCGTCATAACCCGATTGCGGCGTGTCGAGCACGCCGTCCGGCGCGTTGCGGTCCATCATCACCTTGCCGGCGATGTTGAGCATGTTGCGGTCATGCGACTCGGCAAAGAACGCCTCGGCCGATTCCTT
Source organism: Mesorhizobium sp. M0028 (assembly GCF_040323855.1). NCBI lineage: Bacteria > Pseudomonadati > Pseudomonadota > Alphaproteobacteria > Hyphomicrobiales > Phyllobacteriaceae > Mesorhizobium > Mesorhizobium sp. M0028. The sequence goes on from NZ_JAMYVG010000018.1 coordinate 48,421, forward strand.
GTGTACCGAGCAATAGGCGGCGACAGTCGTCGTGCCATGACGCAATACTTCATCCAGGAACAGCCTGGCGATACGGCGGCCATGCTGAGCGTTCCCGAATTTTGTCTCTTCCGGAAAAGTGTAGGTGTTCAGCCAGTCGAGCAGCTCGGCGCCGAAGGAAGCGATGACCTGCATCTGCGGAAAATGCGCGTGCGCATCGATGAACCCGGGCAGCAGCAGATGCGGCCGATGGTCGACCTTTCTTGTTCCCTCGCCCGCCTTTTTCTCGACCTCGGCATAGGCGCCGGCGGCAATGATCCTACCATCGCGGAGCAGCAGGCCGCCATCTTGCTCGTAGCGCCAGGCGGAATGGTCGTCGACGGTTTCGGGCCAGCGCAAAAACGACAGCGTGCGGCCGCGCAGGAGCGTGCGGGTCATTTCCTTGCGCCTTCGAACCATGCCACCAGCAGCGCCCGTTCCTTGTCGGTGATCTGGGTGACGTTGGCGGGCGGCATGGCGTGGCTGCGGCCGGCCTGCAGGTAGATCTCGCCGGCGTGCTCGGCGATGCCGGCATCGGTGTCGAGCATCACGCCCTTCGGCGCGTGGTAGATGCCCTCGTAGGACGGCTCCGCGGCGTGGCACATCGAACAGCGGCCAAGCACCGTATCGCGCACGGCAGGGAAATGCGCCGAGGCAACGTAGACCTGGGCCGCCGCCGACGCCTTCGCCTCGCCGGTCAGCAACTTCGGCACCGTCGACAGCCAGATGATGACCAAGAACAGCACGGCCGCCGCCAGCCAGGTCCAGGTCGGATTGCCTTTGCGCGCATGCCTGGTGTTGAAATAGTGCCGGATCAGCACGCCGATGATGAACACCAGCGAGGCGATGACCCAGTTGAACTCTGTCCCGAACGCCAGCGGATAATGGTTCGACAGCATCAGGAACAAAACGGGCAGCGTCAGGTAGTTGTTGTGCAGCGAGCGCTGCTTGGCGATCTTGCCGTATTTCGGATCGGGCTTACGGCCGGCGATCAGGTCGGCGACGACGATCTTCTGGTTGGGGATGATGACCATGAAGACGTTGGCCGACATGATCGTCGCGGTGATGGCGCCAAGATGCAGGAACGCGGCGCGGCCGGTGAACAGGTGGGTCAGTCCCCAGGCCATGAATACCAGCACCCCATACAGCACCAGCATCAGGCCGGTGTCGCTGTTGCCGAGCGGCGAACGGCACAGGAGATCGTAGACCACCCAGCCGACGCCGATCGTCGCCAGCGACAGCAAGATGCCTGTAGGCACCGACATGGCAAGCACATTCGGATCGATCAGGAACAGGTCCGCCCCGGCATAATAGACCACGCACAGCATCGCGAAGCCTGACAGCCAGGTGGCGTAGGATTCCCACTTGAACCAGGTCAGGTGCTCGGGCATTTCGGCCGGTGCCACCAGATATTTCTGCACGTGGTAGAAGCCGCCGCCATGCACCTGCCATTCCTCGCCGAAAGCGCCTGCAGGCATGCCCGGGCGTTGGCGCAGGCCGAGGTCGAGCGCGACGAAATAAAAGGACGAGCCGATCCAGGCGATGCCGGTGACGACGTGCAGCCAGCGCACGGCGAAACTCAGCCAATCCCAGAATATCGCGAAATCCATCATGAAAAATCGTCCCTGCCGATCGACTGACTTTACGGACTGGAGCGCAAACGGAAAGGGCTGAGGTGCACGATGACTTTCAAAAAAAATTGGAAAATACTAGGCTGATCATACGCAGCCACATGAGAGCCCCGAAAGCCGCATGGCCTATCTCGATAACATCGCCGTTTTTGTTCGCGTCGTCGAACTCGGCAATTTGTCGGCGGCTGGGCGCGACATGCGCATTTCGCCGGCGGTCGCTTCCAACCGGATCAAGGAGCTCGAGAAGCATCTCGGTGTCAGGCTGTTCAACCGCACGACGCGGCAGTTGATGCCGACCGAGCACGGCACGGTGTTCTATTCCGGCGCCAAGCAGGTGCTCGAGGCGGTCACCGAGGCCGAAGCTGCGGTCAGCGCGTTATCCGGCCAGCCGCGCGGCACCATAAAGGTGACAGCGCCGCTCGGCCTCGGGCGGAGACTGGTGGCATCCGGCATCCCGGATTTCCACGACAGATACCCAGATATCGAGGTGCGGCTCCGGCTTTCCGACCACAATGTCGATATCATGAAGGAAGGCATCGACGTTGCGTTCCGGCTGGGCATCATCGAGGATTCCAGCCTCAGGATGCGCGGCATCATGGACTGCGAGCGAGTGCTGGTGGCGGCTCCGCAATATCTGGAGGCGCGCGGCGAGCCGAGCGAGCCGAGCGAGTTGATCGGCAAGAAGCACGATTGCCTGATGCTGCGCTATTCCGGCGCGCGCGAATATGTCTGGACCCTGCAGACGCGGAACGGGCCGCAAAAGTTCGAAGTGCACGGCCCCTACGATACCGATGACGGCGACGTGCTGACCGGCTGGGCGCTGTCCGGCCGCGGCATCATCAACAAGCCGCGCTTCGAGGTCGAGCCGTTTATCCGCGACCAGCGGCTGAAGGTGATCCTGAGCAAAACGCCGCCGACGCCGGTGCAATTCGCCGCCGTCTACCCGCATAAGAAGCTGCAGGATCCGAAGGTGCGGCTGCTGCTCGACTTCATGGCCGAGCGCTGCCAGCGGCTGATCAGGGATATTCTGGCCGGCAAATGATCGCCGGCTGGCCGGTTGCTTTCCGTCCAGCCGGCGAAGATATTTCTTATGGAATCTCACTCACCAGGGAAGACCGATGGCCAGCGGCGCCACAATGCATCTAGCCGTTTCACTAGCTCCGGAAACTGCTCCCTCCTCTCCGTCCGACGTCGTTCCGGATTTCAGTCTGCTGACGCGGTCCGTGCAAAAAGCCGAAGCGGCCGGCCTGGATATGGTGTTGCTCGCCGATTCCGCGCCGGTTGCAGGCGGACCGAACCGGCAAATGCGCTTCGAAGCAACGACCTTGCTGGCAGCGCTGGCGACGGTGACAAGCAGGATCGGTCTCATCGCCGCGGCGTCAATGGTCGCCCACCAGCCCTATAATCTCGCGCGCCGTTTCGCTTCGCTCGACATTATCAGCCATGGCCGCGCCGGCTGGAACGCCAGCATGATGCCCGACCCGCGCGAGGCGGCCAATTTCAGCCGACCGGAAGGGTTTTCCGGCGACGCATTCCGCCTGCGCGCCGAGGAATTCGTCGGCATCGTGCAAGGCTTGTGGAAAGGCTGGGACGCAGACGCGCTTCTGTTCGACAAAAGTGGCGGCCGCTTCTTCGATCCCGAGAAGATGCACCTTCTCGACCACAGGGGCGAATATTTTTCTGTGCGCGGGCCGCTCAACGTGGCGCGGTCGCCGCAGGACACGCCGGTGCTGGTCATGTCCGGCCTGTCCGAGCCCGACATGGATATCGCCGCCCGCACCGCCGATGTTGTCCTGCTAGACCAGCGATCGATCGACTGGGCTGACGATCTGAAGCGCCGTGCGCTTGCCTTCGGGCGCAGGCCGGAGGGGCTGAAGGTGCTGATGAATGTTGTCACGGATGGCGAGATGGCCGCCATGCCGGATATGTTTGCGGATAGGCTCGAAGAGTGCTTTCGCTCGAAAGCCTGCGACGGTTTCAACATCGCCGTGCCGCTCACGTCGGCGCTCGACGATTTCATCGGTCTCGTGCTGCCGGAGCTTCGCCGCCGCGGCCTTGTCCGGTCCGGCTACAGCGCGGCGACACTGCGGGCCCATCTCGGGCTTGCAGGGGAGGATCGGCAATGAGCGCCGGTCGAGGCCAGATGAAGCTCGGCGCCTTCCTATGGGCGACAGGCCACCACATCGCCGCCTGGCGCCATCCGCAGGCGCATGTCACGGCTGGCATCGACATCGATCATTACATCCAGCTGGCGCGGACGGCGGAAGCGGCGAAGTTCGACATGATCTTCTGCGAGGACGCCGCCGGTGTGCGCGAGGCCAATGTCGACATCGCCAGCCAAACGTCGCGCTCGATTGGCTTCGAGCCGATCAGCCTGCTTGCGGCGCTCGCGGTGCAGACGGAGCGCATCGGCCTCGTCTCCACGGCATCGACGAGTTACAACGAGCCTTACGGGCTGGCGCGGACCTTCCTGTCGCTCGACCATCTGAGCGGCGGGCGTGCCGGCTGGAACCTTGTCACTTCGGCCAGCCAGATCGAGGCCGCCAATTTCGGCTCGACCGGTCTGCGCCCGCATGCGGACCGTTACGGGCGGGCGCGCGAATTCGCTGCCGTGGTTGCCGGCCTTTGGCGAGGCCAGGGTGGACACGAAGGCAGAAGTTTTTCGGTGCGTGACCCGCTCGATCTGCCGCGCTCGCCACAAGGTGCACCGGTCATGGTGCAAGCGGGAGCGTCGGACGAGGGTCGTGACCTCGCCGCCCGGACCGCCGACGTGGTCTTTACGGCGGCGCAGACATTCGAGGAAGCGAAGGCCTTCTACGACGACCTCAAGGGACGGCTGGCTGCCTATGGGCGCAAGCCGGACGACCTCAAGATCATGCCTGGGGTGGCGCCGGTCGTCGCGGCAAGCGAAGCGGAAGCCCGGGCAAAACATGATGAACTGCAGGAGCTGATACCGGACGATGTCGGCGTTGCGCTGCTTTCCAGCTATCTCAGCATATCCGATCTCTCGCGCTATCCCATCGACGGACCGCTGCCGCAGCTGCCGGCCAGCGAAGGCATGCAGAGCCGGCAGGCGCTCGTCATCGAGCAATCGCGCCGCGACAACCTGTCCATTCGCCAGCTTGCCCGTCATTTCGCCGGCGCGCGCGGCCATTGGCGCGTCGTCGGAACTCCGGCCCAGATCGCCGACCAGCTCGCAGCACGCTTCGAGGGCGGCGCGGCAGACGGTTTCAACCTGATGCCATCCTATTTTCCCGGCGAACTCGATGCCTTTGCCACGCTTGTCGTGCCGGAGCTGCAGCGGCGCGGTCTGTTCCGTACGGATTATGACGGCAGCACGCTGCGCGACCATCTGGGCTTGAAAAGGCCAGCGTAAACGACGAGCGGAACGAAAGTCGGAGATCGCCGTTTTGGGATGCTGTGCCGCGGCGATGAGGGCGTCTGCGCGCATGTTCGATTGACCTTCCACAACCTTCGCCCTCTTCAAACCACGCGGACGCAACCGCCACAGGAGCCGATCATGGATGCCATCGCCACCCGCAACGACCTGCAATCCAATGCCAAGAAAGAGTGTATCGATCTTCTCAACGCCCGCCTCGCCGACGCCATAGATCTGGCCTTGATCACCAAGCAGGCGCACTGGAACGTCAAGGGGCCGCAATTCATCGCCATCCATGAGATGCTCGACACGTTCCGCGAGGAGATCGACGGACATGTCGACACCATTGCCGAGCGCGCCGTACAGCTCGGCGGCACGGCGCTCGGCACATCGCAGGAGGTGTCGAAGGCGACTATGCTCGAGGCCTATCCGACCGACATCCACAAGACCCGAGATCATCTGGCGGCGCTGATCGACCGCTATGCCGCGACCGCCAAGCGGGCACGCGCGGCGATCGACGAAGCGGCGGGAGCGGGCGACGCCGACACCGCCGACATCTTCACCGCCTATTCACGCTCGCTCGACAAATTGCTGTGGTTCCTCGAGGCACACACGCAGGAACAGGAATAGAAGGAAACGTCAGCCCGCCATCGCCTTGCCACGACGTGCTTTGGACGGAGCTGCCGGTTCTATCGCGTGGGCGGCCAACGCCGTCATGATCTCGGCTGCGGCGAGTGCGGCGATCACTTGCGGGCGCTTGTCCTTGACGGCATCGCCGCCGATCGGCGAGACGAGGCGGTCAAATTCCGCCTCGCTTCCGTCCGCCGACTTAAGGAACCAGTTCCGAAACGTCGCCTTCTTGGTTCTGGAGCCTATCATGCCGACATAGGCGGCATCCCGGCGTTTCAGCGCCTCGGCGACGATCAGGAAATCCAGCGCGTGGTCATGGGTAAGGACGACGAAGGCGGATCCAGCCGGGGCTTCGCGCACCATCGCCTCAGGCATCGGCGTCAAACAGGTTTCGACCGTGTCTGGCATGCCCTCCAGCGCTTCGGCTCGCGTCTCGGCAATGACGACATGCACCGGCAGCAAAGCCACCGCCGAGGCCAGCGCATGGCCGACATGGCCGCCGCCGAAGATGTAGACATGCGGCAGCTGCGCCTCCTCGGCTTCCGCCGCCCCGACCAACTTGGCCTCAAGCGCGGCGTCAACCAGCCGGATCAGCACCTCGACCCTGCCGCCGCAGCACTGCCCGATCTCCGGGCCGAGCGCGACGTCGAGCGTCGCGACAGCGTTGCGGCCAGCCCCCTTCTCCCCGTAACTATACGGGGAGAAGGGGCCGGCAGGCGGATGAGGGGCGGCGCCAGCCTCGACAGATTCGCCAGAACCTGAGGCCGATCGACCAAGCATCTGCCGCGCTTTGTCGATCGCCATATATTCGAGCTGGCCGCCGCCGATCGTGCCGAAAGTGGCCGATCCTGAGACGAGCATGAAGGCACCCCTCTCGCGCGGCGTCGAGCCTTTTGTCCCGGCCACCTCAACCAAGGCGACCCGGCAGGCACCGGCAAGAAAGGCTTTCAGGCTCTGCATTTTCGCGTTCATCATTCGCGTTCCCTGTTGGGAAATATAGAGTTTTTCGGCCTGAATTGCACGTTTTCCGGGATTCAAGTGCCGGTCCTGGCTTCTCGCTTCAGCCGTTCGATCGCCATCAGCACCCGTTCCGGCGTGGCAGGCGGGTCAAGGCGCGGGCAGATCTTGTGGCCAGCAACGCTCGCCACCGCATCCGACAGCGCATGCAGCACCGACATTGCGAGCGGAAAGGGCGGCTCGCCGACCGCCTTGGAGCGGTGCACCGTCGGCTCGCCTGCTTCCGCCCAGTCGGCCAACGTGATGTTGAAAATCTTCGGCCGGTCCGAAGCGAGCGGGATCTTGTAGGTCGACGGCGCATGGGTGCGCAGCCGCCCCTTGTCGTCCCACCACAGTTCCTCCGTGGTCAGCCAGCCCATGCCCTGGATGAAGCCGCCCTCGATCTGGCCGAGGTCGATGGCGCGGTTCAGCGAACGCCCGGTTTCGTGCAGAATATCGGTGCGCTCGACGACATATTCGCCGGTCAGCGTGTCGACCGAAACTTCCGAGCAAGCCGCGCCATAGGCGAAATAATAGAAGGGGCGACCCTCGCCCTTGTCGCGGTCCCAATGGATTTTCGGCGTCTTGTAAAAGCCAGCCGCCGAAAGCTGGATGCGCGCCATATAGGCCTGCCTGACGAGATCGGCGAAGGCGATCTCCTGGTTACCGATGCGCACCCGGTTTGGCAGGAACAGCACCTGGTCGCGCGGCACCTGGAATTTCTCGGCGGCGAAATTGGTCAGCCGGTCCTTGATCTGGCGGGCGGCGTTCTGCGCCGCCATGCCGTTGAGGTCGGAGCCGGAAGACGCGGCAGTGGCCGAGGTGTTCGGCACCTTGCCGGTCGTCGTCGCGGTGATCTTGACCTGATCGAGGTCGATCTGGAACTCTTCCGCCACAACCTGCGCCACCTTGACATAGAGGCCCTGCCCCATCTCGGTGCCGCCGTGGTTCAGGTGCACTGAACCATCGGTATAGACATGCACCAGCGCGCCGGCCTGGTTGTAATGGGTGGCGGTGAACGAGATGCCAAACTTGACCGGCGTCAGCGCCAGTCCCCGCTTGATGAAGCGGCTGTTGGCATTGAAAGCATCGATGGTGCGGCGGCGCCTTGCATAGTCGGAACTCGCCTCCAGCTCGGCGACGATGCGGTGGATGATGTTGTCCTCGACCGTCTGGTGGTAGGGCGTGATGTTGCGGTCGCTGGTGCCGTAGAAATTCTTCTTGCGGATTTCGAGCGGGTCCTTGCCGACGGCAAACGCGACTTCGTCGATGACGCGCTCGGCGCCGACCATGCCTTGCGGGCCGCCGAAGCCGCGAAAGGCGGTGTTCGATACCGTATTGGTGTAGAGCGGCGCCGATTGCGCGTGCACCGCCGGCCAGAAATAGGTGTTGTCGCAATGGAACAGCGCGCGGTCGGTGACCGGGCCGGAGAGGTCGGCCGAGAAGCCGCAGCGCGCCGCGAACATGAAATCTACGCCGAGAATATTGCCCTCATCGTCGAAGCCGACCTCGTAGTCGACGAGGAAATCGTGGCGTTTGCCGGTGGCGATCATGTCGTCGTCGCGGTCGGGCCGGATTTTCACGGCCCGATGATGTTTCTTCGCGGCGATAGCGGCCAATGCCGCAAACTGATTGCCTTGCGTTTCCTTGCCGCCGAAAGCGCCCCCCATCCGGCGGATTTCCACCGTCACCGCGTGGCTCGGAACACCGAGCGTATGGCTGACCATGTGCTGGATTTCGCTCGGGTGCTGGGTCGAGGAATAGATGGTGACGTCGTGGTCCTCGCCAGGGATGGCCAAGGCGATATGACCCTCGAGATAGAAATGCTCCTGGCCGCCGATGCGCATCTGCCCTTTCAGCCGGCGTGGCGCTGCCTTGATCGCAGCCGCTGCATCACCGCGCTTCAGGGTCAGCGGCGGCGTGACCAGCTTGTCTTTCCGGGGATCGAGCTCGCCAATATCGGCGACGAACGGCAATTCCTTGTATTCGACCTTGGCCAGCCTCGTCGCCCGGCGCGCCTGCTCGCGGGTTTCGGCGATGACGCAGAAGATCGGCTGGCCGAAGAATTGCACCTTGCCGTCGGCAAGCACCGGCTCGTCGTGGCGGCCGGTCGGCGAAATATCGTTTTCGCCGGGCACGTCGCTCGCCGTCAGCACGTCGATGACGCCGGGTGCGGCGCGGACCCCCGACAGGTCCATGCTGGTGACGGTGGCATGCGTCGCCGCCGAAAGCCCAAGACAGCCGTGCAGCGTGCCGGCCGGTTCCGGCATGTCGTCGATATAGACGGCCGTGCCACTGACATGCTTGTGCGCGGAATCATGGCGCTGATCGGTGGCGACGCCGCCGGCGATTTTTTGCGCCTTCAAGTTCGGAGTGGCGTGCTTGTTCATCATGCCGCCTCGTGCCGTGATACCTGGATCGGCGCCCGGGTGCCCATGGTTTCGGCAAAGAAGCGCAGCAGCAGGTTGCGCGCCGCCAGCGCCCGGTATTCGGCGCTTGCCCGCATGTCGGTCAGCGGGGTGAAATCGCCGGCGTACGCGGCCATCGCCGCCTCGACCGTCGCTTCCGTCCAGGGCTTGCGAAGCAATGCCTTTTCTACGCCAAAGGCGCGCTTCGGCGTTGCCGCCATGCCGCCATAGGCGATGCGTATCTCCGCCACCGTGCCGTCCGCGGCCAGCGTCAGGAAAAACGCGCCTAGCGCTGCGGTGATGTCTTCGTCGCGGCGCTTGGTGATCTTGTAGACGGCAAATTTCGTCTCGCTGCCCGGCAGCGGAACATGCACGGCCTCGACGAATTCGCCGGGCTGCCGGTCCTGTCGGCCATAGGCGATGAAAAAATCTTCGAGTGGGATCGTCCGCCGCTTGTGGCCGCGACGCAGCGTCATGCGGGCACCGAGTGCGATCAGCGGCGGCGGCGTGTCGCCAATCGGCGAACCGTTAGCGATATTGCCGCCGATGGTGCCCATGTTGCGCACCTGATCGCCGCCGATGCGGTCGAACAGCGGGCCTAGCGCCGGGATGCATTTTGCCAGCGTCGAGAAGGCTTCGCTATAGGTGACACCGGCGCCGATCGAGATGACGCCCTTGTCCTCGGACATCCCGCACAGACCATCGAGATTGCCGATGAAAACCGCCGGCGAAATATCGCGCATGTGCTTGGTCACCCAAAGGCCGACATCGGTCGAACCGGCGACGATAGTGGCGCCCGGCTCCTCGACCAGCACGCTGGCGAGATCGTCGGCATTGGCCGGCACGATCAGCCGCTTGTTGCCGGAGCCGATCTCAATGCGCGAACCGTCCTTCATCGCGTCGAGCTTGGCCGTGACTGCCTTGCGCTCGGCCGCCAACGGATCCTTTGCCGCCTTGCCGTAGCTGGAGATGGCACGTGCGGCGCGCATGATCGCCTCGTAGCCGGTGCAGCGGCAGAGATTGCCTTGCAGTGCCTTTTCGATGGCGGCGTCCGACGGCTCCGGCGACCGCATCCACAGCGCATAAAGCGACATGACGAAACCCGGCGTGCAGAAGCCGCATTGCGAGCCGTGGAAATCGATCATCGCCTGCTGCACGGGGTGCAGTTTTCCTGCGTCGCCGCGCAGATGCTCGATGGTCACGACATGCGTGCCGTCTAGCGAGCCAAGGAAGCGGATACAGGCATTGACGCTTTCATAGACCAGTGTTCCACCGGAGAGCCTGCCGACCAGCACCGTGCAGGCGCCGCAGTCGCCCTCGGCGCAACCTTCCTTGGTGCCGCGCAGCGAGCGGTCGAGCCGCAGCCAGTCGAGCAGTGTCTGGTCGGGTGCAACCGTGCCGAGCGCGACGTCCTCGCCATTGAGGATGAACCGGATTTCGTTGCGTGTCTTGATCCCGGCCATCTCAGCTTCCCCGGTAGGTCGAATAGCCGTACGGCGACAGAAGCAGCGGCACATGATAGTGCATCGGCTCGGCCATACCGAAGCGGATGGGCACATGGTCGAGGAAGGCCGGTTCCGGCAGTTTTGTCCCCTGCCGGCGCAGATAATCGCCGGCCGCAAAGACCAATTCGTATTCGCCGGTACGGAACTCCGCGCCGGCAAGCAACGGAGCATCGCAACGGCCGTCATCATTGGTGACGACCGTTTTCAGATGCGTCCGGGCCTGGCCGTCAAGATGATAGAGCTCAATCGACAGACCGGCCGCCGGTTTGCCGGCCGCGGTGTCGAGGACATGGGTCGTCAGGCGCCCGCCTTCGGCTTTCGACGTTTCCGCCACTGGCTGCTCCATTCCCTGCACAGTCGAACACTATTCATGAATTGTGCGCCAATTAAAGGCGATGCATAAGTCCCGGTCGAGCGGAGCGCGACAAAAACACTTTCAAAAATTTCGGGGGAATGCGCAGGCACTCCTTTCGACTATCCTGATCACAATTTCCGGCAGGAGCGAGAATGCGTTACGAACGAGACATGCGCGGCTACGGAGCCAATCCGCCGGATCCAAAATGGCCCGGCGGGGCGCATGTCGCGGTCCAGTTCGTCGTCAATTACGAAGAGGGCGGCGAGAATTGCGTCCTGCACGGCGACAAGGCCTCGGAGGCTTTCCTGTCGGAGATCGTCGGCGCCGCGCCCTGGCCCGGCCAGCGCCACTGGAACATGGAATCGATCTACGAATACGGCGCCCGCGCCGGCTTCTGGCGATTGCTGCGCCTGTTCAGCGCAGCACAGGTGCCGGTCACCTGCTACGGCGTCGCCACGGCCCTGGCGCGCTCGCCCGACCAGGTCGCAGCGATGCAGGAGGCCGGCTGGGAGATCGCCTCGCACGGGCTGAAATGGATCGACTACCGCGACCACGCGCCAGAAGACGAGCGCCGCGACATGGAAGCGGCGATACGGCTGCATTATGAGGTGACAGGCGCGCGGCCGACCGGCTGGTACACCGGCCGCACGTCGATCAACACGGTGCGTCTGGCGGCGGAAGAAGGCGGCTTCGACTATGTGTCGGACACCTATGACGACGAACTGCCCTACTGGTTCGAGCATGTGACACCGAACGGGTCGGCGAAGCCGCAGCTGGTCATCCCCTATACGCTCGACGCCAACGACATGCGCTTTGCCACGCCGCAGGGCTTCAACTCCGGCGACCAGTTCTTTGCCTATCTCAGGGATAGTTTCGACACGCTCTATGCCGAGGGCAAGGCAGGGCGGCCGCGCATGATGAATATCGGCCTGCACTGCCGCCTGGTTGGGCGGCCGGGCCGGGTCGCGGCACTGAAGCGCTTCATCGACTACGTCAAATCACACGACAAGGTCTGGCTGGCACGGCGCATCGACATTGCAAAACATTGGCAGGAGACGCATCCGTTCCGGTTGCCGGCATTGCGCCCGTCGAAAATGGAATTCGAGGCCTTCGTCCACGCATTCGGCGGCGTCTTCGAACATTCGCCGTGGATTGCCGAGCGCGCCTACGAGTTGGAACTCGGCCCGGCGCATGACAGTGCCGGCGGCCTGCACAACGCGCTCTGCCGCGTCTTTCGCGCGGCCAGCGAGGCCGAGCGGCTTTCCGTGCTCAATGCCCACCCCGACCTTGCCGGAAAACTGGCGCAGGCCAAGCGGCTAACCGCGGAATCCTCCAGGGAACAGGCTTCGGCCGGGCTAGACGCGCTGACCGACAACGAGCGCGAGCTGTTCGCAAAGCTCAATGCCGCCTACGTCACCGGTTTCGGTTTCCCGTTCATCATTGCGGTGAAGGGCAAGACCAAGGAGGACATCCTGGCCGAGTTCGAAACGCGTATCGGCAACAGCCGCGATGTCGAATTCGAAACCGCCTGCAGACAGGTCGAGCGCATCGCGCTGCTTCGTCTCAAGGACATGCTTCCACAATAGGCTTTGGCTGCCGCGATGGGCCCTGGCTTCCGCAACAGGCTTGAATTTATGGATATGATGAAAATGGCCGAGCGAACCTATTATGCGCCGCAGGGCGGACATCCCGGCCAGAGTGAATTGCTGACCGGACGCGCCGTGTTCACACAGGCCTATGCCGTAATCCCCAAAGGCGTGATGCAGGACATCGTCACCAGCGCCTTGCCGTTCTGGGATGGGACACGGGTCTGGGTGCTGTCGCGGCCGCTGTCGGGTTTTGCCGAGACGTTTTCGCAATACATCGTCGAGCTCGCGCCCGGCGGCGGCAGCGACCGGCCAGAACCGGATGATGATGCCGAGGGCGCGATATTCGTGGTTGAAGGCGAGCTGAGCGTGTCGCTAGCCGGAAAGAAGCATGTGCTCAGGCCGGGCGGGTTCGCGTTTCTGCCGCCAGCGAGCGGGTGGACGGTGCGCAACGAAAGCGGCGCTGCCGTCCGCTTCCACTGGATCCGAAAGGCTTACGATGCGGTCGACGGCATCGAGCTGCCGCAAGCGTTCTTCGCCAACGAACAGGATATCGTACCGACGCCGATGCCAGGTACCGAAGGCCGCTGGGCAACAACGCGCTTCGTCGATCCTGAAGACATCCGCCACGACATGCATGTCACCATCGTGACGCTCGAGCCGGGCGCGGTCATTCCCTTCGCCGAGACGCATGTCATGGAGCACGGGCTTTATGTGCTGGAGGGCAAGGCGGTCTACCGTCTCAACCAGGACTGGGTCGAAGTCGAGGCCGGCGACTATATGTGGCTGCGCGCCTTCTGCCCGCAGGCTTGTTATGCCGGCGGGCCAGGCAAATTCCGCTACCTCCTCTACAAGGACGTGAACCGCCACGCCAAGCTCGGCGGTGTGGGCATCGAGGGTCGCGCGCGGTGATCCGCATCGTCGCGCGGCCGCTGACCCGCGAGAATTTCGCCGAATTCGGCGACGTCATCGATATGGGCGGCGACAACCATTATCCGATCAATGGCGGCAAGGCCGAGCGCTATCACGATCTCGCCACCGCTGAAGCACGAGGGCCGAATGCGCACGTGCTGATCTCGATGGTGCGTGGCACGCCCTATGAGCTGCCGTTGAAGCTTACCATGGTCGAGCGCCATCCGTTTGGCAGCCAGGCCTTCATTCCGCTGTCACCACGGCCGTTCCTGGTCATCGTCTGCCATGACGGCGAGGAAGGCCCGGGCGAGCCGCATGCGTTCATCACCGCGCCCGGGCAAGGCGTCAACTATCCGCGCAATTTGTGGCACGGCGTGCTGACGCCGATCGGCGAGCCCCAGGACTTCCTGGTCGTCGACCGGGGCGGCGACGGCTCCAACCTCGAAGAGTGCCACTTCTCGCACGCTTATGAGATTCATCTTCCCGATGGGAGCCGGTGATGGCTGACATTTCGCTGATCGACCGCCTGCTCGACGTCATAGAGCACGACATCGTGCCGAAGACGGCGAAGGGTGTCGCGCATGGCAACAAGTTGTTCGGCGCGGCGATCCTGCGCAAGGACGACAGCTCGCTGGTGCTTGCCGAAACCAACAATGAGACGGAAAACCCGCTGTGGCACGGCGAGGTGCATTGCCTGAAGCGCTTCTACGAAATGCCGAAGGCCGAGCGCGTCGACACCGCGGATGCCATCTTTCTCGCCACGCACGAACCTTGCTCGCTCTGCCTGTCGGCGATCACCTGGACCGGCTTCGACAATTTCTACTATCTGTTCAGCCACGAGGATTCGCGCGACAGTTTCGCTATCCCGCACGATTTGAAGATCCTGAAAGAGGTCTTCACCCTCGATCCCGGCGGCTACAATGCCGAGAATGCCTATTGGAAGAGCTTTTCGATCCGCAGACTGGTACGATCGCTGTCGGGGCCTGAGCGCGAGCGGCTGGAGGCGCGGATCAGCGCCATCTCTGCAATCTACGACGAACTGTCCGGCGCTTACCAGGCGAGCAAGGCCGAAAACGACATCCCGTTGAATTGACGCGGATTGACCAGCCGAATTCGTTGGCTGGCCCACGACGACATCCTGCGGACTCCATCATCTGGCGCTCCTGGAGTCTGCCGGCATGAAAATCGTCACTGAATTCCCACGAAAGATCGTCGAATTTCCGGATATGGGGATCGTCATGCCGGACGGCTGCCGGCTGTCGGCGCGGGTGTGGATGCCGGCCGATGCCGCCGACGATCCGGTGCCGGCAATCCTCGAACATCTGCCCTATCGCAAGCGCGACGGCACGATCTATCGTGATCAGCTGACGCATCCCTATTTCGCAGGCCACGGCTACGCCTCGATCCGCGTCGACATGCGCGGCAACGGCGATTCCGAAGGGCTGATGGACGATGAATATTCCGAGCAGGAATTGCAGGACGCTTGCGACGTCATAGCCTGGGCGGCGGCGCAGCCCTGGTGCAACGGCAATGTCGGCATGATGGGCATTTCGTGGGGCGGCTTCAACTGCCTGCAGGTAGCAGCCAAGCAGCCGGCGGCGCTGAAGGCGGTTATCAGTCTCTGTTCGACAGTCGACCGCTACGCCGACGACATCCACTACAAGGGCGGCTGCCTGCTGATCGAGAATTTCGGCTGGGCTTCGACCATGCTGTCCTATTCGTCGCGGCCGCCGGATCCGTTGCTGGCCGGCGACAACAGATGGCGCGAGCTGTGGCTGACCCGGCTGGAGAACCAGCCCTTCCTGGCGCCGCTGTGGTTGAAGCACCAGCATCGCGACGCCTATTGGAAGCGCGGCTCGATCTGCGAGGACTATTCCGCCATTCATGCCGCGGTGCTGTCGATCGGCGGCTGGCATGACGGTTATCGCAATACGATTTCCCATCTCGCCGCCAATATCGAGGCGCCGGTCAAGGGCATCGTCGGCCCGTGGATCCACAAATACCCGCATTACGCCGCGCCCGAACCGCGCATCGGCTTCCTGCAGGAGGCGTTGCGCTGGTGGGACCGCTGGCTGAAGGACCTCGACACCGGCGTAGAGGCCGACCCGGCCTACCGCGCCTATGTGATGGACAGCGTGCGTCCGGCGCGCTGGCATCCCGAGCGGCCGGGCCGCTGGGTCGCTGAAACGGAATGGCCGTCACCCAACATCAAGACGCAAGAGGTTGAGCTTATCGCTGAAGGCAACCACGCTATCGTCACTTCGCCGCAAAGCTGCGGCCTTGCCGGTGGCGAATATTTCCCCTTCACCTTTGGACCGGAACTGCCGGGTGACCAGCGCCCCGACGATGCGCTGTCGGTGTGTTTCGACCAGCCGGTGCTGAACGAAGCGATCGACATCGTCGGTGCTCCCGAAGTTGCGGTCAGGGGCTCGGCGGACCGGCGCCAGGCGAACATCGCGGTTCGGCTGTGCGACGTCCATCCGGACGGAGCGTCGGAGCTGATCTCCTACGGCGTGCTCAACCTGACGCATCGCAACTCGCACGAATTTCCCGAAGCGCTGGTGCCCGGCGAAATCGTCAACGCCCGGGTGGTGCTCGACCAATGCGCCTATCGCGTGCCGGCCGGTCACCGCTTGCGTGTGGCCATTTCCAACAGCTATTGGCCGATGATCTGGCCGTCGCCGGAGCCGGTCCGGCTGGAATTGTCGGCCGCGACATTGATGCTGCCGCTGCGCCCGCCGGCGACAGGCGACGAGGTCACCTTCCCCGCCCCCGAAGGCGCCACGCCCTGGGCAACCGAAACGGTCCGCGCCGCCAATTCCGAGCGTCATGTCGATCGCGACGAAAAGACCGGAATGATCACGCTTTCCATCGTCGACGATTTCGGTGAGGTGCGCGACCTGGAACACAGCCTTGCCAATGGCAGCATCGCGAGAGAGACGTGGGCGATCCATCCTGACGATCCGCTGTCAGCCTTGGGCAAGACGCATTGGACCCAGACGCTGTCGCGAAATGAATGGTCGGTGCGCACCGAAACCTTCGCCGAAATGCGCTCCGACGCGCAAAGCTTCATGGTTAGCGCCAGAATTGAAGCCTATGAAGGCGAGAAACTGGTCTTCGAGCGCGACTTCGAGGAGAATATCCCGCGGGTACTGCTTTGAGCACTTATAGCGATTGGTCCAATTGCGACGCACGATTTACGCCACGGCATGTCGCATTCGGTCTTGCTTACCCCTTTCCCTTACGGTCATTATTCTCCCGATTGAAATGAGAAAAAACGACCATAAGGTCGGACCAACAGAGTGAGGAACTCAACATGTCGAACGAACTGGAATATCTGAGCCGGCGCGTTGCGTCCGGCAAGCTGAGCCGTCGCGATTTTCTCGGCCGGGCGGCAGCGCTCGGCGTCACCGCAACCTTCGCCAATTCGCTGCTTTCCAGCGCTTCCCGCGCGGCGGGTCCGGTCAAGGGCGGCACGCTCAAGGCCGGCCTCGTCGGTGGCGAATCCACCAACAGCCTCGATCCGGCGCTGTTCATGACGCAGGTGCCGTTCGCCTTCGGCAAGATGTGGGGCGAACTGATCGTCGAGCTGTCTCCCGAAGGCAAGCTCGAGAACCGCATTGCCGAGGAGATCGGCTCGTCGGACGACGCCAAGACCTGGACGCTGAAGATCCGCGACGGCGTCGAGTTCCACAACGGCAAGAAAGTGACTGCAGAGGACGTGGCCGCCACCCTCGAACGCCATTCGGACGAGAAGTCGAAATCCGGCGCGCTCGGCTATATGAAAGGCATCGAGAGCATCAAGGCCAGCGGCAAGGAAGTGGTGTTGACGCTGAAGGAGCCGAATGCCGATCTTCCCTATCTGCTTAGCGACTATCACCTGATCATCCAGCCGAACGGCGGCAAGGACAAGGCCGATGCCGGCATCTCGGCGGGTCCTTACAAGGTCACCACCAACGAGCCCGGCGTGCGCCATGGCGGCGAGCGCTTCGCCAACTACTGGCAGGGCGACAAGATGGGCCATGCCGACCAGATCGAGATCATCGTCATCAACGACGCCACGGCGCGTACGGCGGCCCTGCAGGGCGGCCAGGTCCACATGATCAACCGCGTCGAGCCGAAGATCGTTGACCTGATCAAGCGTGTGCCCGGCGTCACCATCCGCAACCATTCGGGACCCGGCCACTACGTCTTCATCATGCACTGCAACACCGCGCCGTTCGACAACAACGATTTGCGCATGGCGCTGAAGCTGGCGATCGACCGCGAGGAGATGCTGAACAAGGTGCTGCGTGGCTATGGCTCGCTCGGCAACGACTTCCCGATCAATGCATCGTACCCGCTATTCACCGAGATCGAGCAGCGCAAATACGATCCCGACAAGGCCAAGTTCCACTACAAGAAGTCGGGCCATGACGGTGCCGTCCTGCTCCGGACGTCGGACGTCGCCTTCCCCGGTGCCGTCGATGCCGCACAGCTGTTCCAGCAAAGCGCGGCCAAGGCCGGCATCAAGCTGGAGATCAAGCGCGAACCGGGCGACGGCTACTGGTCGGAAGTCTGGAACAAGCAGCCCTTCTGCGCCTCCTACTGGGGCGGCCGGTCGACGCAGGACCAGATGTACTCGACTGCCTATCTGTCGACGGCCGACTGGAACGACACACGGTTCAAGCGTCCGGATTTCGACAAGATGGTGCTGGCGGCTCGCGCCGAGCTCGACGAGGCCAAGCGCAAGGCAATGTACCACGACATGGCTGTGATGGTGCGCGACGAGGGCGGCCTGATCCTGCCGATGTTCAATCAGTTCATCGACGCGACGGGCGCCAAGGTTACCGGCTGGGTGGATGATCCGCATCAGGAGTTGATGAACGGATATGCTCTCGCGAAGTGCTGGCTCGAAGCCTGAGCCCGGCCTTGCGGATATGTCCTCACCCATCGTGAAACTGGTGGCCCAGCGCATTGCGCTGGGCATCATCCTTCTATTGGCCGTTTCGGTCCTGATCTTCGCCGGCACCCAGATCCTGCCCGGCGATGTTGCGCAAGCCATTCTCGGGCAGTCGGCGACACCGGAGTCGCTCGCCAATCTGCGCGAACAGCTCGGGCTCAACGATCCGGCTTACATCCGTTATTTTCGCTGGCTCGGCGGCATTCTGACCGGTGATCTCGGCACGGCTATGTCGAGCGGTCAGGATATCGCAACCTCTATCAAGGGAAGGCTGTGGAACACACTGTTCCTCGCCTTCTGGGCGGCGGTCGTCGCGGTGCCGCTGGCGATCATCCTCGGGCTGATCGCGGTGCGCTACCGCAATGGCTGGGTCGACAAGCTGATCTCGGGACTGGCGCTGGCCTCGACGTCCTTCCCGGAATTCTTCGTCGGCTATGTGCTCGTCTTTTTCTTCGCGGTGCAACATCAATGGTTTCCCGCCATTTCCACCGTCTATGACGGAATGCCGTTCGGCGAGCGCATCCAGGCCATAGCACTGCCGGCGGCGGCGCTGACCTTGGTGGTGCTCGCCCATATGATGCGCATGACGCGCGCCGCGATCCTCAATGTCATGCAGTCGGCCTATGTCGAAACCGCCGAACTCAAGGGGCTTTCGGCCTTCGCCGTCATCCGCAGGCATGCCTTCCCCAATGCGATTGCGCCGATCATCAACGTCGTCATGCTCAACCTGGCCTATCTCATAGTCGGCGTCGTCGTTGTCGAGGTGATCTTCGTCTATCCGGGTATGGGCCAATATCTCGTCGACCACGTCACCAAGCGTGACGTGCCTGTGGTGCAGGCGGTCGGGCTGATCTTCGCCGCCGTCTACATCAGCCTGAACATCATCGCGGACATAGCGGCAATCGTCGCCAATCCGCGCCTTAGACATCCGAAATGAAGGGGTCGGGTATGCTCGTCATCAAACGCATCCCCATCCCGGCATTGATCGGCATCGTGCTGACGGCGCTGTTCGTTCTGGCGGCGATTTTTGCGCCGTGGATCGCGCCGCATGGCAATGCCGAGATCGTCAGCGACGTCCCTTGGGAACCGATGTCGGCGGCGCATTGGCTGGGCACCGACAATCTGGGCCGCGATCTGTTGTCGCGCATGATCTATGGCGCCCGCATCACCCTGTTCATCGCGGTGCTGGCGACCGCGCTATCGTTCTCGCTCGGCGCCATACTCGGCTTCTCGGCGGCGGTTTTCGGCGGCTGGTTCGACACGCTTCTGTCGCGTCTCGTCGATCTCCTGATGTCGATCCCGACGCTGATCATGGCCCTTGTCGTGCTTTCGGTGCTGCCATCCAATCTGGTGACGCTGATCCTGGTCATGGGCGTTCTGGATTCGACCCGCGTCTACCGCCTGTCGAGGGCGGTCGCCGTCGACATCAACGTCATGGATTACGTCGAGGCGGCCAAATTGCGCGGCGAAGGCAGCGGCTGGATCATCTTCCGCGAAATCCTGCCCAATGCGCTGTCGCCGCTGGTTTCGGAACTCGGCCTGCGCTTCATCTATGCCGTGCTGTTCCTGTCGACGCTGTCCTTCCTTGGGCTTGGCGTACAGCCGCCGGACGCCGATTGGGGCGGTATGGTCAAGGAAAACAAGGATGGTATCGTCTTCGGCATAGGCGCCGCCCTCATTCCGGCGGCGGCGATCGCAGCGCTGGCGATTTCCGTCAATCTCGTCGCCGACTGGGTGCTCAACCGCACGACAAGCCTGAAGGGAGGACGCGGGTAATGGCTGACAAGCAACCGAAGCCCGGGCAACCGAAGCCCGGGCAACCGAGGTCCGGCGTGCTGCTCGACATCCGCAATCTGCGCATCGAGGCCACGGTATATCCGCCGGGCGAGGCGCCGAAGAACATCGTGCTGGTGCACGATGTCTCGCTGACGCTCGAAAAGGGCAAGGTGCTCGGATTGATCGGCGAGTCCGGCGCCGGCAAATCGACCATCGGCCTGTCGTCGATGGGCTACGGCCGCGGCGGCGTGCGCATCACCGGCGGTGAGGTCATCCTCAATGGCCGCGACATCCTGAAGGGCGGCAACGAAGGGTTCCGCAAATTGCGCGGCCGCGAGGTCTGCTATGTCGCGCAATCGGCGGCAGCTGCCTTCAACCCGGCGCACAGGCTGATGGACCAGGTGGTCGAGGCAGCACTGCTGCACGGCACGGCGACGCGGGCCGAAGCCGAAAAGCGCGCCGTGGCGCTGTTCAAGAAGCTCAGCCTGCCGAACCCCGAAAGCATCGGCGAGCGCTTCCCCCACCAGGTGTCGGGCGGTCAGCTGCAGCGCGTGATGACGGCAATGGCGCTGTGCTCGGAGCCCGACCTGATCGTCTTCGACGAGCCGACCACGGCGCTCGACGTGACGACGCAGATCGACGTCTTGGCGGCGATCAAGGATGCCATCCGCGACACGCATGTCGCGGCGCTCTACATCACCCACGATCTTGCCGTCGTCGCCCAGGTATCGGACGAGATCATGGTGCTGCGCCACGGCCGGCTGGTCGAATGGGGCGGCACGCGCCAGATCATCAAGGAGCCGCGCCAGGAATACACCAACGCGCTGGTTTCAGTGCATGAGATCGAACATCAGGAGCAGAAGCCCGGCACGAGCCCGTTCCTGTCGGTCAAGAACATCACCGCCGCCTATGGCCGCAGCCACATCAAGGTGTTGAAGAACGTCTCGGTCGATATTTTCCCGGGCCAGACGCTGGCGGTGGTCGGCGAGTCCGGCTCCGGCAAATCGACGCTGGCGCGCGCCATCACCGGCCTCTTGCCGCCCGAACAAGGCACCGTCACCTTCGACGGGCGGCCGCTCGCCAACCGGCTTGCCGACCGGCCGAAAGAGGATCTGCGCCAATTGCAGATGATCTACCAGATGGCCGATGTGGCGATGAACCCGCGCCAGACGGTCGGCACCATCATCGGCCGGCCGCTGGAATTCTATTTTGGGATGCGCGGGCGCGAGCGCGACAAACGCGTCGCCGAACTGCTCGACAAGATTGAAATGGGCAAAGGCTATATCGACCGCTATCCGGCCGAGCTTTCGGGCGGCCAGAAGCAGCGCGTCTGCATCGCCCGCTCGCTCGCCGCCAAGCCGAAGCTGATCATCTGCGACGAGGTGACCTCGGCGCTCGACCCGCTGGTCGCCCATGGCATACTGGAGCTGCTGCTCGGGCTGCAGAAAGAGGAAAACGTCGCCTATCTGTTCATCACCCACGACCTGGCCACGGTCAAGTCGATCGCCGATTCAATCGCGGTGATGTATCGCGGCGAGGTGGTGCGCTACGGCGCCAAGAGCACCGTGCTGACGCCACCCTTCGATGCCTACACCGATCTTTTGCTGTCGTCGGTGCCCGAAATGGAGATCGGCTGGCTGGAAAAGGCGATCAAGGGACGGCGCATGGCCAGCGCGGGAAATTAGACACTCCCGTGGCGCTCAAGACAAAACTTTTGGTCATCATCCTCGACGGCGTGCCTTACCGGAACTGGCGGCGGCTGATGGGCAATCTCGAAGGCTGGGTGCAATCAGGCGAAGCCCGCGTATGGAAAATGCGCTCCGTCCTGCCGTCGACCTCGGCATCCTGCTACGCCTCGATCCACACCGGCGTGCCGCCCCAAGTGCACGGTATCCTGTCGAACGAGAACCGGTTTCGCGTCGAACAGCCTGATATTTTTTCCGAAGTCAGCAGGGCCGGCGGCAAGACGGGTGCGGTCACCCATTCCTACTGGTCCGAATTCTTCCGGGCCTATCCGTTCGACCTGGTCGAGGACATGGAGTTCGACGAGCCGGGCGGGCCGATCGGCCACGGCCGGTTCCACACCATGACCGGCTATAATGCCAGGAACCAGATGACGCCGAGCGACGTCGACCTGTTCGCTACCTTGACCATGCTGACCAGGCGCTACGGCATCGACTACGGCATCCTGCACAGCTGCACGCTGGACTCGATGGGCCACCGCTTCGGCCATGACTGCCATGAGATGGATCATGCCGTCTATGCAATGGACGCCATGCTCGCCGGCTTCCTGCCGCGCTGGCGGGAGGCCGGCTACGAGGTGATCGTCACCGCCGATCATGGCCAGACCGATCGCGGCCATCATGGCGGCCACGACGAGGAGATGCAGGATTTCGCACTTTACTACTTCGGATCCGGCGAGGGTCCGGAAGCCAAGACGCTGCTCGATCAGCTGCAGCTCGCGCCAACGGTGCTTGCGCGCCTCGGCGTGCCGGTGCCGGCGACGATGAAGGCAAAGCCATTTCTCGACTGATTGGTGCCTGGCCTGCTTTGCTTGCGGAGAACATAAAGCCGGTCGAAATGCGCGACGCCAAATGGAGGCCAGATACAGGAGTCAAAGTTCGAGACAGACCTTGCCAAAATGCTTTTGGGACTCGTAGTGCTTGAAGGCATTGGCGATCTCCTGCAGGGGAAAACCGCGGTCGATCGCAGGCTTCAAACGGTTGGCCTCTATGGCACGGATCATGTCGTTCTGGTCTGCCCTGCTGCCAATCGAGATTCCGCTGATCCTGATCTGATTGGAAAACAGGGCCGGGATCGAAACTTGCCCGGCAAAACCAGTCAAGACACCGATCAGTGCGATGTGGCCGCCCATCCTGCAAGCTGTTATCGACTGCGCCAATGTGCCGGGCCCGCCAACCTCGATCACATGATCGACGCCGCGTCCGTCCGTCAATACCCTTGCCTTCTGGCCCCAATCCGGCACCGCCTTGTAATTGACGACAATGTCGGCTCCAAATCGCTTTAACTTTTCCAGCTTCTCCTCCGATGAGGAGGTGGCAATAACCCGAGCGCCTGCAATTTTTGCGAATTGCAGCGCGAACAGCGATACACTTCCCGTGCCAAGGACCAGCACCGTATCACCAGGCTTCACCTGGCCGCACACCATCAGGGCTTTCCAGGCGGTGACGCCGGCACAAGTAAGCGTTGCCGCCTCCACATGCGTGAAGTCTGCCGGTGCCCTTGTGAAGGCATGCCAGGGCATGCACACATACTCGCGGGCATAGCCGTCAACATCATCTCCCAATTCGCCCTTCTTATTGGCTGGCGTCGGTTCGCCTGCCAGCCAATGGGGCCAATAGGTGCTGACGACGGCATCTCCGACCTTGAATTCTTGGACATCGTCTGAGACCGCAACCACCTCTCCGGCGCCATCGGACAGCGGGATACGGCCATCGGCGCACGGTTTCTTTCCCAGCGCCACCATACTGTCGTGGAAATTCAACGAACACGCTCGTATCCTGACAAGCAACTCACCCGGCCCTGGTTCTGGGCAATCTTCCTCGACCAGCTTGAGATTTTCCAAGCCTCCCGGCGCTTTCAGCCTAATCAATCTCATGGAAAGCTCCTTCCGACCGCGCAAGGCTTCATGCGCCCCACCACTCGCGTGGACGCTTGACCGCGGCGAACACCGCCATGGGCGACTGATCCACGAGAATCGCGGCCGCAAAGCTGTTGTTGGTCATAACATTTCGTTTCTTCAGGCTGGATTGCCATTTGCGATCGGGACCTTAGTCGCCCGGCAGCGGACTGTTGAGTTACAAAACTGTCGGGAATCCCTGCACGGCGATGGCGTCCAATTACGCCTCGCCCGAGGCTGAACGACTGCACCTTACCCGATGGTTATGAGCCGCCTTGTGGCCGCCGTCATTGCGAGCCTGACGGCCGAGACAGTATCGCTAAAAAGGGGGAGAACGGTACACTCTGGCAACCTCTCCGCTCTTCGGTTAGCCTCCGCAAATATCCGGCGGAGGCGGTGAACCCTTTTTGGGCCGATCAGCGACAGATGCCCGAAGTGGAGATCGGCGGGCTGGAGAAGGCGAATCAAGGGACGGCGGATGGCAAGCGCGGGAAATTGAGCACCTAGGGATTCCCTCGCGTCACGGGAAATGCCGAGGATCGGTGCGCGGATCACGTGCGAGAACGGGTACTTTCGGGAGGTCACGTCGCGGCGAGCTTTGCGAGCCGGCGATAATCGCAATCCACCAGATTGGGGAGGCGCTGAAGTTCCTCGACATCAAACCACCGGATCTCGGTGTGTTCCTCGCAAATGTTGCTTGGATCCCCGCCTTCCCAGCCGATGACCTTGAAAACGTGGTGCAACGCCTTCCCATAGAGCTCGGGATGGCGCTCTCCAATGCACCGCATCCAACCGAAATCTGTTGGCGTCACTCCAATTTCTTCCTGAATCTCGCGAACGAGTGCCTCTTCCAGCGTCTCTCCGGCTTCAACGCGGCCGCCGATCGTGTCCCAATGCCCAGGCCACGCGCTCTTCCAGGCAGCGCGAAGACCCATCAAGACCTTCCGGTCGTGGTTCACCAGCAATGCACCGACCGTAACTGTGGGATTCCTGATCATTTGCGGAGCGTATTCGCTGCAGCGATGTTTGCAAAGGCGGCGTCTTCCCTCCCCCGCAGGGAGAAGGAGAAAGCGCACCTCTGGCAACCTCTCCGCTCTTCGGTTAGCCTCCGCAAATATCCGGCGGAGGCGGTGAACCTTTTTGGGCCGATCAGCGACAGAGCAGGCAGGAGCCAGGCGGCTCGACCGGCGATGACAGCCGCGGAGACCGATCGCGCGCTCGTCGAGCGGGTCGCGAAGGGCGACCGTGCAGCCGTGCGGCTCCTGTTCATGCGCCACCACGCGCGGGTCTACCGCTTCGTGGCACGCCAGACGGGATCGGAACTGATGGCCGACGATATCGCGAACGAGGTGTTCCTCGAGCTCTGGCGGCAGGCGCCGGCCTTCGAGGGGCGCTCGGAGGTCTCGACATGGCTGCTCGGCATTGCCCGCTTCAAGGCGCTGTCCCTGCTACGCAGGAAGAAGGAAGACTGGATCGACGACGATGACGCGGCCCAGGTCGCCGACGGTGCCGACACGCCGGAAGTCGTGACGATGAAGGAAGACAAGGCCGCTGCCTTGCGACGCTTCATCGATGCCATGCCGGAAGAGCATCGCACGGTGATCGACCTTGCCTATTATCACGGGCAATCGGTGAGCGAGATCGGCGAGGTGCTCGGTATTCCGGTCGCCACGGTCAAGACCAGGATGTTCTACGCCCGCAAGAAACTCGGCGAAGCTCTCAAGGCCGCCGGTTACGACAGGGGGTGGCCATGAGCGCCGCTGAAAAAATGTCACGCCGCGACGAAATGGAAATGCTGCTGCCGTTTTATCTGAACGGCTCGCTGGAAGGCGCCGAGCTGGAAGCCATCGAGGAATGGCTGGAGAGCGATCCGGCGGCGATGGCCGCGCTTGGCGAGGCCGAGGCCGAATTCTCCGGCACTGCTGCCGCAAACGAGGCAATCCGCCCGCCGGCCGATGCGCTCAGCCGCTTTGCCAAGGCGCTCGACGCCGAGGCCGGCCCGGCCCGCGCGCCGGCGGCGTCGCCCTGGCTGGCGCAGGCCTGGAGCCGCTTCATGGCGGTGCCGGCCGGCGTCGCCTGGGCCGCGGCCGCGGTGCTGCTGGCCCTGGTCGTCGCGCAATCCTTTGTCCAGACCGGCAGCAGAGGTGGCGACTTCAAGATTGCCGGATCGGCAGACGATCTGGCCAAAATGCCGTTTGCACTGGTGAAGTTCAAACCGGATGCGAAGCTGTCCGATATCGTCGCTTTTCTCGACCAGAACCAGTTGAAGATCGCCGGCGGGCCGACCGCCGACGGTGTCTTCCGCCTCGGCGTTCCGGCCAAGACCGCCGCCGACTATCAGAAGCTGCTTGGCCTTATTGCCGCCCAGCCTTTCACCGAAGCTGCCCTGGAGGGAAGGAAACCGGCTGATGGCGGCTAAGGCGGTCATTCGATTGACGGCGGCGATGACAATCTTCGCCACGTCCGCGATGGCGCAGACCAACGACCCGAACCTCACCCAGGCGGAGATCGACTGCCTGAACCGGGCAAGTGCCGCCGGCACCGACTGCGCCAAGGACGGCGACGACGGGAAGGATAGCGGCGGCAAAACGCCGGCTAAGGCTTCAACGGTGAGTGCCGTGTTTCTTCCCGCGCTGATCGTCGACTTGTTCCCCAATCCTACCCTAGTCACCGAGGCGCCGATACCTCCCGGCAATACCGCGGCCCCGCCGACCGCTCCGCCTTCGGGCCTGCCGGCAATACCGGCGGCCGCGCCGGGCGGTCCGATCGTAGCACCCACCGATCTTGTCGCAACCGAGCCGCCGCGCGCCGTGATCGGCGATTTCGTGCCCGACGAGGTGCTGGTCACGGTCAATGGCGATGCCGGCGCGGTCCAGCAGATCGCCGCCTCGTTCGGCCTCGAAATACGCTCGCAGCGGCAGTCGCGGCTGCTCGGCAACACGCTGGTGCGCTTCGGCATTCCCGATGGCCGCCCAGTCGGCGTCGTGCTGGCGCAGCTTGCCGCCGACGGCCGCACTTTGCGGCGTGAGGCCAACCACGTCTATTCGCTGCAGCAGGCGGCCAGCATCGTCAATTATGCGTTCGAGCGCATCGCGCTCGACGCCAAGGAAGCCAGCGGCGAGAATGTCCGCGTCGGCGTCATCGACACCGGCATCGACGACAGCAATCCCGCGCTCTCCGGTGTCATCGCCGAGCAGTTCGATGCCATGCCCGACGTGCCGATCAAGGCACGCGACCACGGTACTTCGGTCGATGGACTGATCGCCGGCACCGGCGCGTTCAAAGGCATGGCGCCGGGCGCCAGGATCTATCACGCCCGCGCCTTCGAGGGCGGCAAGTCGACCATGGACGTCATCCTTTCGGCGCTCGACTGGGCGGCGGAGCAGGATGTCCGTATCATCAATATGAGCTTCGTCGGCCCGAAGAACGACCTGCTCGGCATCGCCTGCCGCAATGCGCGCGCGCTCGGCATCGTGCTGGTCGCCGCCGCCGGCAATAACGGGCCGAAGGCGCCCTATGGTTATCCGGCCGCCTTCGACGGCGTGATCGCGGTGACGGCCACCGATGCCAAGGACGGGCTGATGCCGCAGGCCAATCGCGGCGCCTACGTCTTCATCTCCGCTCCCGGCGTCGAGATGGTGGCGCCAAGCGGCGCCGGCTCGGATGTGGTGACCGGGACGTCCTTTGCAGCGGCGATCGTGACCGGCGCGGTCGCCAACCTGTTGCATGCCGCGCCCGACCGTTCGGCCGACTGGGTCGAGAAAGCACTGGCCGCCACGGCAAAGGATCTCGGCCCCAAGGGGCGGGACAATGATTTCGGCTTTGGGCTGCTGGACACCAAGGCGGCCGAGGCGGCCAAGGACTAAGTCTCGTGTTTGAACCGAGCCGTCTCATAACGCTGTCGCGAAACTTGTCTCACGCCGTGCTATAATGACCAAGCCAACCTGCACTACGCCGCCGTAGGGAAAATGCTTCACCGCTGCGGGCGCACAGAATGTAGACCTGTGGTCGCCAGTCCGGATCAGAAATAAAAACGACAGGGAGGATGACGTGTCCCTCGACGCCAGTGGCTTCGATCAAGCAGTTGAAGAATACCACCTGGCTCTGGATGAGTTCATGAAAGGAAACCCCGCGCCAGCGAAGAAGCTCTTTTCCCAACGAGACGATGTAACACTGGGCAATCCCTTTGGCCCTTTCGCTCATGGATGGAAGCAGGTCGTTGAGACGATGGAGCAGGCGGCATCGAACTACAGGGACGGCGACGCTAGCGGCTTCGAGAACATAGCGAAGTGTGTGACGTCTGAGCTGGCATACATCGTCGAAGTGGAGCGGCTCAGGTCCAAGGTTGGCGGTCGGAGCGATGTCACGCCTCTTGCGTTACGCGCGACGAGCGTCTTTCGCCCAGAAGATGGTCTGTGGAAGATTGTGCATCGTCATGCCGATCCGATAACGACGGCTCAGCCGGCCGATTCGGTACTCCGATAGCGGTTGTGGTATTGGGGAAGCGATCGATCTCCTTTGCTGCTGCAGCGCGGCTATTCTTCAGTCCGTTTTCTGCTAAGGGTTGGCCAGCGTCATCGGGCTCGCAGGGTCGGACGGCCGCTCTGGGTCGAACTCGGTCGCCGGGAGTGATCGAGTTTTGACCTTTACATCGGCGCGCCGGCCCTGGATGCCCTGACCACTGGTCGAACGGCCAGACCTCGCCGCGCGCGGCCTGCTCCGGCCGGAGATTCGCGACGCCAGCCGTTCGGCAATGCGCGCCGGCCAGGCGGATCGACTACGATGGCTTAAGTCGCGTTTTGCCGAGGACGCGCCAGAAAATAGAATGCGGCGATGTGCGTTATCATCAGCAGCGGTACGTAGATGATCGGGATCGCGTAGGTTGCGCCCAGTTCCCCCGCGCGTGCAGGAAGGCCGATCTGAATGGCGTGGTAATAGTCGACGATGAGGTCGACCGTCCCTACGACGTTGAAGGCGACGACCAACGGCCAGAAGAGCGGGCGTATCCTCACTGTGAGCAGCGCCAGCATGGCCAGCACGCCAGTCGCGAAATCGCCGTAGGCGGCAAACACGGCGAAATCGGCGGGCAGATTGGGGCTTACGACGCCCGGAACGATGAAGACGAGCCCGAAGAAGCGGAAGCTGTGCAGCGTAGCGATAGCACGTTGCGCTGCGACCCGGTCCATCGACCTGAGCCACGGCAAACCGTATGCGCCGAAGCAAAGCAGCCATGCGACATAGCCGAGAACAAGATGGGTTTGGAACACTATTTCCGTGGACATTTGGCCTTCTCTCAACAGTTGATTCACGCGGCTTTAAGCCCGCTACCGCAATTCGACTATCCGGTGTAATCACAACAACCTATGAAGCAGAACTACACAGTCCGACATGGTGCGCTGGAGGGCGTCGAGGCGTTCCTGGCCGTCGCCAGGCGCCGCAACTTCCGCCGTGCTGCCGCCGATCTCGGCGTGACGCCGTCCGCTGTGAGCCAAGCGGTGCGCGCGCTGGAAGCTCGCCTGGGTACGGCGCTGTTCGTCCGCACGACGCGGAGCGTCGGTTTAACCGAGCCTGGCCAGCGGTTCCTCGACCGTGCCGGCCCTGCATTCGAAGAGCTCGTCGCGGCCGGCGAGGCTGCCCGCGATATCGGCCAACGGCCGACCGGTCTGCTGCGTCTGTCTGTGCCCCGCGCCATCGTGCCATTGATGTTGGAGCCGGTGCTCGCGTCGTTCTGCCAAGCCTATCCTGAGATCGAACTGGAGATCGCCGTGAGCGACCAGATGGTTGATCTGGCGACCGGCGGGTTCGATGCCGGCATCCGCCTCGGCCAGTTCATCGCCGCCGACATGGTCGCGGTGCGGCTGACTCCGCCGTTCTCGTTCGTGGTCGTCGGCAGCCCTGATTATCTCGAGCGCCACGGCCGTCCCGAGCGTGTCGAGGACTTGCGCCGCCACGCCTGCTTACGCTTGCGCCGCTCGAATGGCGCGATCGCGCCCTGGTCCTTCGTCGACGGCAATGGCGCGATCGAAGCGATCGTCTCAGGCCCGCTGATCGCGCACGACTATTCGACATTGGTCGGGGCTGCGACGCGGGGCGTTGGGCTGGCGCAGACACCACGACCACTCGCCGAAGGTCTGATAGAAGAAGGAAAACTCAAGTCGGTGCTGGACAGCATCGCCACGACGACGCCGGGTGTCTTCCTCTATCATCCAGGCAAGCGCCAAGTCCTGCCG
Organism: Mesorhizobium sp. M0028; assembly: GCF_040323855.1. Taxonomy (NCBI): domain Bacteria; kingdom Pseudomonadati; phylum Pseudomonadota; class Alphaproteobacteria; order Hyphomicrobiales; family Phyllobacteriaceae; genus Mesorhizobium; species Mesorhizobium sp. M0028. The sequence continues at coordinate 78,429 of NZ_JAMYVG010000018.1, forward strand.
AAGCTGCGCGCCTTCATCGATCACCTCAAATCTGCGGCCTGACACCAGGACGCACTCGCTGGTGCTGGCCAACAGCCGCCAAGAGTCGACCTCGGCCGTTCAGAGTGATTGCCTCTAGGCCGGTGCGCCGGCGACCGATCCCCTGACCACCAGGTCGACCGGCCAGACCTCGCCGCGAGCCCCCTCCTCCAGGCCGGAAATCCGCGCCGCCAGCCGTTCGGCGATGCGCGCGCCGGCCAGGCGGATCGACGAACGCGTCGTCGACAGCGGCACCGAAAAATTCTCCGGCTTCAGCCAGGGAAAGACGTCGTCATGGGCGATCAGCGACAGGTCGCCCGGAATGGTCAGGCCGAGATCGCGCACCGCGCGCACCACGCCGAGCGCCATGATCAGGCTGGAGCAGGCGATCGCCGTCGGCGCGTCGCTTTGTTCCAGCAAGCGCCGGGCAGCGCGGTAGCCATTCTCCTCGGTCATGGTGAGGGAACAGACATGCTGATCACCAAGCACCAGGCCGCTTGCCGCTAGCGCGCGCCGAACGCCGCGCTCGCGGTGGATGGCGAAGGTCTCGCGATCGTCGCCATTGATCAGCGCCAGACGCCTGTGACCGAGCTGGACGAGAAGCCGCGCCGCCTCGTGGAAGGCGCCCTCATTGTCGATGTCGGTGAAGGGATAGTGGAAATCGAAGCCTTCGCTGCGGCCATGGACGATGAAAGGAATGCCGAGCGTATTGACCAGCGCCACCCGGCGGTCGGCCGGCCTCGGCGACGAGATATAGACCGCGTCGACCTGCCGGTTGGCGACAATACGGCGGTAGGTCGTCTCCTGGTCGTCGGCATCGGCCGGTGACAGCACCAGGTCGAGCTCGTGCGAACGCGCATAGTCGCCGAGGCCGGACAGGAACTCGACGAAATGCGGGTCGATGTCGACGGTCGTCCCCGTCGGCAGCACATAGCCGATCATGCCGGTCTTGCCGGTCGCCAGCCGGCGCGCGCTCGGATTGGGGCGATAGCCGTGACGCTTGGCGGCATCGACCACCCGCCGGCGCGTTTCCTCGTTGACTTCCGGGTAGCCGTTCAATGCGCGGCTGACCGTGGTCTGCGAAAGCGCCAGCATGTGGGAGAGCTGCTTGAGGTTCACCGGAGGCCTCCAAAACCTCAAAGCGCTTTTAATCTGAATCGAGCTGGCCGCTACGAACCGCCTTGCCGAGCGCAATGACCATACGCACGGTTCAGACCGGTTTGAAGCCGAATTTGCTGCTGCACCGCCAGAAAACTGTGCTGCAGCGCACTTTCGCTGGCACTCGGCCGCAGAAATCAAATCGATTAGCGTGGCTTTCTCTTGACTCCGGATCAATTCAGTGGCGTGATCAAAATCACCAAAGCGCTTTGGAAGACTCTACGAAAGGTTGCAGTTCCTTTCCGACTGAGTCACAGTCCTGCAGCGCCGCCGGACGGAATGGAGGTTTCGTTCGGTGTTTGTCACCACTGGGAGGGAATACCGATGAAGAAAATGCTTCTGCTGGGCGCTGCGTTTGCCACGCTCGCCCTGGCCATGCCGGCGCAAGCCGAACTGAAGTTCAAGCCGGGCGAAGATCCCCGTTTCAACTGGGCCAACTACGAGGAGCTCAAGAAGGTCGACCTCAAGGGCGAGACGCTGACGATCTTCGGACCGTGGCGCGGCGAGGACGAAGGGCTTGTCCGCACCGTTCTCGATTATTTCTCCGAAGCCACCGGCGCCGAGATCAAGTACTCCTCGTCGGAGAATTACGAGCAGCAGATCGTCATCGACACGCAGGCCGGCAGCCCGCCCAACATCGCCGTGCTGCCGCAGCCGGGTCTGATCCAGGATCTGGCATCGAAGGGGCTTTTGACGCCGCTCGGCGACGACACCGCCACCTGGGTCAAGGACAATTACGGCGCCGGCCAATCCTGGGTCGACCTCGGCACCTTCAAGGACAAGGACGGCAAGCCCGGTTTCTTCGCGTTCCCCTACAAGGCCGACGTGAAATCGCTAGTCTGGTACTCGCCGGATAATTTCGAGGAAGCCGGCTACAAGGTGCCGAAGACGCAGGAAGAGCTTGCCGAGCTCGAAAAGAAGATCATCGCCGACGGCGGCACGCCATGGTGCATCGGGCTTGGTTCGGGCGGCGCCACCGGCTGGCCTGCGACCGACTGGGTCGAAGACATCATGCTGCGCACCCAGACGCCCGAGACCTACGACAAATGGGTGAAGAACGAAATTCCGTTCAACGATCCGGCCGTGGTCAACGCCATCGACATTTTCGGCAAGATCGCGACCGACGACAAAATGGTCGAGGGCGGTGCAAAGGCGGTTGCGGCGACCGATTTCCGCGACAGCCCGAAGGGCCTCTTCTCGGTGCCGCCAAAATGCTATCTGCACCACCAGGCATCATTCATCCCGACCTTCTTCCCGCAAGGCACCAAGATCGGCGAGGATGCCGACTTCTTCTATTACCCGCCCTACGCCTCCAAGCCCGATCTCGGCACTCCGGTGCTGGGCGCCGGCACGCTCGCCATGATCACCAAGGATAGCAAGAGTGCCCGCGCGTTCATCGAATTCCTGAAGCTGCCGCTCGCTCATGAGATCTGGATGGCGCAGGGTGGCTTCGTGACGCCGTTCAAGTCGGTCAACAAGGACGCCTATGCCAGCGACGCGCTGAAGAAGCAGGGCGAAATCCTGGCCAACGCCTCGACCTTCCGCTTCGATGGGTCCGACCTGATGCCGGGCAAGATCGGCGCCGGCGCCTTCTGGACCGGCATGATCGACCTGGTCGGCGGCAAGTCCGCCCAGGACGTCGCCACCGATATCCAGAAAAGCTGGGACGCGATCAAGTAAGCGGCCGGCTTGCGTTCCCAATGTGATGCGGTCCGGGCCTCAAACGGCCCGGACCTTATCCGGTGCTTGGCGTCGCGTCGATTGTCGTGAGCACAACGCATTCCGGCATGATGCGCGCCCAGTGACCTGCTTTTCGGCTGGTCGCGCTCCAGACAACTGAATCGGCGCATGATCCCGTCGCCAAAGCCATTCTCGACTGGCGGATCCGTGCGCAGGGGGAGGGACCCATGGCGGCTCAGATTTTTTCGGCGATATTCGTCATCATCATCGGCGTGGGCGGCTGCGTCGCCTATTTCTGGGGCGCCAACAAGGCACTCGATACGATCTTTCCGGCACGCGGCGTTTCCGGCAAGGCGGCGATTAACAATCTGCGGCGGCAGGGGGTGATCCGGCCGTGGCTGTTCGTCGGGCCGGCGATGATCATCCTCACCATCTACCTGATCTACCCGGTGGTGGAGACGCTGAGGCTGTCGTTCCTCGATCGCGGCGGTGGCCATTTCGTCGGCTTGGCCAACTATCAATGGGCGTTCGGCGACCGCGAGTTCCGCAACTCGATCCTCAACAACATCATCTGGCTGGCAGTGGTGCCGGCCGCCTGCACCTTCCTCGGGCTGATCATCGCCGTGCTCACCGACAAGATCTGGTGGGGCACCATCGCCAAGAGCCTGATCTTCCTGCCGCTGGCCATCTCCTTCGTCGGCGCCAGCGTCATCTGGAAATTCATCTACGAGTACCGCGGCGACGGCCAGACGCAGATCGGCCTGCTCAACGCCATCATCCAGTATTTCGGCGGCCAGCCGCAGGTCTGGATATCGCTGCCGTTCTGGAACAACTTCTTCCTGATGATCATCCTGATCTGGATCCAGACCGGCTTTGCCATGGTCATCCTGTCGTCGGCCTTGCGCGGCATTCCGGAAGAGACGCTGGAAGCCGCCGTCATCGACGGCGCCAATCCTTTCCAGATCTTCTGGAAGATCATGGTGCCGCAGATCTGGGGCACCATCGCCGTCGTCTGGACCACCATCACCATCCTGGTGCTGAAGGTTTTCGACATCGTGCTGACCATGACCAACGGCCAGTGGAACAGCCAGGTGCTGGCCAATCTGATGTTCGACTGGATGTTCCGCGGCGGCGGCGATTTCGGCCGCGGCGCCACCATCGCCATCATCATCATGATCGCGGTCATTCCGATCATGGTCTGGAACATCCGCCAGGCGAACAAAGAGACGGAGGGACATTGAGATGGCCGTGGCGACCGGAAAGTCCTTTGTCAGCCGTTTCGGCGTCCATATCGCCGTCTTCATCTTCGTTGCGATCTGGACGATCCCGACGCTCGGCATCCTGGTCTCGTCGCTGCGCGACAAGGACCAGATCATCGCTTCGGGCTGGTGGAACTCGTTCACCAGTTCCAGCCAGACGGAAGCCGGACGGCTGCCGCCCGCTTCGGCGCAGGTCGAGAAGGACGGCAAGTTCGTCCTGCAAGGCAATATCTTCGGCGACGGTCCTGCCCGCAACATCAGCGCCTTCGGCGTCAAGTCGGCCGCACCGACGCAATATCCCGCCGGCACGACAGCCGATCTCGGCGACGGCGTGACCCTGCAGCTCAATGCCGACGGCAGTTTCGTCATGACCTCGCCGAAGGCTTTCGAAAGCGAACGCGGCCAGCGCGTCTATTACGCCTCGTCGGCGCCGCCGAAATTCACCACCGACAACTACGACACGGTGCTGTTTTCGGAAGGCATCGGCCGCTCCTTCATGAATTCGCTGACCGTCACCATTCCGGCGACCGTGATCCCGATCCTGATCGCCGCGTTCGCCGCCTACGCTTTGGCGTGGATGCGCTTTCCCGGCCGGGCGCTGCTCATCGCCGTCATCATCGGCCTCCTGGTCGTGCCGCTGCAGATGTCGCTGATCCCGCTGTTGAAGCTCTACAACGGCGTCGGCAGTTTCTTCGGCGTGCCGTCGAAAACCTATCTCGGCATCTGGCTGGCACATACCGGCTTCGGCCTGCCCTTCGCCATCTATCTGTTGAGGAGCTATATCGCCGGCCTGCCACGCGAGATCATGGAATCGGCGCGCATCGATGGCGCCAGCGATTTCGAGATCTTCGTCAAGATCGTGCTGCCATTGTCGTTCCCGGTGCTGGCCTCGTTCGCCATCTTCCAGTTTCTCTGGGTGTGGAACGATCTGCTGGTGGCGATGGTTTTCCTCGGTACCGAGGGCGACCAGATCGTGCTGACCGCCAAGCTCAATGCGTTGCTCGGTTCGCGCGGCGGCGACTGGGAGATCCTGACGACATCGGCCTTCGTCACCATCATCGTGCCGCTGATCGTGTTCTTCTCGCTGCAGCGTTATTTCGTCCGCGGGCTGCTTGCCGGCTCGGTGAAAGGAGGTTGAGATCATGCAATCCGCTTTGAAGGCGACCCCGAAGCCCGATCTCGCGATCGATCGCGACTGGTGGCGAGGTGCCGTGATCTACCAGATCTACCCGCGCAGCTACCAGGATTCGAACGGCGACGGCATCGGCGACCTCAGGGGCATCATCGGCCGGCTGCCCTATATCGCCTCGCTCGGTGTCGACGCCATCTGGATCTCGCCATTCTTCAAATCGCCGATGAAGGATTTTGGCTACGACGTGTCGGATTATTGCGACGTCGATCCGATGTTCGGGACGCTCGCCGACTTCGACGCGCTGACCGCCGAGGCGCATCGGCTTGGCCTCAAGGTGATGATCGACGAGGTGCTGTCGCACACCGCCGACATCCATCCATGGTTCAAGGAAAGCCGTTCGAGCCGCAGCAATCCAAAAGCCGACTGGTATGTCTGGGCGGATGCCAAACCGGACGGCACGCCGCCCAACAACTGGCTGTCGATCTTCGGCGGCTCGGCCTGGCAGTGGGACACCAGCCGCCAGCAATATTACCTGCATAATTTCCTGGCCGAGCAGCCCGACCTCAATTTCCACAACCGCGCGGTCCAGGACGCGCTGCTCGATGTCACCCGCTTCTGGCTGGAGCGCGGCGTCGATGGCTTTCGCCTCGATACCATCAATTTCTACTTCCACAGCCAAGGGCTGGAAGACAATCCGCCGCTGCCGCCCGAGCAGCGCAACGACCAGACGGCGCCGGCCGTCAACCCCTACAACTACCAGGACCATCTCTACGACAAGAGCCGGCCTGAAAACCTCGGCTTCCTCGAACGCTTCCGCGCCCTGCTCGACGAATATCCGGCGACGGCCGCGGTTGGCGAAGTCGGCGATTCGCAGCGTGGGCTGGAAGTAGTGGCGGCCTATACGGCCGGCGGCAAGCGCGTGCACATGTGCTACTCCTTCGACTTCCTGGCGCCGGAGAAGATCAGCGCGGCAAAGGTACGCTCGGTGCTGGAAACCTTCGGCAAGGTGGCCAGCGACGGCTGGTCGTGCTGGGCCTTCTCCAACCATGACGTGATGCGCCCTGCCTCGCGCTGGGCTGCCGGCGAGCCCGACCCGACCGCCTACCTCAAGGTCATCTCGGCGCTGCTGATGTCGTTGCGTGGCTCGGTCTGCATCTATCAGGGCGAGGAGCTCGGGCTTAGCGAGGCCGAGCTCAGCTTTGAATATCTGCAGGACCCATACGGCATCCGCTTCTGGCCGGAATTCAAGGGCCGCGATGGCTGCCGCACGCCGATGGTTTGGGACGGCGCTGCCCGCAATGGCGGCTTCTCGACGGCAAAGCCCTGGCTGCCGGTGCCCAGCAAGCATCTTGCGCAAGCGGTCAATGTGCAGCAGGGCGACGACGGCTCGCTGCTCGAGCACTACCGGCGCTTCCTGGCTTTCCGCCGCGCTCATCCGGCACTGGCCAAGGGTGATATCGAGTTCATCGAAAGCGACGACGACACCGTCGCCTTCACGCGCCGCGAAGGCAACGAGCAGATCGTCTGCGCCTTCAATCTCGGCGCAAAGCCGGCCGAGGTCGATCTTGGCGGCCGCTCACTGCAGCCCTTGCCGGGGCACGGGTTTTCGGGACAGACTGACGCCGGCACTATCCGCCTGGGCGGCTACGGCGCCTGGTTCGGGCGTATCGACTGAATTCAAGGAAGAACTGGAGGGTACCATGGCCGATGTCACGCTAAGGCAAGTGAAGAAATCATACGGCAATCTCAACATTCTGCACGGCGTCGACCTCGACATAAAGTCGGGCGAATTCATCGTCTTCGTCGGTCCGTCTGGTTGCGGCAAGTCGACCTTGCTGCGCTGCATCGCCGGGCTGGAGGAGATCACCTCGGGCGAGCTCAAGATAGACGGCGAAATCGTCAACGACGTGCCGCCGTCGAAGCGCGGCATCGCCATGGTGTTCCAGTCCTATGCGCTCTATCCGCACATGACCGTCTACGACAACATGGCGTTCTCGATGAAGATCGGCAAGGAAAGCAAGGCCGAGATCGACAAGCGGGTGCGCCAGGCGGCCGAGATCCTGCAGCTGACCAAATATCTCGACCGTCTGCCCAAGGCGATGTCGGGCGGCCAGCGCCAGCGCGTCGCTATCGGCCGCGCCATCGTGCGCAATCCCAAGGTCTTCCTGTTCGACGAGCCGCTGTCCAACCTCGACGCGGCGCTGCGCGTCGCTACCCGCATCGAGATCGCCAAGCTCAAGGAATCGATGCCGGCCACAACGATGATCTACGTCACCCACGACCAGGTCGAGGCGATGACGCTGGCCGACCGCATCGTGGTTCTGAAGGAAGGCCATATCGAACAGGTCGGCACGCCGATGGAGCTCTACAAGCGGCCCGGCAATCTGTTCGTCGCCCAGTTCATCGGCTCGCCGGCGATGAACATCTTGCCGGCAACGATCGACAAGACCGGCAACCCGACGCTCGTCAGCCATGTCGGCGGCCGCAAGGCAACGGTGCCGATCGCAACGCGTGCCTCGGCGAAAGGCGCTGCGGTGAGCTTCGGGGTGCGGCCGGAGGATCTGATGATTGCCACCGGCGCCGACTATTTGTTCGAAGGGACGGTCGATTATGTCGAGCAGCTCGGCGAGGTCCAACTCGTCTATGTCGACATCGGCCGCGCCGACCTGCCGCTGGTGACCAAGCTGCCGGGCAATGTCGAGGTCAAGCGCGGAGCGACGCTGCGGCTGACGGCGGACGCAGGCGACCTGCATATTTTCGACGCCGACGGGCGCTCTTTCGCGCTCCATGAAGCAGAAGCAAAGGCGGCTTGAAGCAGGCGTTTTTCCGCCATACAAAGACAAGAGCGGCGGGCATGGCCCGCCGCTCTTGTTTGGAATTCCAGTTCGGCTGTTAGTTGTTACCGAAGAGGTTGCGGTCGGCGCCCTGAGGCGCGGACTTGGGCACATCGCCAGACGAATTCAGCAGTTTGTAGATCGGCGAATTGGTGTCACGTACCGAAAACGTCTGCGTCTTGTCGACGTTGACGGTCGACTGCTTGTTGATGTCGGTCCCGCCAACATTGTCGTTGCGGGCATAGGCGCTGCCGGCGGCAATCAAGAGAGCGGCGGCAGTAAGAACAATCTTTTTCATTTGGGTACTCCTGGATTTTCGAATCAAGCGGCGGGCTCACCCGCCGCTTTGATGCTGGGATCGGCTATTAGTTGTTGCCGAAGAGGTTGCGGTCGGCGCCCTGGACGACCGGCTGCTTTTCAGCATGGTCCGACGTCTTGACGGAAGCCGTGTACGAGCTATCGACGAAAGGCGCAGGCTGGTTGGCACCGTTGGAACCATAATTGTCGCTAGCGGCGAAAGCGCTGCCGGTGATGGCCAGAACGGCGGCGGCAGCAAGAACGATCTTTTTCATTTTAATACTCCTGAATTTCTCGGGTCCCAGGCGGGATAATGCCCGCCGCCCTGATGCTGGGATCGGCTGTTAGTTGTTGCCGAAGAGGTTACGGTCGGCGCCCTGGACAGGCTGCTCGTCAGCATGAGCCGGCTTCTGAATGGAAGCCGTGTACGAGCTGTCGACCGAAGCGGCAGGCTGGTTCGCACCCTTGGAACCAAAGTTGTCGCTGCCAGCGAAGGCGCTGCCGGTGATGGCCAAAACGGCGACGGCGGCAAGAGCGATCTTTTTCATTTTAGTACTCCAGTATCTCAGTTTTTCCGTCCGGCGAGCGGCGTGTCTTGGGAGGAATTCGCGTCGTCCGGACAGCCCCGATGTGGGAAAGCCAATGGCCAGTTTCCAATCACGAAGTTGTTTGGTGTGGACCAAGAATCTACACCTTGAAATTGTGCCAGAGATTCCCTCCGCCACAATTTTATTGCTAAATATCAAGTAGATAGCCCATAGCATCGGTCTGGCTGCAAGGTGGCTTGGAGAGGCAGCGTTCACAGCGTCCTGCACGCATTGTCAACAGAAACGAACCGTTCGGTTCGATTTTTTAAACCGATAAAAGTAGCAGCAGGGGTTGTTTGTCGAATCGTTAACCATTTCAGCCAAACGCGACCTTGCCGTTCTACCTGTTTTCGGCCTGTTTATGCCGGGCAGCGAAGACTGCAACGGGCAAGCAGAACCGGGTCAGACCCCGTAGCGTTCGGTGCGGATGAGTGCCGCCGGGACGCCGGCATCGATCAGTGCCTCGGCGGCGGCCGTCACGAATGCGTTCGAGCCGCAGACGAAGGCCAGCTTCGGCGGCGCGGGCAGCCTCGTCATGGCTTGCACCATCATCGCGGCGTCGATCCGCCGCGCATAATCCGCCGGACGGCGGGCCGGCTCGCGCGTCAGCGTCAGCACCAGGTCGAAGCCATCCCGGCGCTCGGCGAGGTCGATCAACTCGTCGCGAAAGATCACCTCGTCCCAGACCCGCGCGGAAAACACCAGCGCGGCGGCGACCAGCGACTCCCGCATCGCCCGGTGACGGACCATTGACATCAGCGGCACCACGCCCGACCCGCCGCCGACGAGCAAGAGCGGTCCGCCATCGCTGTCGGACCAGACGAAATGGCCGCCGAGCGGCCCGCGCAATTCGACGTCGTCGCCCACCGCCGCGATCTCGTGAAAGAACGGCGAGACCTCGCCGTCCTCGAGTTTTTCAATCGCCAGCTCGATGGTCTCGCCGGTCTCCGGTGCCGAGGCGATGGAATAGGAGCGGCGCGCCTGATAGCCGTCAGGCGCTGTCAGCCTGACGTCGACATGCTGTCCGGCACGGTAAGCGAAGGGCCGCGATGGCTGTAGGAAAAAGCTGGTGACGCGCGGCGTGCGCTTTTGGATGCGGGTGATGGTGACTGTCTGCCAGGGCGACTGCGCCGCCGGTGCGTCGCTCATAGATCGTTCGTGTAGCGCTGTTCGCGCCACGGGTCGCCATAGATATGATAGCCTCGCAGCTCCCAGAAACCCGGCTCGTCACGCTCGGTGAACTGCAGCCCGTTCAGCCATTTGGCCGATTTCCAGAAATAGAGATGTGGAACGAGCAGCCGCGCCGGCCCGCCATGATCGGGGGTGATCGGCTTGCCCTCGTAAAGCAGTGCCACCATCGCCTTGCCGCCGGTGAGATCCTTCGTCGGCACGTTGGTGGAATAGCCGTCGAAACCCAGCGCCAGCGTGAAGGCGGTGGGCGGCTCGATGCCGGCGTCGGCAAGGATGTCATCGACCAGCACGCCCTGCCACGCGGTGTCGAACTTGGTCCATGCGGTCACGCAATGGATGTCGCGCGTCATCTTGGTCAAGGACAGCGCATTGAACTCGGCCCAGTTCCACTTCTTGATCGGCCGCGGCCCGTGCTTAAGCGTGAACGACCAATCCTCGGTGCGCACATGCGGCGTCGGGCCGGCCGACAGGACCGGGAAACCTTGCTCGAGATACTGCCCCGGCGGGATACGTGCATTCGTATCCGTCGGGGGCTTTCGTCCGGAAGAGAAGCCTCGGGTAACCATCGAGAATATCCATTTGCGCAAGGTCCAATCGACCCTTGTCAGTTTTCTCGAAGACGCGCCCGCGGGCAACCGAAATCTTGGCTCGGCCTGGCGGCAGTGCTCTACGTCGATCTTGGCAGCGCGGCGCGTGCCTCAGCCACTGGCAAAGGGCACGGCGACAAACATCTGGGCGTCGCCGCGCTCGACAAGCAGCAGCACCGATTTCTTGCCGGATTTGGCAGCCTGAGAAATCGCCTGGTTAGCCTGCCTGGCGCTCCTCACCGGATGCTGGTCGACGGCGACGATGATGTCGCCGGGCTGAATGCCGGAAGCCGATGCCGCCTTGTTCGGGTCGACGCGCTCGACCAGTGCGCCGTGCTGGTTGCCTGCCAGGTTCATTGCCTGGCGCACATCCGGGGTGACGTCCATCAGGCCGAGACCGAGCGTCGGTGCGCGAAGGCCCTGCCCCGTCGACGGCTGACCCTGATCGCCGGCCACCGATCCCGTCGCCATATCGTCTTCGTTGCGCCCGATCTCGACGGAGATCTGCAGGCCCTTCCCCTTGCGCCAGACATTGAGCGCTTCCCTCGTGCCGGGCGCAATGTCGGCGACGGCGCGTGACAGGTCCCTTGGATCCTTTATGTCCTGGCCGGCGAAGCTGGTAATGACATCGCCGGTCTCGATGCCGGCCTTGGCGGCCGGCGATCCGTCGCTGACCTGCGCGACCAGCACGCCGGCGGGGTGATCGAGGCCGATGGCGCTCGCCATATCAGGCGTCACCGGCTGGATCTGGACGCCGAGATAGCCGTACTGGATGGAGCCGCCCTTCATCAGCTTGGCGACGACCTTTTGCGCCTGGTCCGAGGGGATGGCGAAGCCGACGCCGACGCTGCCGCCATTCGGCGAAAAGATCGCCGTGTTGATGCCGACGACATTGCCGTTCACATCCGTCAGCGGGCCGCCGGAATTGCCCCGGTTGATCGGTGCGTCGATCTGGATGAAATCGTCAAACGGCCCGCTGTGCAGGTCGCGGCCGCGCGCCGAGACGATGCCGGCCGTGACGGTGGTGCCAAGGCCGAAAGGATTGCCGAAGGCGAGCACCTGATCGCCCGGCATGAGCTTGTCGGAATCGCCCCATTTGACGGTCGGCAAGGGCTTGCCGGCTTTGACCTCGAGCACGGCAAGATCGTTCTTGGCGTCATGGCCGATCAATTTGGCGGGAAGCTCGGTGCCGTCGTCGAGCGTCACCTTGATCGACTGGGCGCCGTCGACTACGTGATTGTTGGTGACGATGGTGCCGTTGGCGCCGACGATGAAGCCTGAGCCGAGGGCCTCGGTGCGCGGCGCCTGTTCCGGCGGCGTCTTGGGGGCGGGCTGTCCCTGGTCATCGAAGAAATGGCGGAAATAATCGTCGAAAGGCGAGGTTCCGCCAAAGGGAGAGCCATCGCTCGTGGTGTCCGGCTGTTGGGCTTTCATGACCGTCGTGATGGTCACCACTGCCGGTTTGTCGGCCGCCACGACCGGAGCGAACGAACCGCTGGGAGCGGTCATGCCGGTGACAGGTGGCGTCACTGTTGCCGCCAGGACATCATTCAGCCTGGGAGCGAGAGGCAGGGCGAAGGGGCTGACGATCAGCGCGGCGCCCAGCAAAGCGGCGACGCGATGTCTGCGAAGGGTCTGGATTGGTGACATGGCCGTTGTCCGGGCGAGAGATTGATCGGGCGCCGCAGCGTTCCGTCACCGGAACGCTCCATCGGCGTGTCGGCCTTGCCTGTCTCGCCTGGCACGGCGGCCGACCGAATCGACAGCCCCGCATCTAGGGCGCCGATCGTGGTTTCCAGATAATATTACGAAGATTTAATTTCCGGCTGGCAGCCGCCTTGCCGGGCTGGCGCCGAAAGCCGAAAACAAAAACCCGCCTTGCGGCGGGTCGTTGGGGCAAATCAGCACCATACCCAAATTACTAGCATAGCTGCCGGCACAAAGCAAGAACAAAATAGCTACCCAAGAAAAATCGCCTCAGGTTGTGCCGCCCCTCACCGCCCCTGCCGAGGCTTCCTATGCCGCTGTCCCGTCCGTTCGCCTGAGATACGCCGAGGCGATCTCGCGCATCCGCCTGCCGTCGAAGCTCGGTCCATGACCGCCATGGCCGATGCGGATCGGCAGATCGAGCAGCCGCTGCATCGTGTGGCGGTAGGCGGCACGATCCGAATCCGGCAGGTCGTCGATCAGCGTGGCGTCGTAGATGGCGTCGCCGGCGAAGAACAGGCCGTCGGCCTCGTCGAACAGCGCGATCGAATCAGGAGAGTGGCCGGGCAGATGCAGGACGCGGAATTGGCGGTCGCCGAGGTCGACCCTATCGCCCTCGTCCAGGGTCCTAGTCAGCGGCGCCGGCGGAATCCTGTAATCGGCGGCTTTCCAGCCCTCCGCCGGCAGCCTGGAGACAGCCCCTTCCAGGTCATGGAACATGTAGGCGTAGGTAATCGCTTCATCCATGCTGCCGAACTGCGCGGCGCTGTGGCGCGGCCCTGCCCGCAACGGAAACTCGTGCAGCGAGCCGACATGATCGAGATGGATATGCGTGGCGACGACGAGCAGCGGCTTGCCGGCCGGCGTGTCGATCTGCGGCGCCAGTGGGCAGATCCCCATGCCGGTGTCGACCAGCAGGTCGACGTCGCGGCCGCGCAAATGCCAGATATTGGCGCGCACGAATTCATGCACGAAGGGCTCGGTCAGCATGGTCGTCTCTGCGTCGACGATGGTTTTGCTGAACCAGTTGTCCATCAGATCAAGGCCGGCATCAGACGAACGGCTTGCCGACCTTGTATTTTTGCGGGACCAGCCGCTTCAGATAGGCCATCCCCGCATCGGACAGCCGGTTGACATCGGGCAGCATGAAATCATCCGGCATATGGCGCGTCTTGCCGGCGACGTTCTTCAGCGGCACCTTCTTCAGCACGGTTTTCTTGCCGTCATATTGCAGCGCCACCGAACCGCCGCCCTCGTCGGCGACCGTGACCGCGAAGGCGCCGGCGTCGAAGGCCTCCTGCGCGTCCACCGCGCTGATGGCGCCGACATAGCCGCGCGGCATGTAGCCGAGCGCATCGACGCGCGCCCGCTTGCCCGGCAATCCCTCGGCCAGCGCGCGCTCCAAGGCTGCCGGCAGGTCGCTGCCCGACAGCTTGACGTTGCCGTGCTGGTCGCGCTCCAGCCTTTCCGGCGGCACCAGGCTTTCGACCAGCGCCTTGCCGTCGGCGGTGCTGACGCCTTCGGAGACGGCAACGATGCAGCGCTTGTGGCGGTCGAGCGTGGCGCGCACGTCGTCGATGAAGCCGGCCGCCGAGAACGGCCGCTCCGGCACGTAGACGAGATGCGGGCCGCTGTCCTGGTCGAGCTGCCATGCCGCGGACGCGGCCGTCAGGAAACCGGCATGCCGCCCCATGACGATGCCGACATAGATGCCCGGCAGAGCGCGGAAATCGAGATCGACCGAAAGAAACGCCCCGGCGACGAACTCGGCCGCCGACATGAAGCCGGGCGTGTGGTCGTTCTCCTCGAGATCGTTGTCGATGGTTTTCGGCGCATGGACGAAGGCGATCTTGCCGCCGGCGGCGTCGGTCAGGATCTGCTGCGTGCCCGACGTGTCGTTGCCGCCGATGTAGATGAAGGCGTCGGCGCCGGCTTTCTTCAAGCCGTTGAGGATGAGGTCGCAATAGGCGGCATCCGGCTTGTCGCGCGTCGAACCAAGCGCGGCGCTCGGCGTCGCCGCGATCAGCCGCAAACGGTCCTCGGGGATGGCGGAAAGATCGACGTAATTGCCGTCACGAATGCCGCGCACGCCGTGGATGGATCCCAGCACCTTGGCGCCGGGATGCCGCTTGCGGATTTCGAGCGCGGCGCCGACCACCGTCTGGTTGATGACGGCGGTTGGGCCGCCGCCTTGCGCGATGACAAAAGTTCCGGCCATTGGTCACGTCTCCCGGGCGATGAAAATCGCAGGCACATTCGCCTGTCTTGCGGCATCGCGCAACGGCAGAGTGATCGCTGAAAGCGAAGCCGCCGGTCAGACGACGACGACCGGATTCTTCTTGGAGACGCGGCTGTAGAGATCGATGATGTCCTGGTTGATCAGGCGCACGCAGCCCGACGACATCGCCTGGCCGATGCTCCGCCATTCGGGCGAGCCGTGGATGCGATAGCCGGTATCGCTGCCGTTCTGATAGATGTAGAGGGCACGCGCGCCGAGCGGATTGTCGAGGCCGCCCGGCTGTCCGCTCTGCCATTTCACCAGCTCCGGCTTGCGGGCGATCATCTCGGGCGGTGGGGTCCAGACCGGCCATTCCTTGCCGTACTGGATGTTGGCGCGGCCCGACCAGCGGAATCCGTCCTTGCCGATGCCGACGCCGTAACGGATCGCTTCGCCGCCGGGCTGCACCAGATAGAGCAGCCGCTCCTGCGAGTGAACGACGATCGTGCCGGGTTGCTCGCCGGTCGGATCGACGACAATCTGGCGGCGGAACTCCGGCTTGACCTTGAGGTAGGGCACCTCCGGTACATTGAAGCCACCGTCGGTGAGCGAAGCGTACATCACGTCGGGGCTGGTGATGTTCTTGTCGACGCTGATGCTCGGACGCACGGGCCGGATCGAGCCGGTGGTGACGTCGTCGAGCTGGAGCGACGGCAGATCCAGCGTCTGGCTGCAGCCGGCGACGCCGAGCAGCGCCAGCGCACCGGCGCCGGACAGCACCGTGCGGCGGGAAAGCTGTATTTCGGTTTCGATTGCGTCGCCATTATGCGGCAGCGACAGACCGTGCGGCAACTCACGCATTTACCCAAACCCTACGCTATCGGCGGGAAACACGGTCCGGCCGGATAGCAGGCATTTTCACCAATCATGGTTGAAAAAGCGTGAAGGCCAGCCATCTGCCGTTAACGAGGGGCTTTTTCGGTTTTTGCCTCTTTACATCTTCGCGAGGCCAAGGATTTATCCTCTTCTTTGAGCTCAAGGAGAAGAAAATGTCCTTCGAAAACTGGGCCGCATTTGCCGCCGCCTCGGCAGTCCTTCTGGTCATTCCGGGCCCGACCATCCTGCTGGTGGTGTCCTATGCGCTCGGCCAGGGCTGGCGCACCGCGCTGCCGATGGCAGTCGGCGTGGCGCTCGGCGACTTCACCGCAATGACACTGTCGATGCTGGGCATCGGCGCGCTGCTGGCGGCGTCGGCGACCGTATTCACCGTGCTGAAGGTGATCGGCGCCGGCTATCTGATCTATCTCGGCATAAAGCTGTTTCGCGCCGGCGGCGCGCTGCGGGCCGAACCGCGCACCGATGCGGTGTCATCGGCCAAGATGACGGCACATGCCTGGCTGGTTACCGCGCTCAATCCGAAAAGCATCACCTTTTTCGTCGCCTTCCTGCCGCAGTTCCTCGACCGGCATGCGGATTTCTGGACACAGATGCTGATCTTCGAGACGACCTTCCTGGCGCTCGCCTTCGCCAATGCCTTCGGTTATGCGCTGATCGCCGCAAGGGCGCGCAACGTCGTGCGCAATCCAAAGGCGATCCGCATCTTCAACCGCACCGGCGGCACGCTGCTGGTCGGCGCCGGCATCGCCACGGTGGCGATGCGCTCGGGCAACTGAGGACAAGCCATGGCGGTCAGGGATGCATTTGGCCTAGCGCTGTCTGGCGCGACGGAGGCCGGGTTTTCGTCCTACAGCCAGGCTGTGCGCGAATTGCAGTGCTTCATCGGCGATCCTGTCGGTTCCGTTGACCGGGCAATCGCCGAAGATCCCGGCTTCGTCATGGCGCATGTGTTCAAGGGTTATCTCTTTGGCCTCGCCACCGAGCGTGAAGCGACGGCGGTGGCCAAGGCATGTCACGAGGCAGCGCTGCCGCTTGCCGCGACGACGCGCGAGCAGGCGCATGTCGCCGCGCTTGGCCACCTTGCGGAGGGCCGCTGGCACGAGGCCGCCCGCGTGCTGGAGGATATCGCCATCGAGTTCCCGCTCGATGCGCTGGCGCTGCAGACCGGCCACCAGATCGACTTCTTCACCGGCAACGCCCGCATGCTGCGCGACCGCATCGGCCGCGCGCTGCCGTCCTGGCAGAGCGGCATGCCGGGCTACCACGCCATACTCGGCATGCAGGCCTTTGGGCTGGAGGAAATGGGCGACTACGCGCGCGCCGAAAAACTTGGCCGCACGGCGGTCGATATCGAGCCGCGCGACGGCTGGGCCCAGCATGCCGTTGCCCATGTCATGGAGATGCAGAGCCGGCAAAAGGACGGCATATTGTGGATGCGCGCCAATCCCGAAGCGTGGACGCGGGAGAGCTTCCTGCAGGTGCACAATTGGTGGCACCTGGCGCTGTTCCATTACGACCTCGGCGAGACCGACGAGGTGCTGGCGCTCTATGATGGGCCGATCTATGGCGAACGCTCGACGCTGGCGCTCAACATGGTCGATGCCTCGGCGATCCTGTGGCGGCTGCATCTCGGCGGCGTCGATGTCGGCGACCGCTGGACGGCACTGGCCGCCAACTGGGTGCCCAAGGCCAGCGCCGGCAACTATGCCTTCAACGACGCCCACGCGATGATGGCGTTTGTCGGCGCCGGCCTCGAAGCGCCGGCCCGCAGCTTGCTCGAGGCGCAGCGCGAGGCGATGCGCGGCAAAGACGACAATGTGGGTTTCACCAGGGATGTCGGCCATCCCTTGACGCTCGCGATCAAGGCGTTCGGCGAGGGCAATTATGCCGAGACGATACGGCTGATCCGGCCGATCCGGGCAATCGCCCATCGCTTCGGCGGCAGCCACGCCCAACGCGACGTCATCGACCTGACGCTGGTCGAGGCGGCACTGCGTTCGGGCGATGGCGCGCTGGCGAGGGCGCTTGCGGCGGAACGCGCGCTGGCACGGCCGGACAGCCCGCTGTCGGCACTGTTTTCACGGCGCGCAACCGCTCTCGCGGCGAATTGACCAAGGCCACATCTTGCCTTAAAAACTGCCCCGGCAAGATTTTTTCGAGTGTCGAAAAAATCTTCACGTGTTGACCGGAGCGCTTGTCCGGCGGCACGATTGCCGGGATATCTTCGCCTCTCTGTCGCAGGGCAGAGGCGGGGGAGCAAGAAAGACCGTCGCCGCCAGGCCTGACGGACATGGGAGGAAACATGTATCTCGGCCTCGATCTCGGCACGTCGGGCGTCAAGGCGCTGCTGATCGATGCAAGGCAGAGCATCGTCGGTTCCGGCCATGCGCCGCTCGACGTGTCGCGGCCGCATCCCGGCTGGTCCGAGCAGAACCCGGCCGAGTGGATCCGCGCCTGCGAAGCGGCGATCGCCGAGCTGCGATCCGCGCATGCGAAGGAGCTCGCGGCGGTCAAAGGCATCGGCCTTTCCGGCCATATGCATGGCGCCACCCTGCTCGACGCCGCCGACCAGGTGCTGCGCCCCTGCATCCTGTGGAACGACACACGCAGCCACGCCGAGGCGGCCGCACTCGACGCCGACCCGCGCTTTCGCAAGCTGACCGGCAACATCGTCTTTCCCGGTTTCACCGCGCCGAAGCTCGCCTGGGTGAAAAACAACGAACCGGCTGTTTTCGCCAAGGTGGCAAAGGTCCTGCTGCCGAAGGACTTTTTGCGGCTCTGGCTCGCCGGCGAGCATATTTCGGAAATGTCGGATTCGGCTGGCACGTCGTGGCTCGCCGTCGGCAAACGAGCCTGGTCCGCCGAACTGCTCGCCGCCACGTCGCTCGACGAAAGGCAGATGCCGTCATTGGTCGAAGGCACGGCAAAGGCCGGTGCCTTGCGCAGCGAACTGGCTGCGAAATGGGGCATGCAGGCGGGCATCCCGATCGCCGGCGGCGCCGGCGACAACGCGGCCTCGGCCTGCGGCATGGGCACGGTCGGTGCCGGCCAGGCTTTCGTCTCGCTCGGCACGTCAGGCGTGCTTTTTGCCGCCAATGCGTCCTATCTGCCCAACCCGGAAAGCGCCGTGCATACATTCTGCCATGCCCTGCCCGGCACCTGGCATCAGATGGGCGTCATCCTCTCGGCAACCGATTCGCTCAACTGGCTATCGGCAATCGCGGGCAAAGGTGCTGGCGAGTTGACCGCCGAACTCGGCGATGCGCTGCAGGCGCCGACCGGTGTCTCCTTCCTGCCCTATCTCTCAGGCGAACGGACGCCGCACAATGATTCCGCCATTCGCGGCGCGTTTACGGGGCTTGCACACGAATCCGGCCGCGCGGCGCTGACCCAGGCCGTGCTCGAAGGCGTCGCTTTCGCTTTCCGCGACAGCCTGGAAGCTCTGGCCAAGGCCGGCACGACGCTGACCCGGGTGACGGCGATCGGCGGCGGCTCGCGTTCGCGCTACTGGTTGAAGGCCATCGCCACCGCGCTTGGCCTGCCCATCGATATTCCCGCCGAGGGCGATTTCGGCGCCGCGTTCGGTGCGGCCCGGCTTGGCCTGATCGCGGCGACCGCTGCCGATCCGCGCGCCGTGTGCACGGCGCCGGCGACGGACGCCACGGTCGAGCCGGTCGCCGCCCTCGGCGACGCCTATGCGCAGGCCTATCAGCGCTACCGCCAGCTTTACCCGGCGATCAGGGCTGTAACCGCGTGAGCTGGCGCTTACCCCCCTCTGGCCTGCCCTCTTTGCCACCACTTGGCATCTCCCCCTCAAGGGGGGAGATCGGCAGCGTCGACGGCTATGCCAGTCTTGCAAGATCGGTGATTGGCGAAGGCGGAAAGGCCAGCCAATCTCCCCCCTTGAGGGGGAGATGCCCGGTAGGGCAGAGGGGGGTGCTTGGCCCCCACTTTGCCGAGATTTCCTCACTGCGCCGGCACCTTGTCGAGAAAGCCGGTGACGCTTTTCAGCCGGCCATTTTCGATGATACCGATATCGGTGCCTTCGATGACGGGCTCGGTGCCGTCCGGCCCAAGGTTCCACGAAAAGCGGATGGCGTCAGCGAAGCCGTCCGGCTCGCCTTTCAGCGAGAACCTGAAGCCGGCAAAGCGCTGCTGCACGCCTTCGATCAGCGCGGCGATGCCGTCATGGCCGTCGCCCTGCATGATCGGATCGCGGTAGCCGACATCCTCGGTGAAGGTCGTCTTGAGCAAGGCTTTCCTGCGCGCGGCGTCACTCTCGTTCCAGGCGGCGATGTAGTTTTCGGCAATGGTGTTGAGGTCGGTCATGGTCTGTCTCCTTCGTTGGATGCTCTTGACATGAGCCTTTTCGACCAACGCCAGCGCGAAACCAATTACGCTTGAGGTAATCAGGCCGAACCATGCGAGAGGAAAAGAACATGACCAGCGGTTTTTTCGGCGACATCCAACAGATCAAATATGAGGGACCGGATTCGACCAATCCGCTGGCCTACCGGTTCTACAATCCCGACGAGATCGTCGCCGGCAAGCGGCTGGAAGACCATCTGCGCTTTGCCGTCGCCTACTGGCATTCCTTTGCCTGGCCAGGCGGCGATCCGTTCGGCGGCCAGACGTTTGACCGGCCGTGGTTCCCCAAGGCCGGCGGTACCGACACGATGGAGCTGGCCAAGCTCAAGGCCGACGTCGCCTTCGAGATGTTTTCGCTGCTGGGCGCGCCTTATTTCTGCTTCCACGATGCCGATGTGCGGCCGGAGGGCCGGGACTTTTCCGAAAGTGCGGCGCGGCTCGACGAGATCGCCGATTATTTCTCGGGAAAGATGAAGCAGACTGGCGTCAAGCTGTTGTGGGGCACGGCCAACCTGTTCTCCAACCGCCGCTTCATGTCGGGCGCCGCCACCAATCCCGATCCGGACGTCTTTGCCTATTCGGCCGCGACGGTGAAACACTGCATCGACATCACCAAGCGGCTGAACGGCGAGAACTACGTGCTGTGGGGCGGCCGCGAGGGCTATGAGACGCTGCTCAACACCGACCTTGCCCGCGAGCAGGAACAGGCCGGCCGCTTTCTCAATCTGGTCGTCGACTACAAGCACAGGATCGGCTTCGAAGGCACCATCCTGATCGAGCCGAAGCCTCAGGAACCGACCAAGCACCAGTATGATTACGACGTCGCCACCGTCTATGGCTTCCTCAAGCGTTTCGGACTGGAGAACGAGGTCAAGCTCAACATCGAGCAAGGCCACGCCATCCTGGCCGGCCATTCGTTCGAGCATGAACTGGCGCTGGCCAATGCGCTCGGCATTTTCGGCTCGATCGACATGAACCGCAACGACTACCAATCGGGCTGGGACACCGACCAGTTCCCAAACAATGTACCGGAGATGGCGCTCGCCTATTATCACGTACTGCAGGCGGGCGGCTTCAAGACCGGCGGCACCAATTTCGACGCCAAGCTCAGGCGCCAGTCGCTCGATCCGCAGGATCTGCTGATCGGTCATATCGGCGGCATGGATTGCTGCGCTCGAGGCCTCAAGGCAGCGGCACGCATGGTCGAGGACAAGGCGCTGTCGGCGCCGCTCGCCGAGCGCTATGCCGGCTGGGATTCGGCCGAGGCCAAGGCGATGCTTGCCGGCAAGCGCACGCTGGAGGAAATTGCTGATCGCGTCGTCAAGGAGAAGATCGAGCCGCAGCCCCGATCCGGCCGCCAGGAACTGCTCGAGAATATCGTCAACCGGTACGTCTGAGGCGTACCGATTCGCGGCCGCATTGTTCAGCGGCCGCCGGCTGACGACTTTCCGCGGGGCCGAAACCGACAAGGTTTGCCCCCTGCGAAACTTTCGGTCTGCTTGCTGACCGGGCCTGGCATTTGCCCTAGCCGTGATCGAGGCCTCTCAAATAGGCGCAGAACATGTCGGCCATGGCGTCGGCGTAGGCTTCAATCTCCGTGGCGGTTCGAGGCGCCTCCGAGAACTGCTTCCCCACCGTGCTCAGCGTCGTCATGACGAGGTCGCCGGCCAATTCGCGGGTCACTTGCGCGGCGTTGGGCAACGCCTCCTGCATGAAGAGCTGGATGGTGCGGTCTCCGGACGCCCTTGCCGCCCGCGCCTCAGGCGCGTCGCGGTAAAGCGGTGCGGCGTCGTCGAGCGCCACACGCACCGCGGCCTCGTCACACTCCGAGCGGAGGAAGGCGTGGACCAGGCCGCGCAGCCTTTCAAGCGGCGGTTTCCTGATATCCTCGAGGATGTCGCGCAGCAAATCGGTCGTCTGCCGCCATTCGTCACTCTGGAGCCGGAACAGGATCGCCGCCTTGTTCGGAAAATACTGATACAGCGATCCGACGCTGACACCGGCCTTCTCGGCCACCCGCGCCGTGGTGAAGCGCTGCGCGCCTTCCCTCGCCAAAACCTGAACAGCAGCCTCCAAAATCGCAGCAACGAGCTCCGCCGAGCGGGCCTGCTTGGGCTGTTTTCGCGAGGAAATCCGCGGACTTCGGTGATCGCTCATTGAGAGGCGCGCCAATGCGATTAGTGAATGCGAATGATTAGTCGTATTTTGAATGCCGCACAAGAACGCATTCAATTTTGACTGGAGACCAATATGACCACACTGACGACAACGCCGCTGGCGCCCCTGCTGGACCGCCTGTTCGAGGAAGCCGCTGCGGCAACGAGCCCTGCCGTGGCGGAGCTCTCCGCCGAGGAGCGGAGCCGCTTCATTCGGAGCAAGACCGAATACCTCGATTTCTACGGGCGGCTAAAGGATCTCTGGCTTCCCGTTTCGCGAGAGACCGGCACGCTGCTCTACATGCTGGCACGGAGCAGCGGCGCCCGGACGATCGTCGAATTTGGAACCTCGTTCGGCATCTCGACCCTGCACCTTGCCGCAGCCTTGCGGGACAATGGCGGCGGCCGCCTGATCACCAGCGAGTTCGAGCCATCCAAGGTGGCGCGCGCCAGGAGCAACCTCACAGCAGGCGGTCTCATCGACATGGTGGAAATCCGAGAGGGAGACGCGCTGCAAACATTAAGCGTCGATCTTCCCGAAACGGTCGACCTGCTGCTGCTTGATGGCGCCAAAGCGCTCTATCCCGAGGTCTTGACCCTAGTTGAAAGTCGCCTCAGGCCGGGCGCCTTGGTCGTTGCCGACAATGCCGATCTTTGCCCCGAATACCTCTCGCGGGTGCGCTCGACCGGAAGCGGCTACATGTCCACGCCGTTCGGCGAGGATGTCGAACTGTCCATGCGGCTCGGCTGACGCACCGCCTGATCTGTCGGAAAGATCGTGCCCAAGATGGGCGGCGGCGGACAAAACTTTGCCCGGCATCGCCCATCAATCGCCTCGCTCTTGCCTTCAAACAGCCGTCACGGAGTTCCTATAGTGTGGTTCGTGGCGGGAATCAGAAAGAAGGAGGCGAAACGATATGCAGCACGAACGCGAAATCGACGCCCTGCTCTCATCTGGCGAGGCCGGATCGATCATCGACCGGCTGATGGCGCTGCCGCACCCCAAGCATGGTGCGCTGAGTGCAAACGAATGGGATCGCGCGGTCGCCAGCCGCTTCGAGACCCATCTGGCGAGACAGATGCGCTCGCAGATCGACGGCAACAGCGTCCGCCAAGACGCTGCCTGATCCCCACTATCTCAGGCGCAGCCTGACCGGCGCCTCGCCGAACGCTCTTGAAAACGCTCTGGAAAATGCCGCGGCGGACGAAAACCCCGTTCGCCCGGCAATGTCCGCCATGGCGATGCGCGTATCGACCACCAGCCGGCGCGCGGCGCCGAGGCGCAGCCTGAGATAATAGGCGCCCGGCGTTTCGCCGATCGACTTGCGAAAGATACTTTCCAGCGTCCGCGCCGTCACCCCGGCGCGCTTGGCCACGGCGGCGACAGTCAGGGGCTGGTCGACATGCGCTTCCATCAGCCGGATGGCTTGCGCCAGCCTGGGATCGTAGCCGTCAAGACGGCCGAGCGAGACCAGCGGCTGCGCGTCCGTCGCGGCGCGCGCCTGGTCGTAGATGAAGACGCTCGCGACATCGAGCGCCACGGCCATGCCGAGCCGCGTGCGGATCAGATGCAGCATCAGGTCGAAGGTCGGCGAGGCGCCGCCAGAGGTGAATACGGGACCGTCGATGACGTAGCGGTCGGGGCGCACGTCGACGCCGGGAAAGGCCGAAGAAAAATCCTCCATATCCTCCCAGTGGGTGGTGGCGCTGCGCCCCTCCAGCAAGCCCGCGCGCGCCACCAGCCAGGTGCCGGCCTCGACGCCGCCGCAGGCGCGTGCCGCGCGCGCCGCCCGGCGCAGTCCGGAAAGCAAGGCTGAAGTGGCGTAGTTCTGCGTGCCGAAGCCGGCGACGACGACCAGCATGTCGGTTGTGTCAGCCGCATCGAAGCGGCCGCTGACCGCCACCGGCAGGCCGCATGTGGTGACCGGCGCCTCGCCTGTGACCGAGACCAGCCTGAAATCGAACAGCGTCTCGCCGGCAATACGGTTGGCGGCGCGCAACGGGTCGACGGCCGACGCGACGCACATGATCGACGAGCCGGAGAATACCAGCAGCGTCACCTTGAGCGGCAGACGTTCGGCACGAAAGATCGTCGGTTTTTCGGTTTTGGTCACATGATCTTCGTAAAACGCAAAACAGTTTCCGGCAAGTCAGGCATTCTTGCCCTACGTTCTATTGGGAGAGAGTCCGATGCCGTTAGCGATGAACCGTGAGGTCTTCATTACCTGTGCCGTGACCGGGTCCGGCAGTTCGCAGGACCGCAGCCCGCACGTGCCGCGCTCGCCCAAGCAGATCGCCGATTCGGCCATTGAGGCGGCAAAGGCAGGGGCTGCGATCGTGCACTGCCATGTGCGCGATCCCGAGACCGGCAAGCCTAGGCGCGACGTGCACCTCTACCGCGAGGTGACCGAGCGCATCCGCGCGGCTGACGTCGACGTGGTTTTGAACCTGACCGCCGGCATGGGCGGCGACATGGTGTTCGGCCCACCGGAAAAGCCGCTGCCGCTGAACGAAAAAGGCACGGACATGGGCGGCGCGACCGACCGCATGGAACATGTGCGCCAGTGCCTGCCGGAAATCTGTACGCTCGACTGCGGCACGATGAATTTCGCCGAGGCCGATTATGTCATGACCAACACGCCCGGCATGCTGCGCGCCATGGGCGGCATGATGACGACGCTCGGCGTCAAGCCGGAGATCGAGGCCTTCGACACCGGGCATCTGTGGTTTGCCAAGCAATTGGTCGAGGAACAAGTGCTGAAGCCGGACGCGCTGGTGCAATTGTGCATGGGTGTGCCGTGGGGGGCGCCGGACGACCTCAACACCTTCATGGCCATGGTCAACAATGTACCGTCGACCTGGAACTGGTCGGCGTTCGCCATTGGCCGAAACCAGATGGCCTATGTCGCTGCCGCGGTGCTGGCCGGCGGCAATGTCCGTGTCGGGCTGGAGGATAATCTCTGGCTCGATAAGGGGGTGCTGGCGACCAATGCGCAGCTGGTCGAGCGGGCGGTCAGTATCGTGTCGAATATGGGCGCCAGGGTCATCGGCCCGGATGAGGTGCGAAAGAAGCTGAACCTGACGAAGCGCGCACCGCTTTGAGCAAGGGCGGGAAGAACCCGGTTGGGAGGAGCCGCCGATGAAGACCGTGAAGTTCACCGCCATGAAGGACGGCGACCGCGAGGATTATGCCTTCCTCACCGAGCATGAGATCGACCATGCGGCAAAGACCGGCGAGCGTCTGCTCGACGCGCTTGTCCAGCTCGACGAAGGGCTGTCGGGCTACAAGATCACCCGGCTCGGCCATTCGCTGCAGGCGGCGACGCGGGCCTGGCGCGACGGCGCCGACACCGACTGGATTGCCTGCGCCTTGCTGCACGACATCGGCGACATCTACGCGCCCTATAATCACGACGAGTATGCGGCGTCGATCCTGAAGCCCTTTGTACGCGAGCAATGCACCTGGGTGGTGGAAAAGCACGGCGACTTCCAGCGCCTCTATTACGCACATCACCTCGGCGGCAACCCGCACGCCCGCGACCGTTTCGCCGGGCACATCTACTTCGACGATTGCGATGAGTTTTGCGAGCGCTGGGACCAGTCGAGCTTCGACCCGGATTACGAGACATTGCCGATCGATTTCTTCCGGCCCTTCGTGCTCGAAGTGTTCGCGCGCAAGGCCTATGACGCGTCCGTGATCCGTGCCGGCGAGCGTGTCGCCCTCACCGACCCCGCAACAGCCAGCACAAGAACCGGAGCCTCCGCATGAGCATCATCAACAAGGCGGCAGCCATCGGCGGCGGCGTCATCGGCGCCGGCTGGGTCGCGCGGCTGCTGCTCAACGGAATCGACGTGTCGATCTTCGATCCCGACCCCGAGGCGTCACGCAAGGTCGGCGAGGTGATGAAGGGAGCGCGACGCGCCTACAAGCAGATGCTGCCCGGCGGCCTGCCGAAAGCGGGCAAGCTCACTTTCGCCAAGACGATCGCCGAGGCGGTCGCCGATGCCGACTTCATCCAGGAAAGCGTGCCGGAGCGGCTCGACCTCAAGCACCGCGTGCTGGCCGAGATCGACCTTTATGCGCCGGCCAACGCCATTGTCGGCTCCTCCACCTCCGGCATCAAGCCGACCGACATGCAGGTGGCGATGAAGAAACATCCGGAGCGGTTGGTGGTCGGCCATCCGTTCAACCCCGTCTATCTCTTGCCACTGGTCGAAATCGTCGGCGGCGAACAGACCTTTCCCGAGGCGATCGAAGTCGCCAAGGAGATGTATGCCTCGATCGGCATGAAGCCGGTGGTGATCCGCAAGGAGATCGAAGCCTTTGTCGGCGACCGCCTGCTCGAAGCGGCCTGGCGCGAGGCGCTGTGGCTGGTCAAGGACGGCATCTGCACGGTCGAGGAGCTTGACGACATCATGCGCTATGGCTTCGGCCTGCGCTGGGCGCAGATGGGCATGTTCCAGGTCTATCGTGTCGCCGGCGGCGAGGCCGGCATGCGCCACTTCATGGCGCAGTTCGGCCCGTGCCTGAAATGGCCATGGACCAAGCTGATGGATGTGCCGGAGTTCAACGACGAATTGGTCGAGCTGATCGCGACCCAGTCGGACGACCAGGCGCACGGTCTGTCGATCCGCGAACTCGAAAAGATCCGCGACGACAATCTGGTCGCGATCATGGAGGCACTGTCGAAGCAGAACAAAGGCAAAGGCTGGGGCGCCGGCGCCCTGCATAAGGACTATACCAGGCAGCTGGCCAAGCTTGCGGCGAAGAAGCCCACCGCCTCCAAGGCTGCCGAGAAGGCCAAGGCTGAAAAGCCGAAGAAAAAGAAGAAAGGCTGAGACCATGGATTTTGGTCTTTCGGAGGAACAGAAGCTCATCGTCGAGACGACGCGGGCCTTCGTCGAGAACGAGCTTTACCCGCATGAGCGCGAAGTGGAGCGCACCGGCGTGCTGCGCCGTGAGCTGATCGAGGAGATCAAGGCCAAGGCGATCGAAGCTGGTCTCTATGCCGCCAACATGCCGGCCGATGTCGGCGGCGCCGGGCTCGATACGGTGACCTGGCTGCTCTATGAAAAGGAGCTCGGCCGCGCCAATTACGCGCTGCACTGGACCTGCGTGGCGCGGCCTTCCAACATCCTCCTTGCCGGCACGCCGGAGCAGCGCGAGAAGTATCTGTTCCCGTGCATTCGCGGCGAAAAATGGGATTGCCTGGCAATGACCGAGCCGGGCGCCGGCTCCGATTTGCGCGGCATGAAGGCAACCGCCGTGCAGGACGGCGACGACTGGGTGCTGAACGGCACCAAGCATTTCATAAGCCACGCCGACCTCGCCGATTTCGCCATCGTCTTCATGGCCTCGGGTGAAGAGGATTCTGCGCGCGGCAAGCGTAAGAAGATCACCGCCTTCTTCGTCGACAAGGGCACCAAGGGCTTTACCGTGCGCGACGGCTACCGCAACGTCTCGCATCGCGGCTACACCAATGCCATCCTCGAATTCGACGATTGCCGTCTGCCGGCCACTCAGGTTCTGGGCGAGGTGCACAAGGGCTTCGACGTCGCCAATTCATGGCTTGGCGCGACGCGCCTGCAGGTCGGCGCCACCTGCCTCGGCCGCGCCGAACGGGCGCTTGGCCACGCCATCGAATACGCCGCGCAGCGCCAGCAATTCGGCCAGCCGATCGGCAAGTTCCAGGGCGTGTCGTTCAAGCTCGCCGACATGGCGACCGAGCTGAAGGCCGCCGACCTGATGGTGTTCGAAGCCGGCTGGAAGTACGATCAGGGCACCGTTACCGACCAGGACATGGCCATGGCCAAGCTGAAGGCCACCGAGATGCTCGCCTTCGTCGCCGACGAGGCGATCCAGATCCATGGCGGCATGGGGCTGATGGACGATCTGCCGCTGG
Source organism: Mesorhizobium sp. M0028 (assembly GCF_040323855.1). Lineage (NCBI taxonomy): Bacteria > Pseudomonadati > Pseudomonadota > Alphaproteobacteria > Hyphomicrobiales > Phyllobacteriaceae > Mesorhizobium > Mesorhizobium sp. M0028. Next base: position 106,421 of record NZ_JAMYVG010000018.1, read on the forward strand.
AACGCATCTGGCGCGACGCCCGCGTCGAGCGCATCTGGGAAGGCACCTCGGAAATCCAGCGCCACATCATCTCGCGGGCGCTGCTGCGCCCGTTCGGGGGCTAGAGCATGATCCCAAAAAGTGGAATCCGGTTTTTGGAAAAGATCATGCTCAAACGAAAAGATGACGATGCACAAACTTGAGCGGCTTTTGCGCCCACGAACGATCGCAGTCTTCGGTGGCGTGCAGGCTGCTGCCGTCGTCGCGCAGTCGATCAAGATGGGCTTTGCCGGCGAGATCTGGCCCGTGCATCCGAGCAAGGACGAGGTCGCCGGCCGCAAGGCGTATCGCTCGGTGGCCGAATTGCCCGGTGCGCCGGATGCCGCTTTCATCGGCGTCAACCGGCACTTGACCATCGAAGTGGTCAAGGCGCTGGCCGAGCGCGGCGCCGGCGGTGCGGTCTGCTTCGCCGCCGGCTTCCTCGAAACCGAGGCCTATGACGAGGACGGCGAGCGGCTGCAGGCCGAGCTGGTCGCGGCGGCGGGTCCCATGCCGATCATCGGGCCGAACTGCTATGGGCTGATCAATTACGCCGACGGCGCGCTTTTGTGGCCCGACCAGCATGGCGGCATCAGGCTGCCTGAAGGCGGTCGCGGCGTTGCCATCATCACCCAGTCGTCGAACATCGCCATCAACATGACGATGCAGAAGCGCGGCCTGCCGATCGCCTTTCTGATGACCGCCGGCAACCAGGCGCAGACCGGGCTTTCCGAAATGGCGCTCGGCCTGATCGAGGACGACCGCGTCACCGCGCTCGGCCTGCATATCGAGGCCTTCGACTCGGTAGCCGGCTTCGAAAGGCTGGCGGCACGGGCACGAGAGCTGAAGAAGCCTGTTATCGCCATGAAGGTCGGCCGCTCCGAGCAGGCGCGGCAGGCGACCGTCTCGCATACCGCGTCGCTGGCCGGCTCGGACGCAGCGTCCGGCGCGTTCCTGAAGCGGCTCGGCATCGCCCGCATCGATTCGATCCCGGCCTTCATCGAGGCGCTGAAGCTGCTGCACGTCACCGGTCCCCTGCCCGGCTACCGGCTGTCGTCGATGAGCTGTTCGGGCGGCGAGGCGTCCGTCATGGCCGACAGCGCCGAAGGCCGCTGGGTGACCTTTCCGCCTCTCACCGCCGAGCATCGCATTCAGGTCAAATCGACGCTCGGCCCGCTGGTCGCGGTGGCCAACCCGCTCGACTACCATACCTTCATCTGGAACAACGAGCCGGCGATGACCGCCACCTTCACCGCCATGGTGTCTGGCGGCTTCGACCTCAACATGCTGGTGCTCGACTTTCCGCGCCCCGACCGCTGCTCCGACACCGACTGGTGGGCGACGCTGCGCGCCTTCGAAGCGGCGCTGAAGACCAACAGCGCGCAAGGCGCGATCGTCTCCTCGCTGCCGGAGAACCTGCCCGAGGAATACACTGCAGGGCTGATGGCGCGGGGCATGGTGCCGCTGTTCGGCATTTCCGAGGCCATGGACGCCGCCCAGGCGGCAGCCTTCATCGGCTGGGCGTGGCGCGAGCCGCTGGCGCAGCCGATCGACACCTCGGCGTCTGGCGCGCCGGCCGGCGACCATGTCACCCCGGACGAGGCGGAGGCGAAAGCGCGGCTCATCGAGGCCGGGCTCCCGGTGCCGAAGGGCGAGCGCGCCGGCAACGCGGTCGAGGCTGTGATCTCCTCGATGGCGCTCGGCTTCCCGGTAGCGCTGAAGGCTCTTGGCGTCATCCACAAATCCGAGCTCGACGCGGTCCGGCTCAATTTGAGGGATGCCGAATCCGTCAGCACCGCCGCCCATGATCTCGGCCCGCTCGGCACCGGCCTTTATGTCGAGCGCATGGTGCGCGATGGCGTCGCCGAGCTGCTGGTCGGCTTCACCCGCGACCCGATGTTCGGCGCGGTGATGACGCTCGGCACCGGTGGCGTGCTGGTCGAGCTGTTGCGCGACAGCGTCACGCTGATGCTGCCGGCGACCCGTGACGACATCGAGGCCGCTTTGCGCGGGCTGAAACTGTTCCCGCTGCTCGACGGCTATCGCGGCCGGCCGAAGGCCGATGTCACGGCGGCAATAGAGGCGATATCGGGCATTGCCGGCTTCGTGCAGCAAAATGCCGGCGAGATCGAGGAACTCGACATCAATCCGCTGATCGTCTGCGCCGAGGGCAAGGGCGCCTGGATCGCCGATGCGCTGCTGGTGCTGGGAGGCAAGAAGAATGGCTGAAATCATCACCACCCGCCGCGAGGGCACGATCCTCGAAGTCACGCTCGACCGGCCCAAGGCCAACGCCATCGACCTGAAGACGTCGCGGCTGATGGGCGAGACGTTCAAGGCGTTCCGCGACGATCCCGAGCTGCGCGTCGCCATCGTCAAGACCGCCGGCGACAAGTTCTTCTGCGCCGGCTGGGACCTGAAGGCCGCGGCCGGCGGCGACGCGGTCGACGGCGACTATGGCGTCGGCGGCTTCGGCGGGCTGCAGGAACTGCGCGACCTCAACAAGCCGGTGATAGCCTGCGTCAACGGCATGGCGGTCGGCGGCGGCTTCGAGCTGGCGCTGTCCTGCGACCTCATCTATGCGTCGGACCACTCCTCCTTCGCGCTGCCCGAAATCCGCGCCGGCACGCTGGCCGATGCGGCGACGATCAAGCTGCCGAAGCGCATCCCTTATCATGTCGCAATGGACCTTCTGCTCACCGGCCGCTGGATGGATGTCGCCGAGGCGCATCGCTGGGGCCTGGTCAACGAGGTGCTGCCCAAGGAAAGACTGGAGGACCACGTCTGGGAGATCGCGCGGCTGCTCGCCAGCGGCCCGCCGCTGGTCTTCGCCGCGATCAAGGAGACGGCTCGGGTCGCTGAATCGCTGACGTTCCAGGACGCGATGAACCGGGTGACGCGCCGGCAGCTGCCAACGGTTGACGCACTCTACGGCTCGGAGGACAATCTCGAGGGTTTTCGCGCCTTCGCCGAGAAGCGCGACCCGGTGTGGAAGGGGAAGTGACGCTGCGGAGATGATGGCGATCCTTCACACCCCCCTCTGCCCTGCCGGGCATCTCCCCCGCAAGTGGGGAGATCGGATGTCGCATCGGATTTCGCCAATTTCCAGCGTTGCAGGACAAGCGGCAAGGCCAAAGCTGCCGATCTCCCCCCTTGCGGGGGAGATGGCCGGCAGGCCAGAGGGGGGTGTCCAAGCTCAACCTTGGCGGCCCATTCGGCGCCCATGACCAACTACAAAACCCTCATCGACGCCGAGACCTGGGCCTTCATCGAGCGGACCAATTCCTATTATCCACCCGATACGATCGACTACACCATCGCCGAGCAGCGCGAGATCTATAACCGGATGTGCCGCGAGTTCTTTGCCGGCTATCCCCAAGGCGTCACCGCGGAAACCACAGCCATTGCCACACCCTGGCACATCCCGACCCGCGTCTACCGCGCCCCGGCGCCGGAAACGGCGGCGATGGTGCTTTATTTCCATGGCGGCGGTTTTATCCTCGGCGGGCTCGACAGCCATGACGACCTATGCGCCGAGCTTTGCAGCCGCACCGGCTACGAAGTGGTTTCGGTCGACTACCGGCTGGCGCCGGAACACCTTCATCCGGCCGCCTTCGACGATGCCATCAGCGCCTTCGAATGGGCGTCGACCACCTACGAGCGTCCTATCCTGCTGTGCGGCGATAGCGCCGGCGGCAATCTCGCCGCCGCCGTCAGCCACGCGACGCGCGGCCATGCGCGCAAGCCGATCGGCCAGATTCTGGTCTATCCCGGCCTTGGCGGCGACAGCTCCGCCGGCTCCTACGTCACCCACGCGGAAGCGCCGATGCTTAACGTGCGCGACCTCGTTTTCTACAGGGACATCAGGACCGGGGGCGAGGACCGCACCGGCGATCTCACCTTGTCGCCGCTCGCCGACGCCGACTTTGCCAATCTGCCGCCTACCGTCGTGATCACCGCCGAATGCGACCCGCTGTCGTCGGACGGCGAAGCCTATCGCGACCGCATCATTGCTGCAGGCGGGCGCGCCTGGTGGTTCGAGGAGCCGGGACTGGTGCATGGCTATTTGCGCGCCAGGCACACGGCCGGCCGCGCCCGCTCGAGCTTTACCCGGATTGTCGATGCGGTAGCGGTCTTGGGAAGGGGCGAGTGGATCTGGTGAGGGATGTCTTCCCGACCAGAACGGGCCTTTGTCGGCCGGTACAGCTCTATTTGCGGCGGCGTCGTCGGCCGGAAACCTGCTTCAACCAAGGTCCTAAATGAAAGCCGCTCATCAGCAGGTACATCGGGACCATGCCGCCCAGCGGTGACGCCTCTTGCCCGGTCGAGCACATCATATCCGGCGCTCCGCCGAGAAACGTCAGCAGCGCCATGGTTGCGAAGGTCGGCGCGGCCGCAAAGGACAGCCAATCGGCTGCGCTATGGCCGGCCGGGCTCGCATCGCCGGTGGATCCGCCTGCATGAATCTCGCTCATGTCCGTAGTCCTACATAGCGAGCGGGATGCGGTCGAATGAACCGTGCATCCCGCTCCTCCAATTGTCCTAGCCGCATTTCCGCGACGCCAGAGACGTTCTATTCAGTGCGGTTCCGGAACGCAGCCTCTCCGGCGTCCGACACTTCGACCCACTTTTTGTCGGGAACGGCTTCGGCGCCGTAATTGTCGTGCCAGTTCCACCACTTGTATGTCGGCGTCTGCGGATAGCCCTCGGGCGAATCCTCCCAAACCTCCTGGCGGCCGAGCGGCGTCAGGTCGAGGTAGCTCCATACGGTCCCCATCGCCTCGTCGCCGCGGTTGTTGATGAAGTAGGTGCGGAACACGCGATCGCCGTCGCGGATGAACACGTTGTGGCCGTGCCACTCGTCAACGCCGAAATCAGCATCGAAGCTGTCGGTGATGGTGTACCAGGGCATCTTCCAGTCCATCCGCGCCTTTAGCCGCGCAATGTCGGCCTGCGGTGCGCGCGAGGCGTAGGCAAGCGTGGTGTCGCGCGCGTTCAAATGGGCGAGATTGCCGACCTGATCCGCCCCCAGCGAACAGCCGCGGCAGGCGTGATCGGGCCAGCCAAATACGCCGGGCTCGAAGAAGGCACGGTAGACGACCAGCTGGCGGCGGCCCTCGAACAGGTCGAGCAGGCTCACCTTTCCGTCAGGCCCTTCGAACATATAGGACTTCTCCACCGCCACCCATGGCATCCGCCGGCGCTCGGCGGCCAGTGCGTCGCGAGCCCGGGTCATGGTCTTCTCCTTCACGAGCAGCTGCTGGCGCGCGGCCTCCCATGCGTCAGGCGAAACGACCGGTGGTGTCTTCATCGCGAGCCGCGTCGCCTGCTCGCCTGTGCCATTCTGATGTGCCGTCATTGTGCATCTCCCTTGCTGGTTTGTCGCCCGCACCGGCGCGACGTGTTGGGTCGTGAGATAGGATAGGGGCTGATAGCGGATTGGCGAGAGTGACAAGTGTGACGCGATTCCGACGGGTTCGCTGATCACGGCCAATTTCGCCGCCAGCGACGCCTCTGCGCTCATTCGCGCCCGGACTGCTGAATGGGCCGTGCGCCGGCCAGGTAGCGATCATTGTCAAACGGCTCGGCCTGGTTGCTTTCCGGGCTCCACAGCTGCCGGTGGGTTCGTGTGAGATCGCCGAGATAGACATGCAGCGCACCTGATCGCGCGCTGCCGGTATTCGCAACCGAATGCACGGTATTTGACGCCATGTGCACCACGGCAGGCGCTGCGATGTCCTGCCTTTCGGGGACATCGAGTTCGCTGCCGGCAACAGGATAGATGAAGTTCGTCTCGCTGCCCTTGTAGATGCCGATCAAGGCATCCATCAGGTGGTTATGAGGCGGGTACTGAAGGCCGGGCGACAGCGTGATGTGATAGATCGTCAGGTTCGGGCCCGCATGCAGAAGCACCTCGTCGTCGTCCTCTTCGTGAGCGAGTGTTCCCGATGCGTGAAAACGGTTGGTGTAGTCGCCCAGGACCGTCCTTACCGCTTCGAGGGGATCTGGCCCCTTCGCGGCATTGACGATATCGTCGGCAACGGCGTAGAGAGGCGAGTTGGCGGGCAAAGGCATATCAGTTTATCCTCCCTGAAATGCTCAGATTTACAATCTGAGATGCTCACGCTAGCGAATGCTGAGGCCAGCGTCAACGGGACAGCCAGACGGACAGAATATGAAAACGACGAAGTTGACCGCCGAACCGGCAAGACCGGCCACGGTCGAGGCGACAGCACTGTCAGCCGCCGACGTCCTTCGCAGGGAACAGGCATATGAGCAGCTGAGGAACGACATCATTGCCTGCGTGCTGCGCCCCGGCGAAGCGCTGACCGAGAAACAGATCGGCGATCGATACCTGATCAAAAAGGCGACCATCCGCGCGGCGTTGGCCCGCCTGATGCAGGAAGGGCTGGTCAGGAGCGAGCCGCGCCGCGGCTACGTCGTTGCGACGCTCAGTCTGCGGGACGTCAACGAGATCTTCGATGTCCGCAGCTTGATCGAGCCGGAAGTGTTCAGGGTGGCGGCATCGAACATGACCGAGCGCGGGCTGGAGGATATCAGGCTGGCAGCGAAAAAAGTGCTGAAGCCGGAGACGCTACGCAGCCACATTGCCTTCCTTGCGGCCGATCGTGCTTTTCGTCTGGCCCTGGCGGAGCTCTCGGGAAATTTACGACTGGCGCATCTACTGGACCAGATACTCGACCAGTCGGCGCGGGTTCTCCACCTGGGCTTCAAGTCGCGCGACTTCACCCAGTTGATCATCGCCCAGCAAAAGGAACTGGTTCTTGCCTGCGAGGCAGGCGACGTTTCGGCCATCGTGAAACTTGCTCGTGCGCAGTGCCTGTTTTTGAAGAAGCAGGTGCTCGAGGCTTTGCTTGCCGGTTCCAAGCTTCAAGACGTCAATTTGCAGCCCTTCGCTTAGAGGGCGGTTTGGCCAATCGGTGCGACCCCGCCACCCTTGGCGCAACGACTGCCGGCGGGCCTTGTTTCACCTCACCGCTCGCGCCGCCGCTCGTCCGGCACTGCGGCCGGAAAAGATGCAGCCGCCGAGAAACGTGCCTTCGAGCGCTGCATAGCCGTGCATGCCGCCGCCGCCGAAACCGGCGGCCTCGCCCACCGCGTACAGCCCTTCGACCGGTTGGCCGCCGGCGCCCAGCACGCGGCTGTCGAGGTCCGTCTCAAGCCCGCCGAGCGTCTTGCGGGTCAGGATGCCGAGCCTGACGGCGATCAGCGGGCCATTGGCGGGATCGAGCAGCTTGTGCGGTCTTGCGGTACGGATCAGCCGGTCTCCGAGATAGGCTCGCGCGCCGCGCAGCGCGGTGATCTGCATGTCCTTGGAGAACGGATTGTCGAGCTGCCGGTCGCGGGCGCGGATTTCGCGCTCGACCTGCGCCAGTTCGAGCAGCGGCTCGCCTCCGGCCAGTGCGTTCATGCGGGCGACCAGCGCCGGCAGTTCGGGCTCGACGATGAAATCCTCACCCTTCTCCATGAACGCCTTGACCGGCGCGGGCACGCCGCTGGTGGCACGGCCAAGCACCTGGCGCCAGCTTTTCCCCGTCAGATCGGGGTTCTGCTCGGAGCCGGACAGCGCGACCTCCTTCTGGATGATCTTTTTGGTCAGGATGAACCAGGAATAGTCGTATCCGGTGCTCATGATGTGGCTGAGCGTGGCCAACGTGTCGAAGCCGGGATAGAGCGGCACCGGCAGGCGTTTGCCGCGCGCATCGAGCCACAGCGATGACGGGCCGGGCAGAATGCGGATCGCATGATCGGTCCAGATCGGTGCCCAGTTCCTGACGCCCTCAACATAGTGCCACATGCGGTCGCGGTTGATGAGCCTGCCGCCGGCAGCCTCGGCGATCGCCAGCATGCGGCCGTCGACATGGTCGGGAACGCCGGTGATCATGCGTTTCGGCGGCGCACCCAGCCGCTGCGGCCAATTCTCCCGGACCAGCTGGTGATTGGCGCCGATGCCGCCGGAGGCGACGATGACGGCCTGCGCCTTCAACTCGAAATCGGCTGTGATCTCGCGCGAGCTCTTGCGGCCGCGCTCGGCATCACTCGCCGCCAATATGTCGCCGCGCACGCCGTCGACGGCAGCACCCGTCCGGCTCAATTCGTTGACCCGGTGACGGAACCTGAAGCTGATCAGCCCGCGCTTCTCGGCCTCGCGCACGCGCTGCACGAACGGTTCGAGCACACCAGGCCCGGTGCCCCAGGTGACATGGAAGCGCGGCACCGAATTGCCGTGGCCGACGGCATTGCCGCCGCCGCGTTCGGCCCAGCCGACCACCGGAAAGAATTTCAGGCCGCGCTGCATGAGCCAGGAGCGCTTCTCGCCGGCGGCGAAGCCGAGATAGGCCTCGGCCCAGCGGCGCGGCCAGAGATCTTCCGTGCGGTCGAAGGCTGCAGTGCCCAGCCAATCCTCGAGCGCCAGCTCATACGAATCGCGGATGCGCATGCGCCGCTGTTCGGGCGAATCGACAAGGAAGATGCCGCCGAGCGACCAGAACGCCTGGCCGCCAAGCGACTGCTCCGGCTCCTGCTCGACGATGATGGTCTTCTTGCCGGCCTCAGTCAGTTCGGCCGCCGCGACAAGACCGGCAAGGCCGGCGCCGACAATGATCACATCCGCGTCGTTTGGCATCTATTTGGCCATGATCTCGTCCAAAAACCGGTCCCTCATTTTTTGGGATCATGGCCGGCCTAGACTGTCTCCCAGCCTTCCTTCTCGCCGGCGCGGAAGATGGCATCGATGACCTTCTGGTTGAGCACCGATTCTTCCAGGGTGAAAACGCGGTCCTTGCCGCCCTGTGCCGCCCGCGCGAAGGCCTCGACTTCCAGCCGGTATTGCTGCGTGCCGGGAAAGCGGAATACCTGCGCCTCGCTGTGGTTCTGGTTGTGCAGCTCGACGCGGTGATGGTCATAGAGCCCGGCGTTGAACGGTGAGAACACCTCGATGAATCCCTTCTCGCCGTGGAACACCATCACCTGGCGTGCCGCCATCTGCGTCGACAGGTAGAATGACAGCTCGAAATCGCCGAAATCGGCGCGGATCGAGGAATAGATGTCGGTGCCGAACGTCTTGTCGCGCTCGATCGTCGCCTGGACGCGCAGCGGCTCCTTGCCCGTCGAAAAGCGTGTCGACACCGTCGGGTAGACACCGATGTCGGGCAGCGCGCCGCCGCCGAGATCGAGCTTGTTGCGCATGTTGTTGGGGTCGACATTGTAATAGGAGAACGCGCCCTGGACATGGCGCAGCCGGCCGATGGCGCCGTTGGCGATCAGCTCGCGCACCTTGATCCATTGCGGATGGTAGACGACCATGAAGGCTTCGCAGACCAGCACCTTCTTGGCATCGCGCAGCTTGATCAGCGGCGGAATGTCCTTGGCATCGAGCGCCAGCGGCTTTTCGACCAGAACATGCTTGCCGGCCTCGATCGCCTTGGCCGTCCATTCGACATGCTGCGAGGTCGGCAGCGGAATGTAGACGCCGTCGATGTCGCTGGAGGCGAGCAGCTCCTCATAGGAGCCGAAAGCGTGGCGCGCGCCGAAGCGTTCGCCCAGTGCCCGGGCTTTCGACAGATCGCGGCTGGCGATCGCCGACAGCACGCCGTTCTCCGCCTCGACGATTGCCGGCAAAAGCTGCTCGCGGCCGATCTTGGCCGTCGACAAAACACCCCATCGGAACATCAGATTTCTCCTCTCGATTGCAGGCCTGGAGGTTTGCCCTAATTCAAGAGAAAAGCCAATTGGACACTTGGACTGGTCCTTCGAACCGGGCTTTCGTCATCCTCGGGCTTGACGATGCGAGACGTGTCTCTGCCAATCGCGAAGTCAAGCTATCCCCGATTGCCGGTCAGCGTCATGTCGAAGTCGACGACGTTGGAATAGATCGGCGTGCCGACATCCATGCCGTAGCGCGACCGCAGCACCTTGCCGGTGACATGGAATTTTATCGTGCCCGCCCTGAGGCCGCGGAGCTCGGCCGTGAATTTTTCCTGAAAGGTCTTGCCGCGCGCCGTCAGCCGGCCGGTGACAAGGGCTGACGTGGCGCCGGTGCGTTTGACGCTGGTCGAACGGAACTGGATCTCCGGATTGTTGGCCGCGTCGAAAACCGCGTCCGAGCGGAGAAATGCGTCGATGCGGCTTTGGTCGGTACCGACGCTTTCGGGGAAGATGGTGAAATTGACCTGGGACCGGCCGATATCGCTGTTGTCGATGAGGATACTGCCCTTGAAGCGGGCAAAGGCACCGTCGAGCCCGCCGCCGCCGAGCTTGGCGATGGAGAAGTGGATGCTGGAACTCCCCGGGCTGATGGTGTAGCTGCCGGCCGCGTCGCCAAGGGCGACGGCGGCGAAAACAGGCATGGCAAAACAAGCGACGGCTGCCGCAAATCCGAAGATGCGCGCGTACATGGGACTGGTCCTCTTGGGAGGCAACGCTTTCTTGCGTCCTCGCCCCATGAACGAATGAGCCGCCCGCTCTATTCCGTGTCGCGATGTGACGAAGCCGTGATCATGCGCGTCAGCACGGTATCCCTCAGCCAGAAATGATGACGCAGCGCCGCGGCCAGATGCAAAGCGACAAGTCCGATGCCGGCATAGGCGAGATACCAGTGCGTCGCCGCCCAGAAGCTTTCAGCCACGTCCGATTCGCCAAGCGGCAGATTGGGCATAACAAACAGATTGAACGGCACGCTCGGGATCTCCAGCACCGAGACCGAGACCAGCGCCCAGCCGGACAGCGGCAGAGCGAGCTGAAACGCATAAAGCGCAAGATGGACAAGTGGCGCGATGCGGCGCTCGAACGGGCCGACCGAGCGCGGCAGCGGCGGGGCCGGTCTGCCAAGGCGCCAGGCGATGCGCAGGATGACCAGCCCAAGCAGCAGGAAGCCGAAGGATTTATGCAGCTGGATCAGTTCGAAGGCGGTGCGCTGGCTGGACAGTCGCACCATGACGAAGCCGAGCACGAACTGGCCGATAAAGAGCGCCGCGATCAGCCAGTGAAGGATGATCGCCGTCCAGCCGTAGCCGGTGGCCTGGTTTTTGGGCAGTGCTGACATGGTCGGTGAACGAATGCCAGGTCGGCTTTCTTCCACCTCTCCCTTGTGGGGAGGGTTGGCTTACTCGCCGACCTTGAAGAAATCGACAAAGGCCCTGAGCGCCGGCCGCATCTGGCGGCGGCTGGGGTAATAGACGAAGAAGCCGTCGAAAGGCGGGCACCAGTCCTCCAGCACGCGAACAAGCTTGCCAGCGGCGAGCGCGTCGCGGACATAGTCCTCGAACACGAAGGCGAGCCCGGCGCCGTCGACTGCGGCGTTGGCAATCAAATGGTCCTCGTCGAGGATCAGCGGCCCTTGCACCGGGATTTCGATCTCCTCGCCGTTCTTCTCGAATTCCCAGCGATAGAGAATGCCGCTGGAGAAGCGGAAGCGGATGCAGCGGTGACCGGCAAGATCGCGCGGATGCTGCGGCTTGGGCCTGGTCTCGAAGTAGGATGGCGCGCCGACCACGGCGCCGCGAAGGTTCGGCCCGATGCGCACGGCGATCATGTCGCGCTGCAGGCTCTCGCCCAGTCGCACACCGGCATCGAAGCCGCCCTCGACCACATCGGTGAAGCGGTCCTCGATGACGATCTCCAGCACGATCTCCGGATAAGCGGCGGCAAAGGCGCCGAGTCTTGGCGTCAGCGTCAGGTGGGCCGCGGTGCGCGGCACGGTCAGCCTGAGATTGCCGGCCGGCCGGTCGCGCGCCTCGATCGCCGATTCCAGCGCCAGATCGATCTCCGATAGCGCCGGCCTGAGACGTTCGAGCAGTTGCGCGCCTTCCTCGGTCGGAGCGACGCTGCGCGTGCTGCGCGCCAGAAGGCGCACGCCGAGGCGCGCTTCGAGGCTGGAAACCGCGTGGCTGACCGCCGATGGCGCGATTGCCAGCTCCTTGGCCGCGCCGCGAAAACTGCCGCATTGGGCGACCGTTGCCAGTACAGCGAGCTGTGAAAGATGGGTTCGCTTCATTGATCTATTTTTTGGAACAGCCTGTGCAAATGAGAGCCGATTATCGAACGCAGCGCAAGACGCTATCTCTGCGGCATCACAACCATCACAACAAGGAGATACGTGATGCAAACCCGCAAGCTCGGCAATGAACTTGACGTCTACCCGGTCGGCCTCGGCTGCATGGGGATGAGCTTTGCCTATGGTGGCCAGCCGGAGGCGGACGCGATCGCCACGCTGCGCCACGCTGTCGACATCGGCGTCAATTTCTTCGACACGGCCGAAGTCTATGGCCCCTACGAGAACGAAATCCTGGTTGGCAAGGCGCTGAAGCCGGTGCGTGACAAGGTGACGATTGCGACGAAATTCGGCTTCAAAATCCTGGAAGAAGGCAGCGGCATGGAGCGCATGGCCGGCGTCGACAGCCGCCCGGAACACGTCAAGGCGGTTGCCGAAGCGTCGTTGAAGCGGCTGGATACGGAGGTCATCGACCTCTATTACCAGCACCGCGTCGATCCCAACGTGCCGATCGAGGATACGGTCGGCGCCATGGCCGAGCTGGTGCGCGAGGGCAAGGTGCGGGCGCTCGGCCTGTCGGAGGCGAGTGCGGCGACCATCCGCCGGGCGCATGCGGTGCATCCGATCGCCGCGGTGCAGAGCGAATATTCGCTGTGGAGCCGCGATCCGGAGGAGGAGGTGTTTGCCGTCTGTCGCGAGCTCGGCATCGGCTTTGTCCCCTATAGCCCGCTCGGCCGCGGCCTGCTCACCGGCACGATCGCCAAGCCCGATGTTCTCGGCGCCGACGACTGGCGCCGCGGGTTGCCGCGCTTCCAGGCCGACGCCATGGCGGCCAATGCGGCGGTCGTCGCCGTGCTGGAAAAGATGGCCGCCGAGAAGGGCGTGACGCCGGCGCAGCTGGCGCTCGCCTGGGTGCTGCATCAGGGCGACTTCATTGTCCCGATCCCCGGCGCGCGAAAAATCCGCCATCTGGAGCAGAATACGGCGGCAGCCGATATTGTGCTGAGCCAGGCCGAAGTGGCGTCCATCGGCGACGCGCTGTCGCCGGAAAAGGTGGTCGGCAAGCGCTATACCGAGGAGCTGCTGGCCCTGGTCAACGGTTGAACGGCGATCGACGGCGTAATCGAAACGGGGCGTTTCGGCGCCCCGTTTTCGGTCGCACCGCAATGCAAATAATTGCGAGATATTGGCGCGAGGCACCCCCCTCTGTCCTGCCGACATTTCCTACCAAGGCACGACACTGATCTCCGGCCAGTTCTCCCTCGCACGCGCGCCCTTCATCTCGTGCGTCTGCTGAT
>NZ_JAMYVG010000019.1:0-114765 GCF_040323855.1 Mesorhizobium sp. M0028
TCGACGGCCACACACGATTGTCCCTGCTGCCGATAGCCACGACTGCACGTCCAAGAGTGGCCAGTGTAGTCGAGTGACGCATTTGCGGGGATCTCGACGGCCACACACGATTGTCCCTGCTGCCGATAGCCACGACTGCACGTCCAAGAGTGGCCAGTGTAGTCGAGTGACGCATTTGAGGGGATATTTACGGGAATGCACACGTTTTGGCTCTGTCGAAATCCTCTGTCGCATTCCCATGACGTCCCCGTATAGTTTATGTGTGCGTTCTCTGGGATATTCACCGCATAGGCCTGTCCGAGTAGCCCCAACAAAAGCAATACTGCTGTCTTCACTCTCTTGAACACGGCGTCCCCCAAACTTGTTGTCCCATCCTTCTCTTCCGAGTGCACACGTCTCGTCAAATGCAATCGGGTGTACAGGAACGATTCCGGTCGGGGTTGTGTCGTATTTTGTGAGCGGACGGATTGCCGATGCCACTAGCGGTCTCGCGAGCCCAAGGTCAGGCGCTACTTGCTTGTTTCCGTCGAAGATACGAGGTTGCACATACGCAGTTCATTTCTGCCTGATTATTAGTCTAGCCACCGGTCGAGGCCTTTGCGCGACCGGACAAGGTACGGATTTCATGCCTAAAGCCCGTTGAAGAGCGAACGGCCTCCATCATCTCGACGTTCGGGTAACGAGCAGCGAGGGCCTCCAAATCCTTCCGATCTGCGACCGGCATTGCTAAACCCAAGATCAGCCCGTCGAGCTCCAATTCGTGGAAGGGAAGGTCCTCCGGGGCCTGACTCTTATTTCGGCCTGCGCCAGCAAAGACGCGCCACTCCCTTTCATATGACCAATCAATGCCCTTGGTGAAAACCATGCGGTGTGAAGCAACGGCTGGATTGATTGACGCAAGTCCGGCAAACATATCAGCAAGAAAGGCCTCATCCATGAGTTTAGGGAGGGCTTCGACATATTCGACTGCCTTTGCCATACCAAAGGGGCTGCTAAATGCGACAATTGACCGAAATCGCAACACGGCACCCCGATTAAGCTCACCATAATGCGCCCACATCGACGTGTTGATTGGATCGGTCGTCAGACACAAAACTTTGCTGTCTGCCATTATTTGGCGGATTTCCGCGTTAACTCCAGGGAGAGCCGCCATCATCCGGTCGAAGCCTTCCTCGAACCCATCGCCAAGCTCCTTCTCAAAATCTTCGCGGCTCAGATTTGGCCGTTGGGTCCCCAAAGCCCGGACGAGTGCCCCTAGCCTATTTCCTCTCTCCACATCCCTCTCTCCTTTGAAAAGTTCCCACAGCTTGGCGAGAGAAGCGGCCCTAAGCTTTGTCCGGTTGGCGGTAATCGCCAAATCGAACTGGACATCGTATGGATCGTTCAATGTCCCAGGAGTCGACCATCTCAACGTCCCGTTAGTCAGAACAGCTTTGGCTGTACCGAGGCTCATGTATTTGAAGAAGTGGACACGTCTGTTATTCCAACTGGCAGGGACCACGGGGAGCATTGCATTGAAATCCATACGACCAATCACGACAGACGGAGGTGGTTTTAGCTTTCATATTTAAACCTAGTGAGCCGCGAGGCGGGACTGGGTTTAACTATCGAGGCCGCATATGCCGGGAATCTGCCTCAAAGGCCTCGTCTTCGCTAGGGCCGCCACTAGTCTATTCGCTTTTGTATAGCCCAATAGTCTTCGTGAACGCTGCCGATGCGGGCATCTCCACGCACAGGAGGTTTGTGCTTCAGATGATAAGGGGCCAAGCGAATTAGCGGCACTGCTCGGATAGACGCAACAGCAATACCTGTGACTTGATCACACGCACTCAACCGCCAGAGGGAAAATGACCGACAAGGAACCTAAGGAAGATGCGAGAATTGATGTCTTCGATTTGCCCGACAATCAAGCACACCAGATACTATGAAAGTCTAGGGCTGGCCGGGCGGTTGATGGTGACTTCAGGGGTAGTGTTCTGCGCGGTCTGCCTCTTTGCACTCTGGCTTGCTATCATGAGCCACTAGCATCGTCCGTACGTATAATAATGCAACATAGAAACTCGACACCGGATGCCGAGTGCAGCTGCACCGGTTAGACGGTTTCCTCCAGAGACCTGCGGAGTATCCGGTAGACCTGCATCCGAGAGCACTTCATTGCTTTCGCTATCTCGGATACCCCCATCTTAGCGCGTACTAATTCTAGTACGCGCTGGTGATCAATATGGGCCTTCCCGCCCTTATAAACACCGATGCCCTTTGCCTTCTCGATGCCCTCCTTCTGCCGCTCCTTGATGAAGCGGCGTTCCATCTGAGCGACCATTCCTAGGACGGTCAGCACGATGTGGCCCATGTCGCCACGGGTCGAGACGTGCGGGTCTAACACGGTGACGAAGGCCTTTCTCTGCTCGCATTCGTGGATCAAGTTCAGAACGTCGCGCGTGTCGCGGCCTAGCCGGTCGAGGCGCGTAACGACCAATTCGTCTCCCGGCCGGAGAAAATCGATGATGGTCGCCAGTTCAGCCCGGCCCTCGCGGCTCGCTCCAGATACCTTCTCAGAGCGGATTATGCTGCACCCTTCGCCCTTCAGCTTGGCAATTTGCGTGTCGAGATCTTGGTCGATGGTGCTGACGCGGGCGTAGCCAATCCGGCTCATTAGGTGTCACCTCAAGGTTTAGGCCCGAGGCTACACTGTCACAAATAGTCACTGTCAACCCAGATGTTACATAGGCGTTGCGGCGGCGCGTTACGTCACCTCAGGGCATACCCTGATGTAAATGCAGGCCGGCTGCGCCCGCATTGTCGACAGTCGAATACACGGGTCGGCAATCGCGCTTCAGATCTGGAGACGGTATTCGAAAGTTAGTGCGCTTAGGCGGTCAGCTTCGACAAGCCATGGCGAGAACACCACCAGCTCTCCCCCTTTCGGACTTGTCTCCCCTTCCAGCAACCTTATCCCGTGCACCACCAGTAGGGCGTTGCGCGGATGGCTGGTCCGGTGGAGTGCGAGTTCATTTCGGGTCAGGAGTACACTTGTCAACCCTCCCGTTGTCCCCTTGACCTCAATTACCCAGTCTTCGGCGCCACGCCGCGCGCGGAAGTCACAGCTGTCAGTCGCTGCCACGTTCTTGTACTCGAAGCCCTCAGCCTTGAGCCATCGCTCTGCAATAGTCATCGCGTGAAGTTCGACAAGCTTTCGCATCGCGGCACTCATGCGCCCCTGCCCCTTAGGGCGGTCCTTAACCGGCGAGGCTAACTTCTCTAGATCGTCGTACAGCCCCAGCATTTCGGCGCTAATGCTGCCCGGAGCTATACCAGCCTCCTGCGCTTCGTAGAGCTTGGCCAATGGCCCCATAAAGCGCATGGCGTCGGCGAATAGCACATCGTCGGCCGGGAGGCGTGCGTTCGGATAGAATTTAGAGGCAACCGTCGTCCGCTCGTAGCCGCGAGCAAGATCGAACGTGCCGAGGTCGATGCCAAGGCGGATATCAGGATCGGCCGCGAACTCCGATCCCAGAACGCTTGCCGCCCAGCCCATAAGTTCGGCGACTTCGGCGTCACTACGATTTACGAAGCCAGTTCCTACGATCTGGGTCGAACCATGGCTAAGACAAAGGGACACTCCCGATCCATCTGGGTGGAAAAGATAGACGACGTACCACCCGCTCGTAGCGGACGGAGAACGAGACTCCGAAAACCAACGCACCCACGGGATGCGTGACATCTGCCCCTGATTGTCTTTGCCCTCTGCTTTGGCATCCATCCCGTACTCGCCAAGCGCCGTTCTCAGCGCCGAACCATGTGACTCCAAGTCCGCCGGGAGTGTTCTCCGAATGAGGATGCCTCGCCGGTCCATGTCCGGCGTTTTGCTCGCACTGTACCTTGCTTGGAGCGCTACTACTTCTTGGAGTGTCTCTCGCATGCCGATCCCCCTAAACTTCGATGTGGGCCTTACACGTGTGCGACGTCCGGCAAGGCCCAATCGCGTTGCCTCAATTGCAAGACACTCTCCGCATTAAAGAGAATCGATATCACTGGATAACGAATTACAATTACTTTTTTGACCTGTCCCACAAGACCCCGACATAGAGTCTCTGCTCGTTAACCTTATCTTGTAGATAGTTCGCTATACGTGTTCGCTGGTGGGCGGGCGATGGGCAAGCTGTATTTTGGCGATAATCTCGGCATCCTGCGCGATCACGTCGCAGATGAAAGCGTGGATCTCGTCTACCTAGATCCGCCCTTCAATTCAAAAGCCCAATACAATATCCTTTTTAGGTCTCCGGCAGGAGCTGGCCCAGACGCTCAGCTCGAAGCCTTTCAGGACTCGTGGCGGTGGGGAGAGTCGGCAGAATCTGCATATGCGGATGTGATCACCTCCGGCGGCAGCGCCGCTCGCATTCTGAGTGCCCTTCGGTCATCAATGGGCGAAAACGACCTGATGGCCTACTTGGCCATGATGTCGGTCAGGTTGATCGAACTGCACCGTGCGTTGAAGCCGACCGGCTCAATGTACTTGCACTGTGACCCTACAGCGAGCCACTATTTGAAAACCTTGCTCGACGCGATCTTTGGATTTCACAGTTTCACCAACGAGATCATCTGGAAACGGACCAGTTCCAAGAGCGACCATTCGCAGGGAGCCAAGCGCTTTCCACGAGTCCACGATACAATCCTTTTCTTTCGCAAAACGCCCGCTTCGACGTTCCGTCCTGTGTTCACTCCACTGACCGACGACTACGCCGACGCTAAGTATCCACATGTCGATGCCGAGGGTCGTCGCTACGGATTGTGGGACATGACTGGCCCCGGAGGCGCTGCGAAGGGCAATCCGTACTACGAAGTGATGGGCGTCTCCCGGTTCTGGCGCTACTCGCGTGAGCGTATGGAACGTATGGTGGCAGACGGGCGTGTTATACAGAACCGACAGGGTAGCGTGCCGCGCGAGAAGCGGTATCTCGGCGACAGTTCGGGTGTCGCGATTGGCGATGTATGGGCCGACATCCACCCGATTAATTCGCAAGCCCGTGAGCGGCTCGGCTACCCGACGCAAAAGCCCCTCCCGCTTTTAGAACGGCTTATCTTAGCCGCGTCGAACGAAGGCGATGTCGTGCTTGACCCGTTCTGTGGATGCGGGACCACAGTCCATGCGGCCGAGAAGTTGGCCCGAAAGTGGGTCGGGATCGACATAACCCACCACGCTATCACGGTTATTGAGGAGCGGATTGCGGAAGAATTTCCGAATCTCAAGGTCACCGTAGAAGGCCGTCCTCGGGATGTGGATGGTGCCTATGATCTTGCCCGCCGCGACAAGTACCAATTCCAGTGGTGGGCGAATTGGCTTTTCGGGGTGCAGCAGTATCGAGAACGGAAGAAGGGCGCCGATAAGGGGATCGACGGGGAAATCTTCTTCCTCAACGGGCCGAGAGGAGTTGGCCGTATCATCACGTCCGTCAAAGGCGGCGAGACGGTAAGCGTCCAAGCAGTGCGAGACCTACGGGCAGTGATCGAGCGCGAGAAAGCAGAGATGGGTGTACTTGTGTCGCTTGGCCATCCTACCGGCCCGATGCGCGTCGAGGCGGCTTCGGCAGGCTTTATTCAAACGGCACATGGGTCATTCCCACGCATTCAGCTTGCGCCTGTGTCCGAATTGTTCTCGGGGATCAAACCGCGCCTGCCAATGGCGGCGCCCCTTGATCAACTTCGCCCTCCGAAATCGGTCAAAGCGAAGAAAGGATCCGAAGAACATCAACTACAGTTCGTTTATAGTTTCCACGGCGGCAAACAATTGGGTGAGACCGGAGAGGTCATTCATCTCGACCCACGGCAAAAGGTAAGTCGCATGTAGCCGCTTGGTGCCGGGTTGCCACCGACGGAAACGGCGCTTTCGAAGAAGATCAGCACCAGTCACTTCGGCTTCGCCTTCAGGTTCAGGTTTACCGCGTTGCATTGGCAGCGCAGAGACTCCGGACTGGCGCCGCGCGGCGTGACATAGAGCCACGACTGGCAGCCCTCACATCGTAGGCATTCGAGCAATTCCTTGAATGCCGTGACAACCGGCTCAAAGTCCTTTTTTCCGAAGTTGGCCCATTCGTTGTAATGGACGGCCTTATTGACGGCCCACTGTTCGACGTTACTCGCACCGCTGGACTCGGAGAGTGCTTTTTTTAGCTCTAGCGCAGTGTCTTTGGCATCGGTATTTCCCCATGATTGCGATACATCCGCAGCCTTGCCGTATAGGTCCTTGATACGCGAGACGACGCTAGGAAGCAGGTCGCCGAGCTCGTAGTTGCCATCCGCCCGAAAGACCGGGCGCGCGCCGAGCTGGTCCGCAAGCTGACGCGACGCGTATTCGAGATGGTGACGCAGCCCGTGGGCCGCCGTCTCGACCTTTCCCTTGGCGAGAGCTGCAGCGATCTCATCCCAGATATCTGCGTTTGACTCGACTAAGGGACCTGTATCCACCGTCCAGCTATGGAATGCGAGCGAGGTCTTTGCTGTGACAAGCCCCGCCGATCTCATCTGTTCTGCCCAGAGGCGGTCGTGGGTCGTGATGATGAACTGCGTGTTGGGAAAATGCGTCTTCAGAAGCTTGCAGAACTCGCGGCGGTGGCCGGAATCGACTGACATCACGACATCGTCGAGCAGCGCGATGGTGAAGTTCTTTCCGAAAAGGCGTTTCATGAGCGCGAGATAGAGGCACACACCCATGCCGTCCTGATGCCCTTCGCTATGGTACGCTCCGGGCGGAAAGAGACCGCGCTCATAGAAGTTCACATCGAAATCGAGGCGTCCCTCACTTGGTGTCAGCTTGGCCGTGAATTTGGCCTCATCGTCGCCATTGATCAGCCGATAGAAAGCGCTAAAGTCTTCCTGCACGTCGTCATAGAGCGCGTTCAGTTCGTCCTCCATGGCGCGGCAGTAGGTATCGTAGCCTGCCTTCGCAGCATCGCTCGCGAGCTTCGCCCTCTCGTTGTTCCGCAAGGCGTCTCGGTAGTCATTCAGGCGAAGCTGCGCCGTTGTGAGAAACGTCTGCGCTTCAACAGTCGCACTCTGATCGGGCTTTGCTTCGATCTTAGATTGCAGCGCGGAGAGCCCTGCAGGAAAATTTGCAGACATCCTTGGCCATCCCTCGGCCAAGCGCTCTTTCATTCCGATGAGCCCATCGAAGGTTGAAAGCTGTCCTGTCAGATCCCGTAGGTTGATGCCCCACGTCGCAATCAGGTCAACGAATGGCCCATCGTTCTCAGTTTTCGCAACGATGAGTGTCTGTCTGAGCAAACCGAGTAATCCCTCCACGTGCCCGGCAAGCGCAGCCCCGCTCTTGATCAAGGAGGACTGAAGCTTCCCCGCGTCCTCCGATTTGGCCAGCTTTGCCTGTAAATGGCTTAGCAGGTGGGCCTCATCGGACCACACGTGGTCGCATAGCGGGCACTCGGGGCCATCGATCAGGTCAAGACCCTTCTCGACGAGGGACCGCCGCTGCAGCGCCTGCAACAAGGCGGGATCATTCTCGAGCGTTGCAATGCCAAATAGAATGGTAGCCGCGTCCTCTTTTCCGGCTTTGGCGAGCGTGTCCAGCGCGTCAGACATGGCCTTGAGGTCGCGCAGCACGGACTGCTTGTTGAATTCGGGCAGCTTGTCCGCGTCCGACAATCCGGCGTCCAGCCGCGTGTCGGATGTCAGCTTTTCGAGCTTCTGAAGGCCCAATGCTTCGCGCTTTGGATTCACAGCCGCCAACAGCTCGGTAGCCCCGAATGTCACGATTTGCAGATGACGCTGCAGCGTCTCCCGGTTGGTTTTCACGAGATTTGAGGTGTTCTTGTAGCCAGTTTGGAGCTTGTTCTGCGCCGTGTTGAGTGATGACCGCGTTTGTCCGATCTCTTCCAGCTTCAGGATCGCCTGAATTTCCTCGGAGCGCTTCGTCGGCTCGACCAGAATGAAACGCAGGATGTCACGTCGGGCGAGCGTGATCTCAGGGTGATCCGCAATCTCATCAAGCGCCGCCTTCACGTCGGCATCAGCAGGCACGATCTTCGGTTTGCTGGGCGCGGAAACCTTACGCGTGATCGTCGCTGATTTGCCAAGAGAGGGAATGAAGACCTTTATTTCAACGAAAGCGGCGTCCGGGAACTTTACTTTGTCGACATGCGGCCCGTGCTCAACAACTGACAGGCCTTTGGTGCCTCTGCCGGTGAGACGACCGATCTCGCCGGTAAGCCCAAATTCAATAGCATCGATGACACCGCTTTTTCCCGTGCCGTTGGGACCGGAAATCGCGAAGGTTTCCTTCCTGAAATCAATGTCGAGCTTGCGGATTCCGCGGACTTCTTCGATGTGAGCGGTTTCGAGTTTGATCACTTCACGTCACCGCCTGCGGGCGTCGAGAAGATTTTGACGAAGTCCTCGGCCTTCAGCTTTTTGCCGTTCGCCAACAATTTGCGGATTTGCTCGATCTTGTCGCTGTCGACCTTCTGATCCTCCGCAAGTGCCGCGAGGAATTTGCTCGCAATGTTTTGGTAGAGCGTCACCATCTGGTCTTTTTCCTTAACTCCGAGGATATCAGTCAAGCATTCTCGCGACGATATTCCACGAAACCTGCTTATCGGAAATACGACCCGTCCGTATTGCATCTTGTGTAGAGAATTGCGGGCTGAAGTTGAGCGCGGTCCGTTGACCGACTACGGTCCGCCTACCAGCGGCAGGAGGATTCGATGGAAATTAGCGAAGACGAAATGCGGAAATTTGCAATTTTCCATCCTACAACAGCGCTTACTGTCTTCGGACGAATCGACATTTAGGAAAAAATGACCACTGCCAGATTCGGCGCCGGGACAATAACAGAACGCGCCAGTCCTTAAGGATGGAGAGCTTAAAACAAAGACGGGCGGCTCGCACCTTCAGGTTCTAGGGGCTGCAGTTGAGCCGGAAGCCACACTCGAAGCCGCTCCCGAAACCAGCGTGCGGCCACGATTGGTTCGATGCGGGGAGTGTCAGCCAGATCCTCAAGCGCTGAAATGATGCCCCTCATCATATCTGAATAGCCGTCGACGAACACAGTAGCGGTCGCTTGATCGGCGAGAAGGTGGACATTTGCCATGAAGAAATCGGGGATCGACCGAAAGTGGTGGATCACGTCATCATCGCCGACCAAGCAGCTAATAGGGCCTTCGAAGCCACACCATATGCCTCCATCAAGCGCCACCTTTCGCCCTAGCGCACCGCCCGTTTTGCAGGCGATTGCAATGGTCGTGCGTCCGGCCAAAAGTTGACCGTCGTCCCTCGTCACGGCGGCCATCCCGTCGTTGCCCAGAAACTCGGTCTCGCTGCCGTGGCCCACGAGCAGCATCGGCTCGTTCTCAGCTGCCTCTGCAAGTGGTATCAGCGAGGGCCGGACGGCGGCCGCACCCCAAAGCTGCAGACCATTGTTGGCGTGAAGATGTTGGCACACGGCGGTATTGCTCGCTGTCGCCTCGTCGGAATCCGTGACCACGACTATCATTTTTTACGGCGATCTTCGTGGTTTGCTTGGTTCTTGATCAGGTCTCTTGCAACTCGGAGCAACTCGGATGCGTAAGCCTGCCCCAGCTGCGTACCATCCGATATCTCGTGCATCAATTCGCCAGCAGTAAAAGAACGCCCGTCTGCCATCCTAAATATTGTCGTCGTTGACGGGTATACCTCACTGATAAGTGAAGATATAATGTTTTTGTCGATATATTTCGACCCCGTCGATATGATTTCAAACGTCGATTTCATTCCCACCATGTTTTGAACTGTATTTAGAAAATTCGACAGAGATGGGCTCCTTGCTGCCGCCCTATTGATATCTATCCGAAACGTAATATCGCCAATATTTTCGTCTCTCAGGAGGTAGTGGCGCAACATTTTCGGATAAGGTATGTTCTCGGGAGCAGGAAGCCTGCTCAGTATACCTTCCCGCCCCTCTGGGATACTGTCGGCTAGAGCCAGCTCGTCGGCGAAAAGCCACGCCTCAATGGTCGGAATGGCCGGGCAATACGACGTGTTCTCGCGTTGCCGGATGTCGGGCGGTACATCGGCGATATTGCCAGCCTCAAGGTCAAAAACAACCACTTTCGGGCCAACAGCTTCGGCAAGAATGCTACTTGTCCTCTTGGTTTGTCGCTTGGGATCGAGATTCCCGGAAACTGCCGTGACCGTTATGTCGGGTCGGGATAGATCGGCTTGGCGAAGCAGGCCTACAACCAGTTCGCAATCCATCTTTCCTTCAACGAATACACGAAGCATCTCGTCTTCCTCTAGGGCAGGTCGAAAGAGTCAAGTGGCAAAGTTAGCGAAATGAACAGGCACAGGTCTCGTTAGCTATCGGGTGCTGTCGATATTTATCGTGTAGCCGCAACGCTATTTGCTTGGGTTATCGACTTGCGAAAAGCCCGTGATGACGTTCTGTACCAACGTTTTCTTCCCGTCATCGCCTGTCTGTACGTAGTAGGGATTGGCTGCTTGGTCAAACTTGAACTCCACATCCTTAATTTCGTAAAGCTCGTTCATGATGATCGCGGCGGCGTCTAGGTCGAACAATACAAGGTTGAATCGGTCAGTGCCAAATGAGCTTCGGTAGGCTATGCCATCAAAACCTTCCCTGTGAAATGCCTCCGCTATAACCTGTGTAGGTGCATAATCGAGGAATTGTCATCGCGCATTACAGGCTGTCGAAACGCCCTTCCGATGTCTGCCCAGACCGACTCGGATTTTTTCTGAGCTGTCGGTTCTCCTTCAAGAAAAAGCAAATGTCGGTCCGTCCCCTTGGTGCAATCCACGACTTGTAAATCGCGATTGATCTTGAAAGCACCTATGGATACCAGTGATCCAATCCACGGTCGGCACTCTGCCAGAGCTGTGTGCCTATCAACCGCCATGTAAAGGCAGGGAATTCCTTTAGGGTTAGCTCGCCCCTCAGACACTCTCCCGGGGATCGGACGCATGCGGTCTGGAAGGGCTGGCCCCGGAAAAGCGTCCCCAACGTCAGGATCGTACACGTCGAGATGGGCAACTTGAGCACGGAAGAAGTGCGAATCTTTGGAGATCTTCGCCACCCGCGAATGGCTCTCTCGGACTAAAGTAGTCAGAAAATCCCGTGCGGATGCAGACCATGCGTAGCGCCATTCTTGAGCAACCTCTCGACGGAAGTCCCAATAACTGCGCCACAATGCGAACTCATCGGTGGATTTCTGATTCCGCTTTACCATGCCCTGCAAGCCTCCATCGATTATCCTTCGCAGACGAAAGGGTAGCAAAACGGAAGCTCGTTGAATGACCTAACCAGTCCCTGTTCAAAGTCATCGAGCGTCATGGTAGAATGCCGAACTCTTGCATCGCCGCTTCGAGCTCCTTGCGCTTTCAACAGGCCTTCGGAACGGATGACCGCGTTGGCCGGACTTGGTCTTGTCTCTGCTTGTAGGTAGTCAGTTAGGCGTCCTGCCTATCAATCGCAATCTATACCCGGCACCCGCAGCTTAGGGCTGTGAGATGGGCGGTTCATTGGCTTGGTATTGCTTCACGGTTGCTCCAACGTCAGCTAGTTTGGTCTCGGGCGGCACCATATCGAGAACACGCATCATCGTTTCAATCGTGTCTATGTGACCAACTTTGATAGTTGTTTCCGAGCTTGAGAACTCCCACCATTGCCCGCCTCCTGTCTTCAGTTCTGCAAATAGCTCCTCAATCGTCCCAGCAGGTTTGTAGATCGTCGTGGCGTCAGGTCCAACTGGGCCAAACAGACACCAGATGAAACTCCTTCCGTCATCGGTTTTCGCTATTGGTGTGAACACAACATTTATTGCACGCTTGCCATATTTAATGCGTCGAACGGCAAAAACCTGCTTCTCCTCGCCATTCTCGAGCAGTTTCGAGCCCTCGATGAACTCCTCCCTGACAGAGGCGGCCGCGTCGTATCCCGGCAGGCTGCTTCGCCCTCGGAGATGATAGTATCGATTTACGCAGGCATTCAGAATCATTGATGGTGTGATGCTCTGAAGGTCGCGAATTTGCAGGGTGTAGTCGGTGTAGTCGATGCCTAGAAATCTGACCGCATCAACGTTGTCGGCCATGAAGAGGTCATCTCGTGTCGGCTTGAGAAGCTTCGGCAACTCGGCGGTAGACACATACAAATGGTCGGCAATAGCGATAAATCGCGAAATTCCCAAGACAGCAGCGGTATATGCCTCGGAGACGTTGTCAGCAGTGTACGAAGACCCGTTCAGGGAGAGATAGGGAGCATGGAAACCGAGCAAGGCGTCACGTTCGATTGAGCGGTCCGGAAGCTGGTTCGGGATAGGTCCATCCTCGGCAGCAGGTGTCGGATCCGTCGCCCGCTGAGTGCCACCTAGGAACGCCAACGCACAGGCTGAGAAACAACGGTCTCCAGATTTGACCACCGTCGCCAGCCCTAACCTGCGGAAGAGCAGCGCCAAGTCGAGTCCAGACTGATAAGAACCACCCGAGCTGTCGAGTTCGACGATAATGCTTGGCCAGACCTCGCCATCATTCGCGATCCCCGCTTTCGCCAACGCCGCCTTGATACTAGTAGAGTCGGTATCATTGATTTCGCCTTCAAATCGAAAACCTACCGCCTCACTTCCTTGGTGCTCGACCTTCCCTACGAACGTCACCTCGGCAGCCTGAGCCATCCCAGCCAGACTGAGACAGATGCCGAGCGAAAGAGACGCGCGAAGCCTCCAACACATGTTACTTCGTAATTCCGGGGCAGAGGTGTTGGAATATGCCGAGCTCGACCCAGTATCCAGAGGCCGTTGTGCCGTCGAGAATCTCGCCCGTTTTGACGCGCTTTATAGCGTAATCGGCGATCATTTCGTCTGATTTCTTGGCGGGACCGAGGAACGCGAATTTTTCGTTCGATAGATCCAACCAAGTTCGTTTTTTGCAATTTCCAGTCAAGTAATTGTCAATTTTGACTAGAGCCATCATTTGCTTCACGCATGCCATCGAATAATCCGAGTTGTATAAAACGCAGAACGCTTTCGCATCTTTGGGGGTATGCTTTACGTGAATTTTGACGTTTGCCGTGCCGATACCTTCCTCCGACACCGTAGTAAGTTGCATACCGGCCCGACTTCCATAGTAGATAGGATCCTTATCATCGGCCCATCCTGTTGACGCGGGCAGCGCCATGGCTAAGAATGCAGTTACACATCCGAAAAGCTTCATAGTCGTTCCCAATTGTACCCAGTATGCACTAATCGCCCGCAGACACCGGCCAGACTGCTGGTTCAGTTCGTTCCATAATTGAAAGTGCCACAGAGGCTTGGGCTGTTGATGTCGCGTGGGGCCTCCTTCGATCCAAAGACAGCCATACCAAGCAGCGGAGAAGCACCATACGACGATTTTTCGAGAAACACGACGTAACGGGCCGGGTCAGATTTCGGATCACCGCAAAGCGTGTTGCCGTTTCTAAGAGCGCCCGGATCGCTCGAGAATTTGAAAATTTCCGCGGTCGCCTTACTATCGCTCGTTTCGTCCCCCTGTCGCCAAAATGCACCAACTGAAGTCAAACTAACCTTTTTGCCGTTTCCGAATGTGATAGCCATCTTGCTGCCCGGAGTGGCGAAATCTGGATTTCCCGAGAGCCGTATAGGGCCAGTTATCGCCTCTGCCGTACGGCTATAGGGCTCGAATTTGCGCTTATCTTGCCAGACGTGGTGTTCCATAGCTGATTGGGCCAACACCGGGCCGCAAATGAGGCAAGTCGCGATTGTATAGGCTGCCGAATATCTTCGCTGCGGCACGGTGATCACCTTCCATTTCTAGACCCACGCTGCCAGTTCGGCCCGAGCCTTTCTAGCCAAATACCGTATCGTGGCGACGACAGTTCGGAGTCGGGCTGCTCAGTTTCGGCCCCGTCGCCCAAATTCGCTTCCCACGATGTGCGCAACATAAGTCGTTGCCCCGTGCTTTTTGATCATTTGAGCGTCGCAGCTATCGCAACAGGCCGTATGGCGCGTCCTTGGTGCACGCGTCGCAAAAACCCATTCAAGGATTCGCTCGGATAGGCTCAATTTGGGTCGCCCTTCGGCGTCACCGAAATATCTGCGGATCGACTTGCGAAAGCAGGAAGTCGAGCGAAGCATTTCGGCTACCTGATCGATGTTTCGGGTCCGCTGCACCAGCATGACCGCTCTTTGGTCTTCGTCCCCCGGTGCATTCGAGACAGTTATCTCGGCCATGAATTTGAGGCGTCCCGTATCACCTCGGCCCTTACCGTCGTGGAACATGACCGAGACCGACGGCTTCCCGTCTCTTCCAGCACGGCCAAACTCCTGCAACAGGTCTTCAAAAGATGCTGATTGTTGCCAGTGCACCACCAGCCGCACGTTAGGAACGTCGAGGCCCATGCCAAAGGCGTTGGTGCAAATAATCTGATCGACCACTGGGCGGCTCTGACCCAAGAAACGCTTCACGAGTTCCTGCCGCTCCCATGCGGTACCCAGCTTGGAATGATAGAATGGGATGTGCAACCCCATCGCCGACAGAGCAGTTCGTAGCTCGTCACCCACTTTTACCGTGGGGACGAAAATCATCGCCTTCTGCCCCGTCAACTGGGGCAGCGCCAGCATGGATGCTATTTCCTGCGCCCGCTGTTCAGATCGACAACGCCGTCGCAACATCGCGATGTTCGGTCGATCCACGTCGCGGACGAACACCTTTGCATCAGGGATTCCAAGCGAGGCGAGAATCCGGTCCTGCATTTCCTTTCCAGCGGTAGCTGTGAATGCCAAGACAGGGGGAGCACCAAGCTTTTCCCGAACCTCGCGCAACCTCCCGTACTCGGGGCGAAAGTCCTCCCCCCAGCGGTCAACGCAATGGGCCTCATCGATGATCAGAAAGGACGGCTCGCTGCGCTTGAGTTGGCTGCGTTCCGCATCGCTACGAACAAAAAACCGCTCCGGCGCTACATAGAGCAGCTTTATGGCCTTGAGGCCAAGCAGAGAAAAGCGAGTCTCCTTCTCTTCGCGGCTGAGATCGCTGTTGATGAACGTTGCCGGTATTTTCTTGGCTAGAAGGTCGGACACCTGTTCGGACATCAGCGCCTTCAAGGGAGAAACAACAAGGGCAACCCCACGCCTCAGCACCACGGGAAGCTGAAAACACAGGGTTTTGCCCGACCCTGTAGGACTGACGACTAGCACGGATTTTCCCGAAAGCGCTGCCAATATGATCGGCAACTGACCGTGACGAAATCGCTGCAGCCCGAACAGGCGTAGAGCAGGCCCGAAGTTACTTGTGGCTCCGGTCACCACTCCTTCGCGGTCCAGCCATCTCGCGAGCCTTACGGCCCATCTCTCAATCGCCCGTCTTGCCAGACCACCAGCCAAGTTCGGGTGATGGCGCGCGTGACAGCCGTCGCAGAGCGTGACCAAGTTCGACATTTCGTCGGTTCCGCCCACCGAGCGAGGAAGCAAATGGTGGACGTCCGCATCCGCCGACTTGAGCCTGATGCCGCAAGACACACAGCAATAGCCGTCGCGTTGCAAAACCTGTTGCCGGATCATGGACCAACTACTGGATGACACGTTCAGATCAATTTCCCGGATTATAGTCAGCAGCTGGCAGGGCAGCCCTCGAAAGCATTTGAAGTCTACGCGGGATAGTGAGGGGTCTCTGTTAAGACCGGGTGTAGGAAACTATTGACAGGTTGGCGGCCGAAGGCATTGCCGGGTCGCTAAGGGGCTTTGGGCAGCAACATGAAACTGATTTTAGCGTTATTAGCCGCCACTTTTCTCACTGTGTCACCGGCGAAGGCAGAACCGAAATTTGGCGACTATCCAACGAAAATGTATCTCAAGGGAAAACCGACCCCGCCAAAATCTGTGGGCTCTGTTGCCCAATTCAAAACGAGAGTTCGGAACGGCATGAAGTCCGGCGCGAATTACGGCGGTCACTTCTCCCTAATCGAAATCGGCTGTGGCACATCGTGCATTTTCGCGTTTCTGATCGATGGCCGCGATGGAAGAGTGGTCGATTTCCCACTAGGCGGCGAGGACAACTACCAGCTTCAACTCCACTACGGCATCGATAGCACTCTCCTGCGAGCCGAATGGATGGACACCAGCAACGATAAATACGACACCTGCATCCGGCGCTTCTACGACGTCGGTTCAGGGAACCTAACGATGGCTTTTGAGTCGTCGTATAAGATCGAACCACACTCGTTCTGTGGCCAGTGAAATGCTGGCCAAAAACGCCGTCGGTGTTAGCTGGGTTCCCGGCTGCCGATAAACAACTGATTTGATTTTGCGGCAAACGCTTGGTCATCACGATGGACAATCGAACACGCATCGCTGACTTCATAGTCCGATTTCCCGGAAGAGACGACGATGAGATCTCGAAGGCCCTTAAGATCACGCCGCGCCAAACTGTGAATCAGGTTTGCCGAGCGCTGGCTAACGCTGGCGTGGTTGAGAGACGCCCAAATGCGGCCGGTAAACTCGCAAACTACCCTTTGGGCATAGAGATAAGCCCTCTTCGACCACCGCAAGCCAAGGAGCAACGGCACCCCAAAGGCGCTGTTGATGCCACCGCAGATTGGTTCTGGGAGGGTAACGTGACGACCACTGTTGCGAAATATCTCCGCGAGGAAGACTGGGCGATCATTTCACAGGCGGACACAAGTACAAAAGAAAGGGGCGTGGACATTCACGCCACCCGCCTCGGGGTAGAGCTGATGATTGAGGTGAAGGGATATCCTTCCCGGGGCTATCGAGATCCCAACAGAAGCGGTGAGACAAAGCCGACAAACCCCTCTGTACAGGCACAGCACTGGTACGCTCATGCGCTCCTGAAAGCCCTGCGAATGCAATCTGCGAATCCGGAAGCTCAAATTGCTGTCGCGCTGCCTGATTTCCCGCGGTACCGGTCTCTGTTCGAGGAAACCGCTTCTGCGCTTAATCGGCTTGGAATCATCACCCTTTTCCTTGCCGAGACTGGCCAAGTGGAAGCCATCGGACTCTGGGCTTTTTAATCTCGGGGCTACTGCAACGCTCTCCTGAAGCCACGCGCGCCTCGTACCGCTGGAGCTTTTCCGTTGACGGCGAGTTAAGGCGAATGCCAGAACGGTTGAAGTACTTCCTTTAGTATTGCTTTATTGCATTCGGGGTGGGGATGCTAAAACAAGTTTGTTTCTTGGTTCTTGGCTTTTTGGTTGCTGGATGCGGAAAATCCGACGACCGTATGAGTGCCGCGTGCGTGAAAATTTTGGAGGCGCCATACCGCAGTGATGGCTTTTTCCGGGGTAAGACAACTGAGTCTCAGCGGGAGGTTACAGTTGAGGAGTATCGAGCCTTTTTGAACCAGCTCTCCAAGGGTAGCAATGTCGATTATGACGCTGCAAAGATGCTGGAAAAGACGATGAATGAATCCATCGTGGCTATGCAGCGCGAAAACCGCAAGCCGATAGAGTTCAAGAAGAGAATTGAATATGACGTGTTCGTGGGCAAGCAGGACTATCCTGAAGTGGGCGAATGCCTTTTTATGGACGGTAGCAGTGACCCTTCGCCCGACAACGCTAGCGCAGTCCTGATTCGAGCGGCAGCTGGCCCTCGATACGACTGATAAATCAGAATCTCGCCATAGCAAGAAGATACGGGCGGGTATGCGCTACTGGATACGTCCACACTAGAACCTTGAGGTCGCTCTAATTCCGCATTGGGGCGACCGGCGCCCGACGTGGCCACCCGACTCGCGAGGAATAACTTGGCGTCCAAAGACAGTGACGCCTGCCCAAAATGCGGTTCCTTTGAACGGCGACCTCGTGGAAACTGTGCCCATTGCCATCGCGAGGCAGCCGCTCGATATCGCGCTAGAGTGAAGAGCGCACAGGGTAGTCACACAGAAGAGGAGTGGCTTGCCAAGGCAGCAACCTATGTTGCTTGCCCGAAATGCAGTCGCCGGTGGGAAAAGGTTGAACGTCCGAACGGCCAGCGCCTACCATTCACAAAGGGCCACATCGAGCCGCTGGCGTGGGGTGGGACGAATAGCATCGAGAACCTTCAGCCCGAGTGTGCGCGGTGCAACTATGCAGACCACGGCGCCCATTTTACTCGACAGGCGCGTGAATAGGCGCGTGCGGGTCGCCATTACGAGGACCGCCAGCCGTGATTGGGTGCGACGTTCGGATCTGACACAAAGGTCCGCCCGAACTCGGCGAGCGGTTTTTCAAGCCGCGCAGAGCCCATCGGAGCAGACGGATCGACATTCAAGAAGAGGTGGCCATCAGCGTCGGACTGGGCCGCGCAACTGGTATTGACTCGGCCGTCACTTGAGCGGCCGGATTCAGTGCTTCTGCCAGCAGGACACCGATATCTTCGGCTGCCATACTAACTGGGTCCGCCGCCAGATGAGCGTATCGCAACGTCGTGGCGTGGTCGTTGTGCCCAAGCAGCGCTCCTACAATTATAAGAGGTGTGCCCGCTGTCACCCCGACGCTTGCGAAGGAATGCCTCAGGTCATGCAGCCGTACTTCCGAAAGGCCAATGCGTTTTCGCAACGCTGACCATATCCGTGGAGTGCCTACATAATGGCCTTCGCCCTTGGCAGCCGGAAATACAAATCCTTTGCCCACCGAAGCTTCTCTCAGCGTTGCCAGAATCGCTAATGCAGCCCCGTTCAACGGGATGGTCTTCTGGCCGGTTTTGGAATCCTCCAGCCGCAACCTGCTGCCTGTCAGATCCACCTCTGGCCACCGCAAGCGCTCTATCTCGCCACGCCGCGCGCCGGTGAACACGAGGAGTCTTATGATGGCGATAGCCTTTGGATTAACACCATGCAGCTCGGCGCGTCGGAGTTCGGTGCCAAGAGTGCCAAGCTCGGCAGCTGTCAGGTACCGCTCGTTCTTTTTATCTGGATAGCGCTTGACGCCCGTCACCGGATTTGTGGCCAAAAGCCCAAGTTCCACGGCGTGAGTAAGAATGCCGCCGAGCAGGCCGACCGTTCGCGTCGCGGTCCCTTTCCCGCCGCGAACGATAGCGCGACCACGTTTCTTCGTCTTGACGTCGGCAGCTGTGGCTCCTTCCGCTACATTTTTGATGAACTTCTTGATGTCTGCCTGAGTGACATCAGTGAGTTTGAGCTTCCCGATGAGCGGCTTGATGTGGCGTTCAATGCGCCCCTTGTCGGTCGAGAGAGTGCTCGCCTTCTTGGTGCCAGTCCCATCCTTAAGGTACTTGTCGCAAAGCTCGGAGACGCTGAGCATCTGACGATCCAACCGCTTAGCTTTCGCAGGATCAGACCCTTGCGTGACGCGAGCAAGAATCGTTTTTGCCTCGTTGCGTGCCATATCCGGTGTCCAAGGGGAGCCGTGCTTGCCAATTGTCACACGCTTAGTGACGCCAGATCGGCCGCCGCCGGTACGGTACTGAACAAGGTACACCCGGGACCCTGCCGGGGTGACTTTCAGCCCAAACCCTTTCAAGGCGGCGTCCCAAAGTATTTGGTCGCACTCGGTAGGCGCAATGGCCTCCACGGTGGTTTTGGTAATTTTGATGTTAGCCATTTGCCCGCCTGCCAACCCCGCTCAGCAATCACCTAGTAAGCACGGTGACGGGATTTGGCAAGGCCTCGCGCGCGCGTGAGGGATATTGGCAAACTGAATTATATAGTCTAATCAGTCAGTTGAGTGATATGCCGGGAATGTCCGGGAAGCGGCGGGCAATAGTAAGTGGAGCCCTCCGAAGGCAGAGGTCACAGGTTCGAATCCTGTCGGGTGCGCCAATTAACTCGTTGATTTCATTAACGACGTCGCCTCCGAGAACCCCCGCCTCCACTGCAATTTTCGAATGCTTATTCCTTCGATCCGCATATCCTTAATGCGACTTTCCACGTGCGATGTGAGCAACTTTGGCCGGCCGTCCATCTTCCCCCGGCTTTAGCTTCGGCAATCCCCTCCACCTGACGTTCTTTGCGTATCTCGGTCTCAAACCATGCGATGAGGGTTGGGCGATTTGTGAAACTCTCTCGAAGGAACAGAGATAGATGGGATTGGACGATGGTTCCTCTTCCGCGTAAATCAAACCTACGAACCAGGACGAGGGATGAGGATGCCAAACATCACCGATGAAACTCTGCTGGAACT
The DNA here is from genome assembly GCF_040323855.1 of Mesorhizobium sp. M0028. Lineage (NCBI taxonomy): Bacteria > Pseudomonadati > Pseudomonadota > Alphaproteobacteria > Hyphomicrobiales > Phyllobacteriaceae > Mesorhizobium > Mesorhizobium sp. M0028. The sequence goes on from NZ_JAMYVG010000019.1 coordinate 20,126, forward strand.
CAGCGACGACGAGATCGAAGAGTTTCTTACAAGCAATCCCACGACAGACGCTGAGATCGAGGAAGCGTACAGCAAGATATCGTTTCGTGTCGTTTATCAGACACATAACTATCTTTTACCGCAGATTCGCGATCTGATAGACAATAGGGAAATCTTCAATCTGCGGCCTGAATATCAGAGACGGTCTCGTTGGGACGACAAGAAGAAATCTCTGCTAATCGAGTCCCTCCTCCTGAACATCCCTGTGCCTCCGATATTTTTGTACGAAAATGAATTGGCTCGATACGAAGTTATGGACGGCCAGCAGCGCCTCAATGCTATCCATTCATTTCTCGAAAATGACTTTGCTTTGAGCGGCCTTGAAAAGCTCACTTTCCTACATAAGCGGACATATCGGCGTCTACCGCCAAGGCTAAAGCGGGCACTGGACCGTTCCTCCCTTAGCGCCGTAGTGCTGCTGCATGAGACGCAAAGTGACGCTACCGATCCATACCTTGTCAGGCGATATGTGTTTGAACGGCTCAACACTGGCGGGCAACCGCTTAACCGTCAGGAGATGCGCAATAGTATCTATCGAGGGCCGTTCAATGACTTAATCGTTGAGTTATCCCGAAACGCTGATTTCTGTGCTTGTTTTGGCATCCCGCTGTATACGGAAACCGACCAAAGCGAATACTATGAGAATCCGGACCGACAGAAGAACCGGCTTTATAGCACCATGGGCGATTGCCAGATTGTCCTCCGTTTCTTCGCCTTGGACAATGATGCCAACATCGCGGGCTCGATGGATAGCATCCTGAACAAAACTATGACTCGGCGACAGAAGCTCTCAGAGGGCGAAATAGCGTTGAGCCGAAAACTGTTCGAAAAGACAATTTCGAAGGCGAGGCTGATATTTGGGGATGACCCCTTTCTCCTCGAAGGTAGTCACGGCAAAGGGCCGCGAGTGTCGGTTGCTCTCTACGATGCCATTATGGGGGCACTTGGCAGGCGCGAAGCATCTATAGAGAAATTGGAGCCGCACGCCGCGGCCATAAGGGCGGCCTTGCAGGACCTTAAGCGAGATCGGCGGGACCTTCTTACCGGGCAAGCAAACACTGCTGCGGCCATCAAAGAGCGCATCGCGGTGGTGGGCGCCATACTGGACAAGTTCCTGCGATGAGAGACGCGCTGGCGCGTTTGCAGCTTGTCGAGAAGGAAATCAGCGACGCCCTAACACAGGCGGATAGCCTTGTTGCTTTCGTTCAAGGCACCAGCGCTCCTGCCGAATTGCGAGTGTTGGTTTGCAACAACGTGGTGGTATCTCTCGCATCGATCGTTGAGGAGGGCATTCGGGCGCTTGCGCTAGAATACCTTAAGCTTATTCAAGAGTATTCTGTAGGATATAGCAATTTGCGGCCTGCACTCGCTGGCGCCAATCTTAGTGGCGCTATCGAGTTGCTCCGAAAATCGCAAAAGGACGCCAAGCTGGACTCTAAGGTGATTGTCGCGCAACTCTCAAAATGCCTTTCAGATGAGCCCGGCTTTGAGTTTTTCTCCGAGGAAATCACCTACAACCGGGCTAACATGAGGTCCAAGCAAATCTCCGAGATCACCGAAAAGCTAGGCATGCGAGAGTTCTGGAAGGGCGTTCAAGCTCAACCGTCAGCAACAGCGCTTTATCCCGATCTTGAGCCTGACCAGCGGCTTCAAGAGATCGTTTCGAAATGGAACGGCCTCTTCGATGAGCGAGATGTCGTTGTGCATAGGTTCAGCCAAGCTTCTGGCTGGGGACCCCCATTGATTTCCGGCTACGTCAGCTTTCTCACCACCATCGTATCTTGCATCACGAAGTGCCTATACGACGACGCTCTGCAAGCGACGAACTACCGCCTAGGCGGAAGACCAGAGTTGTTGGCGCTAGCGGGTACTCTGCAAGGCCCCGTCCGCGACATTATCGGAATCATGAGAGGAGCGCCCAGTGCGATCATCGCCGCGCTGAGAGACCGGGCGGACGGGGCGACCTGAAGCCTGTCCGCACTGCTTCACAGTAAAACTCGCTCCCGTCTCTACGCCCCTCCCGTCGATCAACAGTACAAGTCAAGGCGAGCACCCCTGCTGCCTTTAAGAACAGAGTCTCAACCCGCGCGGATTTCCCCGCTGGATTCGCGCTACGTCGAGGGAGGGTGGCCTTTGAAGTTTGAACGGTCCCATCGGCACCCGAGGGGGAAGGCAGCCCCGCGCCAAGCAAGATGACCTCTCGAATTTCTGACCCCGAATTTAGTCGGCCGTTGCGCCCGCCCCAAAACAAGTTTGCCATGACGCAAAGATACGCTGGGGGTCAGACATTGAAGCTCTTGCAAGTAAGTCCATCTTGGCGCTTCATTGCCTCGGGTGAGGGAGGGGTCGATGTGGTACTACGCAAAAAACTTGGATCACGTTGGACCGTTGTCAACTAATGAGCTTGCTGCGCTAATCAAAAGTGGGACAATAAATTCGGCGACGCTTGTTTGGAACGAAGAAATGCCGAATTGGGCGCGACTTTCGGACGTGCCTTTACTGCTCGAACTTATCCCAAAGAAACCACCACCATTACCGGGCTCTAGCTCAGCCCCGCCGGTCATCGCAACGTCAATAAGCGGGGGCATCCCGAGACTTCAAGAGTTGCCGTTGGCAGGGCCTTGGCTAAGGTTTCTTGCTCGATGCCTCGACGTCTGGCTCGTCACCACAATGCTAACGATCTCTCTCGGCTTGGTGTTAGCTTTCTATCTCCCATCAGCTTTGCTCGCCTTAAACAGCGCAAATGATAAAGTCCTCGGGCTGATTTTCCTGCCTATCGTAATGATCCTCCTTGCGCTCTGTACTGCCACCTTCGGCAACACGATAGGCAAGGCCTTATTGGGGATCACAGTTCGAAAGCTTACCCAGCAGGGGTCGCTGGGGTTCTTCCTGAAAAGGGAGATGAGGGTTTGGACGGAAGGCCTCGCAATAGGTATTCCCTTCATCGCGCTATTCACGCAAGGCTCCCAATACAGAAAGGTAGTTGCCGGCCAACCAGCCAGCTACGATTTAGGAAGAGGTCGGGTTGAAGCCCGACCTGTCTCCGCCTTCCGCAAATCGCTGGGAGTGCTGATACTCGTGGGCCTCGTCGGAGGCTTCATAGCCTTTGTCGCTCACACGGAGGAACTGGATCGGCAGGAGCTTGCGTCGTTCACATGGCGGAACCCAATAACTAAGAGAACGACGCTGCTCTCTGGCACATGGCACCCTAAAGACATTGAGGCGAAGGGTGGGGATCTATACCATTTCGCGGCGGACAGCCTGTTGGCCGAGGCGCTATTCGGCCACGAGAAATTGGGGGCTAGCGATATCGATCCGCAGGCCTATGCAACGGCTATTCAGCAAACTATCTCGGAAAACTTCACCGTCACAACAGAGTGGCAACCCGTCACCGTCGGCGGTCGCCCAGCACTCCGGGCGAACGGGTCATCAAAAACCGACGCCAACATAGATTTCCAAGTCACAATCACCATCGACGGCGAGGACGCTTGGCGAACGCTGATATTCACACGTGGCAGAAAGGTCGATGATGCAACCTTTGGCAGGGAGTTTAGCGAGGCAGCGTTTTCCACGATCTGACGTTTAGTGCTTCCTGGTCCCATCGCCACGCCTAAGGGGGAACTTTGACCTCTGCCCCTCATGACAATCACCCCCGATCTCCGGCGCCCTGGAACCCAATCCACCTCGAACGACTTCTTCGTGAGTTGATCTCAAAGGAGCGCCCCTGTGCCTGCACCACCCGAAATGGATGTCGTCCTCGAAAAGCTGCCGTTGAGGATCGGCGCCTATGTCCCCGATGACTTGCTGGAGGACTGGTTTGCGCCGGGAACCGGCATGAACCCGGTCAGCAAGGAAGCGCTTGCCGCCGCGAAGAACTACGGTTGGCGCTTCGAATGCGAGTTCAAGCACTACCCCGACCGCAAGGAGGGCGTGTTCTGGAAGTGGGTGCCGGCGATCTGATCCGCGCTGGAACGGTTCATCGTTTCACGGAAACGCAGAACCGGTCTGTCTTTTTGTTTTGACGCAATTCTGGACGGAAAACTGTTTCACACTTTTCCTGGAATTTGCTTTAGCCTCCGCCGATCGGCGTCGTCACCTTGCCGATTCCGCCGCATTCGGGGCAGGTCCCGCCGTCGATCATGCCTGACCCTGCACAGCGGCGGCAGATATTCTCGCCTGCCCCGGGAACGCCTGCCGGAACTTCGTCCGCGTTGGTCTGAGCGGCTTGCCGGGGTTTTCCCAGCAGCTTGTCTCTCAGCCGGGCGACCCAGCCTTCGTCGACCTCGAGCTGCCTGCTGCTGTCGTCCGGCAGGCCTTCGCCGGATTGGCCGATGGTTTCATTGCGCGGCCGGTCATTCATGCCTGTCGTGATCTTCTGAGCCATTGCCGTTGCCTTTACGCCTTGCAATTTTTCGAACGCCTCAGCTCCGCGGAGGTTCCGGTTGCGGCCAGCCGCCTTCAGCCGGGTTTTGTCCGCGCCGGCCGGCGGCCGCGGCTGGCGAGGATGGCGGGAAGCGTGACCGGACGAAAATCCCAGCTGTCGACGCCGACGTCATACTGGCGCGTGACCGGGGTGAGCCGGCCGTGCGAATGGCCATGCAGGTCGATCGACCTCCGGCCGATCTGGTTCCAGGTGCGAAAAGGATAGTGGCAAAGGATCAGCAGACTGCCGTCGAGGCTCAGCTCCTTGTAATGTTGCGTGCTCGCCCAACCCGTCGCGTCAATGGTGGTCGCAGCATCGTTGTTGCCGATGATCAAGTGCTTGCTGCCATGAAGAGACGACAGCAGCGACGACACGAAGGACGCCGAGCCCTTGGCAAAATCGCCGAGGTGCCAGACCTCGTCGTCCGGGCCGACAGTCTCGTTCCAGAACGCAATGAGCGCCCGATCATGCTCCGCCAGCGAGCCGAACGGGCGGCGGTCGATGCGCAGAATGCGCGGGTCGCTGAAATGCGTGTCGGCGGTGAAGTAGATCATGCGCGCTCGTTGGGGCCTGTTGTCGAACTGCCGCGCATGTAGGCGCGTGGCGCACCAAGTCCATCTTGCTCTCCCCAATGCTTGCTCAACCCGCTCGATCGTCGGTTGTTCCTGTAAACAGGCCTGGGCGGCTTCCGCTCGTTGGAACATTAAGAAGGGGGAACTTTAAGAAGGGGGAACTTTGAAACGTGGGAACTTTGAAATGAGACGCAGGTTAGAATGCTTGAGGCCGATGCTCTGAAAGGACCTCGACGATGACCGACGCAGCACCTGTTGGGCGAAGCCCGGCTCAAGCGCGGGGCGATATCCACGCCGGGCGCGGAGGGGATAAGACACCGGGGATCGACCCAGCCGCGGCTCCCATGGAGACGGACGCGGAATCGGCCGGCAGCGTTCCGGCAAAGGATCGGTCTGCGCCTCATGAAAAGCCGGAGTTCACCAACCAGGCGAGCTATGCCAATGCGATGCGTCCGCTGAAGGATGAGCCCGACGTCCAACCGAGTAGATATGGGCCAGTCATGGTGATTGCCGCCATCGTCGTGCTGGCCGCGGCGGTTTTCATCGGCGCAGCCCTGCTGCGCTGAATATCGCATATCCGAGAGCAGTGGCTGGACATTTCGTGTCCGGTCCAGGAACTTGCTGCCGCGCCAGGTTGAGGCGCGATCCGTCCGGTGCACTTTGACCACGAACCATCAATTCTTTGCCCGAGACGCCACCATCGTGGCGCGTGACATGATTGGCGCCACGCTGCTTTTGCACGGCGTTGGCGGCATCATCGTCGAGACCGAAGCCTATCGTCCGGATGACCCGGCTTCGCATGCTTTCGGTGGCAGGACGGTGCGCAATGGCGCAATGTTCGGCGCCCCGGGCAGCGCCTATGTCTATCGCTCCTATGGCCTGCATTGGTGCCTCAATGCCGTCTGCCTGCCCGGCAGTGCCGTGCTTATCCGCGCAATCGAACCGCAATCCGGGCTGGAGGTGATGCGGGCCAATCGCGGCCTTGACGATCCCGGGCTGCTTTGTTCGGGACCGGGTCGCCTTTGCCAGGCGCTGGCAATCGACAAATCCCATGACGGGCTGCCGCTGGACGTGCCGCCATTCGAATTCAGGCGGCCGGGCGACGCCAGCGCCATTCTTACAGGCCGCCGGATCGGCATTTCCAAGGCTGTCGATGCGGAGTGGCGGTTCGGCCTTCGTGGCTCGGATTATTTGAGCCGTAAGTTCTGACGCCTGCGGCAGCGGCAGAGCAGCTGCCTGGCATCACTCGTCGGGTTTGCCGAGATGCATAGGCGTTCTCTGTTGGCGGGCTTCGCTGGTCACCTCGTCCGCTCCGGCAGGTGAAATCCCTCGCAACGCCTTCGCGGCTTCGATCAGGCGCCCGCGATCATTGCCGAAGCTCTTGATCAGCTGGCGGACCTGGTCGGCGGTGATGCCGTTCTGTTGGGCAAAATACTCGACTTCACGTTCATCTTCCGCGGAAACGCGATCGCGGTCGCGGAAATCTCGCTTGCTCTTATCGTCAGCCATTTTTTCCTCCTGGTGGAGCTTCGCATCAATGGCAACGTGGGCAAGCCGCTTTCGTTGCCGCGATCGGGCGGACTTTTGTGCGGCCGTGCCGACTGCCCAGGAACCATGAGGCGAGCAGCCGGTTTGGCTTGGATGCAGCAGCCACCAATTCATACCGATGGAGATTACGATGACGCTCGCAAGCAAAACCACAGTAGTTGCCGCGGCGCTGGCTATGTTGGCCGCGCCGGCATTCGGCCAGACGAGCCCACCTGCGCCCGCAACGCCGGCACCGGATCGTGGCGCCGAACAGTCGCCCGGAATGAACGGGCAGAGCAAGGATGCCATGCGCGATATGATGCGCCAGATGATGACCGAGATGCTGGAGGAGAGAATGCAAGAGGATCGCGCGCCCCGGGCGGAACGGCGCGGTCGCGACCGCCGGCATCGCGACTACAGGATGGGCCCGCCTGACCGAGGCTGGGAGACGGGTGGCCGCGGTGGCATGGGACGGGGGATGCATGGCGCGAGGATGCGAATGATGTTCGCCATAGTCGATGCCGACGGCGACGGCGCGCTTTCTCAGAGCGAAGTCCAGGATTTCGTCGGGCGGATATTCAACGCCGTCGATGAGGACGGCGACGACAGCGTCGACATGCAGGAAATCCGATCCTTCTTCCATGGAGGGGGCGCCGAGGATCAGGAGTAAGTCTCCTAGCGGTCGGCAAGGAAGCCCTATCTGGGCAGCCCACCTACGTCGACCGGGAGGATGAAAACCGCCGCTGGCAACCGGATACCGGGTTGCCCAGCAGGGAAGATGCGTTGCTTGGCTGGCCTTGCCAGGCTGAATGCCGGGTCGGAACCATTCGAGACAGCAGGAATTTGGCAATGACGGAGAAAGCTACACAGAAAACCCCCACGATCGCCCGTGTCTGGCGTGGCAGAACCTTGCCTGAGAAGGCCGACGCCTATGAAAGCTACAATTACGAGGCCGGCATCAAGCCGCTGGTCGAGAAGGCGCTGGGCGTGCAGACCTTTCGCGAGGACACGCCGACCCATTCGGAATTCGTGACGATTTCCTATTGGGAAGATGTCGAGGCGATGGCGGCGTTTACCGGTGGCGATCCGACAAAAATCCACCATCTCGAGCGGGACGAAGAGTTCCTGATCGAGCTGCCGTCGCGGGTGCAGGTGTTGCGCATCCGCTCCAGTCACGGCCGCCTGCAATAGCCCTGAGGAGCGCCGCCCTGTTCGGCCCGACCTAATAAATCGCCGTCAGGTCGATTTCGGTAATGTGCCAGCGGCCGAGATTTGAGGTGTAAAGCCTGTCGCCCTTGAAGGCGATGTTGGTGGGATGGGCGAGCGTCGTTGCCGCCGGATCCTCGACCAGCACCTCGAGCCCGCGATCTTTTCGCCAGCGATAGATACGGCTGGGCTCGTAGCATGAGATGAACAGCGAACCGTCCGGCGCGAAGGCAACGCCATCGGGGACGTTGTTCACGCCGTCCACGACGAGCTGGCGAGGTCCTGCCGTGCCGTCGGCACGGATCGGCACATAGCTGACGCAGGCCGCATGGCTTTCCACCACATAAAGCCCGCTCCCATCCGGCGCCATCGCCATGCCGTTGGCGAAGGCCATGGCCTCGCTACACCACAGGCCGCCTTCGCCCATCTGCAAATCATAGCGGAAGATGCCGGAGCGGTTGTCTTCGCCGAGGCTGTCGGAAACGTAGAGCCAGCCTCGTGTCTCGTCGACGATCGGATAGTTCGGCACGCGGATGCCAGCCGAGGCGAAGCGCTCCATATGACCCGTTCCGGCATTCCAGCGAAAGATCGCCGAATGTCTCAAATCGCAGGCAAAACAGTTTCCCGCGCTATCGAAGGCGATGCCGAGCAGAAAGCCGTCCGTGCCGCCCATGTGCTCGACGGAGCCGCCATCAGCGGCGAGGCGCAGCAGGTCGCCGGTTTCGGTGCCGCACCAGATCGAGCCGTCGCGATGGATAGCCACGCCTTCCGGATGGGCGACGCGCGGGCTGGTGAAGATGCCGTCGAAGAAGACCTTCGCGGCCGACATTTCGAGCAACGGCTTTGCCATGCGCCACCCCTCTTCAGCCTGTTGCGGTATGCGACCGCTGCACGGCAATACAGCGCTCGACCATCAGCCGGTCGGCCGCCAGGATCTCGGCGATGAGCGCGCCACGCTCCTTGGCGCTGACGAATTCGAGACGGCGCAGGCCGAGCGGGTCGATCCGGTTTCGCAGGATGTCGAGCGTCTCGTTCGAGGGCAGCGGAACCTCGCGGCAATCGGCATCGAATGTCAGGGCAAAGCCGGTGACATCCTGGATCTGCTGGCGCGTCACGCCCGGCATGGTCTCGACGATAACCAATTGCCGGCTCTCCCGGTCGAGCCGAAAGATGCAAAGGTCGGTGAACACCAGCGCCGCCCCGGTCCGATAGCCCATCGGGTCGCGTTCGGCCTCTGTCAGCAAGCCGCGCGCGGAGCTGGCGATCTCGACGGTGTCGACCAGCGACTGCGGGGAGTGGCGCGGGATGTAGAGCAGATAATCGCGATGCATGTTGGCGACATCAGCCATGCCGCCCTGCCCGGGCAGCCGGATGAGGCTGCCGTCGCGCTTGCGCAGCGCAATGGTGTTGACGCGCCCGCGTCGGTCGACCTGCGCGGCACCGACGATCTCATGCGTCACGGCGCCGGCCTGATAATAGGTCGAATAGGTGTCGTCGCCGCCGGCATGGGCCACCGCCGTCCCGCAATCGAGGCTTTCGATCAGCGACAGGATCATCGGGCTCGGCGCTATGTCGAGATGGCCGCAACTCATCGTCGCGATGATCATGTCCGGCGCGTGCGTCGCCTTGGCCAGCCGGTAGGCGACATTGGCCAGCGGCGACACGGCGCCGGCGCTGGCAAAGCTGTCATTGTCGAGCTCGGCGGCGATGCGGGCAGCAATGATCTGGTCGATGGATGCTTTCTTTTCGCCGTGCACGAGCCCGGGCATTGCGAGGACTGTTTCAGCGCGGACTTTCGCAGCGTCTTGAACCCGCTCCGGCACACCCTCCGAAGGCACGCTCAGGCTGTCCGCCAAAGGTATCTCCTTGGCCGCCGCTGCCGCCAAGGCTTGATAATCCGTCACATAGAATGGCAGGCAGGAGGCGGGATAGGCGCCGCCTGGCGCCAGCGCTATGGCCGACACCTGGTTGCGGGTCAAAATGCTTTGGCGGCCGTCATGGCGCAGCGCTCCGACAGGGACGATCTCCTCGACCGTGACCAGCACCTGGCGCGCCGCGCCGGCCATGGCGAAGTCCAGCGCCCGTGGTCCGATGATCTGGACATTGCCGCTCTGGTCGGCACGCTGAGCATGGACGACGAACGTATCGAGCCGCAAGGCCGGGATGACCCCGGTCGTGATTCCGTCGACCGGATCGGGCGCGGCGATCGCGCCGGGCACGCGAGCCAGCATATCCGAACCCTGCGGAAGCTGAAACGGCATTGACGGCAGGTTCTGCTGCGCTGCCCGCAACGCCTGGATCATGGCCAGCGCGGTCCAGTCGCGAACCGGCACGGCATTCGTCTCGGCAGCCGCGCGGAAGCGGGGCGGCAGGCCGAAAATATCGAGGCTGGAAAAGCAGAGGTCGATTTCCGCCACGGCATTCGCTTCGAGAAGCAGCTCGAGCGGCAGGCCGCCGGCCCAGCAGACGTAGCGCAAATCCCGTACGCCCAACCGCGCGATGGCGCGCAGCAGGGCGATCGGCAGCCGGGCAAAATGATGGCCGCCGACGCCGAAGACGTCGCCGCCGCCGACCATCGCGGCCAGCCCCTCGACATCGGTGAAGCGCGGCCGGTTCGGCTTGACCAGAGACGTCATTTCGCAGCCTTGGCCCGTGCCGCGCTCTTTTCAGCGAACGCCTTGACGCGGCGCTGGCCGATCTCGCTGCGGTAGAGACCACCCAGGACATCGCGTTCCATGGCAAGACCGTCGGCCAGATCGCCCGACACGGCATGCGCTGTCAGCCCTTTCAGCCCGTCGATCGCTGCGGCCGGTTCGGCGGCGATCATCTCGGCGAGTTCCAGCGCCCGCGGCATCAGCCTTTCGGCATCGACGATCTCGTTGACCAGACCGGCGCCGACGAACTCGGAAGCCGGCACGATGGCGCCGGTCATCAGCAGCAGATTGGCGCGGTTGCGGCCGAGCTTCTGGACGCTGCGCTGGGTGCCGCCGCCGCCGGGCACCAGCCCGAGCTTGATCTCGGGCAGGCCGAGCTTCGCGAACTGGTTGGCGATGACGATGTCGCAGCACAGCACCAGCTCCATGCCGCCGCCGAGCGCAAAGCCGTTGACCGCCGCGATGACCGGCTTGCGGTAGTTCTCGATCGCCGCATACATGCGTGTGCCGGCGGCCTGGAAGGCGTCGAACTCTGCAGCTGTCTGGGCAGCATATTCTTTGATGTCGGCGCCGGCCATAAAGCCGCGCCCCTCGCCGGTCACCACGATCGCGCCGACGCCGTCATTCTTCGACAACGCCTCGAAAACTTCGGTGATCTCGCTTTGCATCAGCCGGTTCATCGCGTTGAGCTGATCGGCGCGCCGGAAGGTGACGACCGCGACGCGCCCGGATATTTCCAAACTGAGTGTCTGGTAAACGCTCATCGTCAGGCAGCATCCACGGTCATGTCGCCGGACGCCTCAAGTGCTGCAATCTCGCCGCTGGAGAGGCCGAACTCGGCCAGTATCTCGCGGCCATGCTGGCCGACCAGCGGCGCCGGCCGCTCTATGGTAGCCGGCGTCTCGCTCATCTTGACGGCCGGTGCGACCACCCTGACCTTGCCACCGCGCGGATGATCGTAGCTGGTGATCATGCCCAGGTGCTTGACCTGCGGGTCCTCGGCCGCGCGCCTTATGTCCTTCACCTCGGCACACCAGATGTCGACCGCCAACAGCCGCGCCAGCAGGTCCTGCGTGGCAAACTTCCTGGTTTCGGCGTTGACTTTGTCGAACACCTCGTCGCGCTTGTCGAACAGCGTCTTCAGATCGTCGTAGACAGCAAGCTGCGGCGCCTCCAGCACTTCATACAGCGTCTTGAACGGGCTCATGGCGATCGACACATAGCCGCCGTCCTTCGCTTCGTAGATACCGAACGGCGCCTGCATGCCGGGGTGGCCGATGCCTGAATTCGGGCGCACGAAATCCTCGCCGAGATTGAGCACGGCGACATATTCCTGATTGAGATGCGCCAGCATGCCGGCCAGCAGATTGACCTCGATCTTCTGGCCCTTGCCGGTCTTCTCGCGATAGTAGAGCGCCGACAGGATGCCATAGACCATGTTCATGGCGCCGATCTGGTCGGCCAGGCCGGCGCCGGCCGGAACAGGAGCCTGATCGCCGCGGCCGGTGTTGGAGATCAGCCCGGACAATCCCTGGATCAGCATGTCCTGGCCGGGACGCTCGACATAGGGGCCTTCCTCGCCATAGCCGGAGCCCGAGCAAAAGATGATGGCGGGATTGACCGCCTTAAAGTCCTTGTAGCCATAGCCGAGCCTGGCGAGCACGCCAGGGCGGAAATTCTGCACCACCACATCGGCCTTCTTGGCCATGTCCATGATGATGGCATGCACCTTGCGGCTCTTCAGATTGAGCGCGATGGAGCGCTTGTTGCGGTTCCAGGCGAGGAAATTCGGGCTTTCGGAGCCGCCGACCCATTTGGCGAAGAAGGTCATGCCGCGGAACATGTCGCCGGCGCCGGCACGCTCGATCTTGATGACGTCGGCGCCCATGTCGCCGAGCAGCTGCGTGGCGAACGGCCCTTGCAGCAGATGGCTGAAATCGAGAATGCGGACGCCTTCGAGGGCCTTGTTCATTTTTGTCTCGTTTGTTGTCAAAGCAGGTCGGGTACGTAGCGGGGTGCTGCGGTGAGGCCGCCGTCGACGCGCAGGTCGGTACCGGTGGTGAAGCCAGCGGCGTCGGAGGCCAGATAGACAGCGGCTTCGGCCACTTCGGACGGTTTGCCGATGCGGCCGAGCGGATGCATCTTGACCCAGGCCTTGGCGAGGTTGCCGCCGATCTCTTTGACCAGTTTATCGTTCATTGGCGTGCTGATGGTGCCGGGCGAGATCGAGTTGACGCGAATGTTGAGCGGGCCGAACTCGACCGCCATCTGGCGCGTCATCGCCATCACCGCACCCTTGGCGCCGGCATAGGCGGTCCAGCCGTCGAGCCCGATATGACCTTGCGCCGAGGCCATGTTGATGATCGAGCCGGATTTCTGCGCGATCATGTGCGGCAACGCATATTTGCAGCCGCGGAACACGCTGGTCAGGTTGACCGCGATCAGCCGGTGCCATTGCTCGTCGCTCATTTCGTGAACCGGCATGCCGCCGATGGCGATGGCGGCATTGTTGACCAGAATGTCGAGATGGCCGGTCTTGGCGACGGCTGCGTCGATGAGGGCGGCGATATCGGCCTCCTCCGCCACGTCGCAATGGACGTAGTCGGCGCGGTGGCCGGCGGCGCGCAGTTCCGCCGCGAATTTTTCACCCTTCTCGTCGGCGATGTCGCCGAGGACGACGTGCGCGCCCTCACGCGCCATCGCCTCGCTGATCGCATGGCCGATGCCGTCGGCGGCGCCGGTGACGATTGCGGTTTTCCCTTTGAGACGATCCATATCAGCCTCCAATGGCACGCCGGCGCTTCGCTTCGTCGAAGGCGACGGCGGCAATGATGATCACGCCGGTGATGACCAGCTGCCACTCGGTCGGCAGGCCGAGACCGCGCAGGCCGTTGGACAGGAATTGCAGGATCAGCACGCCAAGCGCCATGCCGGTCAGGCTGCCGATGCCGCCGGCAAGGCTCACGCCGCCAAGCACGGTGGCGGCAACGACCTGGAACTCGAAATTCAGCCCGGCCGTATGTTGCGCAGAGCCGACGCGGGCGGCCAGGATGATGCCGGCAACCGTTGCTAGCAGTGCGCTGATGATGAAGCAGATGAACTTGACGCGGCGCACATCGTAGCCTGCCAGGCGTGCCACTTCCGGATTGCCGCCGACGGCATAGATCTGCCGTCCGAACGGCCGGTGCAGCATCATGTAGGCGAAGACGGCGAGCAGGGCGATGGCGATAACCGCCGAATAGGGAATGACATTGAACAGTCGGCCGTCCGACAGCGCGATGAAGCTGTCGAGCGCGGCATCGTCGGGGATGGCGCGCTGGCCGGTGTAGAGATAGACGCCGCCGCGCATGATGAACATCGTGCCCAGCGTCACGATCAGCGAGTTGATGCCGGCATAGGCCGTCAGATAGCCGTTCACGACGCCGATGATCAGCCCGAACAGCAGCGCACCACTGATGCCGAGCAGCAGCGAGTTGGTTTCGTTCATGATGATGATCAGCGGCAGCGCGATGGTCGCCAGCAGTGAGCCGATCGAGATGTCGACCTCGCCGGACATGAAGACGATGGCGCAGCCGATGCCGGCGGTGAGCGCCAGCGAAGCCTGACCGAGCACATTGGTGATGTTGCGCACCGAGAAGAAATTCTCGGCGGTGAAGGAAAAGAACGCGATCACCAGGATGAGGCAGAGGAGCAATGCCAATTCCTGCCGCGCGACGAGCCGCGCCAGCATGGACGGCCCAGCTTTCATGGTGTCGGTGCTTGCCAGGCTCATCGCTTGGTCCCTTCGAAAGCGTCGGCCGAATGACAGGGAATGCTGTCGCGAAGCATCATCATCTATCCGATCGCCGCATTGAGGATGTTCTCCTGCGTGGCCTCGTCGCGAGGCATGATCGCGGTGAGGCGGCCTTCGCACATCACCGCGATGCGGTCGGCAAGCCCCAGCAGCTCGGGCATTTCGGACGTCATCATGACGACCGCCAATCCTTCGCCGGCGAGCCGGTCGATGAGCGCAAAAATCTCCGACTTGGCGCCGACGTCGATGCCGCGGGTCGGTTCATCGACGACGATCACCTTGAGACCGCGCATCAGCCAGCGCGAGATCAGCACTTTCTGCTGGTTGCCGCCGGACAGGTTCTTGACCTGCTGGAACAGGCTGGGCGTCCTGATGCGGAAACGGTCGACATAGTCCTGCACCGCCTTGCGTTCCCTGGCCTTGTCGACGAAGCCCATTCTGGCGAAGGCACCGAGCGAGGCGAGGCTGGCATTCTGGTAGACCGGCAGCTCGCCCATCAGCCCTTCGCTCTTGCGATCCTCGGTGAGCAGTCCGATGCCGAGCCGGACGCCGGTGTGGGTGTCGTGCGGCAGCAGCCGGCTGCCATCGACCGAAATGGCGCCGGAAGTGATCGGGTCGTAACCGACGATGGCCTTGGCGAGCTCCGTCCGGCCGGCCCCCATGAGGCCGAAGAAGCCGAGGACCTCGCCGGCATGCGCCTCGAACGATACGTCCTTCAGTTTCTTGGCGGTGCTGAGCCCTTCAACGGAAAGCGCTACCTTGCTGCCCGGCGCACTGCGCTTGCGCGGGAACAGGTTCTCGATGCGCCGGCCGATCATGTCCTGGATCAGCGTGCCGTTGGTGTGCTCGCCGATCGGCCTGGTCGAGACGTGACGGCCATCGCGCAGCACGGTAACGGTGTCGGCGATCTCGAAGACCTCGTCGAGCTTGTGGCTGACATAGAGCACCGCGATGCCGAGAGCGGCCAACCGGCGGATGACGGTGAACAGCAGCGAAACCTCGTTCGGCGTCAGCGAGGAGGTCGGCTCGTCCATCACCACGACGCGAGCTTCATGGGCGAGCGCGCGGGCGATCTCGACCATTTGCTGCTGGCTGACCGGCAGCGATCCCGTGCGCGCCGCCGGGTCGACGTTGAAGCCGATGCGCTTGAACAAGGCGGCCGCATCGGCACGGATCTTCTTCCAGTCGATCGAGCCGCCTTTGCCGGTCGGATAGCCTTCGAGGAAGATGTTTTCGGCGACGCTGAATTCGGCGATCAGCGCGATCTCCTGGAACACCACCTTGATGCCTTCCTTCAGGCTGTCGTGCGGCGACTTGATGTCGGCCTCGCGGCCGCGCAGGCGGACGGTGCCGGCATCCTTGCCATAGACCCCGGCCATGATCTTGATCAGCGTTGACTTGCCGGCCCCGTTCTCGCCCATCAGGGCGTGGATTTTGCCGGGTTCCAGGGTCAGATCGACATTGTCCAGCGCCATCACGCCGGGAAAGCGCTTGCCGATGCCGCGCATCTCCAGCGCCGGCACGCTTTTATCGACGGCCGCGGTTTTGCCGGGGTGAAGGAAGTCAACCGACATTGGCTCTGTTCCGGACGATGTCGAGATAGGTCGCCAGGATGATGACGATGCCCGGCACCACCATCTGCAGGTCCTGGTTCCAGCCGAGGATGATGATGCCGTTGTCGATGACCTTCAGCACCAGCACCCCCAGCAACGTGCCGAGCAGCGAGCCGCGGCCGCCAAGCAGGCTGGTGCCGCCGAGGATGACGGCGGCAATCACAGTCAGCTCGAAGCCGCGGCCGGCGGTCGGCTGGCCGGCATTCATCAGCGACGACAGGATCATGCCGGCAATGCCGACGCAAAGGCCGGTGACGACGAAGGCGAACAGCTTCAGGCGTTGCGAGCGCACGCCGGAGAGGCGGACCGCCCGCTCATTGGCGCCGACCGCGTAAAGATAACGGCCGAGCGTGGTGAAGCGCAGCGTTGCCGCGGCTAGGGCGAAAATCAGCGCGGCAATCACCACCGGCAGCGGGATCGCGCCGATATAGCCGGCGCCGAGATCGGTGAAGCTTGCAAGCCGGTGGTGGTTCTGCACCGCTTCGCGGGTGAACAGATAGACGCCGCCCTGCAGCATCATCATGGTGCCGATGGTGGCGATCAGCGAGTTCACCTTGAGCCTGGTGACAACCAGCCCGTTGAACAGGCCGACCGCACCGGAAAAGGCGAGCGCCGCCAGCAGGCCGAGCGTCAGGCTGTGCGTTGAATTGAGTACGGCCATGCCGATGCAGCCGACAAAGGCCAGCGACGCACCGACCGACAGGTCGACTTCCGCGGTGATGATCAGCATCGTCATGCCCGAGGCGACGATCAGCACCAGCGCGCATTGGCGCAGGATGGCGATGATGTTGGCCTCGGAATAGAATTGCGGCGCCGCAATCGAAATGGCGATGCAGAGCACGGCCAGGATCACGCCGAGCACCAGCTGGCTGCTGCCCAGCAGCTGGCCGCCGATGAAACGCCTTGGCGCGGAGGATTGCGTAAGCTCGCTCATGTCCATTTCATTTTCGGGCAGCGTCGCCGTTTGGAACTTGCCGGCCAAAACAGGGCGGTTGACCTGTTTTCCCGTCTGCATCCGGTCCGATGCCCTTCCCGCCGCGCGGGAAGGGCTACCCGGAATCCTTACTTCTTCAGGTCGGCGGAAGTTTTCATGCATTTTTCCGGTGGCTGAAGCGCATTGACGGCATCCCATTTGATCGTTCGTGTGGTGCCGTCGTAGTCGTAGAACTTCTTCCAGTCGTCGCCGTTCATCGGCGCGGTCGGGCTGACGATGTGTTCCGGCACCTCTTCGCCGTTGAAGAGCTTAACCGCTGCATCGATGGCGGTGTAGCCTTCCTTTTCCGGGAACATCGCGGCTTCGATGCGATAGGACGGCTCGTTCTGCATGGCATTGATGAAGGCAAGGCCTTCGCCGCCGGTGCCGACCGTTAACAGGCCATCCTGCGACTTGCCGGCCGCTTTCCAGGCCTGAAGGCCGCCGAGCGACGAGGAATCGTTGATGCCGTAGATGATGTTGATGTCGGCGTTCTTGGCAAGTGCCGCCGAAGAGACTTCGAGCGCGCGGTCCGGATTGCCGCCGCCGTCGAGGTCGTGGACCATGACCGCGTCGGGGACGATGGTCTTGAGGCCGTCCATGAAACCCTGCGAACGCAGCACCGTGGCGGACAGCAGCGGCAGGCCGACATTCATCACCTTGGCTTTGCCTTCGAGCTTTTCCTTGGCGTATTTGCCGGCTTCAACGCCGGCGGTGTAGCCGGTGTCGTAGTCGCAGATCGCGACCATGGTGGTCATGCCCTTGACCGGATTGCCTTCGAGCACGACCGGAACGTTGTTGGATTTCGCCTGGCGCAGCAGCGGCACGACGCCTTCCTCGTTGACGGGCGTGATGATCAGGACGTCAACGCCCTTGGCCATGAAATCTTCGGCGGCGGAGACCTCCTTGGCAACGTCCAGATTGGCGTCCTGCACCTCGAGCTCGATACCGAGTTCCTTGGCGCGGGACTGCATGCCCTTGATAACGTTCTGATACCATTCATGCGTGGCGTAGTTGGTGACGTAGCCGATGCGCTTCGGCATGTTTTCGGCGTGTGCCGCGGCGGCGCTCAGAGCCAGCGCGGCCGCCGAGGCAAACAGCATTGATTTGGACCAGTTCATGTTTCTTCTCCCTGTATTTCTTGTCAGTTGCTGAACGGATAGTCCCGCCGTTCCGGGTCGGCACGTGAAGGGTAGGCAGCTTCACCCGCGCCCAGCGCCGCCGATATCGTCTCGGCGGCCGCCTTAGTCCGTTCAAAGACGGTCTTGCGATCGAAGCGGGCGGCCTTTTGCGGCAGGAACGGGACTGTGAGCGCGGCAATGACCGCGCCGGTATGGTCGCGCACCGGCATCGAGATGTTGGTGCAGCCCTCGACAGCCAGCGAGGCGCGCATTTCATAGCCGAGCCTTGCGACGTCGTTCAGCCGCGCTTCGATTTCCGCCCGGCTGCCTTGGCCTTCGCCCGCAGCGACGATCCGTTCGACGATGCGGTCGCGCTCGGCGCGGCTCGAATGCGCCAGCAGCACCGCGCCGGAGCTCGTTTCGAGGATCGGGAAATGTGAGCCGAGGGCAACCGAATAACGCATCGGCAAAGGCGAATCGATCTGCAGCACGACCAGCGCGCTCTCGCCTTCGCGCACGACCAGATGGCAGCTCTGATCGGCATTGGCGGCGAGGCCACGCATTACCGGCAGCGCGCATTCAACCAGGCGGTTTACCGGCGGATGCATATGCGCCAGCTCGAATAGCTTCAGCGACAGGCGGAAGCGGTCCGATTGCGTCCGGAAAATGTAGCCGCGCTTCTCCAGCAGCAGCAGGATGCGGTAGATCTCGTGAATGGAGCGCCCCATTCCGGTGGCGATCTCTGTCTGGGTCAGCGGCTCGCCGCTGGCAGCCATGAATTCCAGGATATCGAGCGCCTTCTCCACAGCGGGCACGCGGTAGCCGTTGCGGCCGCTTTCGCCTTCGTCGACGATCTGGGCAATATCGGCGGCCATTACGCGACGCTCCGTTGCGGCTGGCCATGCCTGGTCTCGCGATAGAGCCGGTTCAGCCGATCCGCGAGCTCGGCCGCCGGCAATTCGCCGGCGATGGCCGCGGCAGCATGAGGGGCGCATTGGCGGAAGAAGCTGATGAAGCCCGTATGGGTCGGGCGCAGATAGGAGGCTTCGATCGTCGCCAGCGTCGAGGCGAAGAAGCCGCCCGAGAGCGCGTTGACCTCGGCATCCTGCCACGCCGCCAGCGATCCCGGCTGTCCGCCGGATTTCACATAGTCGCCGCGCTGATAGCCGGGCGAGCACAGAAACAGCGCGTAATCGATGGCTGCCTGCTTGTGTTTCGATTGGGCGCTGACGCCGACGCCGGCGCCGCCGAGCAAGGCGCCGGCGGATCGCGGCGTCGGCACATCGGCGAAGCGCAGATACGGCCTGTCTGCCTTGAAGGCATAGTTCACATAGCCGAAGGCGAACGGCACGTAGACCACATCGTCATGCGCGATCATATGATCGTAGCAGCGGATCGGGTTCCATTTCGGCGAGTCCGGATGCGACAGCGCCGCAAGCTGGCGCAATTGCCCAACGGCCTGCTCGATTTTTTCCCTGGCAATGAACTCGTCGCCGTCTTCCCGCGGTTCGCCCAGCGTCAAAAGCAGGCACATGGCGTCAGTCGGCACCAACGGCAGCCCAAGCCATTTGCCGTCCTTCAAGGCGCGCCGGCCGAGCTCCAGCACCTCGTCATGGCTGCGCGGCAGCGGCCCGTAGCGCTCCAAGAGATCGGGGCGATACGAGGCAACCTGGCAGGCAGCATCGATCGGCAACGCCCATTGGCGCCCGTCCCTTGCGTAGGATTGCCAGGATGCGCCGACCGAATCCCATTCGAAGCCGCGGCGCTGCTCAGCCGACAAATCGAACGGCACCATCAGCCCGCCTTCGGCAATATCGCCGATGAACGGATGGTCGAACACGACAAGATCATAGGCGCCGAGCACCGGACCAAGCGCGCCCTCGCCGAACTCGTAGAGGCTGCGGCGGTCCCATTCGATCTCAAGACCGGGATTGGCGGCACAATACGGCCCGATGCTGGCGTCGAGCGGACCCCAGCAGCGTCGGTGATCCCACGCGAGACCGCGCAGTCTTGTCATGCCCGAAATTCCTCCCTGAACCACCCAGCCGATTAGTAGCAACTATTTTCACCTAGACAAGTAATTTTTACATACGCAAAACCAGTCTCGACTTCGTTTGGCAGGGAAACCGCCCCAACCGCCGCTGGTGCGCATCGCATTGTCGCCGGCCTTCAACCAAAGGCTGCGACGGGTCTGGCTTTTTGGAACTTTCGCGACGAACATACGTTCGGTTGGCGCAACCATCTTGAGCAGCATCATTGGGCAGCGTCACTGGATTCAGCGCCGAGTCGTAGGGAGCGGACGAAATGGCCCAACTGTGGGCGCGGCCATGAACCGGTTTGCCGCCTTGGCATTCGCCACGTTTCTGGCGATAACTTCGATCTGGGTACTGTTTCTGGTTTCTTAAGATTTGGCTTTGGTTGCGTGGGATTTGCCGCTGGTTTGTTAGGATTTGGAGGGGTTCTCGACAGGTTGACCGCTTAACGACATCCACGGCATGTGGTTCTGCCAGCCGGAGCCGCGTGCGTGAAGAAACTGTCGCCAGGAGCACACCGGCGCGCACATTCGGGGTTGGCAGCCACGCTGCCTGCAACGTTCCAATCGGTTTTCAGGAAACGGCGAGATCTCATGTTGCCGAGGGCGATCGTTCGAAACTGTGCCGTTCTTGGCCGCGTCGGCGCGACGACGCTACTTGCCGGGCTGCTTGCCGGCTGCCAGGGCGGCGTGCTCGACCCTCACGGGCCAGTCGGCGCGGCGCAGCGCACGATCCTGCTCAATTCGGTTGCCATCATGCTGGCCATCGTCATCCCGACGATCGTGGCGACGCTCGGCTTTGCCTGGTGGTTCCGGGAAACCAACACAAGAGCGCGGTATCTGCCGGAATGGGCCTATTCCGGACGCATCGAACTGGTGGTCTGGTCGATCCCCATCCTCGTCATCCTGTTTCTGAGCGGCATCATCTGGATCGGGTCGCATGACCTCGATCCAATGAAGCCGCTGGATTCCCAGCAACAGCCGCTTGAGGTGCAGGTCGTCTCGCTCGACTGGAAATGGCTGTTCATCTACCCCGAGCAGAATGTCGCGAGCATCAACCGGCTCGTGGTGCCGGCGGGCAGGCCGGTGCATTTCTCGCTTACCTCGGCAAGTGTCATGAATGCGTTCTTCGTGCCTCAGCTCGGCGGCATGATCTACACGATGAACGGCATGACGACGCAGCTTCACCTGCAGGCGGATCAGCAGGGCGAATTTTATGGGCGGTCGGCCCACTTCAGCGGCGACGGTTTTCCAGGCATGCAATTCGTGCTGCATGCTGTCGCGGTCGACGCCTTCGACGCGTTCGTCAATTCGGCGCGAAGCCAAGGACAGGCACTCGACAGGGCCAGCTACCAGGAACTGGCCAGACAGAGCCTGGACGTGCCGCCTTCGACCTATCGCTCGGTCGAGCCGGACCTTTTCCATGAAATCGCGACGCAGGGCGTTCCGCCCGCGCCCGGCCCCCAGGCCGGTCGCCCCGAGCCGAGCGTATCGCCCAAGACAGGAGGCTGACAATGCTCGGAAAATTGAGCTGGGACGTCATCCCGTTCGATCAGCCTCTGCCGATGATCGCCTCGGCGGTCGTCGCCCTGGCAATCCTCGGTGTGCTGGCCTGGGTCTTCCTGGCCGGCCATTTCCCCTATCTGTGGCGCGAATGGATCACCAGCGTCGATCACAAGCGGATTGGCGTGATGTACACGCTGCTGGCGCTGCTGATGCTGCTGCGCGGCTTCAGCGACGCCATCATGATGCGGTCCCAGCAGGCCCTCGCCTTCCAGGCGCCCGGCTATCTGCCGCCCGACCACTTCAACCAGGTCTTTTCCGCCCACGGCACCATCATGATCTTTTTCGGGGCGATGCCGTTCGTCATCGGCCTGATGAACCTGGTCGTGCCGCTGCAGCTCGGCGTCCGCGACGTTGCCTTTCCAACGCTCAACTCGGTGAGTTTCTGGCTCACCGCCACCGGTGCGCTGCTGGTCAACATCTCGCTGGTGATCGGCGAATTCGCGCGCACCGGATGGCTGCCCTATCCGCCGCTCAGCGAGACCGCCTACTCGCCGGGCGTCGGCGTCGATTATTATCTGTGGGCAGTGCAGATAGCGGGCGTCGGAACGCTGCTCACCGGCATCAATTTCGTCACCACGATCCTGAAGATGCGGGCGCCCGGCATGAGTTACCTCAGGATGTCGATGTTCTGCTGGACCTCACTCGCCGCCAGCTTGCTCATCGTCGCCGCGTTCCCGGTCCTCACCGCGACGCTCGCGATGCTGACGCTCGACCGCTATTTCGGCTTTCATTTCTTCACCAATGAAGCCGGCGGCAACATGCTGATGTTCGTGAACCTGATCTGGGCCTGGGGCCATCCCGAGGTCTACATCCTCGTCCTGCCGGCGTTCGGCATCTTCTCGGAGGTTATCTCCACGTTCTCCAGCAAGCCGCTGTTCGGCTACCGCTCGATGGTGGCCGCGACGCTCTTCATCTGCATCGTCTCCTTCATGGTGTGGCTGCACCACTTCTTCACCATGGGAGCCGGCGCCGACGTCAACGCCGCGTTCGGCATCGCCACCAGCATTATCGCTGTCGGTACCGGCGTGAAGATCTACAACTGGATGTTCACCATGTATGGCGGCCGCATCCGCTTCGCGACGCCAATGCTGTGGTCGCTGGGCTTCATGGTGACGTTCGTCAT
The DNA here is from genome assembly GCF_040323855.1 of Mesorhizobium sp. M0028. Classification (NCBI taxonomy): domain Bacteria; kingdom Pseudomonadati; phylum Pseudomonadota; class Alphaproteobacteria; order Hyphomicrobiales; family Phyllobacteriaceae; genus Mesorhizobium; species Mesorhizobium sp. M0028. Next base: position 42,768 of record NZ_JAMYVG010000019.1, read on the forward strand.
CGGCGGCATGACGGGCGTGTTGCTGGCCGTGCCGCCGGCCGATTTCCTGCTCCACAACAGCCTGTTCCTGGTGGCGCATTTCCATAACGTCATCATCGGCGGTGTGCTGTTCGGCGCCTTCGCGGGATATACCTACTGGTTTCCCAAGGCATTCGGATTCCGGCTGCACGAGGGCTGGGGCAAGCTGGCCTTCTGGCTGACGCTGATCGGCTTCTACGCCACCTTCGTGCCGCTCTACACCGTCGGCCTGCTCGGCATGACCCGCCGCATGCAGCATTTCGACGTGCCGGCCTGGTATCCCTGGGTGCTGGTTGCCGGCGCCGGCATGTTAATCACCACCGCCGGCGTGGTCGCCCAGATCATTCAGCTCGTCGTCAGCATCCGACAGCGCGCGGCGCTTCGCGATGTCACCGGGGATCCCTGGGACGGCCGTTCGTTGGAATGGGCCACACCCTCGCCGCCGCCGGTCTTCAACTTCGCCGCGCTTCCGCATGTCGAGGGCGAAGAGCCCTACTGGAGCATCAAGCAGCGGGCACGCGAGCAAAACCGGCTGCGCGACGAGCCTGAATACGAGCCGATCGAGATGCCGCGCAACAGTCCCACCGGGTTCATCTGCGCCTTCTTTGCGACCGTGATGGGTTTCGCCCTCATCTGGCACATCTGGTGGATGGTGGCGCTCGGCGCGCTCGGTGCTTTCGCCACCTTCGTCGTATTCGCGTGGCGCGACATACCCGAATACGTCATTCCTGCCGCCGAAGTCGCCCGGATCGACCGCGCCAACCGAAGTGCCCGCCGCGAGGCGCTGGCCACGTATACGGGGCCAAGGCCATGACCGCGATCGACGTTCGAGAGCGTGACCCCTACCACCTCGGCCATCGCGGGCACGGCCATGCCCCCGGCCATGGCGACGGCGGACCGGCACCGATCCGGATCGTCGTCGGCTACGGCTTCTGGATCTTCCTTCTGAGCGACATCGTGATGTTCTCGGCCTTCTTTGCGGCCTACGCTGTGCTGGCGGGCAAGACGGCGGGCGGACCAAGCGGAGCCGAGCTGTTCGACCTGCGCAACGTCGCGATCGAGACGGCGGCCCTGCTGTTGTCGAGCTTTACCTGCGGTCTCGCCAGCCTCGCCGTGACCGCGCGGCGAAGCTCCTGGTTCTATGTTGCGATGGCTCTCACTTTCGTGCTCGGCGCCAGCTTCATCCTGCTCGAGCTGCGCGAGTTCGCGCATATGATTGCCCGCGATGCCGGACCGACGCGCAGTGCTTTCCTGTCGGCGTTCTTCACGCTGGTGGGATGCCATGGCCTGCACGTGACGGCGGGGCTGCTGTGGCTGCTCACGATGATGGCGCAGATCTTCGCCAAGGGATTCCGCGACGATATTCTTCGGCGTTTCATGTGCTTCAGCCTGTTCTGGCACGCCCTCGACATCATCTGGGTCGCCCTGTTCACGGTGGTCTATCTCCTGGGAGCAAGTCGATGAGCAATGCTGACGACCGCCATGCGCAAAGGCGCGACACCGATGGCCTGGAGCGCTACGACATCGATACGGCGCCGGGTGACGAATACCTCGGCGACGCCGAGGTCGGATCCGGGTTACGCGGCTATGTGATCGGCCTCGGGCTGGCAACGCTGTTGACCATCGCCTCGTTCTGGTTGCTCGGAACCAACCTTATATGGGCACCGGGCATCCCGGTGGCGCTGATTGTGCTGGCGATCGCGCAGATGGGCGTGCATCTCGTCTTCTTCCTGCATATCACGACGGGGCCGGACAACACCAACAACGCCCTGGCGCTTGCCTTCGGCGTGCTGATCGTCGTCCTGGTGATCGGCGGCTCGATCTGGATCATGGCCAACCTCGACCACAATTTGATGCCGACGAATGCGATCATGAACATGAACCGCTAGTGACAGTTCCGGCCGTTGGCCGCAGTTCATGCGACAGCCAGCTCGGTCTCAAGCCCGTTCGAATGTGTCGACGACCTCGGCCGCTCCCAGGGCGCGGGGCGCGGCCTCCTTGAGCACATCCATCACCCTGTCTGAGGCTCCCGCATAAAAACCATGAGCCGCCGATGTTCCGATCGCCGCAACTCGGTCAAACCGGATAGCGCGCCGTTGCCCGGAACATTCGCCGAGGAAGCGGGTTTTTCGGTTCGGACGCATCGCCGCGGAATAACGGCAATGGGCCCGGCAATGGACGAAGGGCGGCGCGACATGACCGGGCTAAGCGGCACACAATCGGGCGGAGCAAAAGGTGTTGTGGTCGCGTTCTCCGCGCCGGGCGGCGAGACCATCTATGCCCACGAATGGGAGACCGTCGCTGCCGTCGCGCGCACGATTGCGGCGTTGAAGGGATTTTCCTTCCGCCAGGGCCTGCGTGACTGGGGCGGTGACAACGGCGGGCTGTATTTCGTGCCGGACGACAGCCTGCTTGCCGCCGATGCGGTCCAACTGGGCATCAACGGGCCCGACGACCTCTTCGGCGGTGTGGTGCCCTGGCGCCTCGCAACCACCAAGGCCATAACCCACGAGCTGGTGGACGGGTCGGCGGCACGGCCAAAAGATTGGCCAACCGGCTTCGGCAGCGCCGTCGGCGCGGCCGTACTGCCAGGCTACACCGCATTTTCACGCGATGACGCGCTGCGCGCAGCGGAACGTCTGCTGCAGCTCGGGCTGGTCCGGTTCAAGCCACCGCGCGCTTCGCGGGGCCGCGACCAGCACACCGCCGCGACGGTCGCCGATATCGAAAGGCTGCTGGAACGATATCCATCCTCCGACCTAAGCGAATACGGGCTTGTTCTCGAAACGGAGCTTCGCGACATTGTCACGCTGAGCATTGGCAGAACCGCGATCGACGGAACATCGGTCAGCTATTACGGCGTGCAGCGGATGACCGCCGACAATGCCGGACAGCCCGTTTACGGCGGATCCGATCTGGTCGTCGTGCGCGGCGGATGGGAAGCGCTCGACAGGCTGCAGCTGTCTCCGGCGCTGACTTTGGCTGTGGCGCAGGCGAGGACCTACGACGCGGCGATGCTTGGCCATCCCGGATTTTTCGCCTCGAGGCGCAACTACGACATCGGCCAAGGTGTCGATTCCTCGGGCATCTGGCGATCGGGTGTGCTGGAAGCCAGCTGGCGGATCGGCGGCAGCAGCACGGCAGAGCTTGCGTCAATGGAGGCCATGACGCGTGACCCCGACGTACAGCTCGTGCATGCGTGCGCGGTCAAGCAATTCGGCAACACCGCGCAGATGCCGCTGAATGCAGAAATCCACTTCCACGGAGAGGACCCCGTGGAGGGCCAAATCACGCGTTATACCGTCGTCACGCAGGCGATCCGAGGACCGGTCAGGAAGCCAGCCGATCGTCATTTTAGGTCGAAGTGAAACACGCTTTTGGCAGGGAACATCCGCGAATGGCCCGAGTTTGTTTCAGGCAGCCAGCCAATCCCGGCCATCGAAGCGAAACTGAGCGACCACAAGGACATCGGCGTCCTGACTGACCTTACCGATTTCGAAGACATGACGGCTGGCGCCTTACGGCGCGACCTGCAGTATGGGCTGAGCAAACTCCGCGAGCTCCACCGCTTCAAACGTGCCGCCGTGATTTCCGACAAGCAGTGGATCAAGGCAGCCACGGAAATGACGGACGCGCTGTTTCCGCAACTCGAGGCGCGGGTGTTCCCGGAAGACGAAAAGGCTCAGGCCCTGAAATGGGTAGCGGCCGTACAATAGCGGCGTTGCCTGGAGGAGTGGCCATGCCCTACGACAAACGACAGGATCCGGAAGGCCTCTGGGAGGTCTATGACAGCGAGAGCGACGAAGCCGTCGTGGTCGGCGGGTTGCCGCTTTCCGGTCTCGACGAGAGCGAAGCCGGTGAAGCGATTGAAAAGCTCAATCGGGGCGAGCTGACGTCGGACAACATCCCCGAGACGGTTCGGTCAGGGTGGCCTCCGACCAAGGACGGATTGTGATGACAACCGGACGGACGTCACCGAGGACGACCGGTCGCGGATCTACGGCGAGGCCTTGACGCCTAACGCGCGGGCCTTGTCCTCGAAGTCGTCGCGAATGTCCTCGATCGTCGGCAGATGCAGGCGTCGCAGCTGGGCGTGCAACTTTTTGGCAGCGTCGGAATTCAGGTCGCGCTTGAAATTGGTCGCGACCTCCTCAGCCGAGCCGTAACGGCGATAGCGCTCGATCTCGGTCTTCGTGGCCTGCTGAACATGTTCGAGCATCTTGCGCTCGGCATCGGATTTTCCGTCGGGTTTGGCCCGCATGACCGGATTGAAGGCTTTGCTGATAACGAATTCGACGAGTTCTTGCTGGGCGTGAGCCATGCTTGTTCTCCCTCGAAGAAGGCCTGTGTGGGCTTGGAACGGTTTCGCGGAAACGCCGAACCGCTCAATCTTTTTGTTTTGACGCAATTCCGAACGGAAAATCGTTCCACGCTTTTCCTGGAATTGCTCTAACCGCGGCAGCAATTGAAGGTTCCGTAGCTTCGTTACCGCTACAGGTCACGGGCGAAGGTCACAGCCGCGCTTTGGTGGTGCGCGGCGTTGCCAGGAGCAGGCTTGTTTCGCTGCCGGTAATTCCGGGGATCAGGCGGATACGTCTCAGCACCGCATCGAACTCGCTCAGCGTCTGGGTTCCGAGTTCTATCACCAGATCCCAACGGCCATTGGTGGTGTGGATCGTCGAGACCTCGGAGAAGCCGCCCAGCGCCCGGATGACGCGATCTGCGGCATGGCCTTCGATTTCGATCATCATGATGCCACGCACCCGCTGATCGACCGCGTCGGCGCGTAGAATGACGGTGTAGCCGACGATGCCGCCTCCTCTTTCAAGTCGCTCGATCCGGGACCTTACCGTTGCCCGGGAGACACCCAGGCTAACGGCAAGGTCGGAAATGCTGCGCCGGGCGTCATGCCGCAAAGAGGTGATGATCTGCTCGTCGAGCCGGTCCATGATTGCTCACAACGGAAGTAGATGCTGCCACTATGGTAAGGCACTTCGACAAATTTGCCAATTTGATATGTTCATTCTGCCAGCGATGCGGGGTTCACTAAAGGCATCGTAATTTGGTGGGGTACGAGAATGCACTGCGTGATCGTGGGAGCACCGATCCAGGCCGGCTCTGGCCGGATGGGCTGCGAGATGGGGCCGAGCGCGCTGCGCACGGCCGGTCTGGCCGGCGCGCTGACCGAGCTTGGCCATACGCTGACCGACCTCGGAACGATTGTCCCTGCCGACATGCGCCCTGTCGTACACGGCAACGCGGTGGTGAAGGCGCTGCCGGAAATCGCCGCCTGGACGGCAGCGATCAGCGAAACCGCCTATGCTGCGAGCGCCGACGCAATGCCGATCTTTCTCGGCGGCGACCACAGCATTTCGGCCGGCACGCTCGCCGGCATTGCCCGCCGGGCAGCGAATGCCGGCCGGCCGCTCTTCGTGCTGTGGCTCGACGCCCACCCCGATTTTCATACGCTCGACACGACGACCAGCGGCAATCTGCATGGCGTGCCGCTGGCCTATGCCAGCGGGCAGCCCGGCTTCGAGGGCTATTTCCCCCGCCTCGCGGCGCAGGTGGACCCGGCTCGCATATGCGCGCTGGGAATCCGCAGCGTGGACCTGGCGGAACGGGATGCGTTGCGCAGAGCCGGCGTGACGGTCCACGACATGCGTTCGATCGACGAGCACGGCATCGCGCAACTGCTTCGCGCCTTTCTCGAACGGGTGAGCGCCGCCAACGGCATGCTCCATGTCAGCCTCGATGTCGATTTTCTCGACCCGTCGATCGCGCCGGCGGTGGGCACCACCGTTCCCGGCGGCGCCACCTTCCGCGAGGCGCATCTGGCGATGGAAATGCTGCATGACAGCGGGCTCGTCACCAGTCTCGACCTGGTCGAACTCAATCCCTTTCTCGACGAGCGCGGCCGCACCGCCACGCTTTTGGTCGACCTGACCGCAAGCCTGATGGGCCGGCGGATCATGGATCGCCCGACGAGGGGGTTCTGAGCCATGACCGTCAATTTGAACATCGTTCCGTTCGTCAGCGTCGACCGCATGATGAAGCTGGTGCTTGCCATCGGCATCGAGCGCTTCCTGGTCGAGCTTGCCGCCTATATCGAAGAGGATTTCAGGCGTTGGGAGCTGTTCGACAAGACGCCGCGCGTCGCCTCGCACAGCATTGACGGCGTCATCGAGCTGATGCCGACCAGCGACGGGCAGCTTTACGGCTTCAAATACGTCAACGGGCATCCGAAGAACACGCGTGACGGCCGCCAGACCGTGACCGCTTTCGGCGTGCTTGCCGATGTCGGCAACGGCTATCCGATGCTGCTTTCGGAAATGACCATCCTGACTGCCCTGCGAACGGCGGCCAGCTCGGCGGTCGCGGCGAAATACCTCGCTCCCGGGGCCGCCAGATGCATGGCGATCATCGGCAACGGCGCGCAATCGGAATTTCAGGCTATTGCGTTCAAGGCGCTGCTTGGCGTCGACAGGCTGCGCCTCTACGATATCGACCCGGCGGCCTCGACCAAATGCATGAAGAACCTTGCCGGCATGGGTTTCGACATCAAGCTCTGCGCGTCGGCGCAGGAGGCCGTTGAAGGTGCACAGATCATCACCACGGTAACCGCCGACAAGCGATCGGCAACAATCCTGACCGACAACATGGTCGGGTCCGGCGTGCACATCAACGCGGTCGGCGGCGACTGCCCGGGCAAGACCGAGCTGCATCGCGACATTCTGCTGCGCTCGGATATTTTCGTCGAATATCCGCCGCAGACGCGCATCGAAGGCGAGAGCCAGCAGCTCGATGCGGACCATCCGATCACCGAATTGTGGCAGGTGATGACAGGAAAGGCAGCAGGCCGGACGGACGCCGGACAGATCACGCTGTTTGATTCCGTCGGCTTTGCGATCGAGGATTTTTCCGCGCTACGCTACGTCCGCGATCAGCTTCAGCGGACCGGCCTTTACGAGGAACTAGACCTTCTGGCCGATCCCGATGAGCCGCGTGACCTGTTCGGCATGCTGCTGCGCGCCGAAAAAGTGGCCGGGCTGGCGGTTGCCCGCAGCTGAGCTGCGATCCCGTCGGTCAGTCCTTCTTTTCCTGGTACAGGCGCTCGGTCGCGCGCTCGCTTTCCCTGCGCTCCGCCGGGCCGCGACGGCGCTGGGTGAGCAGGGCGTAGGCGATCAGGATTGCCAGCAGCAGTGGACCGCCTGCAACAACGAGCAACCACAAACTAGTCTCAAACATCGAACCGTCTCCTTTCCCTCACAACCGGGAAGGACCAGAACCGTTCCTCCGTCTTGTCGGAGGTCGCCCGCACCGCGTGGCGTGATTCAGGATTTTGTGCCTCGAGCAGGACGTTCCACGCCTTGTCGGCATGCAGGATGCTCTTATCTAGAGTCTTATCATTCGGTCACAGGCACTCTCTGCAAAGTGAAGGGAACCACAAGGGCTTTCCGACATTTGGTTGTTCAAGAGACAAACGTGCAGCCACACCGGCTCCGGGGCTAGGAATACCATGCGTGAGAATCAATCCGACGTCTTCGATCTGTTTTCCGAGGTTTACAAGAATGCGGCGCAGGAGGAGATAAGCCTCCAGCAATATCTGCTTGCCTGCCGCGAGGACAAGTCGATGTACGCCTCGGCGCCCGAGCGGATGGTCGAGGCGATCGGCGAGCCGACCTTTGTCGATACCAGCAAGGACGAGCGGCTCGGCCGTATTTTTTCGAACCGGACGATCAAGATCTATCCGACCTTCGCCGATTTTTACGGCATGGAGGATACGATCGAACGTATCGCCGGTTATTTCCGCTATGCCTCGCAAGGACTCGAGGAACGCAAGCAGATCCTCTATCTCCTCGGCCCGGTCGGCGGCGGCAAGTCCTCGCTTGCGGAGCAGTTGAAAAGGCTGATGGAGCAGCGTCCGATCTATACGCTGAAGGTCGGCGGCCAGGTCAGCCCGGTCTTCGAATCGCCGCTCGGGCTGTTCGACCCCGACCGCATGGGCGACCTTTTGGAGGACAAATACGGCATCGCCCGGCGGCGGCTGAACGGCCTGATCTCGCCCTGGGCGGCCAAGCGCCTCGACGAATTGTCCGGCGACATCTCCAAATTCAGCGTCGTCAAGCTGATGCCGTCCAGGCTTCGCCAGATCGGCATCGCCAAGACCGAGCCGGGCGACGAGAACAACCAGGACGTTTCGGCCCTGGTCGGCAAGGTCGACATCAGGCAGCTGGAAAACTTCAGCCAGTCCGATCCGGACGCCTATTCCTATAGCGGCGGCCTGAACCGGACGACGCAAGGACTGCTCGAATTCGTCGAGATGTTCAAGGCGCCGATCAAGGTGCTGCATCCGCTGCTGACCGCGACCCAGGAAGGCAGCTACAACGGCACCGAGAATTTCGGCGCTTTCCCCTATCAGGGCATCATCGTTGCCCATTCCAACGAATCGGAATGGCTGCAGTTCAAGAACAACAAGAACAACGAGGCGTTCCTCGACCGCATCCTGGTGGTCAAGGTGCCGTATTGCCTGCGCGTCACCGAAGAGCGGCAGATCTACGAGAAGCTGTTGCGCGAAAGCGAATTGGCCTCCAGCCCCTGCGCTCCGGAAGTGCTCGATATCCTCAGCCGGTTCACCGTTTCGACCCGCCTGGCCGAACACGACAATTCGCCGCTCTACACCAAGATGCGCGTCTATGACGGCGAGAACCTCAAGGAAACCGATCCCAAGGCGAAGTCGGTCCAGGAGTACCGAAACGCGGCCGGTGTCGATGAAGGCATGACCGGCGTCAGCACCCGCTTTGCCTTCAAAATCCTGTCGCAGACCTTCAACTACGACACCGAAGAGGTCGCCGCCGATCCGGTGCATCTGATGTACATCCTGGAAGAGGCGATCAAGCGCGAGCAGTTCCCGAAGGAAACCGAGGCGGACTATCTCGATTTCATAAAGTCGGAGCTCGCCACCCGTTATGCCGAGTTCATCGGCCACGAGATCCAGAAGGCCTATCTGGAATCCTACAGCGAATACGGCCAGAACCTGTTCGACCGCTACATCGCCTATGCCGATGCCTGGATCGAGGATCAGGACTTCAAGGATACCGATACCGGCCAGATCCTCAATCGCGAGGTTTTGGACAACGAACTGTCGCAGGTCGAAAAGCCGGCCGGCATCGCCAATCCCAAGGACTTCCGCAACGAAGTGGTGAAGTTCACGCTGCGCGCGCGGGCCAGAAACCACGGCCGTAACCCGTCATGGACAAGCTATGAAAAGCTGCGCGAAGTCATCGAGAAGCGGATGTTCGGGCAGGTCGAAGATCTGCTGCCGGTGATCAGCTTCGGCTCCAAGCAGGACAGCGTGACGGAGAAGCGGCATACCGAATTCGTGCAGCGGATGATCCAGCGCGGTTACACCGAGCGCCAGGTCCGCCGGCTGGTGGACTGGTACATGCGGGTGAACAAGGCGGGTTGAAGCCAGCCCGGGGTAACATATGCCGATCTTCATCGATCGCCGACTGAACCCGAAGGACAAAAGCCTCGGCAACCGGCAGCGTTTCCTGCGGCGGGCGCGCGAAGAGTTGAAGCGCACCATCCGCGATCAGATCCGCACCGGCAAGATCGCCGACGTGGACGCCGAGCATGCCGTTTCGATGCCGGCGCGAGGCACCGGCGAGCCGAGCTTCAACGATGCCCGGAACAGCGGCAGCCGCCAGCACGTCCTGCCCGGCAACAAGCATTTTGCCCCAGGCGACCGGCTGCCCAAGCCGGGCCAGGGCGGCGGCATGGGATCCGCCCCGGGGAGAACCGAATCGGAGGACGATTTCCGTTTCGTGCTGTCGCGCGAAGAGGTGCTCGACCTCTTCTTCGAAGACCTCGAACTGCCTGATATGGTCAAGCTCAACCTCAAGGAGATCCTCGCCTTCAAGCCGCGCCGGGCCGGCTTCGCCGCGACCGGCTCGCCGACCAACATCAATGTCGGACGCACGATGCGCAACAGCCATGGCCGCCGCATAGCGCTCAGGCGTCCCAAGCAGGAGGCGGTCGACGCTGTCGCGCAGGAGATCGCGACGCTGGAGGCCAAGCCGCAAAACGCCGAGATGCGGCAGCGCATCGTGGCGCTGCAGGAAGAGCTTGAGCGGCTGGAGCGCCGCCGCAAGCGGATCGCCTTTGTCGATCCGGTCGATATCCGCTTCAACCGCTTCGACGCCCAGCCGGTGCCGAACGCCAATGCGGTGATGTTCTGCCTGATGGACGTGTCCGGTTCGATGGGCGAACGCGAGAAGGATCTGGCCAAGCGCTTCTTCGTGCTGCTGCACCTGTTCCTGAAGCGGCGCTATGACCGGACCGAGGTCGTCTTCATCCGCCACACGCACGAGGCGCAGGAGGTGGACGAGGAAACCTTCTTCTACAACACCCAGAGCGGCGGCACGGTGGTTTCCACGGCGCTCGAGGAGATGCACCGCATCGTCGAGCAACGCTATCCCAGCCGCGAATGGAACATCTATGTCGCCCAGGCCTCGGACGGCGACAATTTCGTCACCGATTCCGAGCGCTGCATCGCCCTTCTCGACGAACAGATCATGCGGCTTTGCCAGTATTTTGCCTATGTCGAGATCCTCGACGAGCGTGAGAGCCACATCTTCGGCGCTACCGACAACGGCACGTCGCTGTGGCGTGCCTACAGTGCGGTCAAGCTGAGATGGTCGAACTTCCAGATGAGCCGCATCGCCACGGCGGCCGACATCTACCCGGTTTTCCGCCAACTCTTCGCCAGACAGCCGGGTTATCAAAAGAGCGGTGAAAGAGGGGGCTGATGGCGAGCAAATCCGGGTTGCTGTTTTCCGGTTCCGACTGGGATTTCAGGACGCTGTCGCGCGCCTACGAGACCATCGAGGCGGTCGCCACCGAAGAGCTCCACCTCGACGTCTATCCGGTGCAGATGGAGATCATCTCGTCCGAACAGATGCTCGACGCCTATTCCTCTGTCGGCATGCCGCTGATGTACCGGCATTGGTCGTTCGGCAAGCACTACCTCTACCAGGAATTGCTCTACCGCAAAGGTGGGCGAGGGCTGGCCTACGAACTCGTCATCAATTCCAATCCCTGCATCGTCTATCTGATGGAGGAAAACACCATGGCCCTGCAGGCGCTGGTGACGGCGCACGCGGCGCTCGGCCATAACCATTTCTTCAAGAACAATTATCTTTTCCGGCAGTGGACGGACGCCGGCGCCATCCTCAGCTATCTCGACTTTGCCAAGGGCTATATTGCCCGCTGCGAAGAGCGGCACGGCGTCGATGCGGTGGAAGAGATCCTCGATGCCGCACATGCGCTGATGGAACAGGGCGTGTTCAGATATCACCGGCCGCCGAAGCTGTCGTCGGAAAAGCAGCGCGAGGGGATTCGCGAGCGCCTGGAATACGAGGAACGTTCCTACAACGATCTGTGGCGCACGCTGCCGCCTTCCAAGGACGGCACCAAGGTCCGCGAAACGGATACCATGACGGAGCGCAAGAAATCGCTCAAGCTGCCCGAGGAGAACCTGCTTTATTTCCTGGAGAAGAACAGCCTGATCCTGGAACCGTGGCAGCGTGAGGTCATCCGGATCGTCCGCGTGATCGCGCAGTATTTCTATCCCCAGCGGCAAACGCAGGTGATGAACGAGGGCTGCGCCACCTTCGTGCATTACACGCTGATGAACCTTTTGTTCGACCGCGGCCTGATCGGCGAAGGTGCCATGCTGGAAATCCTGCGCAACCATTCGAACGTGATCTTCCAGCCAGGGTTCGACGATCCGCGCTTTTCCGGTATCAATCCTTACGCGCTGGGTCTCGACATGATGCAGGACATCCAGCGCATCTCGACCGCGCCGACGGCTGAGGACCGCGACTGGTTTCCCGATATCGCCGGCAATGGCGACTGGCGCCAGACCTTGCTGGACGCCTGGGCCAACCATCGCGACGAGTCCTTCATCCGCCAGTATCTGAGCCCTACCCTGATACGGAAATGGCGGTTCTTTGTCCTTGCCGATGCCGCCAACGACCCGCATTACGAAGTCGCCTCGATACACAATGAGCGCGGCTACGAGAGCGTCCGCGCCGCTCTCGCCCACAGCTACGACATCGGCGCCAGCCGGCCGGACATCCAGGTGGTGGACGTGGACCTGCTCGGCGACCGGCATCTGCGCCTGCAGCACAAGGTCAAGGACGGCATCGTGCTGGAAGGCGGCAGCCGTGACGCCACGCTGCGCCATATCCGCAAGCTCTGGGGCTACGAGGTCAGCATGGTCGCGGTCGACGCGCAGACCGGCGCCACACTCCACGAACGGTCGACCAGCCAGATCGGGGAATGACCGAACCGGCCTGCAGGGAAGTCGGGTGGCGTCGCCTTTACCGGATCACCAACCACGCTGTGGTCAGGGAGCAGGAACATGCGCGTATTGATGATCGCCGCCTTCTTCTGGTCGCTGTCACGATGGCGCTGTCGCTTGCGCACGCTTTGGAGTTGCCGGGCAAGTTGCGCCTCAAGGAGGCTACCTACAAATCAGTGCAGGCGATCTACTATCCCGGCTTCACGATCGGCGGGTTTGCCGAGATCGGCGGCATCATTGCACTCGCCATCCTGCTCTACCTGACGCCTTATCCAAGCGCTCGATTCTGGTGGACCTTGCGGCGCTTGTCTTCCTGCTGGCGGAACATGCGACCTATTGGTTGGTCACGCATCCCGTCAATAATTTCTGGGTGCAAGACGTTGCCATGCCGCAATCAGCCGCGACGTTTTTTTCAATGTTTTCTCGAAAGCAGACCGGCGACTGGAGAGATTTGCGCAACGTCTGGGAGACTTCGCATGTCGCCAGGGCAGGCCTGGCGATGCTGAGCCTCGTCTCAATTGCTGTCGCCGCGACATTTTTTGCTGAATAGCGCCGAGGGGATCAAGACGGCGCCCTCGTCCGCCAATTTGCGGCCACGAACGCTGCATCCGTCAGATCGGGGAACGGGAACCGGCGCCATACTGTCTTAACGTTAAGCGATCCCGCCGTTTCAGCGGTCGGCGCGATGCTTGTTGTGGGCGCTTTCCTGGTGCTCGCCGCGGATGATGTTGCGGTCGTCGGGATCGGCAATGTCCTTGGGGTCCGATCTGAGCTCGGCACCGCGCCGGAACGCCTCGCGCTCTTGCCTGGTCTTTTTCAAATCCGCTTCCGCGTCGAAATCCTTGCCAGCGTTTTTCGTGTTCTCGCGCTCTTCGATGATGCGCAATTGCTGCTCATGAGTCTTCTTTCCGGCCATTGGTGACGTCCTTCTTTCGATTTTCCGCTTCCCCCAGGGTCCAAATTCGCTACAGCCCGAAAGGATAGGTCTCGGGAAGGCCTGTCCCCGCATGTTCCGGCCCAAGCGGCGTCACGGCACTGGTTTCATCGAACCAGACGAAAGCATCGAACTGGCGGGCGAGCGAGGCATCCGCATAGTGGCTGTGCAACTCGGTCTCCGGCCGGTAGATAACGCCGATAAAGCGTTCCAGCCGGCGCTCCAGAAGCCGTTGGCGCAGCGTGTCGTCGCGCTCGAAATCGAGCAGGAAAGGCGAGACGCCGCTGTCATGGCAAAGCCGCTCATAGCTGTCGTTGTGGGAAGGACGAACCGGTTTCACTTCCATGTCGCCGTCCCAGTCGGTGGCGGCGGCCACCGTCCCGGAATGCGTGCTGAGCCCAATCAAGGCAACCTCGTCGCCAAAACGCTGGCGGCAGAGCTGGCCGATGTTCACTTCGTCTCTGACGATCCCCATCTCGGTATAGCGGGCATCGCCGATATGGGAATTATGTGCCCACACCACCGCCTTGGCGGCCGGGCCGCGGGCCTGCAGCAGGTGCTCCAGTGTTTCGAACATGTGGGTGTCGCGCAGGTTCCAGGACTGCGCGCCGCCGTAATACATGGTGCGGTAATAGCGTTCGGCGGAGGCGACCAGGCGGGCGTTTTGGGTGGCGTCGAGGAAATCGATGCCGTCCTGCTGCGCATAGTCGAGCTCTCTGGAAAGCAGTTCCCGGCATTGCTCGAGCACGGCCTTCTCGCATTTCTGGTAGCCGGAGGTGAGTGCGACACGGCCATAGGTGGCCGGGTCGTTCTGCCACGGCGTCAGGCAGCCATAGCGCTCGCGTGCGATCCTTGCCGCCTGCGGATCGATCCGGTCGAGATATTGCAAGACCGCCGCGATCGACCCGCCCATATTGTAGATGTCGAGGCCATAGAACCCGGCCCGCCGGGAGGATATCCTGATCCGCTCATTATGCTCTCGCATCCAGTCGACGAACGCCGCGACGTCGGTGTTGCGCCACATCCAGGTGGGAAAGCGCTGGAACGGCGGATCGGCGCCCGGCCGCGGTGGCCGGTGACGGACGTAGCGGTCGATCGCCGCGGCATCGGGCCAGTCGGCCTCGACCGCGACGATGGTGAAGCCATGCTTCTCGATCAGCCTGCGAGTGATCGCGGCGCGCGCGCGGTAGAACTCCGACGTGCCGTGGCTGGCTTCGCCGAGCAAGACGACGCGGCGGTCGGCAAACCGGTCGAACAGCGCACCGAAGGCGGGATCGTCGAAATCCGGAAGCGGTTCGGCGGCGGTCGCTATCATCTGCGGCAGGCTGCTTCTGCGCTGATGCCGGTGCGGAAGATCGGCCGCTATTTGGCTGTCGCTGCCTGGCTCGCCCCAGCCTTGCTCGCCGATCAGTGGAACAAACCGCACGCCGCCGAAATCCTCCTCGGTGTAAGTTGCTGCGCCAGTCCGGGTGACTTTGAGCAGGCGCTGCGAGTCGAATTCGTCGCCGACCGGGATGATAAGCCGGCCGGCGACGTCGAGCTGTTCTTGCAGGGCGAGCGGTGCGCCGGGCCCGGCGGCCGCAACCAGGATCGCATCGAAGGGTGCCGCCTCGGGCCAGCCCTTGGTGCCGTCGCCGGTGCGGACTTCGATATTGTCGTAGCCAAGCTTTTTAAACCGCTGCCTTGCCGTTTCAGCCAACGCGGCGTGGCGCTCGATCGTGTAGACGCGTTCGACGATCCGGCTCATTACGGCAGCCGCATAGCCCGAGCCGGTGCCAACCTCGAGGACGTGGTCACCGGCTCCGATCTCCGCCATTTCGATCATCAACGCAACGATGTAGGGCTGCGATATCGTCTGACCTTCGGCGATCGGCAGCGGCCCGTCCTCATAGGCAAATTCTTCAAAACCAGGCTCGACGAAAGCCTCGCGCGGCACCTCGCGCATCGCCTGAAGGACATTGCGGTCGCGAATGCCACGGCGGCTTAAGTGAATGTCGACCATTTGGTTGCGGGCATGGGAGAGATCGAGCATTTTTCTGCTCCTCCTATGGGCCTCCGCCACAATCGCCCAAGCTGCTCAAACGGCACTTTGGCCGGTCCATGTCCCAGGGCCTCGGCAGTCCGCCTGGATTCATACAATGCGGTGCACCTTCCTAACCGTTGGCAAGCCCCGAGGTTCCCCAAAGACCGACCCGCTTTTGTCGGGCTCGCCAGGTTGCAGGATCGGCAAGCGGCGCTGGCGGCCGCCCAAACTTATTTCGAGGCAAATCCTTTCTCCGGCGCGACGCCACCCCAGATAACGACGGACGAGGGTATTCCGGAGGCATTTCTATGAACGACGAGGCCCGCACCACTGCGCAAACAACCGGCCTTGACCAGATCGATGTGATGGACCGCTACTGGCGCGCCGCGAACTACATTTCGGTTGGCCAGATCTATCTGCTCGACAATCCGCTCTTGCGCGAGCCTTTGCTGCCCGAGCACATCAAGCCGCGGCTGCTCGGCCATTGGGGCACGACACCCGGCCTCAATTTCATCTATGTGCATCTGAACCGGATCATCCGTGAACGTGGTCTCGATGTTCTGTTCATCTGCGGTCCGGGTCACGGCGGCCCGGCAATGGTCGCGAACACCTGGCTCGAGGGGACCTACAGCGAGATCTATCCCGAGGTCGGCAAGGACGAAGACGGCTTGCGAAAGCTGTTCCGGCAGTTCTCGTTTCCCGGCGGAGTGCCGAGCCACGCGGCTCCGGAGACGCCCGGCTCGATCCACGAAGGCGGAGAGCTCGGTTATGCACTGGTCCATGCCTTCGGCGCCGCCTTCGACAATCCGAACCTTGTGGTCGCCTGCGTCGTCGGCGACGGCGAAGCCGAGACCGGTCCGCTCGCCGCGGCCTGGCATTCCAACAAGTTCCTGAACCCGGCATCCGACGGCGCCGTCCTGCCGATCCTGCATCTCAATGGCTACAAGATCGCCAGCCCGACGATCCTCGGCCGCATGGAAGACGAGGCGTTGCGCAGCCTGTTCCTCGGCTATGGCTACGAAACCTTCTTCGTCGAAGGTCATGAACCTGCTGCGATGCATCGGGAGATGGCCCGCACGCTCGATACCGTGCTCGACCGGATCCACTCCATCCAGGAGCCTGCACGAGCCGCGGGCTGGAAGGGAGAGCGGCCGCTGTGGCCGATGATCGTGCTGCGCAGCCCAAAGGGCTGGACTGGGCCGAAAGAGGTCGACGGTAAGAAGGTCGAGGATTTCTGGCGTTCGCACCAGGTACCGGTATCGAACGCACGCGGCGATGCGGCGCACCGCCAGATCCTCGAAGACTGGATGCGCAGTTACGAGCCGGAAAAACTGTTCGATAAAGGCGGCCATCTCCTGGCGGAGCTCGCGGCGCTGGCACCTACGGGGTCACGACGCATGGGCGCAATCCCCTACGCCAATGGCGGCCTGCTGAAACAGGACCTCGTGCTTCCCGACTGGAAAGGCCTGGCGCTCGACGTACCGCGTCCGGGCGGCACTGTGGGAGAGGCGACGCGCACGGTCGGAAGCTATCTTCGCGACGTGGTCCGCTTGAACGCCGAGGCCAGGAATTTCCGGCTGATGGGACCGGACGAGACATCCTCCAACCGCCTCGACGACGTGTTCGAGGTTACGGACCGCGTCTGGATGGAGCGGATCGAGCCCTACGACGTCCATCTTTCCCGTGACGGCCGCGTCATGGAAGTGCTCAGTGAACATCTTTGCCAAGGCTGGCTGGAGGGCTATCTGCTGACCGGCCGCCATGGCCTGTTCTCGTGCTACGAGGCGTTCGTCCACATTGTCGATTCCATGGTCAACCAGCACGCCAAATGGCTGAAGACCTCCGGCGAACTTGCCTGGCGCAAGCCGGTCGCCTCGCTCAACTACCTGCTGACCTCGCATGTCTGGCGGCAGGATCACAATGGTTTCAGCCATCAGGACCCGGGCTTTGCCGATTTCGTCGCCAACAAGAAGGCCGACACGGTCAGGCTCTATTTCCCGCCCGACGCCAACACGCTGCTGTGGATCACCGACCATTGCCTGAAAACCTTCAACCGCATCAACGTCATCGTCGCCGGCAAGCAGCCGGCGCCGCAATGGCTGTCCGCCGAAGACGCGGAAGCGCACTGCAAGGCCGGTGCCGGCATCTGGGAATGGGCCGGGACGGTTGCCAAGGGCGAAGATCCGGATGTGGTTCTCGCTTGCGCCGGCGACGTGCCGACGCTGGAGACGCTTGCCGCAGCCGACATCCTGCGCTCAGGCATTCCGGACCTGCAGATCCGCGTCGTCAATGTCGTCGACCTGATGATTTTGCAGTCGAATTCCGAGCATCCGCATGGCTTTGCCGACGACAGATTCGACGCGCTGTTCACCAAAGCCAAGCCGGTCATCTTCGCCTATCACGGCTACCCCTATCTCATTCACCGCCTGACCTACCGGCGCGCCAACCACGACAACATGCATGTGCATGGCTTTCGCGAGGAAGGCACGACGACGACGCCGTTCGATATGGTGGTGCTCAACCAGCTCGACCGCTATCATCTGGCGCTCGCCGCGATCGCGCGCGTGCCGGGGCTGGCCGAGCGGGCGAAGGATCTTGCCGCGGCGCTGCATGGGAAATTGGCTGAGCACACGGCCTATGTCCGCGAACATGGCGAGGACATGCCCGAGATCCAGAAATGGTCCTGGCCACAGGACAGCGCGACGAGGGCCGGCGATTGATGCGACGATCGATCCTTGCGTTGAATGCCGGCTCGTCGAGCATCAAGTTCCGACTTTACGATCTTGCAGCGTCCGCCGAGCTGGATCTTGCCTCGCGCGGTTCACTGGATCTGGGCGATGCGCCAAGGCTGACCGCGAAAGCCGCCGATGGGGAGCTGCAGTGCGATCGGCCACTTGCCGCAGACGCATCACGCGACATGGGCATCGGCCAGATGCTGCAATGGATCGAGAACGAACTTGGCGGAAGGAAACTGATCGCCGCCGGACATCGCATCGTCCATGGCGGACGCGAGTTCGTCGAACCTGTCCGCCTGATGCCGACAATTATCGAGGCTCTCGACAGGCTGACGCCGCTTGCGCCACTGCACCAGCCGCGCAGCCTCGCGCCGATCCGGGCGCTTGCCGCGTTGCGACCCGACCTGCCGCAGGTCGGATGCTTCGACACGGCCTTCCATCGGACCATCGAGCCTCTGGTCAGCCGTTTCGCGCTGCCGCGCCACTATGAGGCAGACGGCATCCACCGCTACGGCTTTCACGGGCTTTCCTACGAATATGTCGCCGGCCGGCTCAAGCAGATATCGCCCGATCTGGCGGCGAAAAGAACCATCGTCGCCCATCTCGGCAACGGGGCGAGCCTGTGCGCCATGCGCGACGGGCGAAGCGTCGATACGACGATGGGCTTTTCGGCGCTTGACGGCCTGGTCATGGGCACACGCTGCGGCGCCATCGATCCGGGCGTGCTTTTGTACCTGCTATTGGAAAGAGGGATTTCGGGAGAGGCGCTGCAAGACATGCTCTACGAGGAATCCGGCCTGCTCGGCGTGTCCGGCATTTCCGGCGACATGCGCACGCTGGAAGCCAGCGACGACCGCCGGGCGCGCGAAGCGGTGGAGCTTTTCGCCTTCCGCGCCGCCAGGGAGATTGCCGCCCTCGCCAACACGCTGGGCGGGTTCGAATGCCTGGTGTTCACCGGCGGCATCGGCGAGCACTCGGCTCCGGCCCGCAAAGCGATTTGCGACAGGCTTGGCTGGCTCGGCGTGGCGATCGACGAGGCAGCCAACAGCTCCCATGCCGCGCTGATGAGCCAGGCGGAGAGCAAGGTCGAAGTCCGCGTCGTGGCGACCGACGAAGAAGGTGTCATCGCCCGCCACACGCGCAAGGTAATGGAGGGGCCCGGCTGATGCGGATGGCCTCGAATGACCCCGCTTGCGGCAGCCCTGCTCGTGCGGCTACGAAGCGAGCGCGGCCGATCTGTTGAAGACGATGGTCACTCGCGTTCCTTTGCCGGGGGTCGAGTCCACCTCGAACCGGGCTTTGGCGTTCTCGGTCAGCGATTGCGCGATCAACGCTCCGAGCTTGCCGGGTTTCGGCCAGGTCTCGCCTTCGGGCAGGCCGATGCCGTCATCGGCGACAACGATGCGAAAGCCGTCGCCGTCGACAACACTGCGCAGCGTGATTGTCCCGCCTTCGCGACCCAGAAAGGCGTGTTTCAGCGCGTTCGTCAAAAGCTCGTTGACCACCAGGCCGGTTGGCATCGCCACGTTGATGGACACGGGATAGGTGTCGACCTTCATATCCAGCCGGATGCCTTGCACGGCGTGCGACGTCATCACTGCGGAAGCGATCTGGCTGAGATAGACGCCGAGGTCAACTTCGGCCTTCTGTTCGTCGGCCGACAGCGCCTGATAAAGAATTGCGAGTGCATCGACGCGGCCGGCGAGACGCTCGAAGCGTTTCTGATCGGGTGACGCCGCGCTGCGGGCCTCCAACCTGATGAGAGCCGTGATCATCTGGAGATTGTTTTTCATCCGATGCTGCAATTCGCGCAGCAGCATGTCCTTTTCACGGATGCGTTGTTCGAAGGCCTCGCTGTCGCTTGCCTTGTGCGCGGTGACATCGACAAGGGCGACCAGTCGAAAGGACCGTCGCCCGCGCTCGTCCTCGATCAGGTTCGAATAAACGTCGACCATGACCGGCTCTGTGCCGGCACGTTGCATCCTGAAAGTCCCCGCGCGATCGATATCCTCGACGATGGCCCGGGCCAGCGGCCGGTCCTTGTATTCGCCCAAGCCTTGTCCGCTCAGCGCAGCCCAGTTGCGGCGCTCCAGCTCTGCGACGGAAACGCCTGACAGTTTCTGGAACTCGGAATTGACGTAAACAACACGTTCATCGCCGCCCAAATCGGAAATTGCGATCGCAATCGGCAGCTGGTCGAGGAACCTTTTATAACTGTCACTGTCCAGGGCGCCCGCCAGGTCGAGGTTGTCGAGCAATTGCTGGAGCTGCTCGGTTTTTTCGGCTTCGGCGGACATTCCAGGCTTTCGATGTTTCGGGTAGGACCATGGTCAATATCAGGTCGCTCGCCAACTGCGAAGTCCGCTCGTTGCCACCGCGCGGCGAGGCATGGCGGAAAGCCGAGATCGTGGTTGAGAAGCGGCTGAAGGCTCAGCTCGAATGGCTCTGCTCGACCAGATGGTATTTGTACCGGTCGCGAATATGCTCGTTGAAGAACCGGCCCTTCGCCGAGGCTTTGCGGAACGCGGCGTGGACTTGCGGCGGCACGTCCTCGTAATCATAGCGGCTTCCGCTCGGGACGAACCATACGGAGAGTACCCTCGTCGCCGGCTGGTAATCGATGTTTCTGATCGCAGTTGAAGGCATCCTCGACAGGTCCAATGCTCGGCAGTGCTCAATTCCATGCCGTCGTGGGAATAACCCTGCACGGAGAGCGAGGTTCCTTGCTGCCGAAGCAGCCTTGCCGCTACGGGCTGGCTTCACCAAATACGGTTGATGCCATCGCCCAAGACATCGGCTGCAGCCCGCCAGGGCGATCTCTTTGCCGCCGCCGCCGACCTGCCGGAAGGATTCCGCTACCGGCCCGAACTGATCACGCCGGACGAAGAAGCAGCGTTGGCAAGCCAGCTCGCAAGCCAGCCATTTCAGGCTTTCGACTTTCATGGCCATCTGGCAAACCGGCGGATAGTCGGCTTCGGGCTGCGCTACGACTACGACCGGCGCGCAGTCGTCGAGGCACCGCCGATACCCGGCTTTCTGCTGCCGCTCAGGGAAAAGGTTGCAGCCTTTGCCCGCCTGCCCGCCGAGACCTTCGTGCAGGTGCTGATCAACGAGTACCGGCCGGGCGCCGGTATCGGCTGGCACCGCGACAAGCCTCACTTCGAGGCGGTCGCCGGCGTTTCCCTGCTGGCCGCGTGCAGCTTTCGCCTGCGCCGGAAAAACGGCACGCGATGGAACCGCAAGACGGTCACCGTCGAGCCAAGATCGGCCTATCTGATGACGGGCGCCGCGCGCAGTGAATGGGAGCACAGCATCCCGCCGGTTGCCGAGCACCGCTATTCGATCACGTTGCGCACGCTGCGGCCGCAACGCGCTTAAAGCAGAGCGGTGAGGAAGCCCAAGCACTGCCCTTAAGAACTGGGCTGAAACAAATTCATCCGTCGCCATGCCGACTGGCAAAGTCCGCCAACATGGCGCGCTGGCCTTTCAGGATCTTATGGTTGGCTTCAGGCAGGGAGAACCAGCCCGCTCTGTCGACTTCGGCGAATTCCTTCATCGAGCCGGACCTTGGCGGCCATTCCATGACGAAGGTGTTGCTGCTGATGGCGTCGCTGTCGAAATCCGCCTCGACGCACCATGCGATGACGAGCTTGCCGCCCGGCTGCCGGTAGCTGCCAAGGTGTTCGAAACCTCCATCGATGGCGACGCCGAGTTCCTCTTCGGCCTCGCGTTTTGCCGCCGCTAGCTCGTCCTCGTTCTCGTCGATCAAGCCCTTCGGGATCGACCATGCGCCGTCGTCCTTCTTCGCCCAGAATGGGCCGCCCGGATGCACCAGCAAGACCTGGAAATGTCCTTCGCTTCGGCGAAAGATCAGCAACCCTGCGCTGCGTTTGGCCATTGCGCTATTCCCCTGACGAAAATGAAACGAACGTTCTCGTCCGGGCGGGCCTATGGAATAGCCTGCCACGGCGGAACGATTTCCGCTCGCAGCCGTTCCGTCCGTTCGGCAAATGAGTGATCGACTGAGTGATCGACATGGCGACGCCACGAGCTGCCTGGAAGGGCTTTATGAAAGTCGGATCTGTTTCCTGTGGCGTCAAGATCATCGGCGCCGTCAGCGAGGCCGAGAAAGTGCATTTCAGGATCCTGAACCGCAAGGACGGTCTTCCGGTCAAGAGCGCCTATATAGACGAGGAGACCGGCGACACGGTCGAGGCGGCCGAGCAGGTAAAGGGCTACGAGGTCGAAAAGGGCGAGTTCATCCGCATTGAGCCGGACGAAATCAAGAAACTGAAGATGGTATCGCAGCATACGCTCGAGATCGGCGAGTTCGTGCCCACCGCCGAAATCGACGCACGCTACCTCGAAAAACCCTACTATCTCGTTCCGGCCGACGCGCCCTCCACGGAGGCTTTCGCGGTGATCCGGGACGCCATGGCCAGGAAAAAGGTAGCAGCCCGCTCCTGCGTCGTACTGTACCAGCGTGGCCGAGAGGTGCTGATCCAGCCGCTGGGCAAGGGCATGGTGATGACTGAATTACGCAACCACAATGAAGTGGTCGCGGCGGACGCGGTGTTCGAAGGGCTGAAGGATCGCAAGGTCGATCCGGAGATGCAGGAAATCGCGCAATTGCTGATCGACAAGAAGCCGGCCAAATTCGACCCGTCGAAGTTCGAAGATACTTATGAACAGGCGCTGGTTGCGATGATCGAAGCCAAGCGCAAGGGCAAGAAACCGCCCAAGCCGGCACCCGAGCCGAGGACGAACGTCGTCAATCTCGCCGATGTTCTGCGCAAGAGCCTGGCGCAAGAAGGCGGCAAGGCTCCGAGCAAAGGTCCGGGAACGGCCGCGAAACGCAAATCAGCCTGAATGTCCGAAAGCAGCCCGAACGGAACCGAAAACGCTCGCGCGCATTTAGATGACGAAGCAATCCGTCGGCAAGCCAAGCGGAGCGGGGGACTGGTGGACGTCGTTGAACTAAAGACTGGCGGAATCCCGCAAGTTTCCTCCGCCGATCTGATGCAGGCGTTGCCTGTGGCCGTCTACACCACCGACAGACAAGGCTACATCACCTTCTTCAACGAAGCCGCTGCCGATCTTTGGGGATATCGTCCGGTTATCGGCCAGGACCGCTGGTGCGGTTCATGGAAGCTTCGCCACCTCGACGGGGGACCGATGGCGCACGACGAATGTCCGATGGCCGTTGCCTTGCTGGAAGAGCGGGACGTTCGTGGGGGCCGGGCGATCGTCGAGCGGCCGGACGGCCAGTTCATCCCGTTCAGCGCGCACCCGGCCCTGCTTCGCGATGCGACCGGCGAGGTCGTCGGCGCCATCAACACCTTGCTCGACCTCCGCACGCAGGCGCTGGCTGACGACGTCGGCATAAGGCTCGCTGCCATCGTCGAATCCTCGATGGACGCGATCGTGTCGAAAGACCTGAACGGCATTATCACCAGCTGGAACGACGCCGCACAACGCCTGTTCGGCTACACGCCCGCCGAGGCGATCGGCCGCCCGGTGACGATCCTCATCCCGCCCGACCACCTGGATGAGGAAGCCATGATTATCAGCCGCATTCGCGCCGGCGAACGGATTCCCTCATACGAGACTATCCGGCAGCGCAAGGACGGCACCCTGGTACCGGTTTCGCTCACCATCTCGCCGATACGCGACGGCATCGGGCGTATCATCGGCGCCTCCAAGATCGCGCGCGACATCAGCCCGCATAAGGAGAGCGAACGGCGCATCCGCACACTCATGCGCGAAGTCAACCACCGCGTCAAAAACCAGTACTCGGTGATCGTCTCGATGATCCGCGAGACCAGCAAGCTGGCGGGGACGCCAGAGGCTTTCCTTTCACAGGTCCGGGAACGCATCATGGCGCTTTCGGAATCGCACGATCTGCTGGTCGATGCCGAATGGCGCGGCGCGACTATCGGCGAATTGATCCATGCCCAGACCAAGGCCTTCGCGACACAGGCCCGTCTGTCGATGAGCGGGCCGATGATCATGCTGCAGCCGAACGCCGTGCAATATCTCGGCATTGCCTTTCACGAGCTGGCCACCAATTCGGTAAAGCACGGAGCGCTGTCGCGCCATGACGGACGGGTCGAGGTCGAATGGACCGTGATGCCAGCCGCCGATGGCAGCGACGGCTTCCGCCTTGTCTGGCGGGAACTGGACGGGCCATTGGTGGATGAAAACACGCGACGCGGTTTCGGAACGGTTGTGCTCAAACGCGTCACGCCGCAGGCGCTCAGCGGCACCGGACGCCTGGAATTCGACAGGAGCGGCATCACCTGGACGCTGGAGGCGCCGCTGCACTTCGTGCAGATGTCGATGACTGGCATCGCGGCTGATTGAAGGCCGCTACACCGGCCGCGGCTTGGCGGCCGTGTGGCAACGCAATCCCTGTGGAGGCAATCAGGAGGAGCAACGATGAGTTGGCTGGGCACCTGGCGGAACCAGTACGGGTCGGTGGTCGAAATAACCGGCGAAGAAGGCGGACGGATCAGCGGAACCTTCAGGACGGCGCTGGAGGACAGCGCCTTCTTCGGCATGACGGTGCCGCTGTTCGGTGCCTGCCATGGAGACGTCATCGGATTCACCTGCGCGGCCGAAGGGCGGGTCGGAGCCGCAGCGGTGAGCTATACCGGCATACTCAGGAACGGGAAGCTGGAGATGCTGTGGCACACTGTTGCCGATGCCGCTTTGTCGGCGGAAAAGGAAGGGGCGCCGGCCCGAGCCAGGAAACTCCCCGCCTGGCGCGCCTTTGGAACCAGCCTCGACAGTTTTGAACGCGTCTCCTGACGTGTCGCGCCTGCTGCGGCGGCATTCAGCACGCAAGTGAGGGAGCAGGGCGTCCCGTTGTGCATCGGAACTCGCGCTGACTATGGCGCGTTGGTGCGCCAGGAATGCGCTGTTCGTTACGGGGTCGATCCGATGAGCGTGCTGTATCGCGCGGCAAAAATCGCCGAACAGGCCCATGCCGCACAGGCGGACAAGACTGGAAGGCCTTATATCGAACATTGCCGCCGGGTCGTCGATGCCGTCGAAACGCTCGACCAGAAAGCCATCGCCTATCTTCACGACGTCATCGAAAAAGGCGACGGCTGGAACCGCGACCGGCTTGAGGCGGCCGGGTTTGGACCGTCCATCGTATCTGCCGTCGATGCCATGACGCGGCGGCCGAACGAGGACGATGCCGCCTTCGTTCGCAGGGCCGCGGCTAACCCGCTGGCATTGCCGGTCAAGCGCGCCGATCTCGCCGACAATCTATGGCAGGCACGGCAGATCGGTGCCTCGACGGCGAAATACGAAGACGGCCTGCGCATCCTCAAGGAAGAGTTCCCGAGCTGACGGAAAGCTGGCGGCTATCGCCGATGTGGGTCTACTCGGTGACGTGCGGCGTGTGCCGCTTGTCTTCCGCGGGATCGGCCTCGATCCGCGCCCGGTCGGGATCGAACGCACCATGGCGGGCGATCGCCAATGCCGGGGTGTCGGGCGTCTCGTAGGCCCACATGAAGTCTTCTGCCGACGAACCGACCGCATGAACACGCCAATAGCTTGCCGTGCCCTTCAGCGCGCCGTGGCTCGTTGTGTTCGTCTTCTCCAACAGGTCGAAATAGATGTCCTCGAAGGGGATGTAGAAAACCGGATCATGGCCGTCTTCATAGAGCAGCTTTGCCCGCTCGCTCGACGCGATAATGGCATCGGAGAACCGAACGGTCACAGTTCCATCGAACGGGACAATCCTGAGCGGGCCTGGGCGGGGGGCGGAATCTGCGGCTAAGGACTGCATTCGACTTCTCCGTTGACTGCGCTGCCTTCCCGAAACGTGTTGTTGCCCGTCTGAGTTCCAGACCGCGGGCGCGCCGAGGCCGGTGGTGGAACGGTTTTACAAGGTCGTCGTTGTTTCAGACCTCCGCACGCGCCATAATCGCAATGGCCGCCACTCGCCGACTCAACCGCAAATGGACCACATGCTGGATCGATCGCCTACCCTCCCAAGGTCGCTTGGCGCTGCGCTGCGAAGGGAAGTGCCGCGGTTTACGGCACCCGGCAGTGAAATTTCATGCACCACGGTCGCATCCTACAATGTGCATAAATGCGTCGGCACCGACGGCAGGTTCGATCCGGAGCGGGTCGCGGCCGTGGTCAAGGAGCTCGATGCCGATATCATTGCTTTGCAGGAGGCCGACGAAAGGACCGGAAGCAGGCAGGGATTGCTGGATCTCGCAGCACTCGAGCGCGACAGCGATCTCGTCCCCACACATGTCCCGGAAAACCGCCGCAGCCATGGCTGGCATGGAAATCTGATCCTGGCGCGACGCGGCGTGGTCGAAAGCGTGAACCAGATCCGGCTGCCCGGCCTCGAGCCGCGCGGCGCGGTTATCGCGGACCTGGAGCTGAAGGGCGTCTCGCTCAGGATCATAGCCGCGCATTTCGGCTTGCTGCGGCGCTCGCGCTCGCAGCAAGCCAACGCGCTTGTCGAAGCCACGCACCCGGTTCTGCGGCCGACAATCTTGCTCGGCGATCTCAACGAGTGGCGCGTCCGCAACAGGTCTTCGCTGCTGGCCCTGCTGCCGCATTTCGGTCCGATCGATGCGGTTCTGCCGAGCTTTCCGTCGCGCTTTCCGCTGTTTGCGCTCGACCGCATCCTGGCCAGGCCGCCGCACCTCATTTCCAGCATCGAGGTGCACAAGACGCCGCTGGCGCAGCGCGCCTCCGACCATCTGCCCATCAAGGCCCGCCTGAACCTGGACGCGATAAGGCAGCCGCGACTGCAACCAGAATGAACCTGAAGGGTTGTTAGTCAGATTTTCAGATCGTTTGCTTCGCTGACGTTCGCCGGTGCATTTCATGGATACAGCCATTTCGCGGTTTGCCCAGGACAAGATCGCGGCCGGTAATAGCGGACTGCTGCTGATCGCCGACAATTATGACGCGTTTGCCGCGCGAATCCTTGCCGCGCGCAGTGCTACCAGCAGCCTCGACCTGATGTACTATCTCTGGCACGACGACCATAGCGGCCGGCTGCTTATGCAGGAGGTCGTCAAGGCGGCGGAGCGCGGTGTCCGCGTCCGCCTGCTGCTGGACGATATCAATCCGCGCAACAGCGACGCCGCTTACCTGGCGCTCAACAGCTACAAGAACATCGAGCTGAGGCTATTCAACCCCAGCGGCATGAGGAACGGCAGCATCTTTCGCTCGCTGGAGATGGTCGCCCGGCTGTTTGCGATGACCCGCCGCATGCACAACAAGGCCTGGATCGCCGACGAGAGCCTGGCCATCGTCGGAGGAAGAAACATCGGCGATGCCTATTTCGACGCTGCGGAGACGAATTTTCGTGATCTCGACCTGTTGCTTCTCGGTCCTGCCGTAGGGCAGACGATGCAGATCTTCGAGGCGTTCTGGAATTGCGAGGCGGCAAAGCCGATCCAACTGCTCAATCCGGCTACGGCGGGCTCGCGCGCCGATTTCCTCGACAATCTCGATGCGACCGCGGACGGCCAGCTTTTGAACAGCCTGCGTGCCTGGCGCACGATCACGGAGTTCATTGTAGCGCACAGCGACGTCTGCTGGACGAAAGGCGTTCGCGTCATTTCCGATCCGCCGGAAAAGGTGCGCGGCAAGAGGCGCAGGAACTGGCTGACAAAGGAGCTGCTTCCCGCTATCGCGGCGACCAGGCAGCGCCTCGAAATTGTCTCGCCCTATTTCATCCCCAGCCGCACCGGGTTGGCCATCCTGTCGAAGCTGGTGGACCGTGGCGCCGAGGTTGCAATCCTGACCAACTCGCTCGCCGCGACGGACGTCGCCGCCGTGCACGGCGCCTATGCCAAATACCGCCGCAAGCTGCTTAAAAAGGGTATCCAGCTTTTCGAATTGCAGCCATTCGACCGCCAGGCCAACATCTCCGTTTTCGGCTCAAAGGGAGCCAGCCTCCACACCAAGGCCTTCACGGTCGACGACACGTTGGGGTTTGTCGGTTCCTTCAATTTCGATCCGCGTTCGGTGTCGTTGAATGCGGAAATGGGCGTGCTTTTCCATGATACCAATCTGGTGATGGAGTTGCGCCGGCGGTTCGAGCGCGAAAAGTCGGCGCAGACGAGCTACCAGCTGGTCTTGGACAAAGGCGCCTTGCGGTGGCTCGGCATGGCGGATGGCGAGATGCGGCAATACTCGCATGAACCCGAGGCCAGTCTCTATCGGCGCATCGTTGCAGCGCTGGTTGGATGCCTGCCTATCGAATCGCAATTGTAGAGGCGACGGATTTGCCGGAACGGAACTCTTTGCTGGAACGGAACTCCGGGATGACGAGTTGTAACCGTTGTCCGGAGCATGCCGATGAAGACCACGATATACAGTTTTCTTGCCGAGCTCTTGCCATTCTGGATGGCGCATAAACGCAAAATGCGCGCCGACCGTGTCGCTGAGCGGCCGACACGATCTGCCGCAGATGACGATGTTCGGCCGTCCGGCGACCCGAATCGCGCAACACCAGCGCGACGGCGCAACGCGTCTTAGGGCGGGATGCCTTCAAATTACATCCCGCTCCAACTGTCTGGTTAGCCGCATTTCTGCGACGCCAAATGATTTCCCTGGCTGCAAAGCTCTAGCTCCTTGGCGATCACGCTATTGTCAAGTATCGCTATTCGAAATCCGGCGTTGCCAAGCATCCATTTTGCAGCACGTACGTTAATGGCACTACAGTTTGCCGCTACAGGTGAGCCCCATGAGTGATAGTGCGATAGAATTCTTGCAGGACTGGATTCACGAAAACGTTCATGTGCCGCCGCCTCCGATCAGGCTTGAAAGAGAGGCGGAAATCCTCGCCAGGGAATGCGAGGAAGAGGCGGCCGACGCCGGCGTACCCATCGAAGACATCGAGGAAGAGGTTGGCGACCTCAAGGATCTGCTCGTCGCCAAGCTTGAAGACGCAGCCGAGGACGAGGCCCGGCATCTGAATGGCGATGGCCAAAGGGCTTCCATGCCGGCGGCCGAGCAAAAGCCGTCCGTGCAAAGCCGTTCCGGAGCCGCTGTAAGGGTATGAACGAGGTGCGCCGCTTCGGCCTATTGTCCGATCAGCGTCAGCCCGAACAGGATCATCAGCCAAAGCCCGGCAGCAGCGACCGCAAGACACGGCAGGACGCCGGCGCTGGCCAGATGCATGAACAGGATGGCGATGACGGCAGCCTTGGCCGCGGCGATCGTCAGGTTGAGTGCCGAATTGAAGGCGCCAAGCGCCAGGAAGGACGAGCCGACAGTCAGGGCCAGCAAGGCCAGAAGCCCGACATAGGCAAGCGTGAGTTTGCGGAACTCGCTCATCTGTTGATCAGATAGAGGACGGGGAACAGGAAGACCCAGACGATATCGACGAAATGCCAATAGAGGCCGATTGCCTGCACGCGGCGGAACCGGCTGGCCTCGATCGTGCGCGGCCACAGAGCGAGGATGCCGCCGATGACGATTACGCCGCAAATCAGATGCAAGGCATGCAGTGAGGTCATCGCGAAATAGAGGCCGAAGAAGAATTCGGCATGGACAGGATCCGGGCCCTTATAGATGAAAGGCGCGCCGAGCACCGGCGCCAGCCCTTCGCCGAATTCCCTGGCGTACTCCGTCGCCTTGATCGCCAGGAAGACGACGCCGAGCAGCGCCGTCGCAGCCAATGCCCGGCCGGCGGCGCGCCATCGCCGCGCGGCCGTGTACATATGGGCGAGCGCCATGGCGAAACTGCTGGTGATCAGGACGACGGTATTGGCCGTGCCCAGTGGCAGCGACAGATGCTTCGCCGCGCCGGCGAAGGCGTCGCCATAACTCAACCGGGCAAACATGAAGACGAGCAGGATGGCGCCGAACAGCATCGCCTCGGAGCCGATGAACACCCACATGGCAAAGCTGGCGGCTGCCGTTTCGCGAGCCGGCCGGTCGAAGGCGATGCTTGTCATCGGTGACTTCAAACCAGATCCTCCACCGGGTCCGACCGTTTCTCGGTCAGGCCTTTCATCGGATAATCGTAGGCTGGCCTGGTGACGGTCGGCATGCGATCGAAATTATGCGCCGGAGGCGGCGAGCTTGTTTGCCATTCGAGCCCGGTGGCTTGCCATGGATTATCCGGCGCCCGCGCGCCTCGAAACAGCGACCACGCCAAATAGAGCAGCGGCATCAGATAGCCGATCGCCAGCACCACGGCGCCTGCCGACGACAGGATGTGCCAGAAAGCGAATTCCGGCGGATAGGTATGGTAGCGCCGCGGCATGCCCAAAAAGCCGAGCACATATTGCGGAAAAAAAGTCAGGTTGAAGCCGATGAAGGTCACAGCCGCGGCTATACGGCCCCAAATCTCCGAATACATGCGGCCGGTGAGCTTCGGCCACCAGAAATGCAGCCCGGCCATGTAGGCGGTCACCATGCCGCCGACCATGATGTAGTGGAAATGGGCGACGACGAAATAGGTGTCGTGAACGTGGACGTCGACGGCGAGGGCGGCAAGGAAAAGGCCGGCCAGCCCGCCAAAAGTGAATAGCGCCAGGAAGAACAGGGCATAAAGCATCGGCGTCTCGAAGCTGATTTCGCCCTTGCGCAGCGTCAGGCTCCAGTTGAACACCTTTATCGCCGATGGGATCGCGACGCAGAAGGACAGGAACGAAAACACCACGCCGGCATAGGCCGACTGCCCGCTGACGAACATGTGGTGGCCCCAGACGAGAAAGCCGAAGACGGCGATCGCCATTGAAGCCAGGGCGACGGCCTTGTAGCCGAACAGTGGCCGGCGGCTGAAGCACGGCAGCACTTCCGAGACCACCCCCATGCCCGGCAGGATCATGATGTAGACGGCGGGGTGCGAGTAGAACCAGAACAGATGCTGGAACAACAGCGGATCGCCGCCGAGGTCGGGATTGAAGATGCCGATGCCGAAGACGCGCTCCAGCACGATGAGGATCAGCGATGCTGCAAGCACCGGCGTTGCCAGCACCATCACCAGGCTGGTGGCGTACAGCGTCCAGACGAAGATCGGCAGCCGGAACCAGGTGAGGCCGGGCGCCCGCAAGGTGTGGACGGTGACGATGAAATTGATGCCGGTCATGATTGTCGAAAAGCCGACGATGAAAACGCCAAATGCCGCGGTCGAGACAAAGCCGTTGGCATAGAGCGTCGACAGCGGCGTGTAGAAGGTCCAGCCGGTGTCGACGCCGCCCAAAAGCACCGAGGCGAGCGCGAACAGGCTGCCGAACATGAAGACATACCAGCTGGCCAGGTTGAGGCGGGGAAAGGCAAGATCGCGCGCGCCGATCATCAGCGGCAACAGGAAATTGCCGAGCGTCGCCGGGATCGACGGCACCAGAAAGAACCATACCATGATGATGCCGTGCAGCGAAAACAGCCGGTTGTAGACATCGTCGGAGACCAGGTCGCCGGCCGGCGTCGCAAGCTCGATGCGCATCAGCACGGCAAACGCACCGCCGAGGAAGAAGAAGGCCGTCAGCGAGACGAGATAGAGCCACGCTACCCGTTTGTGGTCGGTTGTCAGCAGCCAGGCGCGCGGCCAGGCACCCTCACTGAGATAGTTTGCCGGCGCCAAATCGCGATTCATTGCGGCGCCTCGCTGTTTGCCGCCGGGAACGAGGGAAATTGGAACGAAAGCGACTTGAGATAGGCCATCAGCATCTGCAACTCGGCTTCATCGACCAGACCGTCGAAGCTCGGCATCACCGGCTGGTAGCCGGCGGCGATTTCCTTGTTCGGGACAAGGATCGAATCGCGCAGATAGCGTTCGTCGGCGATGACCGTCTGCCGGTTCGCCAGCGCCACCGGCCGGCCGAAAATCCCATCGAGGCCGGGCGCCCGCACCTTACTGGAATTGCCATGACAGCCGGAGCAGCCGAGCGCGCGGAACAGTTTCCCGCCGCTCGCGGCGAGGCTTTCGCCTTCATCTTGGCTGCCCAGCCACGACGCATATTGCTCCGGAGCCAGCACCGTTACCCAGCCGCCCATTTCGGAATGCTGGGTGCCGCAATATTCGGCGCAGAAGAGATGGTAGCGGCCCGGTTCGGTGGCAATGAACCAGACGTTGGTGGTGCGTCCCGGCACCGCATCCTGCTTCACCCGAAAGGCCGGCACATAGAAGGAGTGGATGACGTCCTGCGATGCCAGCGACACCACCACCGCCTTGCCGACCGGCACGTGCAGCTCGTTGATCTCACGCTGGCCGCCGGAATGGCGGAACTCCCACATCCATTGCTTGCCGAGGCCGGCGATTTCGATAGCGTCCGGCGGCGGATGGTCGCGCCGCACAAACAGGACTGCGCCCCAGCCGAAGAAGATGAAGGCCATCACCAGGCTGGCAATGCTCCATGTCATCTCCAGCGGCAGGCTGCGGGCACGCGCCCCGGTACGGTCGGCGGCGGAGCCGACGCGATATTTGACGGCGTAGCCGACCACGAGAACGGTCAGGAACAGGCCGAGCGCGGCCGCGGAGGCCAGCAATGTATAGAACAACGCATCGATGCTGCTTGCGATCGACGAGGCTTCCGGCGGGAAAAACCGGATACCGAAGCTCACGCCCGCCTCCTGCGCGCCAGCTGCAGTATGGCCGTCGCCAACCCCACCACCATCACGATGCTGGCGAGCTTCAAGGCAGCCCAAATCGCCGGCGTATATTGCCCCTTAGAGGTATCGAAGCCGGCGCAGAGCAGGAAGGCATGATCGGCGATCGAGCCGAGCTTGCCGGAAGATGCCTCGACAAGGGCAAGCTTAAGATCGCGCGGCGTGAAGCTCAGCGCCGGCAGCACCTGCGCTATCCGGCCTTTCGGCGTCAGCGCGATGACGGCGATCGGATGGGCGAACTGGTCGATCCTGGCGCGTGTGTCGAAGCTGATGCCAGCCTCCGCCGCAAGGGCGGCACCGGCGCCGTCGGCACTGGTCAGGAACCGCCATGCCGACAGGTTCCTCGCGTCGGCCACAGCGGCGACGGTGGTTTGCGCATCGCTCGCATCACCGGCCGTGTCGGCGGCATCGATCGAGACGAACAAAGCGCGATAGGTTTCGGGATCGAGCGACGTCTTTTTCAAATCCGAAGCGACCGCCTGTTGGGTCACACCACAAAGGTTCGGACATTTGTCATAGCCGAAAATCAGCAGCGCCGGCCGGCCCGCAAGCGTTTGGCCGATCGTGCGCTGCACGCCGGATGCATCACGAAACACCCGGTCGAGGCTGAGCTGTGCGCCGATCTCGGGATCGAAGGCCGGGCGTGCGACGGCTGAGGCGGGCAGCGCCACGAGGAGGGAAAAAGCGGTTAGCCAAGCCTTCACGGCCTGCCTCCCTGGCCTGGCGCGGTCCGGCAGCGAGCGGCCTGTGGCGCGCGTGGTATCTCGGCCTCGACCAATCCGCAGTCGGCGCCGGCGGCCGCCGGCGGCTGCCCCCAGTTCGGCAAACCGTGGCTGACGATCGCCCACATGGCGTCCTCGATCGGAATGCGGGCAATGCCGGCGGTGCGGTCGACCCAGCCGACTTTGTTCAGTGCCTGCTCCTCCGCCTTGCGGAAGGCGGCTAGGTCGTCTTCCGGAAAGCGCTGCAAGGCGGGACTGGCTCGGTTGCCGGCCGACGATGGCCCCGGCAGCGGCCACAACGGTCTGGTGTCGAAGACGAGCCCGAGGACAATGGCTGATGCCGCCAGGAACAGCAGCAAGCCGGCCGCGAAGGCAAGCAGCGCGCCCGGCCAGATATCGCGCGTTTCGGGATGGCGGGCCGCCCTAGCCATGCGCCGGCCCCCGGCGCCAGAAGCCGATACCGTCCGGCCGGCCAAGCACGAAAAGCAGCAGCGCAAGCCAGAGGCCGCCGGCTCCCGCCAGCGCGGCAAGGTCGCACCAGAACGCTGTCACACCGCCACCGGCAAGCGGCGGTCTGATCCGCCACAGGACATCGACATAATGGCCGGCCAGCACGATGCCGCAGATCGACAGAAGGCCGGCATGGCTGCGCTTTAGATCCCGGCTGAGCAACCCGGCAAAGGGGATCGCGAATTGCAGCGCAATCAGCAGCCAGAGCAGATATTGCCAGCCATTGCTGCTGCGAATGAGGTACCAGCGGATCTCGTTCGGCAGGTCGCCGCCCCAGGTCACCAGCCATTGCATGAACGACAGGTAGGCCCATAGCAGCACGAAGCCGAACAGCATGTTGGCCAAATCCTCGCTCAGCGCGACATCCTCCTCGCCGCCCGGCATGATCTCGATCGAGCGGTTCGCACACAGCACCGTCATTGCCAGAGCGTAAGCGCCGACGACTTCGGCGGATGCTTCCAGCAGCGCATAGATCGTCGAGGAGAACTCCGGCTCGAGCGAGAGCATCCAGTCGATGGCAAAGATCGTCACCGTCAGCCCATGCGCAATCAATCCAGCGGCATAGGCCTTGCCGCGGCCGGCGCTGCCGCGGCCGCTATCGGTCGTTGTCCAGTCGAGCACGCGCCACGCCAGCACCAGCCAGATCGCAGCGCAGGCGGCAAAGCGCAACAAAAAGAACGGAACGTTCAGATAAGAGAGTTTCAGGCGCACCGTCTCGGGCAATGCAGCCGCGTCGGCACTCGCCCAGGGAAAGACCAGGTCGAGCCTGGGCAGAACCGGCAGCAGCAGAAGCAGCGCCAGCGGCAGCGTCGTGACCAAGCCGCGTAGCGGCTGGCGGATTGCCTCGCCCCAGCGGCCACCGGTCAGCCCATGCACCATCAGGATGGTCAGCGCACCGAGCGGCAGGCCGAGCAGGAACAGCGCCGCAGGCAGCCAGCCGGCCAACATGGCTCTGAGATCGAAGGCCAATCCCGCGGCGCAAAGCACAAGTCCGGCGGCGGCCACGGCAAGCGCCGGCAAGATCAAACGTTCGGTGGCAAGCCGCATCATCGATCTGGCTCCGCATTGAGCTCGGCGCGGAGGCTTTCCGGCAGTTCGGCAATTGGCGCCTCGCGCGAATATTGCAGGGCGCGGATATAGGCGACGATCGCCCAGCGGTCGGCAGGCGGGACGCGCGCCGCGTAGGAAAACATGGCGCCATAGCCGTAGCTGATGACCTCATAGAAATGCCTGTCACTCGCCTTGCGCAGCGCGTCCTGATGATAGGTGGGCGGCGCTGGAAAGCCACGCTCGACGACCATGCCGTGGCCGTCGCCGGTGCGGCCGTGGCAAGGCGAACAGAAGATGTCGAAGCGCTGCCGGCCTCGCCGCAGCAGCGTCATGGTGACCGGATAGGGAAACGTGTCCGGCACCGGCGAAAGATCGGCATCGCGTGCGACCGTGTCCTCGGCCGGCGCCCGCGCCGACATGCCGTTGGCGAACTGGTTGCTCTTTTCGAGCGGATCGTAGCGCGGCTGGTCCTCCATGTCCTGCCGGCAGCCGGCGAGCAGCAAGGCTGCCGCCAGCAGACTCGTGCGCATGTTCACGCCTCCACCTCCTCGACGGTTTCGGCGCCAAGCCGGGTCAGCTGGCCCTTGGTCACGCCCTTGCGGAACTTCGGATCGGCGGCTTCGACGAGCAGGTAGAACTTGCCGCCGGGCGCGTAGGTGAAGCTCGTGGCATTGAAGACCGGGTGGTAATATTCGGGCAGGCGATTGGCGGCCAGCCCGCCGAAGAATGCGGCCAGCGCGGCGCCAAGTATCGCCGCCTCGAAGGCAATGACGAGAAAGGCCGGCCAGGAATGCAGCGGCCGGCCGCCGACATTGAGCGGATAGTCGATCTCGACCGAATAGAGGATCAGCCCGTAGACAAACACCGCGCCAGCGACGGCGCCGCCAAGGATGGCCCACGGCAAGCGCGTCTTGCGCATGCCGAGCATCTCGGCCAACCCACGCACATGGAATGGCGAGAACGCGTCCATGCGCCGATAGCCACGCGCCCGCATGGTGCGGACCGCCTCGGTCAGCGCTTCGGGATCGGCGAAAGCCGCGATGACGCCGTAAAGTCTCATCCTGCGCTGCCCCTTTCCTCGGCCAGCTCCTCGACCTCGAAGATGGTGATGGCCGGGAGGATGCGGATGAACAGGAAGACCAGTGCTAAGAAGGTGCCGATCGAGCCGAACAGGATGCCGAAGTCGAGCCACCTCAATGACTGCTCGCCCCAGGACGACGGCAGGTAATCGCGGCTTGGCCCGGTGACGACGATGACATAGCGCTCGATCCACATGCCGACGTTGATGATGAGTGCAATGGCGAACAGCCCCGGCATGTTGAGGCGCACCCGTCGGAACCAGAGCAATTGCAAAACTGCGCCGTTGCAGGCGAGCATGGCCCAGAACAGCGGCGCATAAGGTCCGAAGGCGCGCTGCCACATCATCGTGCGCTCGAAGATCTCGCCCGAATACCAGGCGAAGAAGGCCTCGGACGCGTAGCCATAGATGACGATCATGCCGGCGGCGATCATCAGCTTGGCGGCATTGTCCATGTGCCGCAGCGTGATCAGATCCTGGACCGAAAACGCCCAGCGCAGCGGGATGGCGATGGTGAGCACCATGGCGAAGCCGGACAGCAGCGCTCCGGCAACGAAATAGGGAGGAAAGATCGTCGAGTGGAAGCCCGGCGTGATGGCGAAGGTGAAGTCGAGCGAGACGATCGAATGCACCGAGACGACCAGCGGCGTGGCCAGTGCCGCCATCAGGAAATAGACCGTCTGATAGCGCGCCCAATGAAAGGCCGAACCGCGCCAGCCGATTGCCAGTATGCCGTAGAACAGCTGCGCCGGGCGCGATTTCGCTCGGTCGCGCAGGACGGCGAGATCGGGCAGCAGGCCCATATACCAGAACATCAGCGAAACGCTGGCATAAGTGGCGATCGCCGCGAAATCCCAGACCAGCGGGCTGCGCCATTGCGGCCAGTGCATATGGGTGTTGGGCAGCGGCAGCAACCAGTAGAAGAACCAC
This sequence comes from Mesorhizobium sp. M0028, assembly GCF_040323855.1. Classification (NCBI taxonomy): domain Bacteria; kingdom Pseudomonadati; phylum Pseudomonadota; class Alphaproteobacteria; order Hyphomicrobiales; family Phyllobacteriaceae; genus Mesorhizobium; species Mesorhizobium sp. M0028. The sequence goes on from NZ_JAMYVG010000019.1 coordinate 79,745, forward strand.
GGGCGGCCGAGATGCAGGATCGGGAAAAGCCCGGCCATTGCAACGGCAAACAGCGTCATCGCCTCGGCAAAGCGATTGATCGAGGCGCGCCATGGCTGGCGCAGAAGCAGGAGCACGGCCGAGATCAGCGTGCCGGCATGGCCGATGCCGATCCACCAGACGAAATTGCCGATCATCGTGCCCCAGACGACGGGGACGTTGATGCCGTAGGCGCCAACGCCGACCGAGATCAGATAGGTGATCGAATAGAGGAAGATGAGGACGAAGACGAAGCAGGAAAAAAAAGCTGCCCAGAAATAGCGCGGCAGCCTGCCGTCGAGGACGATCGCACTGATACGGCCGCTGATCTCCGGAAGGTCGTGCCTGCCATGCAGAACGGGCAATGCGCCCGGTTTTGCAGCAAAAGCCTCAGCCATCGGCTTTCCCGCCTGACGAGAGACGGCCATTGATATTTATGATCTTGCCGAGATAGGTGGTGCGCGGTCGCGTATTCAGCTCCTCGAGCAAGGCGTAGTGATGCGGTGCCGCTTTTTCCTGCGCCACCCTGGCGCCCTTGCTGTTGAGATCGCCGAAGACGATCGCCTGCGTCGGGCAGGCCTGCTGGCAGGCGGTCACCACCTCGCCGTCGGCGATGGCGCGGTTTTCGATCTGAGCCTTGATGCGCTTTTCGGAAATGCGCTGGACGCAGTAGGTGCATTTCTCCATCACGCCGCGCGAACGGACGCTGACGTCTGGATTGTGCACGGCCTGTTCAGGTCCCGCGGCATCCTTGTCGAATTCCTGGAAGTCCAGGAAGTTGAAGCGCCGCACCTTGTAGGGGCAGTTCTGCGAGCAGTAGCGCGTGCCAATGCAACGGTTATAGACCTGCGCGTTGAGCCCGTCATGGGTGTGGGTGGTGGCGTTGACCGGACAGACGACCTCGCACGGCGCCTTCTCGCAATGCATGCAAGGCACCGGCTGGAAAAAGACGTCGAGATCGTCGAGCGGGCCGGAATAGTAGCGGTCGATCCGCAGCCAATGCATTTCATGGCCGAGTGCCGACTCGTCCGGCCCGACGGTGGCGATGTTGTTTTCCGCCTGGCAGGCAGAAACACAGGCCATGCAGCCGATGCATGCCGACTGATCGATCGACATGGCCCAGGCTTCCTGGCTGTATTGCCAGTCAGGATAGAGCGACTCGCTTGGCGTCGGCGGCACGCCGTCGCGCACGAAGTGCGGATCTTTGCGAAAGGCATCGAGCGAGGCATGGCGAACGATCGCCCTGCCCTCCATCGCCTGGTGGTGTTGTGTGGTGATGACCCGTGCGCTGCTGTCGCGCGGCGTGATCATGGCGCCATAGACGATCCAGGGAGCCTCAGGGCTTCGCAGCCTGTACGCGTCGTGGCCGTCAGCGAGTGCTGCCACCGAACCGAGCTTCCGGCCGAAACCCAGAGCAAGCGTCACGGTGTCGTCGGGATGGCCAGGCATGATCCAGACCGGCGCATCGATGTCCATGCCGTTCGAGGCGATGTTGACGACCCGGCCGTTTTCCACCTGAAGCCGTCCTGATGGCGCCGGCGACATCAGGGCTGCGTTGCCCCAGACGATCTTGCTCAGCGGCCGCGGCAGCTCCTGCAGCCAGGACGAATTGGCATTGCGTCCATCGCGCAGCCAGGGATCGGCAACGAAACGGATTTCGACGCCTTTTGCCGCTTCGATGCGCGGCTTCAGGCCGCGCAAATCCGGGGGCATCGCGACATCGGCTGGAATGCTGGCACTGCCGGACACAAAGCCGTCGCGAAGCGCCTTTCGCCACGCAGGATCGTCCAGTGTCTGCGCCCAGGTCCGGCGGACGAGCTGCAGCGCAGAAACAGCTAATTCACCGCCAAGCACGGCGAGGAGTTCATGCACGGTCCGCCCCCGGTAAAGCGGCCTGATCAGCGGCTGCACGATCGACGCGGTTCCGTCATGGGCGCGCAGGTCACTCCAGCTCTCGAGATCATGCGCAGCAGGGATATGCCAGTGTGCGACGAAGGCGGTTTCGTCGCGGTGGAGACCCCAGTGGACAAGAAGCTTCAGCTGCGAAAACACGTCGTGGACATCAAGTCCCGCAGGCGCAGTGTGGAGAGGATTGGCGCCAAGTATGACAACGGTGTCGATGTCCCGCGCGGCGATCGCCTGGCAAAGTGCCGCGAGGTCGCCCTCGATGGGCATCGCGTCGGGCGGCTCGATCAGTTCCACGGTGTTGCCAAGCGCACCAAGCCGCGCATTCATGGCAAGAGCGGCGGCATGGACGAACGGCGTTTGATGGGCGCCCGGCACGATCAGCGCCGAGCGGCCGGCCGCCTTCAGGTCGTTCGCGGCGGCAGCCAGCCAGGTCGGGTCCAATGCCAAGGCGCTTGGCGCCGCTTCGCCGCCAAGCACGGCGCTCAGCGCCGCTGCGACGGTTTCGACCTCGCTCGGCCGCACCGGCCGGCGATGATCGGCGGCAGCGCCGGTGATCGTCGGCGTCGACTCCACCGCATAGAGCCGGCTCATCGTATCGTCCGCCCGGCGCACGCGGCGTCTTGCAGCGAAATCACGGGCGTAGGCGAGACGACCGGGGCCTTCGCCCAGGAAATCCGCGTCGAGACTGAAAATCACGTCGGCGCGATCAAACCGGCAGACCGGTGCAAGCGCCCTGCCGAACAGGATCTGTGTGGCTTCGGTGCCGGACGGCGTCGCCAGGGGATCGTGCCGGAACAGCCTCAGCCTGGGATAGCGCGCGCGCAGCGCCTCGAGCTGCGCCTTCATGGTGGGCGAGGTCGTTGCTTCGATCAGCAGCGCCGTGCCAGCTCCAGCGAGCCGCGAGGTGAGCTCGGCCATGTCGGCAAGGAAGTCGTCATAGGCTGCGGGTTCGCCATGCTTCAGCGGCATGCGCGAGCGATCGGGGTCGAACAGCGACAGCACCGCCGCCTGCATGACAGCGTCCGTCGCGCCGCGCGAGGCCGGATGGTCGGGATTGCCTTCCACCTTGGTCGGCCGGCCCTCATGGCTTTCGACCACCGCACCGATGCCGTAGCCGTCGCTCGACAGCGTGGTCGCGTAATAAAGCGGCCGGCCGGGAACGATGTTTTCCGGCTGGCGGATATAAGGCAGGATGTCTTCGGCCCGGCTGCAGGCGGCAAGCCCGGCCAGCGACAGCGATGCACCCATCAGCTTCAGCAGCGTGCGCCGGTCGAGCCGCGCCGGGATGCGCTCGGCGATCGAAGGAAATTCGGCATCGACGAAGCGGCGGAATTCCGGTGTATCGGCGAGTTCGTCGAGGCTCCGCCACAGCTCCGGACCAGGCGAAAGCCGTTCGCGCAGGCCGGCCATGTCTGGAGCCGCAATCGGCTTGTCAGCGGTGGCAGACATAACAGTCGGTCATGGTCTCGGGGTGGATATCGAGAAGGCTGATGAGCGACCGGCGGATTTCGGCGATGCCGGCCGGCGGCTTCCAGTGCATCAGGAACACGTCCTGCGGCGGACGCAAATTGGGCTCGGGATCGCGATGGCATCCCAGGCACCATTCCATCGACAGCGCGTGCGCCCGCCGTATCAGCGGCATGTCGTCGACCTCGCCATGGCACGTCTCGCAGGCGACGCCTTTGGCGATATGGATCGAATGATTGAAATAGACGAAGTCGGGCACACTGTTCACCCGCTGCCACTGCAATGGCTGCCCGGAGGCAAGGCTCGCCCGTACCGGCGCCAGCATGTCCGCGTTGGTGAAGAGCTGCGAATGGCAGGTCATGCACACCTCCGTCGCCGGCAGACCAGCCGATGACGAAGTCTCGACGCCGCTATGGCAATAACGGCAATCGAGGCCGAGCTCGCCGACATGGTGCCTGTGGCTGAACGGCACTGGTTGCGCCAACGGCCGGCCAACGCCGGTGACGAAGTCCGAACGCAGGATGGCGGTACCGCCGAGAGCCGCAAAGATGGCCATGAAACACGCGCCCCACAGAGCGAAGCGTGAAATGCCGTTGGCGCTCCTTGAAAAGACCTGCGGCATCCCCTCGCCGATTTCACATCCAGCAACCGTATCCACCCCCCAAAGCCCCTAACTGCGGCTGCGTGGGTAAGTTCCGGCCGGGGCAGCGGAGATCACAGAATGGTTACCCCGCCCTGGCCCATCGGGTCGGCTGACCGGAAACCATCGAACACTCCATGCGTTCGGATGAGGTCACGTTTCGTTTCACCCGGACAACCATCATGACCATCCCCGACCTCCATCCCATTCGCCGCTGGGCGCGCGCGGCATGAATCTCGCCGCATCATTCGCCAGGCGTTTCGTCGAAGGCACGCTGGCCGGCTACACAAGCGAACGCCACCCGATAGGGCGACGGTGGATCACCCTCAGCGAGCGCATCCTGTCAATGGCCCGGTCGGACAATGGCATCATGCAAAGCTTCAGGAACGCGGCCTTCAGCGTCGTCGGCCATCTACCGCGGCTGCAACGGCCACTGCTGGAGCGGGTCGCCGGGCTGAAGGAATGAAGTGGTCGCATAAACCTTTTCGCCGGACGTGCGTTGTTGGGTTTCAAGCCAGGGAGATGACCATGCAGATGAAATCGGAAATCGCCGGCGAGGCCGCCAAGCAACGGCACATCCAGCGCCGTATCGACGAGAAGGACAAGTCCAAGTCCAAGGGCAAGCCAAAAGGCGCCATGCAGGCCGGTGCCCGCAAATATCCCGAGCCGCCCTTCCCCGAGCAGCACCAGCCGAAGCCGGGGCATGAATGGGCGATCGAGCCGGCGCCGCTTTACGATGCGCCATTTTATATCGGATCGAAAAAGCTCGACGGCAAAGTGGCCGTCATTACCGGCGGCGATTCAGGCATCGGCCGCGCGGTGGCCGTGCTCTATGCACGTGAAGGCGCCGATGTGGCGATCGTCTATCTGTCGGAGGACAAGGACGCCGAAGAGACCAAAAGGGCCGTCGAAACCGAAGGCCGGCGATGCATCCTGATCAAGGCCGATGTCAGCGAACGCGGCCACTGCCACAACGCGGTGGCTGAGATCGTGCAGCAGTTTGGGCGGATCGACGTGCTGGTCAACAACGCCGCTTTCCAGGTCCATTCCAGCGATTTCAGCGAGCTGACCGAGGAGCATTTCGACACCACGCTGAAGACCAACCTCTACGGCTATTTCCACATGGCGCAGGAGGCCGTTCCGCACATGAAACCCGGTTCGGCGATCATCAACACCGGTTCAGTGACCGGCATCGAGGGATCGAAGCAACTGGTCGATTACTCCATGACCAAGGGCGGCATTCATGCCTTCACCCGCGCGCTCTCGGGCAACCTTGTCGACAAGGGCATAAGGGTCAACGCCGTGGCACCAGGCCCGGTTTGGACGCCGCTCAACCCCTCGGACAAGGAAGCCGGCGATGTTTCGAAATTTGGCGCCGACACACCGATGAAACGACCGGCACAACCGGAAGAGATCGCGCCAGCGTATGTGTTCCTCGCCTCGCCGCACTGCTCGAGCTACATCACCGGCGAGATATTGCCAATCGTCGGCGGCTACTGACGACATGTATTTCATAGCCTTGGCCACCGACTACGACGGCACGCTGGCGCATGAAGGGATTGTCGCCGAAAAGACACTTGCGGCGCTTCAACGCTTCAAGAAGAGCGGCCGCAAGCTCATTCTCGTCACCGGGCGCGAGCTGCCCGACCTGAAACGCGTCTTTCCCGAAGTCGCGATCTTCGACAAGGTGGTCGCGGAAAACGGGGCGCTGATCTACACGCCGGCCAGCGAGGAGGAGCGGACGATATCTCCGCCGCCCGCCCCCGAGTTCATCGCCAAACTCAGGAAACACGGTGTCAAACCGCTTTCGGTCGGACGCTCGATCGTCGCCACCTGGGAACCGCATCAGGTTACCGCGCTCGAGGTCATCAAGAAATTGGGGCTGGAGCTGGAAATCATCTTCAACAAGGGCGCGGTGATGATCCTGCCCAGCGGCATCAACAAGGCGACCGGGCTGACAGCCGCGCTTCAGGACCTCAGATTGTCGCCGCACAACGTCGTCGGTGTCGGCGACGCCGAAAACGACCACGCCTTCCTGCGCGCCTGCGGCTTCAGCGTCGCCGTCGACAACGCACTGCCGGCAGTCAAGGATACGGCGGATCTCGTGACACGAGGCGCGCGCGGAAAAGGCGTCGAGGAACTGATCGCCAAGGTGGTCGAGCGCGATCGCGAGCTTGTGCCAAGCCGCGATGGCATTCTGCTTGGCTCGGACGATGGCAAGGAGGTGTATCTGTCGCCAACCGATACGGTGCTGATCGCCGGCAGCTCGGGCATCGGCAAATCGACCTTGGCGACCGCATTGACGGAGCGTTTTGTCGAGAGAAAGTTCCAGTTCTGCATCTTCGATCCGGAAGGCGACTACGATGGCCTCGAGGGCGCCGTCCGGCTGGGCGACGGCTCGAACGCGCCGACGAAGACGCAGTTGCTCGATCTCCTGGAGAAGCCGGACAACAATCTGGTCGTCAACGGCCTGGCGCTGCGCGTCAACGAGCGGCCGGACTTCTTTGCCGACCTGCTGCCGGGCCTTGGCGGTGTTCGCTTCCGCACCGCGCGACCACACTGGCTGATCATCGATGAGGCGCATCACCTCTTGCCGAAGCGGCGCGACGACACGCCAATGGTTCTGGCGATGGAATTGCCGGGCACGATCCTGATCACCGTTCATCCGGATGCGATCTCAACCGAAGCATTGCGGCTGGTCACCGCCGTCATCGCACTCGGCCCCAAGGCGAAAAAGGTCGTCAAGACGTTCTGTCGCGAGACCGGCACCGAACCGCCAAAGGACAAGGATCTGAGCTCTCCAAAAGACGAGCACGTGCTGTTCTGGCGGCCGCAGGCGCACAAGAAACCTGCCATGGTCGAGCCGATCGAGCCGCGGCAGTCGCTCAAGCGCCATAGCCGCAAATATGCCGAGGGCCAGCTCGACGAGAAGGGCAGCTTCTATTTCCGCGGCCCCGACCATGCGATGAACCTGCGCGCCCATAATCTGATGATTTTCGCCCAGATCGCCGAGGGCATTGACGATAAGACCTGGGAACATCATTTGCGCGCCGGCGACTATTCCAAATGGTTTCGCCACCAGATCAGGGATAAGGAGCTGGCGCGCGAAACCGCCGAAGCGGAGAAAGACGACACACTTTCGGCGCAGGAGAGCCGCAACCACGTCCTGGACGCAGTGCGCCGCCGCTATACCGCGCCCGCCACCGCGCCGAAGGAATAGATGCAAACTGCGCCTAGCCGGTCCGAAGCCGGGCTGAGTTGGAGAGGTCAGACGATCAGGTGATCGATCCTGATCGGCAGGTCGCGAATGCGCTTGCCGGTGGCGTGGTAGACCGCGCTCGCGACCGCCGCGGCGGTCCCGACATTGCCGAGTTCGCCCAAACCCTTGACGCCGGCCGGGTTCACCTCGTGGTCAATCTCCGGAACCAGTATCACTTCCAGCTGCTTCACGTCGGCGTTGACCGGCACGAGATAGTCCTGCAGGTCGCGATTGACGTAGCGCGCATGACGCTTGTCGATTTCCGTCGCCTCGTGCAAGGCTTGGCCGATGCCCCAGATCATGCCGCCCATCAGCTGGCTGCGAGCGGTGCGGGTGTTCATGATGCGCCCGGCGGCAAAGGCGCCGACGATGCGCGGGACGCGGATCTCGCGCGTATGGCTGTTGATGCGCACCTCGACGAATTCCGCGCCAAAGGCGTATTTCACCGAATCCTTGTCCTGGTCGCCGCCGTGGAACTCCGATTGCCCGGCATAGAGCTTCTTCAGCGCCTCCGGTGACGATCCCTTTGGCGCGAATTCGGCATATTCCTCGATCGCACCGATCTGCATCGTCTTGAAAACATCCGACAGCTTGGCCGATTTGCCGTTGTCCGCGACGATTTTCTCTTGGCTCATTTCAAGCTTGGCGTTGCCGGACCCGGCCAGCGGCCCGGCTTCGGCGACGGCCGCGGCGAAGAGCTTTGCGCGGACGGCATCGCAGGCCTTCAGCACCGCCGAGCACACGCTTGCCGTCGAAATCGACCCGCCGGACACCGGTGCCGGCGGCAAGGCGCTGTCGCCCATTTCGACGCTGACCTTGTCCATTTCTATCCCGAGCCGTTCGGCTGCCATCTGCGCTGCCACCGTGCGCACGCCGGTGCCGATCTCATGCGAGCCGCATTGGACGCGAACCTCGCCGTCAGTGGTCAGGCGGACGCGGGCGGCGCATGGCGCAGCCGCCGTCGGATAGATTGCGGTGGCGCAGCCCATGCCGACCAGCCAGTCGCCGTCACGCATCGAGCCAACCGCGGCCTCGCGCTTGGACCAGCCGAAGGCCTCGGCGGCCTGGTCGTAGCATTTCACGAGCGAGCGGCTGGAGAAGGGCTTGCCGCCGATCGGCTCCTTCTGCGGCTCGTTGACGCGGCGGAACTCGACCGGGTCCATGCCGAGCGCCACCGCCATCTCGTCCATGGCATTTTCCAGCGCATAGACATAGGGCGTCTCCGGCGGCGAACGCATGTAGCCAGGCGTATTGCGGTCGGCATGCACCAGCGAGACGTGGGTCAGCACCGAGCCGTAATCGTACATGCGTCCGGTGGCCGAAGTGCCACCGACGACATAGGGATCGGGCCGCGACGTGACTTCCCAGCCTTCGTGTGCAAAGGCGGTGATGCGGCCGTCCTGGTTTGCGCCGATGCGGATGCGGTGCCGGGTCTCCGCCCTGTAGGTCTGCGTGCCGTACGCCTGAATGCGGCTGACGACGCAGCGCACCGGCCGGCCGACGCGGCGGGCCGCAACGGCAACGATCGCCGTGCGGGCCGTCATCGGCCCCTTGGAGCCGAAGGCGCCGCCGACATAGGGACTGACGATCCGCACATTGGCCGGATCGATCTTCAACTGCCGGGCGAGCTCGGCCTTCCAGCCGGTGACGTTCTGGCTCGGTTCATAGACCGTGAGCTGATCGCCCTGCCAGACCGCCGTCGTCGAGAACAGCTCGATCGGGTTGTGGTGCTGGGTCGGCGTCGAATATTTCTCGTCGATCTTCACTGCGGCTGCGGCATAGGCAGCATCGAAGTCGCCGGCTTTGACGTCCTCCTTGAACAACGGACTCTTGCCGGCGGCCGGCTCCATCTCCGTTCCCCTGGAATCGAAGCCGGCGCTGGGCGTCTCTTCGGCGTAGTCGGCGCGGATCAGCGCCGCGGCTTCCTCGGCCGCCTCGAATGTTTCAGCCACCACCAGCGCGATGATCTGGCCGTCGTGGAAAATGGCCTTGTCATGCAGCGGCGCGATCGAACTTGCACCGGTGTTGCCGAATTTCGGCTTGTCGATGCCGTCCATGTCGCCGACGCTGACGATATCGAGAACGCCGGGCACCTTACGCGCCCTTTCGAGCCGGACGGCGGTGATGCTGCCCTTGGCGATGCTGCTGGTAGCAAGTGCGCCATAGGCCATATTGGCGGTTGGAAGATCAGCCGAATAGCCGGCCTGTCCGGTGACCTTCAGGCGGGCATCGATGCGCGGAACGGGATTTCCCATGTTCTCTTTCGGCGCGGGAGCAGCTTGGTTCATGGGTCAGACCTTCATGTCGCGCGTTTCGAGCAGTGCCCGCACAAGCGTGCGCTTGCCGAGCGGTATCTTGAACGCATTGTGTTCGCGCGGTTTCGCCTCGGCGAACGCGGCTTCGGCGGCAGCTTCGGCCGCCTCATCGTCGAGTGCCTTGCCGCTCAGTGCTTCCTCGGCCGCCTTGGCCCGCCATGGCACGGTTGCCACGCCGCCAAGCGCAATGCGCGCCTGGCTGACGGTGTCGCCGTCCATATCCAGAGCCACGGCCGCCGAGGCCAGCGCGAACGCATAGGACTCGCGGTCGCGGATCTTCAGGTAGCGTGAGCGGCGGCTCCAGGCGCCAAGCGGCACCTCGATGGCCGTGATCACCTCGTCGGAGGCCAGTTCGGTCTCAACGTTGGGCGTATCTCCCGGCAGGCGATGTAGCCTCGAAAACGCTATCTTGCGCATACCGCGCCTTGCCTCCACCTCGACCGTCGCGCCGAGCGCGATCAGCGCTTGGGCGAAATCGCCGTGGTAGGTGGCGATGCAGGCGTTGCTGGTGCCAAGGACCGCATGTTGCCGGTTGAAGCCTTCCATGGCCGCGCAGCCGGAGCCCGGCTCGCGCTTGTTGCATGGCCAGGAGGTCTCGCGAAAATACTCGCACCGCGTCCGCTGCAACACATTGCCGGCCAGGCTCGCCATGTTGCGGATCTGGCCGCTGGCGGCGAACTTCAGGCTTTCGGCAAGCATCGGGCAAAGGCGCTTGATCTCGCCTGTGTCAGCAGCCTCGCCCATGCGGACCAGCGCGCCGAAGCGGATGCTGTCGTCGCCGACCTCGATCTGCCGCAGGGCCCTGTCACCGAGACCATTGAGATCGACCAGCCGTTCCGGCCGGGCCACGCCAAGCTTCATGTAGTCGGCCAGATTGGTGCCGCCGGCGATGAATTGCGCGGCGGCCTCGGTCGGCGGAACACCCTCTGCGGCAAAACGGGAAGCAATGGCGGCCGCCGCGGACACGCTGGCCGGTCTCTCGTAAACGAAGGGGCGCATCTCAGGCTTTCCTTGTTTCGTCCCGGGCCTGCACGATGGCCGCGACTATGTTGGGGTAGGCAGCGCAGCGGCAGAGATTACCGCTCATATACTCGCGGATATCGTCCTCGGAGCCGGCATGGCCTTCGTTGATGCAACCGATGGCGGACATGATCTGGCCGGGCGTGCAGTACCCGCATTGGAAGGCGTCATTGTCGATGAAGGCCTGCTGCATCGGATGCAGATTGCCGTCGGCGGAAGCGAGCCCTTCCACCGTGGTGATCTCATGGCCCTTGTTCATCACGGCGAAGCTCAGGCACGACAGCACCCGCTTGCCGTCGACAAGAACGGTGCAGGCCCCGCACTGGCCATGGTCGCAGCCTTTCTTGGTACCCGTCAGGCCGACATGGTCGCGCAGCGCGTCGAGCAGGCTGGTGCGATTGTCGAGGGCGAGATTGTAGGGCTGCTTGTTGATGCGCAGTGAAATCGCCGACAGATCGCGCGGCTCGGCCGAAGCGGCAGGTTGCGGGGCGGCGGCTTTTGCCGACGTGGCCATGAGCGGCCCTGCCGCAGCCGCCCAAACGGATCCGGTCATGAAACTGCGTCGGCTCAGGCTGGCAAGAGGGGTTTCGGACATGGCTGGCTCCCGGCTGGCTGGGTCTCAAGCCGGCCGAACCAGTCACGCAAGGCAAGGTTCCTCCGCCTCACGTGGCTGTGATCCTATGTTCATCCGAACCGTGCCGGGGAACTCTCGAGCCGGCTTGCCGTTCAACCCCGATCGGACAGAACCGAAATGGCGTCTGGAGCGAGATCATGAAGTCACAGATTGTTGCCGAAAGCGCCGGCCAAAGAACGTTCGTCGTTGTGCTTGATCCCGGCGAAGAGGCGTTTGCGCAGCTGACCTCGTTTGCGGCCGACCACGGCGTTGGCAGCGCGTCGCTGAGCGCGCTCGGCGCTTTCGAAAGGGCAACTGTCGGCTGGTTCGACCCTAGGGAAAGGACCTACCGGAAAATTCCCATCCGGGAACAGTGCGAGGTGCTGAGCGCGATTGGCGATGTTGCCATCGGCGACGACGGCAAGCCCAGCCTGCACGTCCATGCCGTGCTCGGATTGAGCGACGGCAGCACAAGGGGCGGCCATCTGCTGGACGCCATCGTTCGCCCGACGCTCGAGGTCACGCTGGTGGAAACGCCTGGACATCTGCGCCGCAGGCACCGTCCCGAGCTCGGTGTCGCGTTGATCGACCTGGAGGCTTGATCCGAGCCGATCACTTCGTTGATTTAACTGCGGTCGTTTCGGGGGCGACTTCCCAACCGAAGACGCTGCGGCCGCCGAGCAGATGCGATTGCTCGAACTCCCCGGCGACGATTTCCTTCAGGCTCGGCCCGGTGGCATAGCGCTCGACTTGCCGCGACTGGTCGTCCAGCCGCCGCAAGGCGCCGACCTCTTCCTCACGGCCGAGCCTGGCCTTCTGGACAGCCGACTTCAGCACGCCGATCGTCTCGTCATAGACCTTCAACGGCACAGGGAACGGATGCCTGTCCTTGCCGCCATGCGCCAGCGAGAAACGTCCTGGATCGGAAAAACGGCATGGCGCGCCATGCACGACTTCGGCGACCAGCGCCAGCGCCCGCACCGTGCGCGCGCCGACATTGGGCACCAGGAGAAGGCCGGCGAAATCCGCCGGGCCGCGCTCGGCCGCCGCCGCGATGTTGCCGTGCAGGCGGCGCATGACGACATCGCTTTCGCGTACATCGTGGTGCGCCGGCATCACCAGATGCGGCAGCAGCTTCTGTGCCGGCTCCGGCACTGGCGCCGAACCCCGCTCCAAAGCGGCAAGCTCCCTCACGATGCGATCCGGTCCAAGATCGTGCAGAAGGTCCAGTTGTCCCTGGCGCGACGCTTCGGCGCGGCGGTCGGTCAGGTTGACGATCTCGCCCTGGTTGGCGCCTTCGATGGCGGCATGCGGCTGGTCGACAAAGCTCTTCAGGCCCTCCGACAGCCAGTGATAGCGGCGCGCCACCTTGCTGTCGCCGTTCATGCCTTGCTGCACCACCACCCACTTGCCGTCATCGGTGACGATGAAGCCGTGCAGATAGAGATCGAAACCGTCCTGGACCGCGGCGCTGTCCACCTTGGCGACAAGCCGGCTGGCAGTCGCCAGGCCCTGCCCGTCGAGGCCGACACGCTCGCCGATCAGGGCAAGCTCGTGCGGGGTCTTGCGCGAATGCGCGCCGCGGCCGCCGCAAACGTGAATGCCGAGCTCGCTGGAAAGCGGCGACAGGCCGCGCTTCAAGGCACCGACGACGCTGGTGGTGATGCCGGAGGAGTGCCAGTCCATCCCCATCACGGCGCCAAAAGACTGGAACCAGAACGGATGCGCCAGCCGGCGCAGCAATTCATCGCGGCCGTAATGGTGGATGATCGCCTCGCACATGACCGCGCCAAGCCGCGTCATGCGGTCGCCGAGCCATTTCGGCACGCGCCCGCCGTGAAGTGGAAGGTCAGCACTTCCCGATCGCTGTGCCACGCTCTTTTGCTTGCTCCTTGAGTCCTGCCTCGACAGATAGGTATCGAAAGTGCCGCGAAGAAGCGATGGCCTGATTCAGGCCGCGATCGTTGCGAGCCGCTAGAGCTGTTCCAGGAAAAGTGTGAAACGGTTTTCCGTCCGGAATTGCGCAGAAACAAAGCGATAGAGCGGTTCGGCGTTTCCGTGAAACGATGAACCGCTCTACCGGGCAGGCTCGCTGAGGAGATCAAACTTCTGGATCTCGCAATGCTCGCCCACCGATGCCAGCAGATCCATTGGCGGTGCGCCAGTGTCGGGCCGCCTCCAACTGATCTCGAACGAGAACACAGGGTCCTTGAGATCTGGGCGCCTCTCTATTGCGACGAGGCGTGCCTGGTAGCCAAGCGGCCCGATGAGCGCATCGAGCTCCTGTCGAGCCGCGGCCTTCCACGTCAGTGCCAACTGGGCATGGTGTTCGCGCGACATTCGAAGGTCCACCCATTTCAGGACCAGCAAAGTGGCCAGCGTCAGCGCCGTGCCGGCCGCGCCCAAGCCGTATTGGCCACCACCGAAAGCCAATCCGATCGCCGTCATCACCCACAACGTGGCCGCTGTGGTGACCCCGCTGACAAGATTGCCGCGGCGAAGAATGGCGCCACCGCCGATAAAGCCGACGCCGGTCAACACGCCCAGCGGAAAGCGCAGGACGTCCATCGATGCAAACGAATCCGGGTGCTTGCCAACGGTCTCCAGCAGAATACTGGCCTGGATCATTGTGATGGCGGCGGCCAATCCCACCAGCACGGTGGTGCGTAGCCCCGCCGCGTGCCCGCGCGCCTCCCTGTTGAGGCCTATCAAAAGGCCTGCGAGCGCGGTCAGAAGCAGCCGTGCCGCGATGTCTTGCCAAACCGGAACAACGAGGAGCATCGCGGTCACCCGTCAGGCCAAGCGCTGCTGGCCTGGATTGGCGCCAGGGTCAAAGCGAACAAGGGTAACAGCGTCTTCATCGCAAATTCTTTTCGTCGATAAGCAACAAACGATGCGCTTAGGTTTTGGTTGCGCAGCCGACGATTCACCTCGGCTATGGGCAGCGACGGAACAAAACCTTCGGCCCGGGGTTGGTGGGTTCACGCCAACGAAGGATTTTCAAACATGGTCCGCTTGCTGGTTGCCGGAGCCGTCGCTTATCTGGCCTATCGCATTACCAAGGAGATCGGCGGGTCCGACGAAGTCGATCCGCTGTCGCCTGCGCCCGACCAGACCGGCCGCAAGGTGGCGAGGCGGCAAAGCAGGGCCCAGGGGAATGGCCGACGGCGGTAGCGAATGCCTCAGCGGCGGCGCGGACCAGCCATGACCGCATTTCCGTTGCCGCTCGACCTTCGTCCGATGGAAGCCAAAGCCGCCGACGCAATTCCTGGCGGCGACGGGCTTTGGCAGTACGAACCGAAATGGGACGGGTTTCGGTGCCTCGTGTTCAAGGGTGACGATGCCGTCGATCTGCGTGCAAAATCGGGCAAGCCGCTTGGCCGCTATTTTCCCGAACTGATCGCGGTGCTGCGCGATGTGAGGTCGCGACGGTTTGTTGCCGACGGCGAGATCGTCATCGAGGTCGACGGATCGTCCTCGTTCGAGGCCCTGCAAATGCGCCTTCATCCAGCCGAAAGCAGGATCCGCAAGTTGAGCCTGGAGACGCCTGCCATGCTGGTCCTGTTCGATATGCTGGCCGAACCCGGCGGCAAGATTATCATCGAACAACCCCTCACCGACAGGAGACGGGCGATCGAGGCCTTTGTCGCGTCGGCGGGACGGCGCGAACTGCGCCTGTCCAAATGCACGCACGATGCCGCTACCGCCGAGCGCTGGCTGCAAGGCGCCGGCCATGGCTCGACCGACGGTGTTGTTGCAAAACTGATCGCCGAGCCATACCAGCCCGGCGAGCGCGCCATGGTCAAGGTCAAGCGGCTGCGCACTGCGGATTGCGTGGTCGGCGGCTTTCGCTATCTCGCCGGCAGCAACGAAGTCGGATCCCTGCTGCTTGGCCTCTACAATAACGAAGGCAGGTTGGACCATGTCGGATTCACCTCGACCATCGGCAAGGACGACAGGGCGGCGCTGACCAGACGGCTGGAAAAACTGCGGGCCAAACCGGGTTTCACCGGCGAGGCGCCGGGCGGGCCAAGCCGCTGGAGCACGGAGCGCAGCGCACAATGGGAACCGATAAAGCCTGAACTGGTGGTCGAGGTTCGTTTCGACCATGTGACAGGCGACCGGTTCCGGCACGGAACGAAGCTGTTGCGCTGGCGGCCGGACAAGGAGCCCCGGCAATGTACGTTCGAGCAGATGGAGTAAGTCCCGCCGGAGGCAACGCTTCAAGGCGCTCTTGGTGTTCCGTTCTGCCGCCTACGACGGAACCGATGCAGAATTCACTGGTTCGCCGCACTAGCCGAGCCTCGGCAATCCATTGCCGAGGCTCGGGATGCAGTCTGAAAATCAAGCGGCTTCTTGCATTGCGCGTTCGTTGACACCGCTTTCGCCGAGCTTGGAAAGCGCTTCGTCGGTCGCGACCTCTTCCTTGAGTGTTGCCCTGAGCAGTTCGACAACGTCGCTCTTGCCGAGTTCTTCCGCCCATGCGATCAAAGTGCCGTAACGAGCGATCTCGTAATGCTCGACGGCCTGCGCCGCGCCGACAAGCCCGGCGTCGAGCGCAGGAGCACCGTTATACTCCTCGAGCACTTCCGAGCCCTCTTCGATGATGCCGTCAATCGCTGGACAGGTCTTGCCGCGGGCCGGCTTGCCGAATTTCTCGAACACCTCCTCCAGGCGATCGACATGTCCTTCGGTTTCCATGTGGTGTTTCTCGAAGGCGGCAGTCACTTCTTCCGACTCCGCGCCCTTGGCCATTTTGGGCAACGCTTTCAGTATCTTCTTCTCGGCGTAGTAGAGGTCTTTGAGCCCGTCGAGGAACAGGTCCTCGAGGCCCTTGCTTGCCGCCTTCGCGGCCTTTTTCGTAGTCGGCATGGTCGTCTCCCGGGAGTTGGTGGCAGCCTCGCAAAGTAGAGGCGTCCGATAACCCTCCGATGGGAAACAAGTTCCCTGACGGTTCAGGAGCTTTGAAAATTTTTCCGACGGCACTTGTGTCGTATCGCAAGGGGCCTCGACCTGCGGTAGCAACAGGCGAGAAAAGCACTCAGCGCTCGCCGGTATGTCCGACCAGGCGGATATATTCGGCCTCGGCCAGGCCGTAGCCGCCATCCGCTAGCGAAACGAGACCATCGCGGTCGCGGATAATGATTTCGCCGCGGCGGGACCGGATGAGCCCTCGGCCCTCAAGCAGCTGGAGCGCGACCGTGACGCCCGGACGTCTTACGCCGAGCATGATCGACAGGAATTCGTGGGTGATCGTCAGCCGGTCGCCGGCCACCCGATCGTCACACATGAGCAGCCAGCGCGCCAGCCGGTCTTCAAGCTTCGATCGCGCGTTGACCAGCGCGGTGTAGCCGGTCTGGATATGCAGACACTGCACGTAGCGCAACAAAAACAGCCGCAATGTCGGGCTTTGCGTCAGCGCTGCCTTGAATGGCTCGGCATCTATCCTGGCGGCTTCTCCCGCCAGCTGCACATAGCAATCATGGACCATGCGGTCGTCGCCCATCACCAAGGCCGAGCCGGTCATACCTTCCAAGCCAATGAGGCCAACTTCCGCATCGCTGCCATTCGGCATTTTCGCAACCACTGAACCAATGCCGTCCTCGACGAAATAGATGGCCTCGATCGGTGATCCGGATACTTCGAGCGATTGCCGCAACTCCAGCGAACAGCGCTCGATGTGCGGCTCGAGAAATGCAAAATCGCCGGCGCTCATCCGGCGCAACAGCTTGTTTTTGAATAGATTTTGATTGGACATAGCTGGGCCCAAAACAGGGCAAGAGCTTTTTGATCTCCCAGCCGTCCGCGCCCGGTATAACCTGCTGACGATACGGCTTATATAAGCGCTGAAAGGTATGGAGCCTACTAAATAAATGAATTCGATGCACGGCAGTTTCTCCTGCCGCTTGCCTACGAAAACATCTGACTGAAAGTTAGAGTTGAAAACGTACCAAAGGTGCTTGGTACGAAATCGATAAATCAAAAATGTCGGGCGCGAAAGAGCCCGTCGCGAGGGATGCAACGGGCTCCATTCGGGCGTCGTGGGCTACGCCCAGTGATCCAAATGAGGGTGGCTTGGATCACTACAATAATGCAGGTGAAAGGCAGTCGTTCCCGATCTGTCCGCTCGGTAATTTCCGTACATTGAGTTTGGAGGCAAGCGGCGCTAATTGAATTTGAGTCATCCACACAGGCATGGCGAGTGGATGCTTGAAAGACGCTTCGCGCTTTCGCCCTTTTCAGGGAGGATGGCATGTCGATGCATGGTGCAGCAACTCCAGCCGAACTGAGCGTGCTGAGAAAAGCGCTCGACGACTGCTGCCGCGAGTTGGGTGTTGCGGACGACAGTCCGGTCCGCGAGCGGTTGGCCGCCCGTATCATGTCGCTGTTCAACGAGGGCGTGCTAAGCGCCGATCTAAAGGAAGCACTGGCCGCCGATCGCCAACACTAAAGCTGCTGCTATGGCGGGGTCCTCGGTGTCGAAGGGTCCGACGCCAGGTCGGCCTTTTTAGCCAGAGTCCTAGAGACTTTTCGTCTATTCACGACAAAACGCCCGCCGCTTATTACCCGGCGGCAGGCGTTTTGTCGTGAGCGTGACGCTAAATGCGCCCAAGCACGACCAAGATGATGACGATGAGCAGCACCAGGCCGAGGCCACCGCCACCGTAATAGCCGGTGCCGTAGAACGGTCCGCCGCCCAAGCCGCTGAAGCCGCCAAGCAAGGCAAGGACCAAGATGATGATGAGAATGGTTCCAAGGCCCATGATGTCTGCTCTCCTTGTTTGCGCTGCCGCCATTCGCATCAGCGCGTTCGCATTGTACAAAGGTATGAACTCGCAAGGAGCATTCCTGTTCCGGCGGGACAGCAAGGCGCACGCTCATGCAGCGAGGAAAACGCCGGGCTGTGCAATGGCGCGCCGGCCACCTTGAACACCTGAGAACATGCTGAATTCATAGGAAATTTGTCGGAACCTTCGCCCGCCCGAACGGTTGTTTTCGTAGTCGCAACGCGACGACCCTCGTAAAAAGGAGAAGCATCATGCTCACGAAAATTCTCGCAGCTTCGGCGCTTACGATCGGTCTGGCCACGTCAGCGATGGCCCAGAACGTCGGCGACCCCTCCGGAGCCGCTGCCGACGGCAGCGGGCGGACGGTCGTAGTCCCGGATAATGGCGGCCCTGACACCGGCACGGATTCGACCATCACCAACAGCATTCGCGATTTCTCAACGACGAATTCGAATGCCGACCGGAATTGCCCGCCGGGCCCGCAGGGGGCTCTGCCCGATGCGACCGGCAAGGCTCCGGGAACGATGGCGCCGACGGTGAACGATAACCACTGCGGCAAGTAAACGCCCTGTGATCATAGCCTGACGAGGCTGCGGAGCGTGCGCTCCGCAGCCTCGTCAGTTTGCCATGAATCAGCCGCCTAACGGCCGCGGTGGTCGAAGCTGACGGCGATCTCCCGACCGTCCAGCGCCCGAACGATGAAGCCAACCAGCTCCTCGTCGGTTTGCCGGCACCAAGGAAAGCGTCTGCGCAAATCGGCTATGACGACGGTGGTCGAGAGAATGTCGCCGGAATGGTAGTCGGCCATGATGGTGTGAACGGCAGCGTCGGTATCAATACCGATTCCTAGCGGCGACCTGATCTGCCCCACGGAAGCCTCCACCCATCTCTCCCAGCCAACGATAGCAAGACTGCGGCAAAGCGAAAGAGCTTGTACGATTCCGTACGATCTCGCGGCTTGCGTTGCACTTTGCGCGACGCGGCCGGCGTCCTTTGTTTTGCCTTTCCAAACCATTGTTTGGCGTCGCAGCGGCTCTGGCCGCCGCGACCAGGCAACCTCGCCGCAGCTTCCGCGTTGAGCCATCGGAGGGATGACATCAGCCTCGGAGAACTTCCATGAAAACACTTCTATCCATCACTGCGGCAGCGCTGATGGCCGGCGCGCCTTTGGCTGCTTTTGCCCAATCGGCGACGCTGACACCTCTGACGACCGACACCATGAGCAAGGTTGACACGGCGACGTTCGTGAAGACGGTGCCCATCGCCAATACATTTGAAATCGAGTCGAGCCGACTTGCACAGAAGCAGGCGACGGCCGACGATGTGAAGGCCTTCGCGGCGCAAATGGTCACGGACCACACCAAGGCCGGCGAGGACTTCAAGGCGGCGCTCAGCAAAGGTCAGACAACTTCGGCCACCACGCCGGCCGGCCCGCCGCTGGACACCAAGCACCAGGCGTTGCTCGACCAACTCAAGGAGGCCAGCGGGGACAGCTTCCAATCGAAATATATCGACATGCAGACCCAGGCGCATAAGGAAGCGGTGGCGCTGTTTTCCGCTTACTCAAATTCCGGCGACGATCCGGCGATGAAGGAGTTTGCCAAGAAGACGCTGCCGGTGCTGCAAATGCACGAACGTCACGTGAAGGATCTCGCTGCTGCGCATCAATGAGGGCGAAGACCGCCTGCGGTCTTGCCAACGGAAACGCCCCGGCATGAATGAAGCGGCTGTCGTCCGGCCCGGAACAAAGCACCGAGAGTGCCGTTATTCACCTGGCTTATTCCGGGGAGTATCCAATGGAAGGCGGCATTCGCGAGGCGCCAAGGGCATTAGCGCTGGGTTTCGGCGCCATCCTGGTCGCCGCTGTCACAGGCTGAAATCGCTTTCCGAACGGGACAGGCTGCCTTCATGCGCTACGGCGAGATATTTGCAAATGTTACGGCACTCATGTTGCTGGCCTTGATGATTGGCGGCGTCTTCGTCCTGTTTGGAGAGCCGCTGTGGCCGCGGCACTACGCGAGAATGGTGCTAGTTACGGATATCGAGGGCATGACCACCGCGTCAGTCCGAACAAGCTGCGTGCCCAGTCCATGCCTGCCCGACACCATCGATCACACCGTGCTCACTCCTCGCCCCGAGGACGGACCGTGATCTGCGATTTGCAGCAGACGCGGAGCGATGCGGAAAGGGCCGCCACGCGACCTGCGCGACGGACCCTTTGGTTCAATCAAACCGTCTGGCCGCGACTAGGTCAGGATAATCACGATCTTGTAGGTATTCGGGTCGACGATGACGATCCGACCATCGGCGAGCACGAAATACTCATAGCCTTCGTAAGCCGGAACGATCTTGACGATGCGCGCCGGCAGACGATGCAGCCGGACCTTCTTCCGCGGAACCTCGATGCCGACAGAGATGTCGAAATCGACGCTGGAAACGGGTTGGACGTTGGTCTCCTTGATGACCTGAGTGATCTGGGTTTTCTGTTCAACGGTCACATTGCTGATGGAAGCGGTCGAACTCTGGTCCTGCGTCTGCGTAGAAGCATTGCCCTGAGTCTGCTCGGTGGTCGTGGTCCCAGTCTTGCCCTGAGCCTGCTCCTCGGTCTTCATTTTCGTGTTGCCTTGGGCCTGCTCGGTAGTGGTGGTTCCGGTTTTGCCTTGGGCCTGTTCCTCGGTCTTCATCTTGGTGTTGCCCGTGGCCTGCTGGTCGGTCGTGGCGCCGGCCTTGCCTTGGGCTTGCTCGTCGGTCTTCAGCTTCGGTTTGCCCTGCGCCTGTTGATCAGTCGCAGCGCCGGCCTTGCCCTGAGCCTGCTCGTCCATCTTGGCGCCATTCTGGCAATTGGCAGCGCCGGCTGCGCAATTGGCGCCGGACTGGTCGTCGGTCGACTGCTGCGTCTGGGCAAGTGCAGCTCCGCAGCTGACGCTGATTGCTAGCAAGCTGGTGATCAGAACGCCTTTCATGAGAGATCTCCTTGGAAAATGCGTCCCTTCACCGCGTAAAACTGCGGCTAAAAAATTTTGTTCCAAACCAATGGAGCGAAACGGCAAGCGATCCGAGCGGCGGAACAAGCTCCACCTGATGACGTTACCCGCCTATAGCGACCCCGCTGCGAACAGCATGACGCGGCGCAGCGCAGAGGTGGCCCACCACGAAAGGAGACAATCATGAGCATGCATCTTTCGGCAGCCGCGGCTGGGTTCTTGCTGCTTGCGGGTATTGGCGCCGCTGCCGCTCAGGACGTGGTCATCGAACCGCAGCAGGAGACGATCGTACGCGAGTATGTGAAAAAGCAGCCTCTGGCGTCCGTCCAGCTTCCCGGCGTGGAGCTCAATGTCGGCTCGACCGTGCCCGATACCGTCGAGCTTCATGAGGTTCCCGACGTCAAATACCGCTATGTCGTCGTCGACAACCAGACCGTCCTGGTCGATCCGGGCACACGCAGGATCGTGAAGGTCATCCAGTGAGCAATGCGCGTCGTTTTTTGAAGGGACATGCGGCGCGTCCTGCATTGTCGACATCCCAAACTGGTGCCCGTGCCTGGGCATTCGGACGCAGAAAGGCCCGCCGTTCCGACGCACGGCGGGCCTCATAGCGGAGTCAGCGCGCTAGGCGGCAGCGTCCTGTGCTCGCTAGGCCAGAAACTTTGACAGAATATTCCAGGCTCCTCATTTGGCGGGAAATACCGTTCTTTGATCTGGCGATCAGCATTTCCGATGATGCCCGCAAGGCTTCGCATTCCGCTTGGCCGCAATGATTTCAAAACCGATGGGATTGACCATGCCTGGGACTATCAACACTTTGCTTCCATTCTTCTCAGCAACTATAAACCGGCGCGCCGGTCTGGCTGTACTTTTCGCGTCGGCGGTTGCGATTGTCGGCCTTGCTGCGCCGTCGTTCGCCGAAGACAAGACGGCGGTCAAGGTCGGCATCATGAGCGGCGAGGACGAGGATGTGTGGCGGGTCGTGACCGCCCAGGCGGCGGAGAGGGGGCTGACGATCGAGACCGTGGTGTTCAACGACTACACCCAGCCGAATGAAGCACTCGAGCGTGGCGAAATCGACGCCAACGCCTTCCAGCACAAGCCCTATCTCGACAACCAGATCAAGACGCAGGGCTATCACATCGTCCCGGTCGGCTATACCGGGGTCTGGCCGATCGGCCTCTATTCCAAGAAGTACGCGAAGATTGGCGACTTGCCCGAAGGCGCCGTCGTCGGCGTGCCGAACGATCCGTCCAATGAAGGGCGCGCGCTGCGTGTCCTGCAGAGCGAAGGTCTGATCAAGCTCAGGGAAGGAACCGGCATTCTGGCTACGACGACCGACATTGCCGAAAACCCGAAGAAATTGGTCGTCAAGGAGCTCGACGCTGGCATTGTCGGGCGCTCGGTGGAAGATCTCGACGGGGCCGTGGTCAACACGGATTGGGCGCTTAAAAGCGGCCTCACACCGGAGAACCGCATCGCCCAGGAGGCGGTGGCCGACAATCCCTACCGCAACTTCATCGCGGTCAAGGCCGGCAATGAAAACCAGCCCTGGGTAAAGACATTGGTCGCCTCCTACCAGAACGAAAAGGTGAAGGCCGAATTCGACCGGGTCTACAAGGGAACCGGCATCAGCGCCTATTGACACCGAGCTCGACTTGGCGCTGAAGCCCGGCATGATAAAGCGGTCCGCGCTCCAACGCGGACCGCGATCGCGTTTTGCGGGACACCAATACAGGAACTTTCATGAACCAGCATTTCGCCCCGGTCACCGAAGTCATGCATCCCGTCGGCAGCCGTTCCGCGGGACCGCACGATGTCGTACGCCTCATCGAGCTGAAGCGCCGCTTCGGCGCAACAGCGGCGCTGGACGGCGTATCGCTCAGCGTGCGCCAGGGCGAGATCCTCGGCATCATCGGCCGGAGCGGCGCCGGCAAGTCGACGCTGATACGCTGCCTAAACGGCCTGGAGCGGCCGGATACAGGACAGGTCTTCATCGAAGGCCGCGACATCAGCCGGCTCGGCGAGCGCGAATTGCAGCCGCTGCGCCGGCGTATCGGCATGATTTTCCAGCATTTCAACCTGCTGTCCGCCAAGACGGTCGAAGACAATGTAGCGCTGCCGCTCAAGATCGAAGGCCGGCCCAGGGCCGAACGCCTGGCGCGCGCTGCCGAGCTGCTCGAGCTCGTCGGCCTGTCGGAGAAGGCGAAAGCCTATCCGGCGTCGCTGTCGGGCGGACAGAAACAGCGCGTCGGCATTGCCCGGGCGCTTGCGGCGCGCCCAGCGCTGCTGCTGTCGGACGAAGCGACCTCGGCGTTGGACCCGGAGACAACGCGCTCCATCCTTGCCTTGCTCAGAGACATCAACCGGCAGCTCGGCCTGACCATCCTGCTCATCACCCATGAGATGGAGGTGATCCGTTCGATCGCCGACCGGGTCGCGGTGATCGACGCCGGACGAATCGTCGAGCAAGGGCCGGTGTGGTCGGTGTTTGCCGATCCGAAGTCGGCGATCACACAAAGCCTGCTCGGCGGCATCAGGCCGCAATTGCCGGCGGAGATCGCAAGCCGGCTAACGCAGAACGCCGGCGTGGAGGCGATCCTCAGGATCGACGTGGCGGGTGAGGCCGCGCGAAGCCCGCTTTTGTCCGATCTTGCCTCGGCAGTTCCCGGCTCGTTCCGCCTCGTTCATGGAGGCATCGATCACGTCCAGCAGCAGCCTGTCGGGACGCTGTTCGTCGCGGTCGCCGGTAGCAATGAAGCTCACCTGGCACAGGTGATCGCGTTCTTGAAAGCCCGCAATGCGCGGGTGGAGGTGCTTGGCCATGTCGCCAATTCTGTTTGAACTCCTGCTTCGATCCATCTGGGAAACGATCCTGATGACGGCCGCCTCCGGCCTCATCTCGCTGGTTTTCGGGCTGCCGCTCGGCCTGGCGCTGGTCGCCACCGACCGCGGCGGCATCGCCGAAAACCTGTGGGTGAACCGTGCGCTCGGCGCGGTCATCAACGGTTTCCGCTCGGTGCCTTTCATCATCCTGCTGGTTGCGCTGATCCCGGTGACGCGGCTGATCGTCGGCACCTCGATCGGCACATGGGCCGCCATCGTGCCGCTGTCGATCGCGGCCACGCCCTACTATGCCCGGATCGCCGAAGTGTCGCTGCGCGAGGTCGACCACGGGCTGATCGAAGCGGCGCGCGCCATGGGCGGCAACCGCTGGACGATCATCCGCGAGGTGCTGGTGCCGGAAGCGCTGCCCGGCATCGTCGCCGGCTTCACGGTGACGCTGGTGACGCTTATCGGCGCCTCGGCCATGGCCGGCGCCATCGGCGCCGGCGGGCTGGGCGACCTCGCCATCCGATACGGTTACCAGCGCTTCGAAACGTCAGTCATGATCGCCGTGGTCATCGTCCTGATCGTCCTGGTCTGCGGCATCCAGTGGGCCGGCGACCGGCTGGTCGCGAGGCTGGATCATCGGAACTGAGCGTGGCACAGCGGAGATGCTGGCCAGCATCGTCAGCCGGCGCGCTTCTTTTCGGTCGCTGCCCGGTCAATCGCCAACCCGTTCGCCGACAGCGCGACGCCGAACTTTTCGCCGGCTTCTGCGGGTGTGTAATAGCCTAGGGCGATATCCCGAGCGACCAATTCCGGATCACGCTGCCAGGGATTGCCGTAGCCGCCGCCGCCCGGCGTGCCAACTCGCACGCGGTCGCCGGCCTTCAGCGCGATGTCCTGTTCCTTGGAGAGGTGCGGCGGCACATGGGCCTCACCGTCGCGGAACACGGTCACCGTGTTGACCGCGCCGTCCTTGCCGCCGAGCGCGCCTTGCGGGCCGAAACGGCCATGGTCCATGACGAAGGAGGCGCGGGCGTCGCCACGCAGGATCTCGACCTCATAGGCGAGGCCAAAACCGCCGCGATGCTTGCCGGCGCCGCCCGAGCCTTCGCGCAACGCATAGTGGCGATAGAGCACAGGGAAAGCCTGTTCCATGATCTCGACCGGCGGCGATTTGGAAATGCCGATGGTCGAGCAGCCATTGGTCAGGCCATCATGATCGGCATTGCCGCCATAGCCGCCGCCGGATATCTGGTACATGACGTAGTCGCGGCCACGGAGCGGATCGTTGCCGCCGAGCGCGAAATTGCCGCTGGAGCCGGCGGGAGCCGCAGTCACCCTGTCCGGCAGCGCCTGCACCATGGCCGCGAACACCGCCTCGGCGATGCGCTGCGAAACCTCGGCCGCGCAGCCCGATACCGGCCGCGGATATTTGGCATCGAGGAAGGTGCCTTCTGGCCGCTTGACGATGAGCGGCTCGAAGGCGCCGGCGCTGATCGGTACGTCCGGAAAAATGTGGCGCATGGCGAGGTAGACCGAGGACAAGGTCGTCGCCAGCACGCTGTTCATCGGCCCGGCGCAGGGTTTTGACGAGCCTGAGAAGTCGAAGCGGAGCGTGTCGCCTTTTTTCTCGACGGCAAGCGCAATGGTCAGCGGCTCGTTCACCACCCCATCGGAATCGACGAAGGCCTGCGACCGGTAGATGCCATCGGGAATTGCCGCGATGTTGGCACGCATCTGTTCAGCGGCCCGGCGGCGCAATTCGGCGATTGCTTCGACGACTGTTTCGTCTCCGTAACGATCCAAAATGCCGTTGAGCCGGTCCTGGCCGATCAGCAGTGCTGCCGCTTGCGCGCGGATGTCGCCGATGCGCTGGTCGGCAACCCTGATGTTCGAGCAGATGATGGCGTAGATCTCAGGGTCGAGCACGCCCTTCTTGAACAATTTCACCGGCGGCAGCCGCAAGCCTTCCTGCTCCACCGCAGTCGCCGAGGCGGAGAAGCCGCCCGGCACCGAACCGCCAATGTCGGGCCAATGGCCGGTGTTCGACAGCCAGCAGAATATCTTGCCGTCGCGATAGACCGGCATGGCGAAGCGCACATCCATCAGATGGGTGCCGCCGAGATAAGGATCGTTGACGATGTAGATATCGCCCGGCTCGGGCGGCAGGCAGCGTCCGTCGGCGATCATCTCGATCACCGTTTTGGTCGAATACTGCATGACGCCGACGAACACCGGCAGGCCCTGGCTGCCTTGCGCGATCAGCGAACCATCGACTGCCGAATAGATGCCGTCGGAGCGGTCATTGGCCTCGGCGATGACGGGCGAGAAAGCGGCGCGCGAAAACGTCAGGTCCATCTCGTCACAGACCTGCTGCAGCGCCGCCTGGAGGACCGAAAGGGTGATGGCGTCGAGCTTTTGCATCTCAGGCCTCACCAATGTCGATGATGATGTTGCCGTCGGCATCCGAGCGCGCCCGGTCGCCGGGCTCGAGCACGGTTGTGGCATCCATCTGTTCGAGGATCGCCGGGCCTTCGATGATGGCGTCGAGCGGCAACTTTTCCCTACTGTAGACCGGCGTGTCGTACCAGCGCCCGCCATACCAGACCGGCCGGATCTCGCGCCGCGCCTCTTCGAGCGTTTTGGCGCGGCCAGCCGGATCGATCAGCCGCGACAGATCGATCGCCGGCCGCACGCCGGTCACCGAGGTGTTGAGATTGACCAGATTGGCGCGGATTTCCGGCAGCTCGACCTTGAAGCGGGCGAAATAGGCCTTCTCGAACAGTTGCTGCAGGACCTCGCGCGTCACCGCAAACGACGGCAGCGGCACGTTAATAATATGCGTCTGGCCGACGAACTGCATGTCGGCGGAATGCGTGACGCGGATCGTCTCCGGCTTCACCGCTTCCTTGCCGATCAACTCTTCGCCTTCGTTTCGGTGCCGTTCCAATATAGCTTGGAGCTGGGCTTCATCGAGCCCCGCCACCGGCTGGTTGACCGTGTTGACGAAGTCATGGCGCAGATCGGCGACGACGCAGCCGAGCGCATTGGTAATGCCCGGCCGCGCCGGCACCAGCACCCGCGGCAGGCCGAGCTCGCGCGCCAGGGCGGTCGCATGCAGCGGCCCGGCGCCGCCGAAGGCGAACAGCGCGAAATCGCGCGGGTCGTGACCGCGCGACACCGAGACCATGCGGATGGCGCCCGCCATCTTCATGTTGCCCAGCCGCAGCACCGCACCCGCCGCCTCGATGCCGGACAGGCCGGTAGGTCGCCCGATCCTGTCCTCGAATATGCCCGTGACATGTTCGACGGTGACCGGGTTTTCCACCGCCAGCAGCTTTTTCGGCGCCAGCCGGCCGAGCACCAGATTGGCGTCGGTGATGGTCGGCTCCAAGCCGCCGCGGCCGTAGCAGATCGGCCCGGGATTGGCGCCGGCGCTTTCCGGGCCGATCTGGATCAGGCCGGCCGCGTCGACGCGGGCGATCGAGCCGCCGCCGGCGCCGACCGTGTGCACCGCCACCATCGGCACGTGGATCGGCATCGCATATTCGATCTCGATCTCGTTCGACACCGCCGGTTCGGCCTTGCGGATCAGCGCCACGTCGGTCGAGGTGCCGCCCATGTCGTAGGTGACCAGGTTTTCGAAGCCGGCGCGCTTGCCGGTATAGGCCGCGGCAATGACGCCGGAGGCGGGGCCGGACATAACGGTCTTGGCCGATTCACGTGTGACAAAGCGGGCCGATATCATGCCGCCATTGCCGTTCATGATCAGGAAGTCGCGGGCGTAGCCTTTTGACGTCAGCTCCTTGCGCAGCCGTTCGACGTAGCGTTCGAGGATCGGTTGCACCGAGGCGTTGACCGAAGCGGTCACCCCGCGCTCGAATTCGCGCGCTTCCGAAAGCAGCGCATGGCCTGTCGTGATGTAGCCGTTCGGCCAAAGCTCGGCGCCGATCTCGGCCGCGCGCCGCTCATGCGCCGGGTTGGCGTAGGAATGCAGGAAATGGATGACGAGCGATTCGCAGCCGGCTTCGATCAGTTGTGAAATCGCTGCCCGCATCTCGGCCTCGTCGAGCGGTATGCGCACCGCGCCCGAGGCCTCGACCCGCTCCGACACTTCGAGCCGCAGATTGCGCGGAATGATCGGCACAAAGGCGCCTGTCATGCCATAGGCTTGCGGCCGTGTCCGCCGGCCAAGCTCGATGACGTCACGAAAGCCGCGCGTGGTGATCATGCCGGTTTTGGCCAGCCGGCGCTCCAGCACCGCGTTGGTTGTGGTCGTCGTGCCGTGCACGATGAGGTCGATGCCGTCCACGCGAAAGCCGGTGGCACCAAGAGCTGCAACGACGCCGAAAGCCTGGTTGTCGACCGTGGTCGGGGTCTTGGCGATATGCACCCGGCCACCATCACGGCCGTCGATCAGAAGCAGATCGGTAAAGGTGCCACCGACATCGATACCGGCGACGACGCTGCCCCTCGAATCCAGAGCTTGCGCCGAAAAATTCTGTTCCATTGTCGAAACCCGAAATGCCCGAACTGCTTACATGCCTCAGTTTGGAAAGCTGTTTTACGGCGACGTCTTGACGCAAATATCGTTTGTATACTAATAAATTCCGGACACAAGAGCTTACCGCTTCGGAGTGTGCAAGGGCACGCAGGAACCTGACCGGTTCGGGCGCGCAGGTGATAATTTGGCCCGGCGCTGAGCTGGCCCAGAAGGTTAGGTTTGATGAACACCACATCCGCGTTCAACACCGTCGGCGCCCGGCCGTTGCAGTTCCCGATACCGGCCAATGTCTATGCCGAAACCGTGGTCTCGGTGAAGCACTATACCGACCGGCTGTTTTCGTTCCGCATCACCCGGCCGCAGTCGCTGCGCTTCCGCTCCGGCGAGTTCGTCATGATCGGCCTGCCCAATGCCGAGAAGCCGGTGTTCCGCGCCTATTCGATCGCCAGCCCGTCCTGGGACGACGAGCTGGAATTCTTCTCGATCAAGGTGCCGGACGGCCCGCTTACCTCGGAGCTGCAGAAGATCCAGATCGGCGATACCGTCATCATGCGGCAGAAGTCGACCGGCACGCTGGTGGTCGACGCGCTGACGCCGGCCAAGCGCCTGTTCATGATCTCGACCGGCACCGGCATTGCGCCCTTCGCCAGCCTGCTGCGCGATCCCGACACCTATGAGAAGTTCGGTGAAGTCGTGCTGACCCACACCTGCCGCGACAATGCCGAGCTCATCTACGGCCAGGAACTGGTGGCCGCGCTGGAGAACGACCCGCTGATCGGCGAACTGACCGGCGGCCGCGTCACGCTCTATAATTCGACGACGCGTGAGACGTCCGAACGCATGGGCCGCATCACCGCGCTGATCGGCTCGGGCAAATTCTACACCGATCTCGGCATCGACAAGCTCAATCCCGAGACCGATCGCATCATGATCTGCGGCTCGATGCATATGCTGAAAGACGTGAAGGAACTGGCCGAAAGCCTCGACTTCCAGGAAGGCTCGCTGCATCATCCGGCAAGCTTCGTAGTCGAGCGCGCCTTCGTCGGCTGAGACGCGGCAGTTCAGCGTCCACTGCTTTGAGACCCTGATTTTGACCGGACGGTCAAAAATCGGCTGCCTTGACTGTCTTTTTCCGCTATGACCGCCTGAAGGACTCGTGAAGCGCTGCTTCACGGTCTATCTTCGGCATAAGTCGCTGAACAAGGGGCAGGAGATGAGCAGCACAATCCGCGAAACCGATCTCGGCACGTCCAAGATCACGCCGCTGCCGGCGCGCGCCGCCGCCAATGCGCCGATGCCGCAGGCCCATGCTATTGCTCGCAATCCCGGCATGAGGCTCGATCTTGGCTTCATGGAATCGATGCGCAGCGTCAACCGCTCGGCGCTGGAACGCCGCGTCGCCAGCCTGACCAAAAGACGCTCGATCAAGGCCGATAACCAGGCTGCCTGGCTGCTGCGCGCCGTCGCCTGCATGGACCTGACGACGCTGAACTCGAACGATACGGAAGAGCGCGTGCGCCGGCTCTGTGCCAAGGCGGTCAACCCGTTCCGCCGCGACATTGCCGAGGGGCTCGGCATTGCCGGTGAAAACATCCGTCCGGCGGCGGTCTGCGTCTATCATCCCTTCGTCGCCACTGCCGTCGAAGCACTGCGCGGCAGCGGCATCCGTGTCGCCGCCGTTTCCACGGCTTTCCCGCATGGCCTTGCCCCGCTTTCGACGCGTCTGCAGGAGATCGAAGCATCGGTCCGCGACGGCGCCGACGAGATCGACGTCGTCATCCCGCGCGGCTTGGTTTTTGGGGCGAAATGGCAGGAGCTCTATAACGAGATCGTCTCGATGCGGGCCGCCTGCGGCGAGGCGCATCTGAAGGTGATCCTCGGCACAGGCGACCTCGCCACGCTGCGCAATGTCATGCTCGCCTCGATGGTGGCGATGATGGCGGGTGCGGACTTCATCAAGACCTCGACCGGCAAGGAAAGCGTCAACGCGACACTGCCGGTTGGCCTTGCCATGGTGCGCGCCATCCGCGCCTATTTCGAGGAAACCGGCTATCTCATCGGCTTCAAGCCGGCCGGTGGCATTTCCACGGCAAAAGCCTCGCTCGATTGGCTGGTGCTGATGAAAGAAGAGCTGGGCCGGCCGTGGTTGGAGCCGGAGCTGTTCCGCTTCGGAGCATCGAGCCTTTTGACCGACATCGAGCGCCAGCTCGAGCATCACCTGACCGGCCACTACTCGGCCAATCATCGCCACGCAATGGCGTGATTCGGAGCGCTTCATGAACATTCTCGAACGCTATCACGCCATGGATTACGGCCCGGCGCCGGAGGCCCGCAACGAGGCCGATGCCTGGCTGACGACCCGTGATTTCTCGAAAGCCCTGTTCATCGGCGGCGACTGGAAAGCAGCTGCAAATGGAAAGACCTTCGACACCAGCGATCCCGCCTCCGGCAAATTGCTGGCCAAGGTCTCGGATGCCGGTGCTGCCGATATCGATGCGGCGGTTTCGGCCGCCACAAAAGCGCTGCCGAAATGGAGCGCCAGCACCGGTTATCAACGCGCCAAAGGGCTCTATGCCATCGGCCGCGCCATGCAGCGCCACCAACGGCTGTTCGCGGTGCTGGAATCGATCGACAACGGCAAGCCGATCCGCGAAAGCCGCGACATCGACGTGCCGCTGGCGATCCGTCATTTCATCCATCATGCCGGCTGGGCGCAGGCGCTGGACAGGGACTTTCCAGCCCATAAGGGCGTCGGCGTCGTCGGCCAGATCATCCCGTGGAACTTCCCGCTTTTGATGCTGGCCTGGAAGATCGCGCCGGCGCTCGCTGCGGGCTGCACCGTGGTGCTGAAGCCCGCGGAATTCACGCCGCTCACCGCGATCCTGTTCGCCGAAATCTGTGAACGCGCCGGCGTGCCGAAGGGCGTCGTCAACATCGTCCAGGGCGGGCCGGAAGCGGGTGGGGCAATCGTCAATCATCCCGGCATCCAGAAGATCGCCTTCACCGGTTCGTCCGAGGTCGGCAAGATCATCCGCAAGGCCACCGCCGGTTCGGGCAAGAAACTTTCGCTGGAGCTTGGCGGCAAGTCGGCCTTCGTCGTTTTCGAGGATGCCGATCTCGACAGCGCCGTCGAGGGTCTGGTCGACGGCATCTGGTTCAACCAGGGCCAGGTCTGCTGTGCCGGCTCGCGCCTTCTGGTGCAGGAAGGCATCGCCGACGCCTTCATCGCCAAGGTCAAGACGCGGATGAGCCGGCTGCGCGTCGGCAGCCCGCTCGACAAGAACACCGATATCGGCCCGCTGGTCGATTTGACCCAACTCGACCGCGTCAAGGGCCTGATTGCCGAAGGCGCCAAGCAGGGCGCGATATGCTGGCAGCCGGACTCGGCACTGCCCGCCTCGGGCTATTACCATCTGCCAACGCTGGCGACAGGTGTTTCGCCGGCTAACATTCTGGCCCAGGAAGAGGTGTTCGGGCCGGTGCTGGCGACCATGACCTTCCGCAATACCGAGGAAGCGGTCGAGCTCGCCAACAACACACGCTATGGCCTAGCCGCCTCGGTGTGGAGCGAGAACATCAATCTTGCGCTGCACGTCGCGCCGCAATTGAAGGCCGGCGTCGTCTGGGTCAACGGCACCAACATGTTCGACGCCGCCTGCGGCTTCGGCGGCTATCGCGAGAGCGGCTTCGGCCGCGAAGGCGGGCGCGAGGGCATGTTCGAGTACCTCTCGGCAAAACTGCCGCTCGGCCCGATCATCAAACCGGCTGTGGCCACTGCCCAGCCCATCGAGCGCCCGGAAGGCGATGCCATCGACCGCACGGCAAAGCTGTTCATCGGCGGTAAGCAGGTCCGGCCGGACGGCAATTATTCCCTTGCCGTCGCCAGCGCCAAGGGCAAGCTCGCCGGCGAGGTCGGTCTCGGCAACCGCAAGGATATCCGCGACGCCGTCGCGGCCGCGCGCGCCTGCAAGGCCTGGCCGGAAGCGACCGCCTACAATCGCAGCCAGGTGCTTTACTATCTGGCCGAAAACCTGTCCGGCCGCGCCGACGAGTTTGCCGCCCGTCTGACCCAGCTCACCGGCGCGACGGCCAAGGCGGCGAGTGAAGAGGTCGAGCTATCGATCGAGCGGCTGTTCCTCTATGCCGGGCTTGCGGACAAGTTCGAGGGCCGCGTCCACCAGCCGCCGGCCCGTGCCGTCACATTGGCGCTGCACGAACCGGTCGGCGTCGTCGGCATCGTCGCGTCGGACAACGCACCTTTGCTCGGCCTGATCTCGCTGGTTGCGCCGGCGCTCGCCATGGGCAACACCGTGGTCGCCGTGCCGTCCGAACGATATCCACTGCTTGCCACCGACCTTTACCAGGTCATCGAATATTCCGACGTTCCGGCGGGCGCCATCAATATCGTTACGGGCCGTAGCGCCGAGCTGGCCGGCGTGCTGGCCAAGCACGACGATGTCGACGGGCTCTGGATGTTCGCCGATGCCGAGACCTGTGCCAAGGCGGAGGCCGAGTCCATCGGCAATCTCAAGCGTGTCTGGACCGGCAACGGCCACAGCCTTGACTGGACATCGGGCGAAGCAGCCGGCGATGCCTTGCTGCGCCGTGCGATCGAGGTCAAGAACGTCTGGGTGCCCTACGGCGACTGAGTGTCCCGGAGGGACGTCCGGGCTTGACGGGCCAAAAGATGTTCTTTACCGAGAAAAAACATTTGGCCGGCAGGGCGAATATCGAAACAGGCGGGATGGTGGTGCCCGTCTGGCACATTGCGCCCCGGCCTTGTGCCGGTAAAAGCCGAACGATCACAGACGGGCGAGGAGAAAAGCATGGCGGATCTGACAGGCAAGGTCGTTGTCGTCACGGCGGCGGCGCAAGGCATCGGCCGGGCAAGTGCGCTGGCTTTCGCCAAGGCCGGCGCCGTCGTCCATGCCACCGACATCAACGAAGTGGTGCTCGCCGACCTCGGCAAGACCCCCGGTATCAAGACCCGCAAGCTGGATGTCCTAAACGACGAGGCGGTGAACGTCGCTTTTGCCGAGATCGGCGCCGTCGACGTGCTGTTCAACTGCGCCGGCTTCGTCCATTCCGGCTCGATCCTCGAGATGAAGGACGGCGATCTCGACTTTGCCTATGATCTCAATGTCCGCTCGATGATCCGCACCATCCGCGCCGTGCTGCCCGGCATGCTTGAGCGCGGCGACGGCTCGATCATCAACATGGCGTCGCTGGCCAGCTCGACCAAGGGCGTGCCCAACCGTTTCGTCTATGGCCTGACCAAGGCGGCCGTTATCGGCCTGACCAAATCGGTTGCCGCCGACTATGTCGGCAAGGGCATACGCTGCAATGCGATCTGCCCGGGCACGGTCGAAAGCCCGTCGCTGCACGACCGCATGCACGCGCAGGGCGACTACGAAGCAGCCCGCGCCGCCTTCATCGCCCGTCAGCCGATGGGCCGGCTCGGCACGCCCGAGGAAATCGCCGACCTCGCCGTCTATCTCGCCGGTGCCACCTATACGTCGGGGCAGGCCTATAATATCGACGGTGGCTGGTCGATCTAGGAGTCTGAAAATCCAATTCTGCCGGGCGCCTGGCGCGGCGTCCGCGCTTGCCTAGGCTCACGTACTTTAAGTACGCTCCGCTCCGGTTCTCGAAACCCACGCCATTCGCCGCAGCGGAGCGAGTTTGCAAACGGCCTCTGGTCGCAACTGGGAGAAAACTGCATGAAACTGCTACGCTATGGCGAGGCGGGGAGCGAACGCCCTGGCCTCCTTGATGCGGATGGAACGATCCGCGACCTCTCCGCCCATGTCACCGACATTGCCGGCAGGGCGATCGACCCGGCATCGCTCGAGTCATTGTCGAAGCTCGATCCGAAATCGCTGCCGGCAGTTTCCGGCAAACCGCGCATCGGCGCCTGCGTCGCCGGCACCGGCAAATTCATCTGCATAGGCCTCAACTATTCCGACCATGCCGCAGAAACCGGCGCAACCGTGCCGCCGGAGCCGATCATCTTCATGAAGGCAAGCTCGGCCATTGTCGGGCCGAACGACGACGTGCTGATCCCGCGCGGCTCGGTGAAGACCGATTGGGAAGTCGAGCTCGGCGTGGTCATCGGCAAGACCGCTAAATATGTCACCGAAGCCGAGGCGCTGGACTATGTCGCCGGCTACTGCGTCGCACATGACGTCTCTGAACGCGCCTTCCAGGCCGAGCGGCAGGGCCAGTGGACCAAGGGCAAGTCCTGCGACACATTCGGGCCGATCGGCCCGTGGCTGGTGACCAAGGACGAGGTCAAGGACCCGCAGAACATTCCGATGTGGCTGACGGTCAACGGCAAGACCATGCAGAACGGCTCGACCAAGACCATGGTGTTCGGCGTCGCTTATCTCGTGTCTTATCTCAGCCAGTTCATGTCGCTGCATCCAGGCGACATCATCTCGACCGGCACGCCGCCCGGCGTCGGCCTCGGCATGAAGCCGCCGGTGTTCCTGAAGCCCGGCGATGTGGTCGAGCTCGGTATCGAAGGGCTGGGTATCCAGAAGCAGACGTTCAGGGCGGATGCGTAGAAACCTTCCCTTCTCCCCTTGTGGACCTGTTGGGCAGTCATGAGCAAAAGCTTGCGGCGGCGGGGTTGCGGCGGTTGTTCGCTTGTTTGCGGGGGATTTGACGTCTT
>NZ_JAMYVG010000020.1:0-114638 GCF_040323855.1 Mesorhizobium sp. M0028
GCTCAAACAACTCCGTCGAGAACCGGCCAGCCCGATCCTGCGGAACGCGAAGCTCCAGCACCCCGACCCGCGTCACCAGCTTGCGCTCGTAATAGCCGGACCGGTAACTCGTCCGCTCCGCCGTCCGCTCCCCTTTCTCGGCCCCGATCGCCTCCGTCATCTCGGCTTCAAGAACCTCCTGCACGACAGTCTGCAATGCTTGGCGAAAGCCGTCCTCATCCGACAACAGCAACGCTTTCAACTCGCCTCTGCTCAGTCTAACTTCTCGATTGGTATGGCACTTCCCTTCCACGGGAATCGGTGATCGCAACGTCACCACCGTGCCATGGCCGCTCGCGCCTCAGAGCAAGTGCCGTTCTCTCTCCAAAACTTTTTGCAGAACCTTCAGCACACTATCTCCGGTTGTTGGCGCATTGCGCGAGCCTTTTTCACGCACGGCTAAGGCCGTGGAGCACGCACTGTGACCTGGCGCGTTGAAGCCGGTTTTGGGATCGCCGCTTCGACTTTGATCTGATCTGGGACTGATAGATGCGCCGCGCAAGCGGCGGTGCAGGCCGCAAAGAACGGCCGCGGATAAGAGTTGGAGTCCACCAGCATCTGACCTTACCGATTTGTAACCAAATTCACACGAACGTGCGCGTGACGGCTCCAAATCCCGACATCGTTTCTGCCCAGTTTCCGGCTCCCGAACCCGCCCCGGTGCCAGAAAACAGATGTTGCTGAACCCGCCCACAAACGTCCGCTCGATTCTCATCCTCCAGACGAAATTCATCGGCGATCTTGTCCTCGCCTCCGCGCTCGCCAGTAACCTGCGCCTCGAGTATCCAAAGGCCAGGATCGTGTTCCTTTGCGAGGCGAGCTTTGCCAGTTTCCTGATGGCTCATGGCATCGCCTCGGACGTGGTGGCGTTCCGGCGCGTACGGATACGTGGCACCCCTCTGGAGCGTGGCAGCGAGCTTTATGCGATGGTGCGCGCTCTGCGCCGGTTCCGGTTTGACCTGACCATCGATCTGGCCGATTCCAAAACATCACGCATCAACGTCAGGCTCGTCAATGCCAAGACCCGCGTCGGATACGATCCCCCCGGAAAACCGTTGCGCTGGTTGGAAAGCCAACCCGCCAACGTCGCAGCCAAACCGTTTGGCTTTGGTGGCCAGCATTATCTCTATCGCTATCTTTCGCCGCTTGAGGCGCTTGGCGTGGAGTTGCGTGCGCAGGTCCCAACGATTCAACCGCTGCCGTTGGAGACCGCCCGGGCGTTGGCGCTCCTTGACCGACATCATCTTCGGCCTAACGCCTTCATAGCCGTTCATGCGGGAGCGAGCTTCCGGGGGCGGCAATGGCAGCCGGAACGTTTTGCGCTGGCGATCGACGAAATTTCGCGGCAGACCGGGTTGGACTTCCTGCTTGTCGGTGGCCCCGATGACCGGGCATCTGCCGAGCGCATCATCGCCAAGGCCGCTTCGCCAGTCGTCAACGTCGTCGGGGCGCTGTCGCTTGCAACGCTGCTGGCGGTCCTCGGACAGGCACGCCTGTTTCTCGGGAACGAGAGTGGCCCGATGCACATGGCCGCCGCCGTGGGAACGCCGGTTGTCGGCCTCTTCGGCCTGACCGACCCGGCGGTGTGGGGTCATGTCGGCGTGGCCAATGTTACGCTGCGGCCCTCCATGCCTTGCGCGGGCATAGCCAGGGACCTGTGCCGCCGGCCCGATCCGAGCAAGGCTTGCTGCGTCTGGCGGCTAGAGGTCAAAGCGGTTGTCGACGCGGTGCGCGCGATCCTTTCACGTACGGTTAAGGACGTGGAGCACGCATTGTGACCTCGCGCTTGCCAAAGGTCAGGCCCACGGTCAAATTGCCGCTGCCGACGCTTTTGCAGGGGCATCGTCCCGATTTCCGCCTTGATGCCGGTCTTGGGGTCGCCGCTTCAACTTTGATCTGGCCGACCTGGAAACAATCAATGCCCCTGTTCCAAAAGCATTTTTGCGCAGTTGCGATATCGCTTTGGGCTGTCTCTCCCGGCAATGCCCAGTTGCTTGTCGAACCGGCGCTGCACATCAAGGCCGAGGTGGGCAACGGCCGCGTCGCGCTGACGCTCGATGCCTGCGGCGGGCAGACCGACACAAGGATTCTCTCGGCGCTGGTGGAAAACAAGATTCCCGCCACCATTTTCGTCACCGGCATCTGGCTGAAGCGCAACGCCGCCGCCGTCGAGATCATGCGGGCGCATCCCGAACTGTTTGAATTGGAAAACCATGGCGGCCGTCACGTCCCGGCCGTCGACACGCCGCAAAGGGTCTACGGCATTCGCAGTGCCGGCAGCCCGGAGGCCGTGCTGGCCGAGGTCGAATCCGGTGCCGCCGCTCTCGCCGTGACCGGCGAACCGGCGCCGAAATGGTTTCGCGGCGCAACCGCCGAATACAGCCCGTCGGCAATCGCAATGATACGCAAGCTTGGCTTCAAGGTCGCCGGATTCTCGATCAACGGCGACGGCGGCTCATTGCTCGGTGCAAAAGAGACCGCCCGGCGCATTGCCGCGGCAAAGGACGGCGACGTCATCATCGCTCACATCAACCAGCCGACCCATGCGGCCGGCGAAGGCGTGGTGCAGGGGCTTCTGGCGCTGAAGGAGAAAGGCCTTACCTTCGTGCGGCTCGACGATGCCGACGGTGTCGGCGATGAAGGCACCACCGACTGATCAGTCGGGCGTGGCCTCAATGATCACCTTGTTTGGATAGAACGCGCCGTGATCGCGGATCTCCGCCATCTCGTCGAAGGGCTGCTCATAGGCCCACATCGCATCCTTGCCTGCATCGCCGGCGGGCAGCACGCTCCAATAGCTGGCATCGCCCTTGTAGGGGCAATGGGTCGAGAGCTCGGTCTTGCCAAGCTGTTTGAAGTCGATGTGGTCGAACGGAACGTAGAAAACAGGGGAATAGGGCGATTCGGTCAGCACCTTGACCTTGCCGGATGAGGCGATGATGACATCGCCGGCGCGCACCGTCACGGTGCCCTTGTAAGGCTCGATGGTGATGATCTTGCCGGGATTGCGCTGAAAGCCGGGTGCCGGGTTTGCGATCTGGTCCATGTCGAATCTCCTTGCCTCAACCCCAAGGTGTGTCTAGCAAGAGCCTTGCGCAAGACCTGCCTGCCACCAGGCGGGCGTCGCCCGCGGGGGGAAGTCTCGCCTCTTTCTTTCGCTTCGCCGAAAACTCAGGCGGCGGCCTGGAATGCGTCCATCAGCCCGGCATAGGCGGCGGCAATACCGGCGACCGGATTGGTGCTTTTCGAGGTGGTCTCGACCTTCAGCGCACCCCCGCTGGCCGGCAAGGTGAGCAACAGGAACTGGCGATTGCCGCTATCGCCGACGCAGGCGGCGGCGACGTGCTGGCTTTCGCCCTCGTTCTCGACGCACATCTTGAACAAGAGCGTGCCGCCGACCGCTTCGAGGGCGCCGCCGACGACCTCGACGAATTCATCTTCGGAAATGGTTTTCGCGTCATGAATCAGATCGGCCTGCACGACATCGGCCGCCATCAGATCGGCCAGACCTTCGGCAAGCGTATTTTCCAGGGCTTCGTCGTCGAACTGCGGGTCCATGCGAACCTCTTTCATTCGCCAATCGCGCCCCGCCCGTTAATCAACGTTAACGCCGAGCATGGCCGGATTGTGGCGAATTCTGCCTCATTTCGCTCTGCGCACCGGTCCAGCCCGGTCACGGCTGGACAATCCGCCGGTTCGTTCCACAATGGCGCAAAAAATAACAGGAGGGAACAAAATGCGCGGGCTGATGCAGGAATGGCCGCTGCTTTGCCACAAGCTGATCGACAACGCCGAGAGGCAGCACGGCCGACGCGAGATCGTGTCGCGCTCGATCGAAGGGCCGATCGTGCGCAGCACATATGCCGAAATCCATCATCGTGCCCTGAAGGTCGCCGAGCGGCTCGAGCGCGACGGTTTCGGGCTTGGCGACCGTATTGCCACACTGGCGTGGAACACCGCGCGCCACATCGAGGCCTGGTACGGCATCATGGGTGTCGGCGCGATCTATCACACGCTCAACCCGCGGCTCTTTCCCGAGCAGATCACCTGGATCATGAACAATGCCGAGGATAAGGCGATCTTCGTCGACCTGACCTTCCTGCCGCTGCTCGAAAAGATCGCCGGCGCGGTCAAGTCGCTGAAGCGGGTTATCGTGCTGACCGACAAGGCGCATTTGCCCAAGACTGCGCTGCCCAATGTCGTTGTCTATGAAGAATGGCTTGCTGAAGCCGACGGCAACTTCGCCTGGAAGACATTCGATGAAAACACCGCCGCCGGCATGTGCTACACCTCGGGCACGATGGGCGACCCGAAGGGCGTCCTCTACAGCCATCGTTCGAACGTGCTGCACGCCATGATCGCCGCGATGGCGGACGCCATGGGCCTGTCGTCACGCGATACCATATTGCCGGTCGTGCCGATGTTTCATGCCAACGCCTGGGGCCTTGCCCAGAGCGCGCCGATGATTGGCGCCAAGCTGGTCATGCCCGGCTGCAAGATGGATGGCGCTTCGCTCTACGAGCTGCTCGACACCGAGAAGGTGACCTTCAGCGCCGCCGTGCCGACGGTGTGGATGATGCTCCTCCAGCATTTGGAAGACACCGGCAAGAAACTTCCCTATCTGGAGAAAGTCGTCATCGGCGGCGCATCCTGTCCACGCGCGCTCACGACGAAGTTCCAGGACGATTACGATGTCCAGGTCGTCCACGCCTGGGGCATGACCGAGATGTCGCCGATCGGCACGCTGTGCACCCTGAAGCCGGACTATGCCGGGCTGAAGGGCGAGGCCCGCCTCGACGTCCAGCAGAAGCAGGGCTTTACGCCGTTTGGCATCGAAATGAAGGTAACGGACGACGACGATAACGAACTGCCATGGGACGGCAAGACCTTCGGCCGACTCAAGGTCCGCGGGCCGGCCGTCGCGCGCGCCTATTATGGCGGCATCGGATCCGAACAGTTCGATGAAGACGGCTGGTTCGATACCGGTGATATCGCGCATATCGACCCCGGCGGCTACATGCAGATCACCGATCGCGCCAAGGACGTGATCAAGTCGGGCGGCGAATGGATCTCGACCATCGAGCTCGAGAACCTCGCTGTCGGCCATCCCGACGTGGCGGAGGCCGCCGCCATCGGCATTCCGCATTCCAAATGGGGCGAGCGGCCTTTGCTCGTGATCGTCCGCAAGCCGGGCAGGGAGCCGACCAAGAGGGACATCCTCGCCTTCATGGACGGCAAGGTGGCGAAGTGGTGGATGCCGGACGACGTCGCCTTTGTCGGCGAAATACCGCACACCGCCACCGGCAAGATCCAGAAGATTACCTTGCGCCAGCAGTTCCGGGACTATCGCCTGCCGACGGATTGACCGGAGATGCGGCGTCTTTTCGCCTTCAAGCCGCTGCTGAAATCCACTATGCCTTTGTTCGGGTTGGGGCAGCGCAGAAAACAATGATGGTAATTCCCGAGCGACAAACGTCGAGGGCTGCCGGTTGGTCGCGGCGCACCGGCGCTTTTTCGGCGGTCCTGCTGCTGACGGTTCTCATCGGGCACCGATATGATCTCGTCGAGACGCCGGCTTTCCTGGGGGTGCTCGGCATTGTCGCCTTGCTGGCCGCCTTTGCGCTTTTGTTCGCCGGGTTTGCCTTTGCGCGATTGTGGAATTTCGGTGATCGCGGCGGCCACGATCTGACCGTCGGGGCCTTGTTGGCGCTTCTGGTGCTCATCCCTTACGCCGTCGCGGCCTATTGGGCGGCGATCTATCCGCCGTTGCGCGACATCTCGACCGATTTCGACGACCCGCCGGCGCTCGATATTTCTACCCGGACAAAGGATATGAACGAGCTTTTGCCGCCGACCCCGGGCGAGCAGCGCCTGCAAACCGAAGCTTATCCGCTTGTCACCGGACGCAGCTACAGCTTGCCTTTCGATCGCGTTCTGGAGGCGGTCAAAACCGTGCTTGATCGGCGGGGCTGGCAGCTCGCGGCGCCATTTCCCGAGGCAATAGGGCAAAGCGACGTGACGATCGATGCGGTCGCCAAGAGCTTCCTGCTTGGCCTTCCCGCCGATGTCGCCATCCGTGTGAGCGATGATGGCGATGCGATCATCGTCGATATGCGCTCGGCCTCGCGTTTCGGCCGCTGTGACCTTGGCGACAATGCAGCGCGCATCACCGATTTCCTTGCCGAGCTCGACCAGGAAGTCGCGGGCCAGGTTGGCGTGGCGCCGGCGGAATGATATTTGATCCTATTACTTTGCCGGCGCAAACATGCCGTCTATGGCCGGCGCGCCATTGGTGCGGACCAAGCCACGCGTCACCAGATCTTCCAGGTGGGCGAGCACCGACAGGCCGGCCGCGCCATGCAGACGCGGGTCGGTGTCGCGATAGATCGCCTCCACCATGTCCTTGATCGTCCGGTCACCGCTATTGATCCGCTCCAGAATCGCCCGTTCGCGCATTTTGCGATGCGTTTTCAACTCGCGCATTAAGTTGCGCGGCTCGGTCACCGGCCCGCCATGGCCGGGCAGCAGCAGCCGGTCGTGGCGTTCGATCAACCGATCGAGCGATGTCATGTAGTCGGCCATGGCGCCGTCCGGCGGCGCGACGATGGAAGTCGACCACGCCATGACGTGATCAGCCG
Organism: Mesorhizobium sp. M0028; assembly: GCF_040323855.1. NCBI lineage: Bacteria > Pseudomonadati > Pseudomonadota > Alphaproteobacteria > Hyphomicrobiales > Phyllobacteriaceae > Mesorhizobium > Mesorhizobium sp. M0028. The sequence continues at coordinate 6,678 of NZ_JAMYVG010000020.1, forward strand.
AGAAAAGGATGCCGGTTCCTTCCAGCGCGAAGGCCGCGTGATTGGCGGTATGGCCGGGCGTCAGCACCGTCCGGATCGCCCAGCCATCACCTCCGATCACCATATCATCCGGCAGCGCGACGTCTGGAACGAACTCGATGTCGGCGCTTGCATCGAGCGGATTGACCTCGCCGGTGCGCAACGGCCGCGCCGGGCGATGCCGGCCTTCCGCCAGAACCGCCGCACCGGTGTGCTGCTTCAGCCGCGCCGCGAGTGGCGAATGGTCGCGATGCGTGTGACTGACGAAGATATGGCTGACCGGCCTGGTCCCGATCGCTTCGAGCAGCGTTCGAAGATGTGCGTCGTCATCCGGACCCGGATCGATCACCGCCAGCGTCTCGCGTCCGACGATATAACTGTTGGTTCCGTGAAAGGTGAACGGGCTTGGGTTCGGGGCCGTGATCCGAAGCACGTCTGGCGCAACGGTCACGCCCCGACCATAGGCCGGGTCGAAGCTGGTATCGAATTTCAGCGCCATAGCGACGTCGCGACCTTTTTTGGGGGAGGGCAAAACCGATTGCCGCATAGCACGGAAGCCAATATAGGAAAACGCAAGGCCGCGTTCGGCGGCAATCCGGAACGGGGAAGACCATGGCTATTTCAACGACGATGCGTCCGCTTATTTCTCTCGCTCTGCCTGAAAAGGGCGCGACCCGGCTGGCGGGACAGCTTTTGCTGGCGATCGCCGGAACGCTGCTGCTGATCTTGTCGGCCAAGACGAAGGTTATGCTCGGACCGGTCGATATCTCGATGCAGACGCTCGCTGTCTTTCTGATCGCCGCCGCCTTCGGAATGCGCCTCGGCGTCGCCACGCTGCTTCTCTACATGGCCGAGGGCGCATGGGGCGTTCCGGTCTTCCAGAGCACGCCGGAAAAGGGCATCGGCATCGCCTACATGCTCGGTTCGACCGGCGGTTATCTAGCCGGCTTCGTCGTCATGGCGGCGATCGTCGGCTGGGCTGCCGACCGTGGCTGGGATCGCCATCCTATCAAGCTCTTCAATGCGATGCTGGTGGCCGAGATCGTCATGATGGCGATGGGCTTTGCCTGGCTGGCGCTGTTGATCGGCCCGGAAAAGTCCTGGCAGTTCGGGGTGGTGCCCTTTATCGTCGGCGATCTGATCAAGGTTGCGCTGGCCGCGAGCCTGGTGCCGGCTGCTTGGTCGCTGCTGAAGCGTTCGTGAATCCGTTCAAGAACCTGCATCGCTGTGCCATGATCGGGATTTCGTGGCTTGCTGGCAATTTTGGCTCAGTAACGGCCTATCGAAACATCTTTTTATTGCAAACTGGAATGGCTCTGCAGGCATCTGTTGCGACCCGTCACATTAGCTTCAAGTCGGTGGACTAAGCACCAGAACAACCGGGGATCGCCGCGCCAATGTAACCAAAGAGCTACGCGTCACAGCGAATTTCCCGATATCGCATATCGGGCAGCTGAAAAAGAAAGCGGCCCGATGATATTTAGGCATAGCTAATTTCATGGACAATTTGCGGGTAATTTTTCTATGAACCACCCTGATTCTCGCGGCATGGGTGCTTGCTGGCATCGACACACTGTCGTAACCCTTGGCGCCGATATGCCCGCCCTGAGAGGAGACACGTGATTACCGCGGAAAACACACCGAGTAAGGCGACCGCCCTGTCGTCAGAGCCGACGGCCGCGCCGGCAACCCGCTGGTACGCGGCCAGCGTCTTTCCCGGAAAGGAGCATGTCGCCGAACGGCATCTTCGGATTCAGGGATTTCAGCCGTTTGTGCCTCGCTGCGAGAAAACCGTGCGTCATGCCCGGCGTCTCGAAACCCGGTCTGCGGCGTATTTCCCGGGCTATATGTTCATCGCCCTTGACGTTGCGCTGCAACGTTGGCGCTCGGTCAATGGAACATTCGGTGTGCGTTCCCTCGTCACGCAAGGCGACCGGCCTTTGCCGGTCCCCTCGGGTCTGGTAGAGCGTTTCATTGCATTGACCGGTAAGGACGGGCTGCTTGATTTCAGTGGAGGCCTCGCAGCGGGCGCCTCGGTCCGAATCCTTTCGGGCCCTCTCGGGGAAACGATCGGTCGCCTTGACCGGCTCGATCCAGCCGGAAGAGCCCGGGTTCTGGTGGCCATCATGAATGGCGAAATCCCTGTCGACTTGGATGCCAGGGATCTCGTAGCAATCGCGTAGCCGCAAACATCAAGGCGGCGTCGTGATGTAAATTGTTGTAGGATGCGCTCTCGGGTTTCACCCGGGAGTGCGGTAGCCGTCGTTCGGTGGGGAATTGGCGCTGTCTGGCAAGATCAACTCATCGGCGCTGATTGGGAGTACGCGGTATGCGAATAACAATGATTGGTGCCGGCTATGTAGGGCTCGTCTCGGGCGCCTGCTTCGCCGACTTTGGCCATCAGGTCTGCTGCGTCGACAGGGATGCGGAAAAGCTTGCCATGCTCAAACTCGGCAAGATACCGATCTACGAACCAGGGCTCGACGACCTCGTCACGACCAACACCGCGCAGGGCCGCTTGCGTTTCGACGACAATCTGGCGGATGCGGTTTCTCGATCGGATGTAGTCTTCATCGCCGTGGGGACGCCGTCACGGCGTGGCGACGGGCATGCCGATCTGTCCTTCGTCTACGACGCGGCCGCTGAAGTTGGTCGCGCACTCAGGGGGTTTACAGTCGTGGTGACGAAATCGACCGTCCCCGTCGGTACCGGCGATGAGGTGGAACGAATCATCCGCGAGCAAAATCCCGCTGCCGATTTTGCGGTGGTCTCCAATCCGGAATTTCTTCGCGAAGGATCGGCGATCGAGGACTTCAAGCGGCCCGACCGCATTATTGTCGGGACCGATGCCGAAAAGGCCAAAACAGTCATGGGCGAGATCTACCGCCCGCTCTCGTTGAATGCCGCGCCGATATTCTATACGAGCCGACGTTCGGCGGAGCTTACCAAATATGCCGGCAACGCTTTTCTGGCCATGAAGATCACCTTCATCAACGAAATTGCCGATCTCTGCGAGCGGTTGGGGGCCGATGTGCAGGACGTCGCGCGCGGCATCGGCATGGACAATCGCATCGGCGCAAAGTTTCTTCATGCCGGGCCGGGCTACGGTGGCTCCTGTTTCCCGAAAGATACGCTGGCACTGGTCAAGACCGCGCAGGACGCGGCAAGCCCCGTGCGGCTTATTGAAACGACAGTCTCGATAAATGACCAGCGCAAACGGGCGATGGCTCGCAAGGTGGTCGAGGCCTGCGGCGGCTCGGTTCGCGGCAAGACCATCGGTATCCTCGGCCTTACGTTTAAGCCCAACACCGACGATATGCGCGATGCCCCCTCATTGGCCATCATTCAGGCACTCAGGGATGCGGGCGCTTCGATCAAGGCCTATGATCCGGTCGGTATGGAGCAGGCACGCAAGATGATCGAGGGCATTGAATTCGGGGAAAGCGCCTACGCCGTAGCTGACGGCTCGCATGCGATCGTCATCGTCACCGAGTGGAATGCGTTTCGATCGTTGGATCTGAAGCGGCTCCATTCACTTATGGCGACGCCCGTGATGGTTGACCTTCGAAACGTCTACCGCGGCGAGGATGTGGTGAAGGAAGGCATAGCCTATTCGAGCGTCGGCCGAGAGCGGCACCTTGTCAAGTGAACGTCCAGGTTTTCATGGGGCCCGTCTCGCGGGATTCAATTTGAATACCACCACGAGCCCTTTGTCCAATCCAAGGCATTTCTTGCTTCGGTTGCGCTTCCAGCTGCTTGGCGGATTGACATTCGCCATTCTGCTACCCGCCCTGATCCGGATGTCGGTCGATCCCCGCGTCATCTGGTCACCCAACATGCAAGTCACCATTTTTGCGGCATTCGTCGCTCACACGTCCGGCTACATGCTCTATAAGCGAATTGGCAACTTCCCGGGCGTCGCAGCGGCTGGCTACATCTTGCCCACCTTCGCCCTGACTTACGGCCTCGTGTTCGTGACCATCTTCTTCTTTAGATTCGACTATAGCCGGTTCCAGGCGGCGGCGAGCTTCATTCAATCGACTCTTTGGTATTTCGGCCTGAGCTTGGCCACTCGGCGGCTCGACTCATACCGGCTGGCGATAATTCCTGGAGGGGATGTCGACAGGTTGGAGAGCATCCCAGGTGTGAGCTGGCACAGAGTTAATTCGCCCAACACAATTATCGAGTATGCCAGCGGCGTGGTTGCTGATCTGCGGGCCGACCTTTCAGATGAGTGGGAGCGATACATCGCCGACCGCGCACTGTCAGGAACGCCAGTATATCATGTTAAACAAATAAGAGAGTCGCTCACAGGCCGCGTCGAAATCGAGCATTTGTCTGAAAATACGTTAGGGTCGTTGAATCCAAATCAGGCTTACTTAAAAATAAAACAGGCGATAGACTGGACGTCTGCGTTGTTTGTGCTTGTTGTATTCTCACCATTGCTGCTCTTCGTGGTGATTGCCGTAAAGATCGATTCACCTGGACCTGCGCTATTTAGGCAGAAGCGAATGGGCTACGGGGGGAATCCGTACGAGGTCTACAAATTCAGAACGATGAAGCTTGGCACCGCTTCCGATGACGAGAAGGAAGAGGCTATTACGAAGGCTGGGGACGCGCGCATCACTCGTGTCGGGCGATTTTTGAGAAAATCCAGGATCGACGAGTTGCCGCAGGCTATCAATATTTTGCGCGGCGAAATGAGCTGGATCGGGCCACGCCCGGAAGCACTCGTACTTTCAAAGTGGTATGAGGCGGAGCTTCCGTTCTATCGATACCGGCATATCGTCCGGCCTGGCATCACTGGATGGGCGCAAGTCAATCAAGGTCATGTCGCGGCGGTAAGCGACGTTCTAGAAAAGCTTCACTACGACTTTTACTACATCAAAAACTTCTCCCCGTGGCTCGACGTGCTGATTGTATTTCGTACCATCCGAACCATGCTGACGGGATTTGGTGCGCGTTGAGCGAGGATGTTCTAACCTTCTTAACGCCGTGTGGAATAGATATCCCAAAGAAAGAGTGTTTCCGTTGAATCTAAATTCGAAGAGAATAGCTATTATAGGACTGGGCTACGTCGGGTTGCCACTTGCCGTCGCATTCGGGAGGACCCGTGAGGTGGTCGGCTTTGACATCAACGAAGCTAGAGTTGTTTCGTTGAAGAGAGGCGAGGACGTGACATTGGAGACAGATAAGGAGGAAATGAGACTTGCCTCCGGTTTGACCTTCACCACTTCCGTGGCCGATCTTAAGGCCTGTGGCATATTCATTGTCACTGTGCCTACGCCGATTGATAGGGCCAACAGGCCCGACTTGAAGCCGCTGATTTTGGCTTCAAGGACCGTTGGAGAGGCGCTCTCGCCTGGAGCAGTTGTCATTTTTGAATCGACGGTCTATCCGGGCTGCACCGAAGAGGTTTGCGCCCCATTGATCGAACAGGCATCAGGTCTCCGATTCAACCGAGACTTCTTCATAGGATACAGCCCTGAACGAATTAATCCAGGTGACCGAGAGCACCGGCTGCAAACCATTGTCAAGGTGACTAGTGGGTCCACTCCTGAAGCAGCAAAGGCCATTGATGAGCTGTACGCCTCAATTGTGCCAGCAGGAACGCATCTTGCGAGTAGCATTGCGGTGGCTGAAGCTGCCAAAGTGATCGAGAACACGCAGCGCGACTTGAACATTGCGTTGATGAATGAGCTTTCTTTGATTTTCGGCAAGCTCGGTATTGATACATTGGAGGTGTTGGATGCCGCAGCCACCAAGTGGAATTTCTTACGGTTCACCCCGGGCCTAGTTGGCGGTCACTGCATCGGCGTAGATCCCTACTATCTTACCCACAAGGCGCAAGAACTCGGTTACCATCCAGAAGTCATACTCGCAGGCCGTCGAATCAACGACGGCATGGGAAAACACGCAGCGGATCAGACAGCCCGCCTGATGATGCGCAAAGGAATACCCGTCGTCGGCAGCCGAGTTCTTGTGATGGGCGCAGCCTTCAAGGAAAATTGCCCGGATTTGCGAAATTCCAAGGTCGCCGACCTCGTCGCACAGTTGAAGGAATATAACGCGCAGGTTGACCTCTGGGACCCTTGGGTCGATCCGCAAGAATGTGAACGAGAACTCGGTGTACTGAGTGTGAAGGATATCCCGGCGGGGGCCTATGACGGCGTAATTGTTGCGGTAGGGCACAGGCAATTTCATGCGCTGGGCGCTGTCGGTCTACAAACCCTTCGCAAGACCCCGGGTGTCATTTTCGACATCAAGGGCCTGTTTCCCAAGGAAATTACGGATGGACGCTTCTGATGAAAATTTTGGTGACCGGCACCGCTGGGTTTATCGGCTATCACGTATCGAAGCGTTTGCTGGAACGCGGTGATGAGGTGGTTGGAATAGACAGCGTCAACAGCTACTATGACCCCGAAATCAAGGAAGCGAGATTGCGGTTGCTGGACGAAGCGAACCGCAGAACTAATTCTGGCTTTCATTTCATCCGCGGCAATCTGGCTGAAAAGGGCGTGGTGGACGCCTGCTTTGCTGATTATGCATTTGATCGCGTGATCCATCTCGCCGCCCAGGCTGGGGTTCGCTACAGCCTCGAGAATCCACATGCCTACGTGGAAAGCAACATCATCGCGTACACCAACATACTTGAGGCGTGCCGCGCCAGTCGTGTGGCCCATCTGACATATGCAAGTACCTCAAGTGTCTATGGGGCAAATACCAATATGCCTTTTTCCGAGCATCGCCCGGCCGACCATCCGCTGCAGTTCTATGCGGCGACGAAGCGTGCGAACGAGCTGATGGCACACAGCTATAGCCACCTGTTCGGCTTGCCCACCACCGCGCTGCGCTTCTTCACGGTCTATGGTCCTTGGGGCCGCCCGGACATGGCGCTTTTCCTGTTCACTAAAAGTATCCTTGCCGGGGAGCCGATCAAATTATTCAACAACGGCAACCATACACGCGACTTCACTTACGTCGAGGACATTGCTGAGGGCGTTATTCGTGCAAGCGACCAGCCTGCAGCTCCGAATCCCGACTGGAACTCAGCTGATCCGGACCCGGCAACCAGCAGCGCACCCTGGCGGATTCTTAATATCGGAAACAGCACACCCGTGCCGCTGTATGAGTATGTTCGCGCGTTGGAAGATGCCTTGAAAATTAAGGCGATTACAGAACTCCATCCGTTGCAGCCTGGTGACGTTCCGGACACGTTCGCCGATGTCTCAGAGATATCTAGTGCGCTTGGCTACAAACCAACGACTAGTGTGAAGGATGGCGTAGCAAGGTTCGTCGCGTGGTATAGAGAATACTACTCCATATAATAAAGGCGTCTCTTTGACACGTAATAGATCCAGAAGAGTGAGACGAATGGGAATTGCTAGGCGGTTCATAAACTTCAACGTCAAGGTCTGCCGATGGATAGACGGAGTCTTGCCTATCGCGTTGCGGCGCGACGGAAACGAGTATTTCCTTTCCCAGATGTTGCCGGGAGCATTTTCAGACGGTTCACTTATCTATGATCTTGGAGGCGGCTCTGAACCGTGCGTCAGTTTGGACGATAAGATGCGGATGAATTTGAAAGTTGTGGGTATCGATATAAGTGTTGAGGAACTAGCCGCGGCTCCAAGCGGAATATACGATGAAACGATAGCCGCCGACTTATGCCAATACTCTGGGAGAGGGGATGCCGACTCTGTTGTTTGTCAGGCCACACTCGAACATGTGTACGACACCGCGAAAGCCATTAGAGGTATTGCAAGTGTCGTCAGGCCAGGAGGCAGAGTGTTTATCTTTGCACCGTGTCGGAACGCGCTCTTTGCCCGTATCAATTTGATTCTTCCGGAGTCGATAAAGAAGAAGGTACTCTTTGCAATTTTCCCCAAAAAAGGCGAAGGGCACGATGGGTTCAGGGCCTACTATGATAAATGTGTCCCGAGCCTTATAGAGAAATTAGCATTGCAGAATGGTATGAGTGTCGAGAAGCGTAAGGTCTTTTGGATTAGTTCGTATTTCACCTTCTTCGTGCCATTTTACATATTGTGGAGGGCATGGCAGCTGGTTGCATTTGCGCTGCTCGGCAAGGATGCCGGTGAGACGTTTGCTTATGTTCTAAGGCGAAATGTGGGCGGTGGGGCTGGTGCGCGCCAAGAGTCGATTTAGGATATTTGGATTTGGTGCCAGAGAGAATTGTGTGATGCGTAGGGCCTTGTTCGTTGTCCCGATCGATCGAGCGGGCGGCGCCGAGAGGGTTGTTTCGCTCCTGGCAAAAGAACTGTCCTTAATGGATGATTGGGACGTCGAGATTGCGGTTTTGGCCGGGCCAACGCCGTCATTCTTCAGAGGGCACGTTGGCACAGCGCGGGTGAGCTATGGTGTAGGGGGAGGTCATCTTGGGAGTGAGTGGGGCCTGCTCGCGAGGCTTCGCAGATCCCGCTACGACTTGGTGTTTTCGTCACACATACGGATGAATGCGTTTTTGGCGGCCTGCCACCGAGTTGGTTGGCTTCGCTGTAAACGGTTTGTCACGCGAGAATCCACAATCTTCGCCAAGAGATATGGAGGTCTTAGATTGGCGGCATATCGAGCTCTCTACTCTGTCTATGGTAGTCAAGCTTTAATCATTGCCCAGACCGGAGAAATGAAGGCGGCACTAGAGAACGTAGCGCCTCGCAGAGCATTTGATTGTGTTACGGTGCTTGGCAATCCGATTGACGCTATAGAAGTTACTTCGATGGCCGAGCAGTCGATCGCCACGGATTTTGAAGAAAGAACTACCAACACGCCCTACATAGTATGGTGTGGAAGGATGATCGAGGTAAAGAGGCCGCTCTTAGCAATAGATACGCTGCACGAGATCGTGAGAACGACCGGAAAAAAGGTAGTGCTCGTAATGATTGGATCTGGTCCTCTCCAGGCCGAGGCTGAAGGGTACGCCGCCTCACTAGAAGTCTCGGATCAGGTGGTGTTTGCTGGGCAGCTTCAGAACCCGTTTCCTATAATGAAGGGCGCCCGTTACGGCCTGTTGACCTCTTCGCACGAGGGGTTTCCCAACGTCTTGATCGAGATGATGGCATGTGGGGTGAAACGAATTGTAACCACCCCTTGTTCTGGAGATCTTGACACATTGGCCGGAGTAGTGGTCGCGGACTCTTCCAAGGAATCTCTTGCAAAAGCTCTCCTTGAGGACCACGACGCGCTGAAAACATTGGAAGCCTATCACGCGGCGATATCGAGGCGCTCCGTGAAACAGTATCTCTCATATGTAGTCCAAGGGGAAAGTCCATTCCAAGCTAAATACCCTGACCAAGCAGGTATGGCCTAGGTAAGAAATTTCACTTCTTCATAGAATTGGAGAACTATGTGTGGAAAACGATGCTTCGACTTGTCGAGGCGATTGTTATAAGATCAGGTCCCGGCTTACTTAACCTGATCACGCTCTTGCTGATAGGTAAATGGATGCCGGCCACGGACTATGGAGCTTATAGTACCGTAGTCGCCACGTCGGGCCTGGTATCCAGCGTGGCGTTCGGTCCGTTCGCGTTCGCCATAGTCTCTCAGCATGCCAAGATCACCGCCGAAGGCAAGATCAAGGAATACGAGTCGTCGCTTGTTTCACTAAGTGCGCTTGTATCTCTAGTTCTAGCTGTACTTGTATCTGTGCCGGCATATTTTGGATTGGTGCCGTGGACGTTTATAGCGCCATTCGTAGCGTTTGGATTCTATACAACCGTGCAGGAAATATTACACGCGCGCCTCTCTCTTTGGCTTTACGGTACCGCATCTCTCGCCCAGTCTATAGCTTACATCCTGTTGGCTTGGGTGATCGTCAGACCAAATCCAACGCCATCAATGGCTCTTATCGCCTTTTCAGCAAGTTACGCCGTTGCAGCGGGCATTTCTCTTTTGCTCTCCCGGCCGGCGATCTCATTGCTGCCGAGATTCTCTGTCGTCAGGGAGACGCTGAGAGTTGGGGGAACTTATACGTTGAGCACTATAGCAGAGCAATGCCTATATCTGGGCATGCGCTATCTTCTATTGTGGTTTGGTACTGCGCAGCACCTTGGAATATTTTCGTTTTCGGTTGATTTGGCACAGAGGGTCGTCGGGTTTATAATAAATGCGTCATCCTTTATAACGGTCCCGAACGCGTTTAAGCACGCTTCGACAGGGGATACTTCAGAGTTTCGACGAACGTTAATGGGAGGAGCAGCGCTAGCCGCCTTGTGCTCTTTTGTCGCTCTTGCTGGAATTATGGCTTTTTATGAGACCGGATATTTTACCGCCCTTTCTAGTGATCTTTTTAGCCCGCTCTCCTTCGTTATAGTGTCAATTGCAATCATGCTAAACCGAACCAAGAAAATGGCAGTCGACCCAATTGCCATAAACAACCGACGTCCCCTCTCTATAGCCCTCGGATATGTGCTTGGGATCCCCATAATGATTGTGTCTTGCGCGGGCTTGACAGGCTTTGGAATTTCGCTGGGTTTTGAATTGTCATACTTTTTCGCATACTGCGCATCAACTCTCATGACATTGCTTCTGGTTAGACACCAGAGCTGGGCAACAGGAAGGATCTGTGGATGAAGCTCGCGCCGTACATACAAGAGGCTGTGCTCGGAATTCGTGCTAGAGTGAACAGAGCGGTTGACGCACGGTGGAACAACGCCCCTTTCGGAACCGCCCCACATGCCACTAGGGAGCAATACCTTGGCTGGTACCAGCAAGCACAAAAGCACGAGTTCCATGAGATTGATCGGCTCGAGAAGGACTTGGGTTACGCGATTGATCGGCAATGGCTCGATGAGCTTGCGCTTCATACGCAAATCGTAAAAAAGAAGTCCGACCTAGCCTACCCTCATGGGAGGCTGCTGTACGCTTTGATGCGCGATATGCTCAGCAATTCGGGTCTAGATTTCACAACCGTGCTCGAGACAGGTACAGCTCGCGGATTTTCGGCACTTTGCATGAGCAAGGCGATGGCTGACCACGGGGTTGCTGGCCGGATCGTTACGCTGGACGTCTTGCCACACCTGAAACGGCAGATCTGGAATTGTATTGACGACCATGACGGACCGAAATCTCGTGCCGAGATCCTGCAGCCGTGGGCTGACCTGGCTCGAAACGTTCTGTTTTTACAGGGGGACACCTTGGACCTCTTGCCCAAAGTGGGCCTGGATCGCATCAATTTTGCGTTCCTTGACGCCCAGCATATCGAAAGCAGCGTTATGCAAGAATTTGAGCTGGTTTCGGCGCGGCAGGAGAAAGGCGACATGATCGTTTTTGACGATGTGACCAGCAAGCTATTTCCTGGCGTCGTTAAGGCAGTTGATAGAATTGAGAACTCTGGGCTGTACAATGTCAAACGCCTAGTAATTTCTGACAGCCGTGCTTATGCATGGGCGCAACGAATTTGAGCTCGGTGCTTCTGAAGGGCTGCGTTGCGCCCCTTGCGTTTGAGAGAGACCTGTCAGCGTTGAGATTTGAGAACGGGTGGGCCGAATGAAAGGCCAAAACCTGATCATTACTGTGAATTTGGCTTGGAATATCGTCAATTTCCGTGCGGGCTTAGTTCGTGCGCTGATCGCGGCCGGATATAGGGTCACGGTCGTCGCTGTTGCCGATGGTTATGAGAATCGGGTCGTCGAACTTGGTTGTGATTTTATACCCGTGAAAATGGCGGAACATGGAACATCGCCGTTAGAAGACATCAAGCTGATGTTCCAGTACTACAAGATATTCAAAGTTTTGCGGCCGGATGCAATATTAAGCTTTACCATAAAGCCGAACATATTTGGTAGTTTGGCTGCTAACTGGTTGTCTATCCCGGTCATAAACAACGTACCAGGACTGGGCTCTGCCTTCTCTGGTAACGGGTTAGTCAAGCTTGTAGTGGAGCGGCTCTACCGAATTTCCTTCCGCAGAGCAGTTAAGGTCATATTCCAGAACGAGCAGGACCGTGAGCTCTTTTCCGACAGGCGGTTAGTCGAGCCAAAGAAGACGCTGGTCGTCCCAGGCTCTGGCATCGATCTTTCGCATTTCCAAAACTCGAGGAGATCGACAAATGACAATTCAGCTGAGGAATTGACATTCATTTTCGTAGGGAGGCTGCTCCGAGAGAAGGGTGTTGTGGAATTTGTCGAAGCTGCGCGGCTTGTAAAGCGTTTGCGGCCGACTTCGCGGTTTCAGATACTAGGATTTGTTGCAGAAGGGAGCAAGGCGGTAACACAGGCGGAGCTGGTAGCTTGGCAAGAAGCTGGAATCATTGAATATCTCGGATCCTCGGATGACGTCAGGCCGTTTGTTCAAAATGCTGACTGCGTTGTACTGCCGTCATTCTACAGAGAAGGAACACCCAGGAGCCTGCTTGAGGCTGCGGCCCTCAGCAGACCCATAATCACTACGGATTGGGTTGGATGTCGGGACGTGGTGGATGATGGCGTCAATGGCTATCTCTGCAGAGTAAAGGATCATACCCATCTTGCTGAACAAATAATGAAATTTATTGCTCTCAGTCCCGCGCAGAGAATGACTATGGGAGTTGCAGGTCGTGCAAAAGTAGAGCGGCAGTTTGATGAGAAAATTGTCGTGCGGCGGTACATTGATATTCTTCGAACGTGCCATAACGCTGTTGGCGGCTCTTTCGATGGCGAGCCGCAAGAGCCATAAAAGATGGCAATGCATGGGCCGCTGAACTTCTATACATGAGGATTCGTCTGCTTGGTTTCTTGAAACTGCTGGATTAGCTGCAGGTGGCTGGGGCGCCGCAGTCTTTAGGTCCTGAGGACTGCCACACCCGGTGCGCCGGATGAGATCCGGACGAAGTTGGAGCCGCAACTTTTCTGCTGGGGGCGCATGCACCGTGAACTGGGTTCGAGCGGAGCGTGGCAAGGCCTGCTCAAACCAACGACGCGGGTCGGAATGCGCGCATCAGGCGCAGGCCCCGGCCCGGAAAGCTGTCGGTGTGATAGTGTCCTGAAGGTTCTGCAAAAAGTTTTGGGAGAGAGAGAACGGTGCCACACTCTGTAGGTCAAGAGGTCAACATGGGCCTTACAGAATTGCTGGCCGAGTAGATTGCTTGGCCGCGGGCAGTCGGGCCTTAGCCGTATCATGGCTGCATACTTTAGATCGACGCCCCACATGATCCATGGCATACGATCTCACGAGATCCGCGTTCAGGAGCAGCTTCCTACTATGTTTCCAGATACAAGCCCCATTCTAAGTTTCTGCATTGCGACGTTTAATCGCCGCGAAATGGCAAGCGCGTTGGTGCGCGATATTTTGGCAAGTGACCAGCCTGTCGAAGTTTGCATCCATGTGGATGGCTCAACCGACGGAACTTTGGAAGAACTGCTTTCGATTGAAGACTCTCGTTTGACTGTTACTTCAGGAACGAATTCCGGAAGTGCGGGGTCGAGGCGAGTGGCCATTTCCAAAGCTAAGGGCAAATTTATTGCAATTTACGATGACGACGATCAGATCATCGGCCAAAATATCCCAAGCATAATTGACCAATTGATTGCCTGCACGGATAAAAGTCTATGCGGAATTGTTGTACACTACGTGGAGGCGGACGGGCGCCTCCACGGAAGTCCGTTCGTACGAAGACGAACAAACTTTCTTCAGATGCGGTTCGACGACCATGTAAAAGGAGACAAGCGTGAAATTGTGCGTTCGGAAATTCTAAAACCAGTGGTGGAGAAATACTATAAGGGAGCTCGGCGGGTACCCACTTCTCTCCTCTGGTATAAAGTGGCCCTTGATTATGACGTTATGTGTGTCGATCAGGCAATTGGGGTCAAGTGTTACTTGCCGGGAGGGCTTACGTCGGCCATTGACAGCGTGAAAAAGGGCAGTCCGTGGCCGATGTTAAGGCACAAAATGACGATCGTCGCAGGTTTTCTTTTTCGGCGGCACAGGTCGCTCAGGGCTGCGGGAAGGTCTCTACTGTCTAGCGTGTTTTATTGCGCTTTTGCATTTCGGCAGGTTTTGACTAACGGAAAGTAGACCGAGATACCTCTCAGCCGCCCAAATGTTATCCCGCTACCGCGATACCTTTCGATTGTTGCTTGACTTCGCCGAGGCGACGATTGGAAAGGCGCCCACCTGGCTGACCCTGGCCGACCTCGATGCTGGGCGCATGCGCGCCGCAAGTTCTTCGTGCTCGCCGACATCGCCACCAATGCCAAGCGCGGCAAGGATGCCGCACCGATCTCGCCGATCGCACTAGAGGCGGTCAAACGAATGGACCTGCTGTTTGATATCGAGCGCGACATCAACGGTCTTGCCGCCGACGAACGCCTGCAACGACGCCAGCAGGAAAGCCGGCCGATCGCAGAGGCGCTTGAGGAATGGATGCGGAGCGAGCGGGCAAAATTGTCCCGAAGCTCTCCGGTTGCTGAGCCAATCGACTATGTGCTGAGGCGCCGGGACGGGTTCACGCCCTTTCTCAGCGACGGCCGGATTTGTCTGACCAACAACGCCGCCGAACGTGCGCTGCGTAGCTTTGCCCTCGGCAGGAAGCTTGGCTGTTCGCAGGCTCCGATCGCGGTGCCGATAGGGCTGCCTTCATGGCGACGAGATTAACACCACCAAGCTCAACGACGTCGATCCGCAGGCCTGGCTGGCCGATGTCCTCGCCCGCGTCGCCGACACGCCGATCACACGGCTCAAGGGCTTGCTTCCCTGGAATTGGAGCCTTTGACAATCGCAGCGGCTAAAGCTGCCTGATCTGGTGATCTGGCCCATTGGGCTCACATGCAAACCAGATCGTTGAGGCCGCCAGATGGGATATCGCAACTCCGCTCTTTACACTCTCAAACACGTGGCCGAGATGCTCGAAGAGGACGAAGGCTTTTTGCGCGATTGCTCGATTGAGATGTTCTCGGAAGACGGTTGCCTACGCGCCTACGACGGCTATCCCGCAACCGAATTCAGCAAAACTATCGTCGTCTTCACCGAAGACGGCATCGACAACCTTCGGCAAATCGCCGACGAGCGCAGGGCTAAGGGTGACGCTCCGCCCAAACCTCCCGCAGGAAATCTCCTGAGACCGTAGCCACCGCGGCCCTCACCGTATGGATGTACTGGCACGGCGACGGTCGAGCTCTCCACCCGTCGCTTGCGCGCACGAAAGCGCTCGCCGAACACTGGACCGTGACGTTTCTCGCCGAAACTTAGCCATTAATCAAAGTTCAAAACTCGACGTAATCCAGGCTCACTGTCAGCCCTTCCAGCATCAAGCCCGAGCCCTTGTGGTCTGAATTCATAGCGACTATGTCGCCTGGATCCAAATAGCTGCCCGCTTGGCTTGCCCTGATACCGGCATCTCGACTTACGAACGCCGCCAAGCCCTTTGATGCCGTGTCAATCGTGACGATGTTGATTGATGGTCCATTCCGGTATCGATTTAGTGAAAGAGTACGATAGTTCCTCTCATCGGCTTCCGCCTCCTCTGCAACCAAATAGCGCGCACGGGTTATCAACGTCCTGCGTCGCGCCACGAAGACACTCTTGTTTACGGCACCTCTCGCTGCCAAATCGCCGACCTTCGCGTCTACGCATTCCCCGTGAATGTACTTTTGGGCGTCCCCCTCCAGGATAATGGTTCCTCCGACGCGATTTTTTCTACCCCACAGGACTGAGTAGGGGCTGTCGAGATGATGCCAGAGCAGAGGCCCGTTAATCGGTCGCCAGACGACGGTCCCGTCTAGAATTCTTTCGTCAGTTCCGGTCGGGCCCGTGGAAAATCCCGAAACGCCAGCTGTCATGCAGACGTAATAACGGTCTTGATTCCTGCAGAGGTCGTCGACCAAGTATTTGCTACCGCCTGTCCAAGCAGAGATCGATTCGCTGCCGTCATCAGGAATGGCAGTGCCGATCCCAGACGGACCGCCAGACCGTCCCGACATACCGTCGACGGCGGAACGATAGAATCGGCCGTTATTGATGACAAGAGAGTTCCTTTTGTAGAAGGTCTGCCCTTTCCAAGTTGCAGTGCCCCTACTGTCGCCCGCGATCAATACGTCCCCTTCGATGTCGCAATTGTCTATGACGCAGCGGGCTGCACGCGTGTGCAGCGACGTGAGAACTAGATCGGGATCTTTCCCGCCCAACGTGTTGTTGCCACGAGTGATGAGGCCGTTCACAACAGCACGCGACGGAGCAGATAGCCTCAAGGCTCCCCGTTGGGCATTTTCGATCCTCATTTTGTCGATTTGGACATCGAGGTCTGAAAAGCCAACCTGATCTGTATTGGCCCCGGCTGAGCGCATATCGACGGCAGAAAATCCAGGCGCAGATATCACTGATCGTAAAGTGATGTTCTTGAAAACGAGACCTGAGCCTTCACGAACAAAGACAAATCCAGTATCTTCCAAGCATATATTCTCAATTGTAATGTCTCTGACCGGTCCAGACCCCGCGTGGTTTCCGGCGGCCCAATCCCATCCGATGAATATAGCGGGATTGTTCACTCCATCGCCAATTTGGCTTCCCGTGACGTTGCTTACAACTATACGCTTTCCAACCTGAAAATTCCGTACCGGCGAATTGAGGAGATATTCACTGTATGTATCTGGTGTCGTTGTTTTATAGTTTATGGTAATGATGTTGCCGACGTTGTTGACCGAAAAATCACCAATCGATGCGTCGACCTGATCGTTCACGTCTATACACTGTTGCTTGCGCTTTGTTCCTTGAAAGACGCCATTGCGAATGACCGCCCGTTTTGAAGTCCCATCCAAGTCAATAGCTTCGGAGAAATCGCTAAATACGAAGTCTGTGATTACGATGTTTTCGCAATACCGAAGGTTGAACCCCCCCGTCACTCTATCATGGCGATGACCAGTTACCTGGATGTTCCGACTGTTCTGAATATGGGCGAAATACCCGTTTCGAGTCCCGCTAGAATGTCCGATCGTTGCCAAAAACCGCAAACCGTCGATGCCAACGCCATATAGGAAGCGTTGGTTTGAATTAGCTAAGGAGGCGGCGTTTGCGGGGTCGAACGCGATGTCTTTGAACGTCACATTCTTGACTGTTCCAACTGTCAAGTTCTTGTCCGTAGCGAAAATTGGCTGAACATCCGAGACTGCTACTCCGGGCCTGTTGACGCCGTGGAAAACGACTCCGTGGCCGGAAATCGTAAAATTGCTCTGGGTTAACGCGACCGCTCTGTAGACTTTGTTTGGAAGATTGCTGAGCGTAAACGGCGATTCGGATCCGGGGACCATTTGGTAAACCCCAGCTGGCAAGGAAACACCTCCAAGCGCCATGTCGAGCTCTAGCTGAATCGCGGATGCGTCATTTGCCATGTTGAATTCCCGGGACCGCTTCGTACCGGTCCAATCAGAGCAAAAATCGACTTTTGTTGGACGGCTGCCTGAGATGCCAAGAGAGCGATGCAGCCGTCGTCAACCGTGCTCCAAGCTTAATTCTGTCGCGAGAAAAATCACTGGTTTCCAGCTAAATTGCAGCGGTCCTGTAAACGGGTGAACTGTCCCACAGGGTGTACGCTGTCGGCCGAATCTGTAATCGATCTGAGGCGCAAAGTTAGCGGCGCTCGTGTTGATAATGCACAAGCGGCAAGTTGACAGCCGCCCTTAGGTGTTCCCACTAAAGCGACAGCGCGGGATCGAGTGGGGCAAAATCAAAAAAGTGGTCGGAGGAGGCTATGTCGATCAAAAAGGTAGGGCTGCTTGGTGTGATCACGCTGGTGTTCGCTGCCGGCTTTCTCGGCCTCGTGACGGTTCAGAGAGATAGTTCGAGAGCGCCGCCTAAGCTGTCAATAACACCTGAGCGGCTTGAAGGGACGTTTTCCATCCAGACTATCGATGACCTCCGTGTCGGCGGCCATAAGATATTGCTGTGCGGCGTTGCATTCAGCAGGCCCCAATTCATGCGGGCAATGCTAACGGATGCAGCGCGCCGGGACTATCAGGGGCTTGCCTTGACCTGTAAGCCTGTCGGCACAGGAACCCCCTGCGATGGCAATACCGCGCCAAGGCTTGGCGATGCCACAGTTGTACAATGTTTTACGCCAGATGGGTCGGACCTAGCCGCGAAACTCGTGGAGGGCGGTGTGCTGTGTGGGCAGCCGGCCCAAGCGGGTTCAATCTACAAACCCTGTTCTCCGGCATTGTAGTGCTTTAGGTTAGGTCGCGTCGTTATGACCTATGGCCCAGAGTTGCCCCTATGCTGTTGTGTCGATCATTTGAGAGCGTCGACGGCTGTTTCGAAATCGCCAGTCGCAGTCGGTGCGGAAAAGGGTACATTCCAACCTGCTTATGGTGTGTTCAATCAACCACACCGAAACCAAAAATTATTTCGCATTTGCGAAACGGGTTGGAATTGGCGCAAAAAGCTGTTACGCGCTTGTTTCAATACCTACACCTAGTGGCGGGTGGGCCTCAGGTAACGTGGGACAGAAGGATTGATGCGGATGAACCTAGTTGTGAAAAGTGCGTTGGCGGGATTTGTTGTGTTGGCCAGTTTCGCCCCGGTATCGTCTTTCGCGCAGGATGGGTCGTGCACCTGTGCAACTGCCTACACCGGCGTAAGTCCGATTGGATCGATCGGGAACGTTAATGGCGATGTGATGATCTCGCAGGTGGCTGGCTATGGTCCGGCACAAGCGGGGGGCGCGCTGGATTTCGGCAGCCGCGTCGTAGTTGGCGGCAAGGGATCGGCTTCGGTTCGTGTCGGTGGCTGCAATTTGAGCGTGCCGGCCAATTCGACACTTGATATCTCCCGTGTTGAGAACAAGATTTGCCTCAATGTTCTCGGTTCTGAGCACACCGCCCAAACGGGCAATTCGACGGGTACTTCCAATAACAATACGCCGCTCTTCATCTTTGGCGGTATGGCACTTGGGGCCGGTATTCTGGCTGCGACGGCGGACAAAGATCACGGCCACGCCGTTAGCGACTAAGTTGACCGAAAATAAGGCACAGTGGCAGCAGGGGCGCGTGGCGCTTCTGCTGTCTGTCTGTTGGCGACAGGGCGGCCTTAGTCTATATGCTGGTGTCGTAGCCGGTATATTAGTCGGATCGCCTAAGCCAAGGCGACATGCGGATATCTGAGGCTAGCGAACATGCCGGAATGAAGGGCGAAGTGCCGGTTTATCGGCCGAATCGCAATCTTTCGCTTCGCTGCTGCGCGTTGGTGCAAGTTCGGATACCTCAAACTCAATTCTGTGGAGGGCGGCATGTATGTAGCGCTCGATACATCAGGCGCAGCTATTGCCGCCGATGCGGTGCTGATGATCGACCTGCATGATGACGACAACTCTGTCCACCAGTAGCCGGGGCCTGGCATCCATCGTATCGCATGAACTTGACAAATGCGTCATTCGCTGTGCTGCGGGTGACGCATTTATATTTTTTGGGGATGACGCCCCTACGTTTCGTCGTTGCAGTCAGAAACGCCCATGATCGATCTGCATTCCCACATCTTGCCCGGCCTCGACGACGGCTCGCCCAGTCTTGCCGAATCGCTGGAAATGGCTCGACTGGCGGTGGCCGACGGAACGACCCACATGGCGTGCACGCCGCACGTGACGCCGGGCGTATACGAAAACGAAACATCCAACATCGTCCGGGCGGTTCAAGAGTTGCACCAGGCGCTGCGCAGCGCCTCCATACCGCTTGCTCTCTACGTCGGCGCCGATGTTCACATAGCGCCGGATCTTCCGGACCAATTGGCGGCCGGCAGTGTGCCGACCTTAAACAGGTCCCGCTATTTTCTGTTCGAACCGCCGCATCATGTTCTACCTCCACGAATGGAGGATCTTGCTCTACGCCTAATAAACGCCGGTTTTATCCCGATTCTTACTCATCCCGAGCGTTTGACCTGGATCAAAACGAATTACGACGTTATCGAGAGGTTGAATGCGGTGGGTTGTCTTATCCAGCTTACCGCAGACTCGATTGTTGGTGCTTTTGGACGCACGGCGCTTTATTATTCGGAAAAGCTGATTGACGAGGGCAGGGTGGATATCATCGCATCGGACACTCATAGCGCTACGCGCCGACGTCCTGGGCTTTCGCAGGCGGTTGCTGCTGCCGCAAAGCGATGTGGCGAAGACGAGGCCCGCAATATGGTTTTGAAACGCCCAGGCGAAATATTGGCGAACCGACCCCTTGAGCCGGTCGGAAAAGTAAGCGCCAAAAAGCCAAGCACCGGCAATGCTGGCCGCTTTGGAGGGTTCGGCCGCTTGTTCGGAGGCGGGACAGTGTGATGGCCGTTTTTCGTTTAGGAAAAAAACCCGTAGGCGCGGTATTCGTGATGCTTATATCGCTCGCTGCGTCGGCATGCACGAGCACCTCGTCTGGGACGACGTCTTCGTCGAGCTCGGTCGATGCGCTGCAATTGGCATCATCATCGTCATCGACCCCGCTTTCGAGCGGCGGGGCTCTAAAGGTGGTAAAGGACCTCCCTGCGCCGCAAAACACCCAGAATGGCAGTGAGCAACCTTTGTCACCGAACGATGTGCTCGAGGTGAATGTGTTTCAGGTCGACAATTTGAACAGAACGGTTCAAGTCGACTCCAGTGGTCAGATTTCTCTTCCGCTTATCGGCACTGTTACCGCTGCGGGGAAAACCGTCCGTCAGTTGGAGCAGGAGATAGAGACCGCTTACGGCGCCAAATACCTGCAGTCCCCTGATGTTTCGATTTTCGTCAAGGAATCCATCGGACAGCGAATAACCGTCGATGGCGAAGTCAATAAGGCTGGTATTTATCCGGTATCCAGCAATTCTTCTCTCATCGATGCGATTGCCCTAGCGGGAGGGTTCAATAACGTTGGGGATGCAAAAAAGGTATTTGTCTATCGTAATATCGGCCCGAACACGTTGGTTGCCAACTACAACGTCGAGGAAATCCGTGGCGGCAAAACCCGCAACCCGCGCATCTATGGTGGCGACAAGATTGTGGTCTTCGCCTCAAAATCGAAAATTGCGATGAACAATCTCAAGGACGCCCTCGGTGTCGCCTCAAGTGCAGCCCGAATTGGCGTGCTGGTTCCATAGATGCTTTCCCTTCAGCCACACAGGCAACCTAGGATAATCTAGCGCTATGCTCGATCGTAACAGGCAGCACCAAATTGCGGGACCCGGGCATAGCCAGGCGTTGTCCGCGGACCTTTATTATGACGGTGCGCAAAACTATAGCCCGTACGGCCGTGATACCTTGGAGTCCGATCTTCGTTTCAGTCCGCTAAAGCTGCTCTTTTACGCTGTCCAGTATCGCTGGCTGATCGTCATCATGGCCGTCGCTGGGCTTGTCGCCGGCGTCATTATTACCATGATGCAGACTCCAAAGTATCAGGCAACAACGCAGTTGGAGGTGCTGGTTCCTTCGGCCAAGGTGTTCCAGGACATCGAGGTGGTTTCCGAAAACAGCGACGTGCGCGCCTTTCTCACGGCCCGAGAAAAGCTGAGAAGCCGTGCACTGGCCCAGCGCGTTGTGTTTCAATTGGGGCTTAGTGAAAAACCAGACTTCTTGTTTCCGATACCCGATTTCTCGCCCATCAACATCTTCTATCGCGCCTTCGGAATTTCCAAGGCGCCTTCCATGGACGGGAAGACACCAGAGCAACGTGAGGCGATTGCGATTGATCGCGTCCTTAATGGCCTTACAGTCAATCTGGTTCCTAACACCAGTCTATTGTCCATTACCTTCATCGATCAGAAACCGAAGTACGCAAGCGATGTAGCCAATCAGGTTGCGCAAAGCTTTATTGACCAACGCCTCGACCAGACGGGCGAAACATCCGACCTGGCCCGGCAGTTCATCCAGGAACAGGTCTTGCAAGTGAAGCAAAAACTCCAGAAATCGGAAGAGGAGCTGGTCGCCTATGCTAAGGATGCTGGCATTACGGTAACCGGCGACGACAAGTCATTGATAGGCTCGAACATCGAGGCCCTGAACACTGCTCTCGCAACTGCGATTCAGGACCGTCTCGATGCCGGGCGAATCGTGGACCAGATCGATAAAGGTCGGGGATCAAGCCTCGCCCCCGTCCTAGAAAGCGAAGGTCTGCAGAAGCTCAGCGAGAAGTTGGCGGATCTGACCAGCCAATACCAGCAGAAGTTGGGCATTCTGAAGCCTGGTTTCCCCGAAATGCAGCAGCTTCAGTCGCAGATCAAGGAATTGCAAAGGCTCTACAACAATGGTGTCCTCGCGATCACCGATTCGCTGCGCCTAAAGTACCAAGAGGCACAAAGCAAGGAGGCGGACCTTAAGAGCAAGCTTGCGGAGATGGAGAAGCAGCAAGCTATCTTTAACGACAAGAATATAAAATATACTATCCTAAAGCGTGAAGTCGATTCCAACCGATCACAATACGACAGTCTTATCGCTAAGCTGAACGAAGTTGGAGTGAGTTCTGAGCTTAAGACACAGAGCGCTGCAATCGTTGATTTCGCAGCTCTTCCTGAGTTACCTTATTCGCCACGTCTCAGTCTAAACCTTGCTATTGCCTTGGCTCTGTTTATGGTGTTATGTGCATCGGTTATCTATGTGATCGAGTTGTTGAACAACACCTTCACCAGTCCCGAGCAGATTGAGAGAGAATTGGGGTTGGCAATGCTCGGTATCTTGCCGTACGTGGACGACCGGGAACTCGCAGCCAGTATTGCCGATCAGAAGTCCGGCCTGTCGGAGGCCTATCGGTCGCTTCGAACATCGCTGCAGTTTTCCGGGGCGGAAGGCGCGCCACGATCGCTGGTCGTCACGAGTTCGGAGCCTTCGGAAGGCAAGTCGACCACGTCGTTCAAACTCGGCCAGGATTTTGCTGCACTCGGCGCAAGGGTTCTCATTGTGGACGGCGATCTCCGCAAACCGAACCTTCATCGACTGCTTGGTCTCGACAATACGATCGGGCTGAGCAATCTGCTGACAAACACCGTTCGCAAGGAGGATCTCGCCAGCATCTTCAGGGCGACGAAATACCCCAATGTGACCGTTCTAACTTCTGGAACGATCCCTCCAAATCCTGCGGATCTGCTCTCTTCACCGAAGATGGCTTTGATCATAACCAATCTCGGCAAGCGCTTCGATCTTGTTATTATCGACGCGCCGCCGATCGTGGGCCTTTCGGATGCTCCTATTCTCAGCCGGCTCGCTGAGGGTACATTGATGGTCATCTCTACAAATCAGGTGACACGCAAGTCGGCCAAGACCGCGCTGAAGCGCCTGCGAGCCGCTGGCGCCAACGTGGTCGGAGCCGCGATGTCAAAGTTTGCGGTGAACAAGTTCGACTATAATTACGCCTACAAATATATGAACTATCAGTATTACAACTACGGAACAGACTCGAGTACTCCGAAGATTGAGGGCAAAGTCGATGATGGAGCAAGCCAGCCCGCCTATGCGAAGTCTCCGACATTCAGTCGTTTGGTTCGTCGCATCCGTTCTCGTATTGGTGGCTTCCTCGATCGGGCTAAGTCGATTTCTTGAAGCAGAAACACCGGCTGTTTCTCTTGCCTTGGATCCGCTCAACATCGACGCATTGATAGCCGAAATCAGCAGTGACCTGAACGACACGAATAATGCTGCCGATCTTGATGCCTTGCTTGCCAAGGCCAAGCGCGCGCTAACCTTCGATTTGGCTGACGCACGTCTCTACAGCCTGATCGGCGAGATCAAATACCGGCAAGGCGAAAAAGACGAGGCCTACCAGCTTTTCGACCAAGCCCGAAAATTGTCCAAGACAGAGATCCATGCGCTGCAGAGGTCCATTGGCCGCAAGATAGAAACTGGTGATTTGTCGAAGGCCGTTGCTGAGATGGACATATTGCTGCGGCGATGGCCGGACCAATTTTCGGCGATTGCTGATGGCATACCAGCGATCCTTTCAAATCCCGAGGGCTACCAAGCCGTGCTGGCGCCCATCGGAGCAAAGGCGCCTTGGAGAGGCAGCCTATTTCTCTCTCTTAACAAAACCCCCGAAGGGCTCGATTTAGCAAATCGGCTGCTTCTAGATTTGACTGGATCAAGCGCACCGCCGACGTCGAGCGAACTGGCTGCTGTGATGGCCGGCTATATCCGTCAGAAAGAATACGAGCCGGCATACCGGCTGTTTCTTTTCAGCCTTACTGACGAGGAACGAAAGTTAGGTGGGTACATTTTCAACAGCACCTTCGAACCTACGTCCGGTGGCAAGCCCTTCGATTGGCAGCTACAGGATCAATCAGGCTTGGAAGTCACTTTCGCAACATCCCAGGATGCGGTGGAGGGCGAGGGCGGAGCGACTGTCCGGTTCTTGAACACACCGGTTAAGAACACTGCCCTTCAGCAATATGTTGCGCTCCCTCCAGGCTCGTACAAGATTTCCCTGGTTGCCTCTGCACGAAACTTGAAGCTTCCAAAGGATTTGTTCTGGTCGATCAGATGTGTTGATCCGGCGGAAGAAATAGCACGATTCAATATCCCGGAAGGCACCTATAATCGTCAGAATCTTAGCCAGGAATTTTCAGTTGGGCCGACGGCATGTCCTCTGCAGTTGCTAAGGCTACAGACTGCCGCCATTGCCGAGAGCTGGCGGTTTCGATATGTGGGTACGTTAGTAATGCACAAATTGAGCATTGAGAGACTTCCATCTTGAACGACCGGCCGTCGGAATGGGATAAATATCTTCTCGGCTCGGTCCTGTTTGTATCGCTGCTGATCGGTGGCGGCACCGCAAGCGGCCTTTATACGGACACCTTGATCGAGGTCGCGGCGGTCGTCTCGGCAGCGGCCGTTTTCACCCAGACCGCTGGGCAAAGAATCTCCCAGTCTGCTTTGTGGCTGCTGATCTTCGCGGTGGCGTTGATCGTTTTGCAAATCGTCCCACTGCCGGCGGCCATGTTCAACGGGTTGCGGCCGGAACTGCTGCTCGGAGATCCCTGGGTTGGAGAAAGCCGATTTCGGTTCATCAGCGTTGGGGTGGGCCGCACGGTCGAATGTTTGCTTTATCTTTTGGCCGCAGCCGCGTTTTTTTTAGCCGGATTGCGTTTGCGTGCCGAACAGGTCAGCGCGCTTCTTCCCTTTTTCTTCATGGGTGTTATCTGCAACGGCTTGGCCGGAACGATTCAATATTCGCTTTCCAACGACATCGCCATTGTCGGGCTCTTGCCTTTTACGATTAACGCGGGGCTTTTTGCCAACGCGAATCACTTTTCTGCTTTGCTTTTCGTTTCGATTCCCTTCGTCGTCCACTACGGCTTGTTCCGCGGGCATCTTTTGTCCGGATCCCTCGGCTTGATCGCGCTTTTGCTGCTGCTTTTGGCAGCCGGTTCCCGAGCCGGTGCTCTGATTGGGTTGGCCATCACGGTGTTGTCCGTCATCTTCCTTTCAGCCCGCTCAAGGGCGAGTGGATTTAGCGTGCTCCTGGCTTTTGTTGGACTCTCGATTTACACGATGGGCGCCTGGACTAAGATAGATACACAGGTGCTCGATCCGGCCTTCGGGCGAGGAGAATTCACCCGAACCACCATCGAGGGGATTAAGGACAATTGGGCAACGGGTGTCGGATTCGGAAATTTTCAAAAGGCCTACCAGATATACGAACGGGAGAGCATGATTTTCAAACAATACGTGAACCATGCCCACAATGACTACCTTGAAATAGCCTTCGAGGGCGGAGTTCCCGCCATCGTGCTGATGGCGGGTTATTTCGTATTGCTTTTCGCGGCATTGGTTAGAATTCGCCGAGACCCGCTCCAGAAAGCAGCGTTCCTCTCGGTTTCTTTTCTTCTTATTCATTCGCTGGTCGATTATCCGCTGCGAACCGCGGCACTGGCGATAACCTTTGCCTATATGAACGCCATCATCTTCCATAAAGGGTTTGCGGAACGCTTGACCCGCAAGAGTGAGATGATCGAGATCGATCACAACGGCGACAAGCTACTTGTCCCCATCGGAACTTCGTCCTAGCCACCTCGTTGCCACGACTGGCATCGCCAGAATGAGGCGGGACGACTCTCAGTTGCCGCTTGGCCACATGGCGGTGTTCGCTGAGAGCACTCTGACCGCCGTCTCGTGGCGATTGCCTTCCCCGACGCAGGCAATATTTTCCTGCCCCTCGCAAGCGCACCGGTCGCTGAGCAGAAATTTCCCGATTTTGCCGGCTGCATGGAAAATTCATTCCCGAACCATTCGGCCGCAGGCTTGTCTTGCATTGTTCTGAGCAGGAACGATCTGCTAGAACGCCACCACGAGAGATAGATTTGTCCAGAAGTGCAGCTTGAACCGGGCGACTGAAGATCGCGTCCGTTGATGATACAGGCCCTTCTGTGGATGGCACGAAAGAACGCTCACAGTCCATGAACATCGCGCTTACGCACCTACAGCGGCTCGAGGCCGAATCCATCCATATTTTTCGCGAGGTGGCCGCGGCCTTTGCCAAGCCGGTGATGCTCTATTCGGTCGGCAAGGATTCATCCGTGCTCATGCACCTGGCGATGAAGGCGTTTTATCCGGCCAAGCCGCCCTTTCCCTTTCTTCATGTCGATACGACCTGGAAATTCCGTGAGATGATCGCCTTTCGCGACCATATGCAGCAAAAGCTCGGCTTCGACCTCCTTGTCCACGTCAATGAAGACGGCGTGCGCGACAACATCAATCCGTTCGACCACGGCTCCAACACGCACACGCATGTGATGAAGACGGTTGCCCTGCGGCAGGCGCTCGACAAATACGGGTTTGACGCCGCCTTCGGTGGCGCCCGACGCGACGAGGAGAAGTCGCGCGCCAAGGAGCGGATCTTCTCGTTCCGCAACGCTCAGCACGTCTGGGATCCGAAGAACCAGCGGCCGGAGATGTGGAAGATTTTCAACACCCGTATCGCTGCCGGCGAATCGATCAGGGTGTTTCCACTGTCGAACTGGACCGAGCTCGACATCTGGCAATACATTCTCCAGGAGGACATCCCGATCGTGCCGCTGTATCTGGCCAAGGAGCGGCCGGTCGTCGAGCGCGACGGCATGCTCATCCTGAGGGACGACGAGCGCATGCAGCTGCGGCCCGGCGAGACGGTGGAGAACCGGATGGTGCGGTTCCGCACGCTCGGCTGCTATCCGCTGACCGGCGCGATCGACTCGGAAGCCGACACTCTGGAGGCGATAGTCGGCGAAATGCTCACGGCGCGCACTTCCGAGCGGCAAGGTCGCCTGATCGACCGCGACGAAGCCGGCTCGATGGAAAAGAAGAAGCGCGAGGGGTATTTCTGAGTATGCGCCACATCATGGCCAAGAGCCTCGCCCCGACCGACGGCGTCCGCGACTATCTGGCGGCGCAGGAACGAAAGTCGCTGCTGCGCTTCCTGACCTGCGGCTCGGTCGACGACGGCAAGTCGACGCTGATCGGGCGCCTGCTTTCCGATACCAAGCAGATTTTCGAGGACCAGCTGGCCGCGCTCGAGCGCGATTCGCGCAAGCATGGCACCACCGGTGACGACGTCGACTTCGCGCTGCTGGTCGACGGCCTCGAGGCCGAGCGCGAGCAAGGCATTACTATCGACGTCGCCTATCGCTTCTTCGCCACGCCAAAGCGCAAGTTCATCGTCGCCGACACGCCCGGCCACGAACAGTATACCCGCAACATGGCGACAGGTGCATCGACCGCCGATCTTGCCATCGTGCTGATCGATGCCCGCCAGGGCGTACTGCGCCAGACAAGGCGGCATTCGATCATTGCCTCGCTTCTGGGCATTCGCCACATCGTGCTCG
Source organism: Mesorhizobium sp. M0028 (assembly GCF_040323855.1). NCBI lineage: Bacteria > Pseudomonadati > Pseudomonadota > Alphaproteobacteria > Hyphomicrobiales > Phyllobacteriaceae > Mesorhizobium > Mesorhizobium sp. M0028. Next base: position 34,413 of record NZ_JAMYVG010000020.1, read on the forward strand.
CCGTCAACAAGATCGATCTTGTCGGCTTCGACGAGGCGGTCTTTAAACGGATCGTCGCGGATTACGGGCGGTTCTCACGCGAGCTCGGCTTCCAGACGATCGTGCCCATTCCGATGTCGGCCCGCTACGGCGACAACGTTACTGGCCGTTCCGATAGGACAGACTGGTATTTCGGCCCGACGCTGATCGAACATCTCGAAACCATCTCGGTTGACGAGGCCGCGGTCGAATTGCCGTTCCGGTTCCCGGTCCAATATGTGAACCGTCCCAATCTCGATTTTCGCGGTTTCGCCGGCACCATCGCCTCTGGCTCGGTTGCGCCGGGCGATGAGGTGGTCGTGGCGAAATCGGGCAAGTCCTCCCGTGTCAGGCGCATCGTTTCGCATGGCGGAGACCTTCAGCAGGCTGTCGCCGGCCAGGCCATCACCCTCGTCCTCGACGACGAGGTCGAGGTCTCGCGCGGCAACATGCTGGTGTCGCCGGCAGCGCGGCCGCAGGTCGCCGACCAGTTCGCCGCCAACATCGTGTGGTTCGACGAACATGCATTGCTGCCCGGCCGCTCCTACATCCTGCGCACCGAGACCGACCAGACCAGCGCCACCGTCACCGACCTGAAATACCGGGTCAACGTCAACGACTTTGCCCATGAGGCGGCCAAGTCGCTTGAAATGAACGAAGTCGGTATCTGCAACATCTCGACGCGGTCGCCGATCGCCTTCGATCCGTTTGCCGAGAACCGCACCACCGGCGCCTTCATCCTGATCGACCGCATCACCAATGCGACGGTCGGCGCCGGCATGATCCTGCATTCGCTGCGCCGCGCCGAAAACATCCACTGGCAGTCGCTTGATGTCGGCAAACGCGCCCGCGCCGATATGAAAAACCAGCGGCCGGCCGTGTTCTGGTTCACCGGGCTTTCGGGGTCGGGCAAGTCGACCATCGCCAATCTGTTTGAAAAGAAGCTCTTTGCCACCGGGCGCCATACCTACATTCTGGATGGCGACAACGTCCGTCACGGCCTCAACCGCGATCTCGGCTTCACCGACGCTGATCGTGTCGAAAACATTCGCCGCGTCGCCGAAGTGGCGCGCCTGATGGCCGACGCCGGGCTGATCGTCATCGTGTCGTTCATTTCGCCGTTCAGCGCCGAGCGGCGCATGGCGCGCGAATTGATGGCCGACGGCGAATTCGTCGAGGTGTTTGTCGACACACCCTTCGAGGAATGCGCCAGGCGCGATCCGAAGGGGCTTTATGCGCGGGCCTTGAATGGCGAAATCAAGAATTTCACCGGCGTCGATTCGCCGTATGAGGCGCCGGAAAAACCGGAAATCCATCTCAAGACACTCGGCAAATCGGCCGAGGAGATGGTAGAGGCCCTGGAACACTGGCTGATCGAGCGTGACATTGCCGAAGACCAATATGATAGCGGCGGCGGTATCTGACGACGAAGCGATGCTTGCCGTCTTCGAGCACCTTGCCTTGGCGGCAGGGCGCGAGGTGATGCGCGTCTTTCGTGCCGGCTGTGCGGTCGACAGCAAGTCGGATAGTTCGCCGGTGACGGAGGCAGATCGCGAGAGCGAGAAGATTATTCTTGCCGGGCTGCGCGCCGCATTTCCCGAGATTCCGTGCGTGGCCGAGGAAGAAGCTTCGGCCGGCATCATGGCACCGGATCTCGGCGACGCCTTCTTCCTGATCGATCCTCTCGACGGCACCAAGGAGTTCGTCAACCGCAGGACCGATTTCACTGTCAACATCGCGCTGGTTCGCCATGGCGTGCCGGAGATCGGGGTCGTCTTCGCGCCTTGCACCGGCCGCTTCTTTTCCGGCCGGCCGGGCAAAGCGGAAACGATCGAGATCAATGACGACTGTGAGATCGTCGATCGCCAGCCGATTTCGGCAAGGGCCGGTGTGGTGCCGCTGACCGTCGTTGCCAGCCGGTCGCACAACACGCCGGAAACCGACGCTTATATCCGCGCGCTGGGCGCTGCCGAGATCGTCTCGGTCGGGTCATCGCTGAAATTCTGTCTCGTCGCCGGCGCCGAGGCGGACGTCTATCCGCGCTTCGGCCGCACCATGGAATGGGACACCGCGGCGGGTGACGCGGTGCTACGCGCTGCCGGCGGCATGACGCGAACGCTGGATGGTGCGCCGCTCGCCTACGGCAAGCGCAACCAGAGCGATGACGAGGATTTCGCCAACCCGCATTTTATCGCCAGCGGCAAGGCTGCTGGATTTGGCTAGACGGTGATTGCGCAGTTCCAGACCCGTACGAAAGTGCGGGTGTTGCAAGTGACTTATGCAAGCGACCTCAGATGCTGCTCGAGATTTGTAAACACAGCGGTACGATCCCCATCCAGCCGACAGTTGGGTCGGCGTGGCCGATTCGCTTCGTGTCCGGTCGATGCTGCGGGGCCTTCACACGGTGTATCCAAATTGCCGTATACCGATACACTTGAACGGCTATACGAGCGAGTGATGGCGTTCCACATCAAAAATCCCGAGACCGACGCACTGGCCCGCCGGGTCGCCGCACTTAAGAGGACTGGTCTGACAGAGGCCGTCCATGCCGCGCTCAAACATGAGCTTGAGCGCGAACAGGCTAGACCGTCCCTCGTGGAGATCGGCGTCAGGTTCTGCCGTGATCTGCGAGCCCGGGGCAAGCCTGATCACGGCAGGCCCGCCGACAAGGCGTTTCGCGACAGCCTGTACGAGAATGACTGATATTCATCGACGCCTCGGCCCTGACGGCGCTGATGACCAACGAGGATGATGCGCGCGAACTCCTGGCCGGGACCCGGCGCGGCTGAACGGTGTTGAACCGGACTTTACTTGGCTGGCCACGGTCCAGATTGGATCACGTTCAAGAACCTAAAATGCGGCGGGCTTGCTTCGGATGGTTAAGGCCAGGAGCGCCTCCGAAAGTCGTTTCTTCGCCCGCTCCACCCCGTTCTCGTCGATTGCCTCAACATCGAGGAACAAGTCGAGACCAGTCGTATGCTCGCTGATGACCTGAGGGCGCTGGGCGAGTTCACCCAGGAGGCCCTCGACTTCGTAGGGGACAACCTCCCGGCTGATCCCCTTCATGGCAATCGGTGCTAATGGACGCGCCCGGACAAGGTCGCGCACGAGCGCGTAAGTCTCATAGCTGAGGCAGATGCCGCCGGGCTCGGCAATCGACTGCAGCCGGGCCGCCAAGTTCGCCTCGGCTCCAATGATCGTGTAGTCCATCCGATCATCGGAACCGAAGTTCCCAACATTGCAATAGCCCGTGTTGATGCCCATGCGAGCTCGGAAGGGCCGTTCAACTCCGCGGTCATGCCACACCCTGTTCAACTGCTCCAGCCGACGCTGCATGTCGACAGCCATGCGCAAGCAGGCTCTCGCGTCTTCCTCGACGCCCTGCGTCTCGGGGTCTCCGAAGAACACAAGAAGCGCGTCGCCGATGAACTTGTCGACGGTGCCGCCGTGTTTGAGCGCGATCGTCGACATCTCGGTGAAGTACTCGTTGAGGAGAAGCGTCAGGTCCTCGGGCTGGAGCCGTTCCACGATCGCGGTGAAATCCTTGACGTCGGAGAAAAAGATCGTGAGCTTCTTGCGCTCGGTTGCGATGGTGACGTCCTTCTGGCCGCTGAAGATGCTTTTGTAGATTTGAGGCGAAAGGTATTTGGCGATCTTCAATGAAATCGCGGCCAGAAAGTCGTTTGCCTCGGAAAGCTCCTTGTTGATGCCCTGAATCAACGCGGACTGCCGACGCTGCAGGAGAATGAACGTCAGGCCCGCCGCCGCCGCGAAACCGAAATATAGGAGCAGATACTTGAATGTCAGCACGTTCGCAGCAATAGGCTGATTGACTGATATCTCCTGGATCCCTCGGACATCCCCTACCTTCCAGTCCGTCTTGGGGCTGTCCGGGTGTGAGTTATGGCAGGTCACGCACACTTGTCCCATTATGACAGGGGCCGCGGCGCGGACCTGCCGGTCAAACAGTGAGCCCGAGACTTCGATGATCGGCTCCTTCGGGTTGGCGCGCAAAGCCAAGATTGCATTCCGCTCGAAAACATCGAGCTGGTGGGGCGCGCGACCTTTGAAAGGCAGATCCGAGACGAACCGATATTTGACCGAACCGTCATGAGCGCTGATGCGCTTGCCGAGTTCGATCGAGAGGGTTGCTGGAATAGGGATCGCACCTGGCACGTCCCGATAGTTGTGCGTCGCGGTCACGGCGCCGTTAGCTTGCAGCACGCGTCCCACGACGTCGCTGCCGTAGAATCCGCGCATTTCGTCGATGATCCGGCTGATTTCGCTGGCTTGCCTGCGCAGCATCCGTTCCGATAGGTCTCGGAGGTCGAGCCAGGCTGCGACGGGCAGACCGACAAGGCCGATGACCACTGCCGCCACCAGGAGCGGTCCCATGGTGCGCTGCTGACGCGCAATCTGTTCGCCCAGTCCAGCCATTGTGCAAGCGCCCGCCCGTCATTAGCATCTGAACTATAGCTCATTCCCGGCACGGTACCAGAGTCAGTCTTGGCTCGATGAAAACACGTCAGCCCTGCAACGTCGGACCGACCTTGAGCGGTTGTTGATAAGCGACGACCCTCACATCGGATTTCGCATTCTGGCGCTAGACGGCAGTGGATCAGTGAAGGGGATGTCGCAAAGTCGGCTGTGGCCCGGCATGCGCTCCGCGATAACCGCTCAGGGGTCAAAATTCACCTCTGGCAAGGTTGAGACTTCTGCGGCCGGAGAGCGCGTCGGAAAAGAAAGTGTCCCGCCAAACGTATCCGCGTTTCGGCCGCACTATGGAATGGGACACCGCGGCGGGTGACGCGGTGCTGCGCGCTGCCGGCGGCATGACGCGCACGCTGGATAGCGCGCCGCTCGCCTGCGGTAAGCGCAACCAGAGCGACGACGAGGATTTCGCCAATCCGCATTTCATTGCCAGCGGCAAGGCTGCCACGGCCGCTTAGCACGACGGTGAACCCCGTTCCCCGGCTCGTCGCCCGCGCGAGCGACGCCGTCGCGCACGCGACGCCTGAGTTGAAGCACTTATTTTCAGCCGAACGCTCGTGGCAGGGAGTAACTATCCGGTGTGGATCGTGGCAGAGGCCCTTTCGCGCGTTAGACTGCTTGCATGGAGATCGACACCGACAAGATCGACGAAGCCGTTCTGGGCCTGCTTTGGCTGACGCTGCATGAAGAGAGGCGCGTCTGGAAGGGATTCGATTGGAGCGCTCTGGATCGCTTGCACCAGAAGGGGCTGATCGCGAATCCAGCAAACAAGGCGAAGTCAGTGGTTCTGACAGATGAAGGACTGCGGCGTGCGCAGGAGCGATTCCGAACCCTGTTCACCCGTTCGGCGCCATGAGCCATGAGCGCTGGGAGGGCGCCGCGAGATGATGGCGCACCTGGCTGAGTGGCGGCGCGCTGACCGCAGGCGGGACGGCCAATGCTCTCGCCGTGGCGGCCAAATTCTTCTTTCGCCGCTTATGCCAACGGGCGCATCCTGGCCGTCAAGGCACTAGCAGACAACACCGTAGCCGCAACCCTCAATGTCATCGGTATTGGCGCGAAGTCCATCCGGAAGATGCTTTCTGCCGGCGAATCAGCGCTCCCCGGGCCGAGCTGCAGGCAGGCAGCTGGTCTGCGCCCGCTGCTGGCACATGGATGTTGGTGGGCAGACTACCACAAGGAATGTGTCATCATGGCTGCGGATTTCCGAAGGCAGGTTTCTCAAGAACGAGCACATGACTACCAAGAGGGGATGTGTGAGTGCTCTTAACTTGGAATCCCTCTTCGGACAGCGTTTCGATGAATTCGCCATCCGTTCCAGGCGGAACGCGGGCAACAACGTTTGAGGTGCGCCTCACAATATTGGAAAGCACCCTTCGCGCCTTGCCTGGGCCGATGTTGCGCTGCATGTGCTGATAGACGGCCAGCAGCAGGACCATATCGTATTTCGGTAGAAGGATATTGCCGAGGCGCCGGCTGCCAAGATTCAGGCGATCGAACCGGGCATGCACCGGGGAGCCGCTCAATAACATTTTTGCAGTCTGGATGTGCGGCTTGGCAATGTCGATCCCGTGGATCGAGCTGGGTTTCAGCTTGGCGACAACACCCATATTGCAGCCAACATCGAGAATGGATTTCCCGGCGTAGTCGACCTTTGCGGAGAATAGCCCGTCCAGTCTGTCGTCCCACGTTCCGGCAAAACCCCTTTTGAATCTTGACCACCACAAATCATCAGCTCCTTTGGGAAGAGCCCCCTTGAGCGCCTCCTACCACGAGAGAATTAATGGTCGATACCCATTCAACTGGAATTGATCACATTGACGAACCAAGGCAGGGACGTGTGCGGCGGCGTCACAACCCCATCACCCTGAGTGCCGCCGGAACCGGATAGCGGTTGCCGTCATAGCGCAGTTGGTAGGTCCGCTTCACAGGCTTGCCGGGATGGGACTGGCACTCGCCATCCTTGTCGGGGGAGGGATTGTCGGTTTCCGTCCGCTCGACCGCAATGATGTCATGATAGCCGTGATGGCGCGCCGGGCTCATCGCCAAGCTGACCTGGCTGGAATGAAACGATCCGGCGCAACTGGCATCGCCTTCGCCGCCATGGCCGGTCACCACGAGGCCGTCGAGCACCAAGCGCAGCGCATCGCTGGCGACGGCATAGAGCCGCAGGTCGGTTTCAATGAAGGGAGTAGCCTGCGAATGGTTTGCCATTTCGATGCGCAGGCCGAAGGCGGTGACCTCAGGGGCCAGTGCATAGCGGCCGGTGTCGAATTCCACCTTACGGATCGCGATGGCATCATCGGTCATCAGTCCAGGCTGGAGCAGGCGCTGGCGCACCCGCAGGCTCTTTCTATCGACGACCAGTAGCTCGATGTCGCCGACATGCAGGTGGTCGCTGTTAGCGCTGTCGATCAGCGGTACCGCGACCAAAAGCAGGTCGTCATGAGCCGGCCAGATCTTGCAGGCCAGGCCGAATGGCGCATCGCTCTCCGGGAGCGTTGAGGCGATGCTCGTATGGGGTACAAGCGTGAACGAGGCGCCGTCGGCGCTCTTTCGGGCCTTGGGATAGGCCTGCTGCACCAGGGCGGCGGCATCGCCGCAATCGCCGGCCGCTGCCCGGGCGGGCGACAGGCTGGCGAGGGCGGCGCCGAGCAACAGGACAGGCAACACTATTCGCATGGAGTTCTCGCGTCGCAGGGCCGAGTTCGGCCAGGGCCCTTCTACGCGAGATTGGTGGCGGCGCACAGGATGTAGGGAAGTGACGGCCAGCTCCACCCGCTGCGTCATGACCATAGGTATCCTGGTAAGTCGTAAAGTCCGAGCTCGCTTAGGCACGGTGATCATGAGAACGCCGCCCGAGCGGCCAATTTTTGCCAATGCTGTTCGAGCTACCTGAAACAGATACTGACAATGTGATCTCGGTTGCCTTGTCGCGCTCCGATTAGATAAAGAAGCGCTTGGACAAGAAACCTCTACAAAACCGGACCTCGCCGATCCGTCGGGCGCACCTTCTAGGGTGTACATTCCAAAATTAACTCGGCATGACCTCCGATTCTGACCCCCTGAGCCGGGCGCGTTCGCTGTCGGCGCGGTATCGAAGCAGAACCAATGCGGCGCCTGCTTCGGCTTTCCGAGACCCCGCCTTGTCTTTCCTTGAGACTTGGCAGCACGGCGCGTTCAATCGGAACCGTGCTGCCTTCAATGTACAGCCAGTTGTCCAATCAGCCGGCGGGCTTGTAAACGCCGGCAGCCTTTTGGCAGCTGCGAGCACCGCCTTCATGTCGAGTTCTTCGAGGACAACGAGGTCGTTTACCCAGCCGCTTGCCCGCACCGCCAGTGCTAGGTCCATCCCATCGGCCTGGTCCGGAACCTCAGCATTGACGACAATATCATAGGCGCCGCGAGTAAACATCATACCGGACACCTTGCCACCAACGCTTTCCAAAATCGCCTTGATTGCAGCTTCTCGGTCTGAGCCTTGTATCAATCCCTTATAGGCATGGGGCGGATAGTTTCCCAGGATTGTCACTTTCATGGGGTATTCCTCCCTATCTTGTACTAGTTTCGTTATTAATCGTTTGACCAACACGGAGCTACGCGGACAGTTGGGTCAGCCGTAACCCTGCATCGCAACGCTCTTGCTCGTATCCAAAGCTGGCAGCGGGAAAGGTTCGACCTGCCCTGCGGTCTTGTCCAAATACTGCATCAAGGCCGTCACGAGGTGGTAGAAAATGCTCGCGGGGACCTCCGTTGCCAGTGACCTTCCGCGCTCGTCAATCCTGTCGATCCACAACCCAAGCGGTGCGGGATCGATATGCCATTTGAAGAGGCGGGCGACACGAGCTTCGATCTCAGGTTTCAGATCAGGCCCGCCGATGCCGTCCAGGGCGACGGCGGCCTTGACGGCTTCGCATTGCGGCCAACTGCGGGAGAGCCGGTCGAAGGGAATTCCCTGCCGCGACACGGCTGCATAAGCCAGGCCCGTGGCCCGGTTCAATCCGCTGGCGATCGCCGACGAATAGAGCTTCCTGGCGTAGGCTGCCAAGTCTTTCTGCCCGCTTGCCCGCGCGAACTCGACGAGGAGCGAAGCCCATTCGAAATGGTGCCCTGGTTCGGTCCACTGTCCCTCGTCTCCCGGCAACGGTAGCCAGTCTACGTCGAAATGTTCCCCAAGCGTCCAGCTCTCCTGGTCGAAGAAATGGCACCGGAAGAGATCGACGACGCGTGCCGCCCGACGGAGATATGCACGCTCGCCGGTGACGCCATGCCAGGCAAGGAAGGATTCCAGCATGTGCATGTGCGGGTTCGAGAACCGCACCCCCTTCCAGCCGGGGGTCTCGAGGAAGCCGTTCAAGCTGACGTCCTCGAGATGGGTGTCGATGAAATGGAACGTCTCTTGTGCCAGCTGCATGGCATCCTGATGGCCGCATCGGTGAGCATGGGCAAGCGCCAGGAGCACGCAGGAATGGTCGTAGGCGTCCTCCGTCGGGTCAGCCACGCTGCCGTCGCAATTGAGGGTGCGCACCCAGCCACCGCGATCGGTGCGGCCGTGTCTGGCGATGAACTCGATGCCGTGGTCGATGAGCTTGTCGGCCGGTCCAGCCCAGCCGCGTTCTTTGGCCACCGCGAAGGCGTAAATCTGGCGAGCCATCGTCCGCATGCGCTTGGGTTTGCCCAACGGCCTTGCATCGAAACCGAGCGCCTCGTGGAAGCCGCCATACGCATGGTCGACACCTGCAGTGGACCACAGCGGCAGGGTTTCGTTGAAGAGCCAGTGCTCGACCCGCTTGCGCCATGACCCGCTGATGATGACCCGGTCGTCCGACCCCGTGAACTTCGTTTCAAGGCGTCCGCTCTTCTCCAGTTGTTCGACGACTTTCTTCACGTTCTGGCTGTGGCTGACAGGAGCGACGAATACCGCGTCCGGTGTCGTCACCACCGCCACATGCTTCATTCCAATGACTGTCAGCAGTCTGCCCTGGCTTCTGAGATAGGAGTTGCCGCAATCCATGGCGACAACGTCGCCCATTACGACATTGCCGTCGCGGTCCGTCGGGCTGGCTTCGAGCAGCGATTGCCACGATCCAAGGTCGTTCCAGCGGAAAGAAGCCATAACCATCGCAATACCGCGTGCATGCTCCATGACTGCGTAGTCGATCGACGTCGACGGGACAGCCGAATAGAAGCCCTGGGGCAGGTAGATGCCCAAGACGTCGGTCCGTGCAGCCTTATAGGCCCGTTCCGCGGTGTCCCAGATGTCTGGCCGGAACTCGAGAAATGCCTTCCGCATCGTGTCGGCACGAAACAGGAAGATGCCGGCGTTCCAGTAAAATCTTCCCGAAGCCACATATTTGCGGGCCGTCTCGGCATTGGGCTTTTCGACAAAGTGCGAAACGGAAACGGCGGTCTGGCCGTCACCATTTGCCGTAACCTCGATGTAGCCGTACCCGGTTTCGGGATGCGTCGGCTTGATGCCGAATACGACAATGCTTCCTGAATCGGCGGCAGGCATGCCCGCCTCGACGGTTTCCCAGAATTGCGTTTCGGTCGATATCTGATGGTCGGAAGGGATCACGAGCACAAGCGCGGCGCCGCCATATTCGGAGATCGTGTGCAAGGTGGCTATGGCCACCGCAGCGGCGGTATTGCGGCCGACGGGCTCGAAAATCGGTCTGCCGCCGTTCAGACCGAGCGGACCGATGTCCGAGATAACGCGGTCGGCATGCCGTTCGGAGGCTATCAGATAGATCGGCGTCTCGCCGTCCGAGCGCGCCTTGAGGCGTCGGACAGTCTTCGCAAGCATGGAGCCGTCGCCCGAAAGGTCGTGGAATTGCTTGGGATTGTCTTCGCGCGACAGCGGCCACAGCCGTGACCCGACGCCCCCGCTCATCACAAAACTGACGATCCGCTCCGGCATGATCCAGTCCTCTCAAAATGTCTGGTTGTAGGCTCCGACCTCTGGATTGCGGCGCAGCATGGCATCGACAGCCTCGAACATCTCGCGACGTCGTACCGGCGAGACAGGGCTTTCCACGACGACAACTGTTTCCGGCTTGTTCGACGAGGCCCTGACCAGACCCCAGGTGCCGTCTTGGGCAACGACACGCACCCCATTCACGGTGACGAGATTGGCCGGCGGCTGGCCAGCGAACTCGATCCCGTCCGCCTTCATTTTCGTGAATTCCCCGACAACTTTCGCGACCACCTCGTATTTGAGCTCGTCGGCGCAATGTGGCGACATGGTCGGCGTGCCGAAGGTCAGCGGCAGATCGCGGTAGAGATCGGCCATGCTGCTTTGCGGGCTGCGATCCAGCATCTGGCAGATGGCGATAGCCGTGACCAGGCCATCGTCATAGCCGCGGCCGATCGGAGGATTGAAGAAGAAGTGGCCCGATTTCTCAAAACCGGCAACGGCGCCGAGTTCGGCCACCCGCCGCTTGATTAGGAGTGTCCGGTCTTCCAATAGTCGGTGACCGCGCCATTTTCCCGCAACACCTTGTCGGTCATGAACAATCCGGTCGACTTGACGTCGACGACGAAAGTCGAGCCGGGATAGAGGTGTGAGATGTCGCGCGCGAGCATGACGCCGACCTTGTCGGCGAAGATCTCGTTGCCATCATTGTCGACCACGCCGCAGCGGTCGCCGTCGCCGTCGAAGCCGAGCCCGACATCGGCGCCAGTTTCCAGCACCTTGTCGCGAATGGCGTGCAGCATCTTCATGTCTTCGGGGTTGGGATTGTAATTCGGAAACGTATGATCGAGCGCGACGTCGAGCGGAATCACCTCGCAGCCGATCCTTTCCAGTGCCTCGGGAGCGAAAGCCCCGGCGGTGCCGTTGCCGCAGGCGGCCACCACCTTGAGCTTCCTCGAGATACGCTTTCCCGCTGTCAGATCGTCGAGGTAGGTTTTGCGGAAATCCGCAACGAAGTCATAGGAGCCGCCACCGACAAGGTCGAAATCGCCTGAGAGCACGATCGCCTTCAGCGCGCTCATCTCCTCCGGACCAAAGGTCAGCGGACGCGCCGCGCCCATCTTGACGCCGGTCCAGCCGTTCTCGTTGTGCGAGGCAGTGACCATGGCGACGGACGGCGTGTCGAGCGCGAATTGGGCGAAATAGGCCATCGGCGACAAGGCCAGCCCGACATCCTTGACCCGCGCGCCGGCGGCCATCAGCCCGGAAACCAGCGCCAGCTTGATGGCAAGCGAATAGGAGCGGAAATCGTGACCGGTGACGATGTCGGGTCCGGCACCCAGACGGCGGATCAGCGTGCCGAGCCCCATGCCGAGCGCCTGGACGCCGATCAGATTGAGCTCCGGCGGCTCGTTCGAACCGGGATGGCCAAACCACCAGCGCGCATCATATTCGCGAAACCCGGATGGCTTGATCAACGCCGAGGTTTCGAATTCAAAAGTGTTTGGTCTGGCTTGGCCGACTATGTTCAGGGTCACGGTTTCTGCTCCGCAATTGCGGGCAACAATCCTAGCACGCTGCCGGGCGCAGGCCCCTTCGGGAATGGGGGTAGCCCCAACGCCCTGGTTCGCCCCCCTCATTCGATAGGAGCATGCCTGCCGATGGCCGAAAGGACCTCTCGGGTTTTGTATTCTGGAGGTGCTTCCTGCTCAGGCGCTGACGACAAGGGCGGGCTGCCAGATGCCGCTGACCGCATTCAAGTTCCCGTTCCGCGAGAATGTCGACGAAAGGCGTTTCGGACGCCTGGCTCGCCTTCTCAAGGGCATTCAAGCGGAAATCGAGAGGGATCAGCGGAACTCCGTCTGTCCGGGGAAATGATGACGGACTGCGCTGCGTTCTCTTTGGAGCGATGGAAAACGGCGAGAACCCCGCGAAGATCGATACTCTCACGCGGAACTTGGCGTTCATGTCTCGCTGGAATAGCAGATGTCATTCGTCGACAGGACGAGAGCTCACTTTCGGGCCGATATCGACGACCATGATCTCCGGCGACACGCCGAAGCGCACCGGCAGCCACGACACCCCCAAACCCCCGGATACGATCATGTGCCGCCCACCCTCGACGATATGCCCGTAGGCGAAGCGCTGTCCGTAGGCTGAATTGATGATGGGCGAGCCGATGAATGGCAAGCGCACCTGCCCGCCATGTGTATGGCCGCATAACGTCAGGCTGACACGGTCAGGAACAGTAATGAAAATGTCCGGTTCATGCGCAAGGAGCAAAATCGGATTGCCGTCGTCGGGTATTGCGGCCATTGTTCCAGGCAGATCGTCGACCCCCTTGTACACGCCGCGAGAAAACTGCATGGCCCACTGGTCGCCAAGACCCGCGAGCCAGAACGCTGAGCCATCCTGCTGCCGGATAAGCGTGGCGGTGTTCTCGAGGACCGGAATTCCATTGTCGACGAGGGCTGCGCGGACGCTATCGGCACCGTGCCACCAGTCGTGGTTGCCGAGAATGGCGTGGCAGCCGAGTGGCGCGGAAAGTTTCGAAAGTGAATTCCCCCAAACAGTGTCGGGCACAATCCCGGTGGCATAGCGCGGCCGCACGCCCATCACATAGTCGCCGAGGAGAAGGATGATATCGGGCTGCAGGCTATTCGAAACACCGACGATCTGGTCGATCCTGGAAACCGGCATCCAGGGCTCGCAGGCATGGATGTCAGCGACCACGACGACGCGCAGGGGCTTGGCAGTCGTCGGCCAGCGCGGCGGTAGGAGCTTGTAGTGAGTGACACGCAGTCGAAACCGAGGTTCAATCGCGACGGCATAACTGGCCAGAGCGAATGCCGCGAGCGACATGGTGCCAAAGAGTTCCAGGAATGACCGCCGCGACGTCAGCACTTGTATTTCCCAGCACAACGAGGTCGGTTTAGAGGTCGCCACGAATTCAGCTGCGGCAGCCTGAACCAAATCAACCTGGTGGGAGGCCTTGCGGGCTCAATAGTTTCCCAAATTGGCGTCACCTGCAAGCATTGGTGTTATTGCGCAGGGGAGGGAGCTCGGGCTAGGACACCCGTCAACCGCTCCGACTTGCGACTGATCTCGGAGGGATGGTGTAGTTCCATTCCGGATGGAATGGATCGCCCTTTAGATCGTCGAACGCCTCCAGCTCGGCATCGCTCACTTGATACCTTCGTCGGTCCCGGCATCGACCGCGCTTCCAGCTTCAGGCCCGTGACTGCGATCAGCTCGGACCACGCCTATCGGTCGACAAGGGGCCGTCCACGCCAGGTTTGCGTGATGCGGCAGACCAGGGTTGTTCGATGTTGCTCCACGTGTGCTCCGCGGATAGGAATGCAATGTGGAGCGCGAGACCTGTCTCGCGAGCCGCTCCACCCAACGCGCCACGATCTTGGCCGACACACCCCATAGGCCTGCGCCGCAAGGGCTTGGGAGAGACGTCCCTCGATGACCGAAAGACCAGTTCCTCTCGACGCCACGGCGTCAGACGGGCATTCTTGTGGATGTTCATTCGGACCCTCCGGTGAGTGCTGAAGCTTGGTAGCTCCAGTCTCCTCGGTTCGGTCCGAATGGACAACCTACAGGAAGCTCACAACTAGAGCCTGTTCCATCCCAATGGCATCGGGATGGAACCCCATCTCTTTTGCTTGAGCAGATCTTCTCCGAAAAGCGGGCTCCCGCCTTTGCTACGCTGACTTCGGTTCGGGATCATGGCTTTGAGGTGCTGTTTATCCAGTCCTTGCTTGGCCACGGCAGCCCCGCGTTCCTTCAGGTCACATAGAATGAGGCTGCGGCTAGCGAGAGATGTGGGGAAAGGGTGGCGAACTGTATTTGAGATGCGCCGCCGGCCCCGTCACTGTCAAAAGAGAGCGCCCCAGTTTCACTGTTGTAGATGATATGATCGGAACTGTCATGCGCGGCTGCACCAACAAAGAAAGCTTTGGATGGAAGCCCTCCCGGCTGAAGCCCGGCAAAGACGGTATCGCTGAGATGGAACGTGTCCTGGGAGCGCTTGAAGTCGGTGATCTTATCGACATTGCCGGCTCCAAGAGCAGTATTGAACGAGAAGGCATCGTGGCCTCCGTAACCGGTCAAGACGTCGGCGCCGAGCCCGCCGTTGATGACATTGTTGCCGGCATTGCCCTGGATGGTCTGGGCGAACTCGTTGCCGGTGAAGCTGATCGCCTTCGTGCCGGACGGGTTGTTGGTGGCGAGATGCTCGATCTCCGAGCCGGCCGAAAGCGCATAGCTCACCGAGGCGATCACACTGTCGTTGCCGCCGCCCACTGCCTCAACCACCTTCTCGTTGGCATTATCGACATAGTAAGTGTCGTTGCCGCCATAGCCGATCATCGTGTGGCCGCTGGTTCCATGCAATACATCGGCGCCGCTGGTGCCGTACAAGGTGCCATCGCTGGTGCTGCCGGAAGTAGGGATAGACCCAGTCTCGGTCCCGGTCGAGCCAGTGGTTGGGGGAGTGACGTTCGCGCCCGTGACGGTGTCACCGCTGCCTACCTTTTGATAGAGCTGAACCTCATCGATCTGCATCTGCATCGACGAAGGGGTCGAACTATCGAGAGCCGTATGCCATCCGGTCGTGTTCGAATTCGCGACTCCATTGTTCATGATCAATTCCATCGGCTCATTCGGGATCGTCGCCTGTGCGCTGGTGACCTGCGCCATCTGCTTCCCGTCGAGATACCAGGTGATCGATTTACCGGGATCCCAGTTGATGCCGTAGGTGTGGAAGCCGGCCGTGAGGTCGACGCCGCTGTCGATGCTCGCGCCGACCCATCCAGATGGGCCGTGAAGGTGCCAAGTGAAGTTATTGTCAACCGGGCCGGAGCTTTCGGTAAACCCGCCTTCGTGCATATCGATCTCGAAATTGTCGCCGCTGCTGCCGGCGCCTTGGCCGGGCAACAGCCAGAGGGCTGGCCACGCGCCGTCGCCGCTCGGCGCCTTCATGCTGACCTGAAGGTAGCCGCCGTTGAATTCGAAGTTGCCGTAGCTGCTGACTGCGCCGGACGTGACCGGGAATGTCTGTGCCGTCCCATTATTTATGCCGCTGACGGGCTGTTTGGTCGCCGTGAGATTCAACTGCCCGTTGCTCACGGACACTTGGCTCGGCATGTCGTAGTCGGCATAATACGTCGCGCCGACGCCGCTGCCTCCTGATCCATTGCTGTTCCATGGCCAGCCGTTGGCGGCATTGCTGGTGGTATAGGTATGCCAATCGTTGTCGAGCGACGTGCCGGAGAAGTCTTCCTCGAAGACCAAGTCGCTAGACGCAAAGCCTGTGGGTGCGGAAAGAGCCATTCCGTGATCCTTATTTGGGGTTGAAAACAGGGAATTTCGACGACCGCGCACCCCGAAGGCGCGCGACATGCCGCATGCTCGCAGCTAGGCACCGCGAACGGATTTCAAAGCAGCGGAGATTTGGAAGTCCTCGCCCCAGACATTCTTGTCGAGCGAGCTTAACGTTGAACTCGCCATCGAAGGTGAGTTGTGTCGACGGGAATGCTCATCAGGCGCTCCCCCGTGAAACCATGAACGGTGTCGCTGCCGACGCACGCAAGGTGTTCAACGGTTCGAGCCGCGGCCAGAATGAAGTCGAGCGCAGCTCTTCCGGCGGATGCACCGCCAAGCTTGCTGTTTAGTATGAGCATTGTAGATCCTTAGTTAATCGCGTTTTTTTTGTTCTTCATTCCACCCGCGTCCCTAAGTAAAACGCAGGCATTTCCGCTGTCCTGAGTTGTTCACACACACCGTCCCTACGTGAATTGATCATTCGAGGACGATGTACGCAAGCCCAGCGACCTTACTGCCTTTTGCGGCGAGAATGAGGCTAGGTAAAAACTTATCAACACTTCTAATACAGGAGATGCGGCTTGTCGAAATGGCGGAACGTGGCCCTAGGGCGCGCGGACGCTTCGTCGCCGCGGGACGGCCCGCGGATTGTCAAATTTGAACCGCGCAACCAGTCGCCAAAGCTCCACCTTGTGGCCGTCTGCTAACCGCCTGGCGTGCTCTTTCGCCGCATCGTCGTCTGTGCAAGCAAGGTTGACCCCCCATAAGCTGGCCGTGTTCGTCCAGAACGTAGACACGAATGCGGCATCGCTTGTCCTGACCGGCGACAACGTTCTGACAGTCAGCCTCGCTTTCACGCGCGGAGCGCCCGTTGCGTGCGGACGGACGCGACCGTGCAGTTCAACTCGTGCCAGCGGTCGAGCGTGTGCGCACAAATGACGACGGAGGGCTTCAGTCATGGGACTTGCGGGCTGAGTTCTAAGGCCCCGCTGGTTTCGCGGGTCTGCGTCGCCCGAGCCGTGGCGGCTTTGAGGATGTTCCAGAGCGCGCTTCCGTCATTGTGGACATCGAACTGGTCGTATTCGTCGACGGGATAGTGTCCGCTGTCCTGCCGCGACACCAGCCGCCACACGATCCAGCCGGCGCAGTTGCGATTGCGCGTCAGCGTGTCGAGCCACATGGCGTAAGCCTCGGCGAAGTCCCGATTGGAGCGGGCATAGCCGAATTCCTCCAGAAGGACCGGCTTCTTGGCGCGGGCCGCCAGCTGGCAGAACTCGGTAATCATGTCGTTGAATTGCTGGACCGTGAGGTCGTAGTAAAGCGGGTAGCCATGCCAGGTCCCGAAATCGAGGGACGGGATCGTCAAATCGGAGAGCTTTTTGAGAATGTTGGCGTTCCCTGAGCTGACAAGGTGATTGGAATCGAGGGACTTCACGTAGGCCGACATTTCGGCTGTCCAGGCCAATCGCAAGGCCTCTGGCTGCGCATTGCCTTCGTTCATCAGCTCCCAGGCCATGATGGTTGGATCATCCCGGTAGGCGAGCCCGGTGAGCGGGTTGACCCTCTGCACGACGTGGCTGACCCAGCTCTTGTAGTCGCGCTTCGTGCGCGGATCTTCGAAGAAAAACGTGGACTCGTCCCGGCTCCCATACCAAGCCCGCATCTGCTGGGCGCCACCCGTGTAGTTCCAGAAATCCAGGAAGCCGATGATGAGCCTCAGGCGTCGCTTGCCGACCTCGGCGATGAGAAAATCAACCTTCTGCATGCCCTTGGCGCCGTCATTGATCGCCATCCCGTTCGTGCGAGGGTCCCAGGAGAGCAGGTACGTGCCTCTCACCGCGAGATTGCTGGCATCGGCCTCGAGCCGCCAGTTCCAGATCGTCGCGATGCTTCCGTCTGGCGACCCGATCACCGGCTGGAGGAAGATGCGAACCACATTGGCGCCCATCGCCACCGCGTCCTCGAGAACGCGGGTGACCTCATCCTGCGACCCGTAGGTCAAATAGTGGTTGTTCACGCCGGTCACGAAGAACGGCCTGCCGTCGACGGTAAACTCCGTGCCCGAGGTCTTGATGAAGGACGTTGCCGACAAGCTGTCCGCGGCGCTCACGGCTGCCGGAACAGATAGCAACGCGAACACCAGCACGCGCAGTCCGGCGTTGCGCAGCTCACTTTTCACTCGTTGCCAGTCGACAATCATCCCGGCATGTGGCTCTCGCCGGGCGCCGAGTGCAACCGCCCCGAAGGATTACCTCCTCTGGCTCCGGGTTGCGATGCGCTCATGCTCTGCGGGAAGCATTATGGGACAGAAGCACGCCGCAGCCTTGCCGGGATGGCACGGGTTGCCCCGGCGGCCTGTGTGGCGAGCGCTGCTCTCGCGAAGGAAAAGGGGCATTCCCTCTTTACGATCAGGAGCGGTATCTCGCCGCCCCTTCATAAGCCCTTCATAAGGGGGCTGGACCGGGACTGTGCGTGACGCGATCACAGCAAACGGCATGCGCCACCGCCTTCTTCTTGCGATCGCGCCGACCGCACATTTCGCTGTGCGGGTAACATCTCTGGCGCATCGAGCCGGTTTTCGACCAGGAGTGTTGATGCAATGTCCTAGATTATCAAGGCGATGTCCGAGATTAAAGTCGATCGCCGTCCAGCGAGAAGCACCGAAACTCAATTCCGAGCTCCTTGAGCCGCTCTACGCCGGGAACCTCTGCCGTCGGGTGCACGAGCCCAAGGATTGAATCGGATCGGAAGGGTAGGGGGAGATGCAGGGCCTCAGCTGCCTTGAGGACGCCACTGACAAGCTGCCAGGGCACGGGGACGGCGCGCAGTGTTCTGCCTTGTGACGCGGCGATTTCTTTCATGAGCCGTCGGAACGGTACCGGTTCGGGGTTGGCCAGCCCTACCGGTTCCGGCAGGGGCATGTCCGACTCGACAATACGCACCATGGCGGCTGCCATGTCCGCCTCATGCACGGTGAACTGATGGGAGCGTGCCCCGATGAGAGGTGTGACCGGCAGGTTGGTGAGCTTGCGCAGCGCGCCTATCATCCCGCCCCAACCGGGGCCGTACACCAATCCGAGGCGGGCGGAGACACCTCCCAGACTGCTAGCGGTGCGCTCGCAAGCTAGCTTGGCCTGACCGTACAACTGTCGAGTTCCCTTATAAGCGGACATCGAGGAGATAAAAATGACCCGGCGAACCCCTGCGTCGGCGGCATTGCGGAGGAGGTGCTGCGACCCGGACACATTGACACCCCACACATCGCCGGCGCTGACGAGAGTCAGGTCCCATGCACCGTGGATGAGCACATCTAGGTCGCTGAATGCGGCCGCCGACGGCGGGCGCTCGATCTGGTATGGGCGCCACTCGCCGACGCCGACCATTGCGGCGGCAGATTCGGAGGTCACCCGGTTCGGCCGGGCGAACGCGATGACCTCATGCCCTTCTTCAGCGAAGGCGGCACGCAGGATGGTCCCGACATACCCGTTAGCTCCCGTGATGCCGATCCGCATTGAACGCTCAACCCTTCAGTTCCATCGCTTCGCAGGCGATGCGATGAGAATTGGCCATCACCGTCAGGGTAAAGGTAGTAGCTGGAACATTTGGGAAAACGGACCCGTCGATAAGATGGATCCGGTCCCAGCGCGCCAGCCGCCCGAGGCGGTCTGTCGTAGCATTTCCAGTATCCGGCTCACTGGCGTGGGGAAAGCTGCCGCCAAAGTGGTAGCTCTTGGCCCCGCCCGACCACAGCATCTTCCGCGTGATTGGCCACAAGTCAAGGTAAGGTGCCGCCCTCCAAATCCGCTTTATTACGTCAGAGAGCATCAGAGGCACGTCTTTGCCCCTGGCCTTGGCCCCGCTGAAGCCCTCCGAAGTGAGCGTGATCTGGGGAAGCTCGTCAGGAGCTGCGGGCACCCGGGCGGTGACCCGGATCTTGGGTGATGCCCAGGACGGCAAGTAGCCCAGGCCTACCGTCAACCGGCTCAGGAGCCGATGCGTCGCGAAGGCGGCGGCGCGGTGTTGGAGGAAGCCGGGTAGCGCATCGTAGTACGCCTGGTTGAACGGATAGAAGTGAATCTGTGAGACATCGAAGCCCTCATCGTCCCGGGCGATGACCATGTTGAACTGGTTGAGCGTGAACTCGGGCCTTATACGTGGGTCGGGGGTCGGCTTCACGGATATCATTGGAAGAATGAACTGAGCGGATTCCGAAAGATGTACCGGCTGGTCCGATCCGAGCGAGCCCAAGATCAGCCGAGTGGTCCCAATTGCTCCGCAGCCCACAAAGATCCGGTCGGCTGTGAATCGCTGGATCCGGCCGCTGGACAGATCCCGGGCCTCCACGATGGCTGTGTCGGCCTCCTGGTCGACTCGCACCGCGAGCAGCCCGCTGTGGTAGTCGATCCTCCCGCTGCGCCTAAAGCGGTCGAAGCTGTGCGAGGCCGAAAAGACTAGCGACCGCGGGCACCCGGTCATGCACAGGCCGCAGGGCTGGCATTCGGGCGCTGAGAAGGCGAGCCGGGCGCGGCCTATCGCTATTCCTGTGGAGCGCACACGATCGCGGTGCCGGTCGTAGTTGGCCAGGACCATCTGCGTCCGCGGTGCCAGGGGCGGAAGGGGGTCCGGGGATCCGATGAGCGGGAACCACTCCTCGAGATCGTCGGACTCTCCAGCGAAAGGAATGTGACCCAGGATGGTCCGATAGTGCTCTTGCATATCCGAGAAGCCGAACGGCCATCTTTTGAACGTGGCGGCGCTGAAGGGCATAATCTGGGCCCCCCAGACATTGCTGAACCCCCCGTAGGCGCTTGAGATGACAGCTGAGTTGACTCTACCCTCGCAGTGGACGCCGTCGAGCTGGCCCTTGTTGACAAACGGGAAATCGGATCCATAGCTTCTCTTTTCCGGCAGCGAATCGGACCGGACCTGTTTGGGTTGCAGGCTGACCCGGCGGACGTCCTCCTCATCCCAGTCGCCGACACGCAGCTTGGACAGCCTGGAGATTACCTCCTGCGTCTCCGCGTCCAGCACTGTGCCCGGATCGAACACGGTTATCTTCTCATCCGGCTTCTCGGACAGCGCCAACACGGCGGCGGCTGCAGCTGGACCCGAACCAATGATTATCGAAGACGGCATTTATTTCCCTCGCCCACCGGCTTGCGCGGCTGTGTCCAGCAACTGCTTGGTTGCCTGTTGGCGCTGCCGGCGCAATCGCCGCGCCAGTTCGACCCGGCCGGCGACGTGGCCTGCCGTGGCCAGCCCCACGCCAGCGATTATCGCCGCGGACCGGGCCAGCCCGTGGGCATCACCCTTGGCCGCTTGCGAAATCCCCCGCGGTACGCCCTTGGTCAGTGCGTACCAGACGAAGCGGGCCTCTGCACTCAGTGTGGCGGCGTCGCCCATCTGGGCGAAGGCCTCGACCTTCCCCTTGTTGACGAAGAAGCAGCGGCGCCAAAAGTACTTCCAAGTCGCCCGTGAGGCGGGTACGAAGTGGCGGACGGTCGCCGCCGGTTCGTAAATGACCGCCGCACTGCCCTTGATGTGCGCCACGCGGTGGCACATGTCCATGTCGTCGTGATTGTCGGAGTGGAACCCTCCCACCTGCTCGAGGAGGGTCCGCCGGACCGACATGTTGGCTCCTATGAGATGAGCCAAAGGGCCTCGGCTGGTCGGGAGGCCGTCATAAGCGCATCCGAACACCCAGTCGAACTGCACGGGGAACCAGGCCGGGCGGCCAGCCGTGAAAACCGGCATCGGACGCCCGCCGACCGCGCCGATGCGCTCATCCTGGTACGGGGCGGTGAGAATCGCGAGCCAGTCCTTGTCGGCCGCTGCATCGTCATCCAAGAACGCCACGATGTCTCCGGCAGCTGTCTCGGCTGCCGTGTTTCGGGCCGACCCCAGGTGCCCGTCGTACTTGTTCTGGATCACCCGTATCGGAGGGGTGGATGCGGCGAAGTCAGCCCAGCACGCGGCACATTGGTGGAAAAGGGTCTCATTATGGTCGATGCATACGATGATCTCGCAGGGTTGCAAGGTCTGCTCCTGAACCGACGCCACCGACTGAAGCATCAGCTCCCATCTGTCCACGGTGTAGGCACAAACGATCACTGAGATCGTGGGGGAGGGCGGGACCTGCCGGTGTTCGCTGCAGACGTGATCCTCGGTCTGCCCGGTTTTCGATCCAGGCTGATCGGTTGTGGCAACGGCAACGTCATGATCGCGGCGGGGTGCATCGATACTTAGCTTCCGGACGTGGCCGTCTTGGCCACCGCCAATCGGCAGATAGGATTGCGCACGCATCAAGATACGCATCCACGAATTCTCCCGACTTGAGCTGCCAATGTCGGCCCAAACTCTTCGATAAACGGTGCGATGGTCTTGGTTTTGACAAGCCAGGCTTCCACGCGCTGGATTCGGCCCACCCGGAAACCTGTTTTCAGCATTAAGACCACCAGGGCCGAGGTTTGCGCCACAGAGCCTCGAGGCGGCCGCCCGGCACCAAGCACGCGCGGATCGGCGTAGGGCATCAGCAACTCGTCCAGCCAGCGCTCGCCAGATTGCTGGCATCGGCCTCGAGCCGCCAGTTCCAGATCGTCGCGATGCTTCCGTCTGGCGACCCGATCACCGGCTGGAGGAAGATGCGAACCACATTGGCGCCCATCGCCACCGCGTCCTCGAGAACGCGGGTGACCTCATCCTGCGACCCGTAGGTCAAATCGTGGTTGTTCACGCCGGTCACGAAGAACGGCCTGCCGTCGACGGTAAACTCCGTGCCCGAGGTCTTGATGAAGGACGTTGCCGACAAGCTGTCCGCGGCGCTCACGGCTGCCGGAACAGATAGCAACGCGAACACCAGCACGCGCAGTCCGGCGTTGCGCAGCTCACTTTTCACTCGTTGCCAGTCGACAATCATCCCGGCATGTGGCTCTCGCCGGGCGCCGAGTGCAACCGCCCCGAAGGATTACCTCCTCTGACCTCGCACGGCCCGTCGTCGTTCGGGCATAGTGGTGCTTAACCGATTCCGGTCGCTCGAGTATGGACCCGTGCTGTCAGACATCGCTCCCAACCAAGAGTTCGGCTCCTCGTATTGGCGAGTCCCCGCGGTAGTAGCAGGTGGGAAGTATTCTCGCGCTGTGGCGAGCGCTGTGGCTTTTTATCTCCCTCCCTGGCTCGCGGGCCCGCGGACAGCTGGCAAGGCGCCTCGCTCGAGGTGGTTCTCGTCAAAGCTGTCGTCTTGTTGAAGCCGCCGTGAGAACACAATGCGCATTTGCTTGAGTCTCGATCCGTCGCGGCCGCTGCGCTGGCATCTGTGGCTGGCAGAGGCGCTTGCTGAAGTGCCCGGCAACGATATCTCCTGCGCTTTCGCGACCGGCTGCCGCCCGCTGCCGTTGATCTTCCGCCTGCTGCTCGAACTCGAACGACTAGTCTATGGCTTACGTGTCAACGGCGCCACCGACCCCGTCGAGGCGGCGCTGCGATCCCTGCCGCCGCCTTCGGCCGACCAAGTGGACGTGGTGATCGATTTGAGCGGAGCGGAGCCCCTCCCGTCGGGGCGGCGCGTGCTGACGCCGCTCTTCAACGGCGTACCCGGCGAGATCGGAGTCATGGCGGCCTTGGCGAATGATCAGGACCCTCTCGTCGACCTGCACGACACGGCGCGGCCGTCGCAGCCGTGGATGGCGCGCCCGGCCCGTGTAAACAGTGAAGTGTTCGCAGCCAGCCTCGATAGCGTCCTCTCCTGCGCTGTGGCGCTGATCCTAAAAGCCTTGCGCGAGGAAACCGGTTCAGCTGCGTCCGGTGTCTCCGGCCCACGCACGGCCGTGCCTTCGCTCGGCGCGCTTCCGGCCCTTGCAAGAGCGACACGCACAGTGACATCGAAGGCAATCAGGTTCTTGGACATCCTGGCGAGAGGCGGCAGGAGGTGGGGGATTGGCTGGCGCTTCGACGAATCGGCGAGCCTGCTCGACAAAGGCGACGCAGCATTCCGGGTGCTTACCGGGGACACCGACAGCTACCTTGCCGACCCGTTCCCGTTCCGGCACCAGGGGCAGGATTTCATCTTTGTCGAACAGTACCTCTACTCGAAGAAACGGGGGTGCATTGCAGTCGTGACAGCGAACCGGAACGGGACCGCCGGCGCACCCCAGATCGTCCTGGAGGAACCGCATCACCTCTCGTACCCGTTCGTGTTCGAGCAGGATGGGCAGATCTGGATGATCCCCGAATCGGGGGCGGCCAAGAATATCAGCCTCTACAGGGCCGTGGAATTCCCTTACCGGTGGACGCGGGAGGCCTGCCTCATCGAGGGCATCGAGGGCTACGACACCACGCCGCTCTGCCACGAGGGTGGCTTCTGGTTTTTCGTCAGCCCAAGGCTGTGGAGGTCCACGTCCTGGGATGTCCTCAGCCTCTACCGTGCCGAGAGCCTGACCGGGTCCTGGACGCCCCATGCCGCAAACCCCGTCCTGCTCGATGCCACGCTCAGCCGCCCTGCAGGCGCCGTCATCCGACACGGCGGACGGACGCTACGCCCGGTCCAAGACTGCGCGCGCGGCTATGGCGGCGCGGTGACGTTCTGCCGGATCGATGCGCTCGGCGAGTCGGAATTTGCCCAGACACCGGTCGGTCGCATTCGGTCCGGAGCGTTCGGGTGCCACACCTACAACCGGCGGTCCGGCCTGGAGGTGATCGACTTGTTCGGTCATATCGGGGGTCTACGAGAGGTCACGACCTCGTATCGGTTGCTTGTATCCGATCCGCCGGTCTCGGGACCGCACGGGCAGCACCTCTCCTGGCCGGTCTCGCGTCCGGTTTAGCTACCCGTAGCCAGCTGGCCTAGCGAAAGGTACCCCCTGCGAAGGGCCGGGCGCGCTCAACCCTTCTCGGACACAGAACAAGTGGTAGCTCGGAAATCACGGCCGGGTGAAGGAGCGAACCCACCTGCACGTCGCAGCTTCTGGCCAGTGGCAATGTCGGCGTTGCGCGCGAGGTTCATCGCGCCGGCGACCTTCGCTGCATGCTGCACCGCTCGCTTGGTAGAGACTGTCGCTCGAGATCCGGCCGCGGGTCGATGATTGTCATCGCTGGCGTTAAAGGCATTGCGATGTTGTCGGCTCCAGAGGTCGGACCTACGGGTTTGGCAGCCCTGCCAGCGTAGCTGCTGAAGGTGATCGGTGCCGCTGCCGTATCATCTGCGCTGGCGTTTGGGCCGGAACTACCCTGAAGGGATAATCACAAAGAGCTAATCACCTATTGTGCTTTCTAACCATCTATTGTGCTTTCCATTGCGGAGCCTCATTAGTAATGTTCTTAGTAATGTTCGCGTTGCTCAGACGAAGAGAGGGAAGTCTCTTTCCAGAGAGGGGAAATCTCTTTCCATCGCTCATTTTTATTTCATCTCATCTTTGTTTCATCATGTCGTGGAGTCCGCATATGCTTAGAATAAGCAATCCGGGGATGTCGCTGCCATCGAAGCTGGCACCTACGGCTTGTCGCTGGCGGCGCATTTGCGTGCGCGCAGTGTGGAGCACCGGATTTTGGATTTCATCGGTCCCTCCGCCGCGAATGGCTTCGGTCCCACGTGCCGGTTCCGGTCCGGGCCCCGTCCTCTCGCCCGAGACTTGTCGGCAGTCCTGGCTCGCTTCCAACCTTCGCCGCTGGTCCGACGGCTCGACCGCACCGTGCTGCCATGAATGCCCCTGTCTCCAGCATCGTCGCCCGCGGCGCTGCCGTGTCGACGCCTGACCCAATCAGCGTCGCGCTGCGGCGGTCGCTGACTCTGCCCCGAGTCAGCTTTATCGTCCCGACGCTCAACGAAGCCGAGAACCTACCTTGGCTTCTACCGCGCATCCCCAACTGGGCGCACGAGATCATCATCGTGGACGGTCGTTCGACGGACGACACAGTCGCGGTCGCGCGCCGCCTGCGCGAGGACGTGAAGGTTGTCATGGAGCCCCGGCGGGGCAAGGGCGCCGCATTGCAAGCGGGATTCCTGGCCGCCACAGGCGACATCATCGTCATGCTGGACGCCGACGGCTCCATGGTCCCGGAGGAGGCGATCGTTTTTGTCAGTGCGCTGATGGCCGGTGCGGATCTGGTCAAGGGCTCACGCTTCCTCCAAGGCGCCGGCACCAACGACATGTCGCTGTTCCGAATGCTCGGCAACTGGGGGCTGACCCTGATGGTGCGGCTGCTCTATGGCGGTTTGTTCTCCGATCTATGCTACGGATATATAGCCTTCTGGACCAAGCACGTCGCCACGCTGAACTGTGACTGCGATGGGTTCGAGATCGAGACCCTCATCAACGTGCGGGCTTTGAAGAACCACCTTATCATCGTCGAGGTGGCGAGTTTCGAGGCTTCGCGCATTAGCGGTGTGAGCCATCTGCGCGCCATCCCGGACGGCTGGCGCGTTCTCAAGACCATCCTGCGCGAGAGGCTGCACGAACAGCACAGGCGAAATGCGAAAGCCTATGATGCCGGTGGATAAGCCCCGAATGCGAATCCTGATGGTTGCCGCTCGCTGCTATCCGTTCATGGGCGGTATCGAAACTCACATCCAGGAGGTCGGTCCTCGCTTGGCGGCGCGTGGCCACACGGTCGATGTGCTCACCACCGATCCCTCGGGGGAATTGCCGGTGGAGGAGGAGGTGAGCGGCATGCACCTGCAGCGCGTGCCGGCCTGGCCGAGGGAGCTGGACCTCTATGTGGCACCTGGCATCTATACCGCGATCCGGCGCGGGGCTTGGGATATGATCCATTTCCAAGGTTACAGCACCTTCGTGGTGCCGATCGGGCTGCTCGCGGCGGTCCGCGGGGAGGTGCCGTTCATTCTGACCTTCCACAGCGGCGGGCATTCCTCCCGGCTGCGCAACGCCGTGCGCGGCACCCAGCACGCGCTGCTTCGGCCGCTGGTGGCCCGGGCCGCGCGGCTGATCGGCGTCTCCGAATTCGAGGCCAACTTCTTCAGCGCCAGGATGCGCCTGCCGCGGGACCGGTTTGTCGTCATCCCGAACGGTGCCGCAATGCCCGCTGCGAGCCCCAGCGTTAAGATCGATCCGCACCTGATCGTCTCGGGCGGCAGGCTGGAGCGCTACAAGGGCCACCACCGGGCGATTGCGGCCTTGCCCGAACTGATCCGCCGGGTGCCAGACGCGCGACTGCATGTCGTCGGAACAGGCCCGTATGAGGGAGAATTGCGGCGCCTCGTGGCGACACTCGGCCTCGAGAAGCGGGTCACTATCGCGAGCATCCCCGGATCCGACCGGCAGAAAATGGCTGACCTCCTGGCGAGCGCCGCGCTATTCGTGCTGTTCAGCGAATACGAAGCCCATCCGATCGCCGTGATGGAAGCCCTGTCGCTGCGCCGTCCGGTCCTCGTCAGCAACACGTCCGGTCTGGGGGAGCTGGCCGCCAATGGCCTGTGCCGGGCGATTCCGCGCAACGCCGGTCCTGGAGAGCTGGCCGCCGCCATGGCCGAAGAACTGAAGGCCCATCGGCAGGTCCCGGATTTGGCGCTGCCGGACTGGGATGCCTGCGCGCAAGCGCTGAGCAACGTTTATTGTGATGTCCTGGGCAGCCGATCCACGGTCCGCTTGCCCCCCGGCGGCGCGACGTCGTGGCCCCCTGTGCGGAGGGCATGACGCTGATGATGCCGGCTCATTTCACCGCAGGAACCAGGATCAACCCGCTCCAGGCCGGGATACGATTCGTCTCGGCCGTTATCGGTCCCGACCTTCGCGGCGGCAGCGCCGGTGACCCGCCGCAAGGCGCCAATTCCGGATGGATCGCGGTTCTGTGCCTGACGGTCGCCACGGCTGTGCTCCTGGTCGTGGCCGGGCACGCGGCCGGGCGCCGGGGCTATGACGTGGCGCCGCCGCTCTTCTGGTCCGGTGTCGTCCTCCTGATCGCTCCGACCTGCCTTCGCATCGCCTGGCCGACGACAGCCCGTGGTGAGCGCCTGTTCCTGCTCTTCCTGCTTGCCGAAGCCCTGTTCTACTGCAAGATAGTCTATTCCCCGACGAGCTTCAGCGGTTATGACGAGGTCTTGCACTGGATCTCGGCCGAGGATCTCGTCACGGCCCGCCGGCTGTTCCTTTCCAACCCGCTTTTCCCGATCGGGCCAACGTATCCCGCCCTGGAAATCCTGACAACGGCGATCGTCGATCTGACGGGACTTCCCTTGTTTGTGTCGGGGACGCTCTTGTTGGTCATCCTCAAGGGCACGTTCATCGGTGCCCTGTTTCTGTTCCTCGAGAGCATCGCCGGATCGCCGCGTATCTCGGCCATCGCCTGTCTGGCCTATATGGGCTGCTCAACCTTCTTCCTGTTCGATTCGATGTTCTCCTACGAGAGCCTCGGCATCGTGCTGTGCGTGCTGACCTTCGCGGTCGAAGCAGCGTCCAAGGATCTCGTCGGGCGACCGAGGCTGAAGTCGCTCGGGCTGATAGCCTTGCTGTTGGCAAGCCTGGCGGTCACACATCACCTCTCGGCCGCCTTCGCCGCCATCTATTTCGGAGCGCTGGCGGCCCTCGAGGCCTTGCGCCGGCACGACCCCCTGCGGATCAAGACCAGCATTGCCGTCGGCCTCGCGGCGATCCTCGCCATAGCCCTGCCGTCCCTGTGGGTGCAGGCCCGTGGCATCCCTCTCACAGGCTATCTCGGCCCGGTGATCGAGTCCGGTTTCGACACATTGCTCGGGAAGATCCTGGGCGCGCCCACCCCGCGGTCGGAGCACCTCGGAGCGCCGGACAAGGCCCTCTACATGCGGCTGACCACCTTGCTGGCGCTCCTGCTGGTGGCACTCGGACTGGCAACGGGATTCTTTCGGTCGCTGGCCATGGCAGCGCCGAGTGGTCCGCGCTCCGGTTGGCGTCCGATCCAGGACATTCTTAAACGCCGCTGGCGCGACAGCCGCCTCGTGCTCCTCAGCTTGCTGGCCTTCGGGCTCCCAGTCTCGGTCGCCTTCCGACTGACCATCGCTGGATGGGAAATCGGCAACCGCATGGGAACGTTCGTGTTCATCGCCGTCGGGCTGGTCGTCGCGGTGAGCATCGTCCACTTCTGGCAGGGCCGCACGCCACGCGGGTGGCGCCGCATCGCACCGGCCGTTGCTCTGGCGGTCATCGTCCTGGGCGGCGTCACGAGCTCTTCAATTAGTCCGATCCATGGGCGCTACAGGGTCTCCGCAGATCAGGAATCGATCGAGCCGATGGGGATCGAAACGGCACGCTGGGCCAAGGAATGGCTTGGTGCGGGCAACCGCTTCACCACCGACCGCATCAACCGCCTTTTGCTCGCGGGCTATGGCCGGCAGGACGTCAGGGTCACTATCGTCGAAGGGATCGATCCCGCGCGCATATTCGAGTCCGAGACATTGGGGCCCGACGAGTTTTGGGCCCTGGCGGGAAGCGACATCGATTTCCTGCTGATTGACCTGCGCCTGACCACGGCTCCGCCGGTGCTCGGCTTTTACTTTCAGCCGTGGCAAGGGCAGCAGGGAACACCGCTCTCGGGCGCAGCGCTGCTCAAGTTCAATGACGTCAAGGGCGTCGCCCGCATCTACGACAACGGCTGGATTGTCATCTATGACGTGAGGGAATTGCATGAGAATTTGTAGCAAGCGGGACCTTCTGGCCGCGTGTCTGTGGGCGGGGGCTGCGGTGGCGGCCGTTGCGGTCAGCGACAGCGTGCTCCTCCGTACTGCCCTGGGCGCGCCCATGGTGTTCCTCGTCTCGGGCCACACGGTGCTGCGGGCCATTGGCATCAGGACCACCTCCGCGTTGCAACACCTCGTCTACGCTGTCGGAGCAAGCCTCGCCGCCGGCATTGCCGGGGGCTTTGCCCTGAACGCCGCAGGCTTCCTTACGCCGCTCGGCTGGGCGCTGTGGTTCTGGGCCGTGACGGCCACCGCGGCGTTGGTGGCCGCCGGCCGCCGCGACACTCCCGATCTGCCAGCCTGGCCGGCTCCGGTGCGGGTGCGGCTCTGGCAGGGCGCCGCGCTCATCCTAGCGGTGCTTGTGGCGACCGGAGCCTATGCGTTGGCCGTCCGGGACGAAGCGACCTACCGGGAATTCAAATACACCGAGCTCTGGTTGTTGCCATCGGCCAGTGGCGAGTCCGGCCGGATCACCGTCGGCATCAGGAGCGCTGAGACCCAAGCTCAACGATTCGACCTGGAAATCACCCTCGACGGGCAACCGTTCGCCGTCTTCCGATTGCTCACCATCGCGCCGGGCGAGACCTGGGCGCGGGAGATCCCGGTGTCCGTTTTGGCTACCCCGCAGAAGGCGGAGGCCCGGCTCTATCGGCCGGAAGACAACCGACTCTATCGCCGCGTTTCGACGCTGGTGCCGCGCACCTGAAAACGAGGCTCTACCATGCGAATCCTGCTGCTGTCGCAGTTCTATCCTCCGGTGATCGGGGGAGAGGAGCGGCACGTCCGCAACCTCGGCGCGGCGTTGGCGCAGCGGGGCCATCATGTCAGCGTCGGCACCTTGATGCATCCCGGATCGCCCGAAACCGAGCTGGACGGCGCGGTCCGCGTGCATCGCCTGCGTGGCACGCTCCAGCGTCTGTCAGCCCTCCATGCCGATCCCGAGCGCCGCCATGCGCCGCCCTTCCCGGATCCCGAACTGGTCCTAGCCCTGAAGCGGCTGGTCGCCCAGGAGGAGCCGGACATCGTCCACGCCCATAACTGGATCTATGCGTCCTTCCTGCCGCTCAAAAGTCTGAGCGGGGCACGCCTCGTGGTCACGCTCCACGATTACGGCCTTGTCTGCGCCAAGAAAAACTTCATGCACTTGGGCGCCCATCTCTGCAGTGGCCCAACGCCGGCCAAGTGCCTGCCCTGCGCCACAGGGCATTACGGCGCCGTGAAGGCAGCCGCGACCACCTTGGGCAACTGGGCGTCGAGCTTCGCCGCTCGGCGTGTAGTGGACCGCTTCATCGCGGTGAGCCACGCGGTGTCGCGTCACACCGGACTCACCCAAGGCCGCGCCCCTTACGAGGTCATCCCCAACTTCGTGCCCGACGATGTCGGGGTGCTTGGCCCGGAAGATCCCTGCCTGCGGGAGTTACCCGCGGATGGATTCATCCTGTTCGTCGGCGACATGATGCGGCTCAAGGGCATTGACGTTCTCCTGCAAGCCTATGCCGGCCTGGAGCGGGCGCCGCAGCTGGTCCTGATCGGGCGCCATGTCGCCGACACGCCAACCGAATTTCCGCCGAATGTCCGAGTCTTCACTACGTGGCCGCATTCCGCCATCATGCATGCATGGCGGCGCTCACTGTTCGGCGTGCTGCCATCGGTCGGGCCCGAAGCCTGCGCAACGGTCATCATGGAAGCAATGGCGTCAGGCAAGGCTGTCGTCGCAACCGATGTCGGCGGCATGCCGGATCTCATCGATCATGGCGAAACAGGGCTTCTCGTGCCCCCCGGTGACGCGCATGCCCTGGCCCACGCAATGCAGACACTTTTGGAGGACCGCGCCTTGCTGGCCCGCCTGGAGGCGACAAGCCTCGCCAGGGTTGGACGCCTCAAGGCCGGAGCGGTCGTGACCCGGATCGAGCAGGTCTATCAGGACGTCCTGCGCACCGCCGCCAGCAGGTCCCCGGTGCCGGCGCAGCAAGGCTCGGGAGAGCCATCATGCCTGCCGGTAGATCTCGCCGGGATGGCCATTATTCGCGTGCGCCGGGAGCTTCGAATGTGCGCAACGCTAGTCATGAATACCGGCGCTCTGGCGATCGGAACGATTGCAGCGGCCGGTCTTGGGTTTGTTTATTGGTGGCTCGCGGCCCGGTTGTTTGCGCCGGAGGTGATCGGCAACGCCTCCGCCCTCCTGTCCGTGATGGCGCTCTTCGGCCTGCTGGGGGAGGCCGGGCTCGGGACCCTGCTGATGGGTGAAATGGTACGGCATCCCGGCAAGGAGCGCGGCCTCGTGGCCGCTGCAGCATCCGTCGGGGTGGCGCTGGCGGTCGGCCTGGCCTTGTTGTTTGTCTTCGGGGAGGCGTACCTCAACAGCTCGACCGGCCCGATCCGCGGCTGGCTCGAGGGTATTGCGTTCGTTCTCGGCTGCGGCCTGACCGTTCTCGGCATTGTGGCCGATCAGGCGTTCATGGGCAACCTGCGCAGCAGCAGCAAGATGATCAGGCAAGTGCTGTTCTCCACGATCAAGCTGATGCTGATCGCCGCCGCCGCGTCCGCCGGCTACGCCTCCAATGCAGCGCTTCTTCTGACCTGGGCGGCCGGCTTGCTGGCGTCCTGTATCGGCGTCGATCTGTTGACCCGGGGCGGTGCGCGTCGCCTCGTCGGGACCCCCGATTTCCAGCTGCTCCATACGCTTCGACGCAAGGTGTTCGACCACTACTCGCTCGATGTGGCCTTGCAGGCCCCGATCGTCATCATGCCCTACCTTGTGCTGGTTCTCCTGTCGCCGATCACAAATGCCGCCTTCGTGCCGTTGTGGATGCTGGTCTCCATGGCCTCGTTGATTCCAGCAGCCATGGCCACGATCCTGTTTCCCGTGGTCAGAGCGAGCCCGAAACAATCCAGACACGACTTCCTTGTGTCGCTCATGGCGTCATTGCTCTTCTCGCTGGCTTGCGCCGTCTTTGTCTTCATCTATTCGCAAGAGATCCTTGCGGTCTTCAATCCGGCCTATTCTGAGATCGCCGGTTCGAGCCTGCGCTTCCTCGGCTTCAGCCTGTTGGGATCAACGCTCAAATTTCATGCCTGCACGCTGGCGCGGCTGGGCGACAGGATGCGCAAGGCATCTCGCTGGTTCGCGCTTGGAGGATTGCTGGAGCTGTGCTTCGTGGTCGCGGGGGCGAAGCTTGATGGACTTCAAGGCCTGGTCCTAGGCTGGACGCTCGCCGTCAGCGTCGAGGGTGCATGTGCGGCTCTCGTTTTGGCCTTTGCGACGAAACTGAATTCTGCCGCCGGGCCTGTACACGAAAGCCCGACCGCGTCGCCGCTCCAGACTTGAGGAAACCGCTCATGGTGCAGTGTTATCGACGGCAACTGGATGGAAAACAGCCTGCCTCCGAAGGTCCAGACAATTTGCAGAAGGAACAAGAAACCAGTCGCAGCAGAGAGGCAATCCCGGCCGTGGTGATCATGGTAACGGCTGCGGCGCACACGTCCGATTGGTGTTGCCGCCTGCGGCAGAAAATAGAGGATCGCATCTCCCAAATGGGGGGCTCCTGTGCGCGCGTCTGAGTGAAGGCTTCCGGGCCGAACCAGGATGAAGATTCAACCGCCAGCACTCGCTAGCAACTGGAGGCAAGGTGGACTCGACAGCCAAGTTACTCCCCCATGGGCTATTGCGCTGCCCGCGCTGTAAATCCGGCATTGCGGTTGTTCAGGCGGGTGCGCCAGCACGCGCCTTCGTATGCCAGGCCGCCGATTGCGAAATGTCGCAAGCTGGATTTCCGGCTCTCGACGGCATTCCTGTACTGGTTGACTTCGACAACTCCGTCCTGTGCCGGGAGGAGGTGCAACTTACCGGAGGTAGCTCTTACAAGGAACGCAGCGCGGGCTTTCTCCAGAAGATCCACGACTTCTTCTGGCGATCCGCCGGCCCGACCGCCGCGAATGCCGACCGCTTCATCGCCGAGGCGAAGCACCTTGATGCCCATCCCACCATCCTGGTCATCGGAGGCGGCACAATCGGCAGCGACGCGGAAGCGCTTTATCGAGACCGCGACCTTAGCTTAATCGGAACGGATATTTACAAATCCGACCTCACCTTGATCATCGCGGATGGGCATCAGCTTCCGTTGGCCTCGGGTGCGATCCACGGCGTCTGGGTCCAAGCCGTCCTGGAGCATGTTCTAACGCCCGAGCAGGTCGTCGCCGAGATTCATCGTGTTTTAGTCCCGGACGGGGTGGTCTATGCAGAGACGCCCTTCATGCAGCAAGTCCACGAGGGGGCCTACGATTTCACCCGTTTCACCCCAAGCGGACATCGTTGGCTGTTCCGCCATTTTGACGAGATCGACGGCGGCATTACGCGTGGCCCCGCGATTGTGATGCTCTGGTCCATCCGCTACTTCGTCGGCTCTCTTTTTGGGAGTTATAAGATCGGCACGATGGCGGCCACGGGGCTGTTCTGGCTTCGTCATTTCGAAAGACTCTCCCGGCCGGGATATGCAGCCGACGGCGCGAGCGCAGTCTATTTTCTTGGCCGGCGTTCGGAGCGTGCAATGAAACCGAAGGACATCATTGCCTACTACAAGGGCGCGCAGCGATAGTCGTCTCTGAAGAAAGCGCTTGAGCTCTGATTCAAGCGAGTTGCCGAGCTGCGCCGGTCTTGACGAACGTCCGGATCAAAGCACGTAAAAGCTCTGCGAGCCAACGCAGGAGCTGGCCGAAGTTGCAGTTGGCAGCGGCGAGCCTGCGGGCCATCGCGATCGGATTCGTCGGCGTCGAGCACTTTGGCGGCCGTCGTGCCGCGCGTGAACGAACTATCCCGCGGCCTTCAGCAGATGCCTACGTTTGAGCGTTCTTGCGGATCGCCTCTTTGTTGACCGGCGAGTCGGGATAACGCTGAGCCAATCAGCACCTAAACTCTGATTGTTCTTTTCGGTATGTTGAAATCGGTTCAGTTTTGATAGCGCGCCAGATCACACGGCGCAGCGTTTCTTTCGCGGCTTTTGCTGACTCCAGTAGCGCCGGACCTGGATCGTCCCAGCGCCAGTAGGCGTTGTGAATCCGATGACTCGGCGGATAGAAACAGCCGGCGCCAAGGAGCCGGGCCGAGATGAAATCCCTGAATTCATCGCGCCAGACGTGCGTCGGATCAAGCTCTAATGGTGGGTGTGGCTGCCCGGCGGCGTCGCAATAGCCGACATGACAGAGATTGACGCCACAAAGGGCGGAGATCTCCACCTGCCCATCGATCCGGCCAACGGTTGGCTCGACAAATCGAAATACACCGTCACGCCGGTCGCGCTTGAATTCCATGCTGGCGAAGCCGTTCGTCAAACCGATTGATTGGAAGAAGCGGATTGTCAGCTCCTCCAATTCCTCGGCGACTTCCGGCGCCGCCCAGCAACTAGCGGTCACGCCGATCTGAGGCGGCCAGGAACGGCCTTTGCGGCCCGTAAAGGCGACCGAAGCACCCGGGCGCAGGTAGCACAGGCAAAAGTAGATGGAGTCATTCGACCCCTCAATCCACTCCTGAACAATCACCTCGCCCACCGTGTCCAGCACTCGCTCGCAAAGCAGCCGAGCATCGGCTTGGGTCTCGATGCGATAAGCCTTCTTGAAAGAGCCGTCATACGCCGGAGAACGGCTGTTTGGCTTCACGCACAACGGAGGGCGAAGGTCACGCAGGCCAATCAAGTCACCATGGTTCTGCGCCAAGAGGGTTCTTGGCACCGGAAAGCCACCGCGCTCGGCCAAACGAAAAAATGGCTCCTTCAGCGTTAAGTCGACCAGCAGTCCGTGGAGTGGGAGTTGGAAGTCGAACCAGGGAGCTACACGGTCACGGTACCGTGACACAGTCAAAAGTGGACGGTCATCGGCAAATATTATTACACCGCTCTGAGGCATTCCCTTTCGCAATCTAACTAGTTCCTCCACAAATTCTTCGCCGTTAAATGTCGAAACGATAACTCTTTGGGCATATCGCGATACAGCTGCCACATCATACCTTGTCTCAACTACTACAATCGGCCGCAGTCCCGCTTGAGCCAAGCTGCGTACAGCGGACAGGCCGTTTATTCCTCCTCCCAAGACGAGGGGTGTCGGTGCGCCATCGGCTGCTAGAGTGTGTTGCCGCGGATTTATCACGTGACTAGGCATGATAGCCCCAATCCTAGCGAGAAGACTGACTTCCCTTGATTGGTTCAAGGCGAGCGTCCACATTTCCGGCTGAAGATGCCGGCACAGGTGGGGCGATGCTGCCCCGCTCGCCACGGCCTAGGCCGCAGACTCGCCAGGTGCCTTGATATCGTGCGAGAGGTGAAGTCGGTGCCAAACACGAAACGCATGACCGGTCCAAACGTCGTAGTCGATACATGCCCGACGAAATACAAGCCCGGGATGGACGACTCGAAGTTCGCGGACAGCCTCGGAGTTTTTCCGACAAGACGCAGCTGTTCGACAATTGAAGAGCTTAAGAAAGGAAAACGACGCGCGTCGGCCTTATATCCAGTTGCCGCGATTACATGATCTGCCTCTACGATGTGAGTGTTGCCGTCCATGGAGAGTAGTTTTAATTGCACTCCGTGCTCTGACAATCTCACCTCCTGCGGCGAGCGTCCCACAAGCAAAGGAATGGTTGCTGCCCGATCTTTCATTGGCTCCCCTCCGGACGGCGAGGGAAACTTTTCTGCCATTTCAAGTCGATAGTACTCGGGAAAATACCGAAACAGCCAAGGCCAGTCCGCGAACAGTCGATGTCTCCAACCCGGGCCGATTCCAGAAACGGGACGTGCCAGGCGGCGTAGCCCCGGGTGCGAGCCTGAGCCTCCCCACCGACCACTGTAAATGATGGCCGGCTTGCGCGAGATAAGCTGAACGTCGACCCGCGCTTCGTTCAAGAGCACCGCTATATCAATTGCGGATGCTCCGCTTCCGAGTACCGCGACCCGCTGCCCCCCGAATCTTTGGAGGTCGTGAACGTCAGCGGCATGCGAAAGCTTATCGGTGGGCAGTCGGGAGAACAGCTCGGGGATATGGCGGAAATAGGTCAGGCCTGTTGCGATCACCACCTTGCGCGTCCTGAGGGATAGTCCGCTCTTCATGCGAAGATCGAATCCTTCTGGAGCCGGAACCAAGGAAACGAGTTCCTCGTCTTCCACGTCCGGCACGCAGCGTTTTTGGAACGCCAACCCGTAGGCGGAGAATGTTTCCAGCGGAATTGGAAGATCCAAATGGTCATAAGGACTGCCGTGCTCGATGCAGAATTGCCGAAGAGTAAAAGCATGCTCGGGATCAGAAAGGTTTGATGCGAACCCAGCTGACTTGAGCAGCATGCCTTTCGGCATCTTGCTTTTCCAGCTCTCCATGGGGCTGCCGATTATCCGGCAGTCAATGCCCAGTCCGCGCAAGTGTGCGGCTACCGACAGTCCATAGGGGCCAGCACCGACAATGG
Organism: Mesorhizobium sp. M0028; assembly: GCF_040323855.1. Taxonomy (NCBI): domain Bacteria; kingdom Pseudomonadati; phylum Pseudomonadota; class Alphaproteobacteria; order Hyphomicrobiales; family Phyllobacteriaceae; genus Mesorhizobium; species Mesorhizobium sp. M0028. Next base: position 71,271 of record NZ_JAMYVG010000020.1, read on the forward strand.
TCACATCGCACATCGTATACAAAGCGCACCTCCTGTTGATCCTCGCCTGCCGAAGGTCCGCACCCGCCGACCACATATCCAAGAACCTGCTACAATACTTGACATTGAGTGGCGGGTCCTTTTTTGGCCGACGCCTCAAACCGCGGCCTGTTTCATCCGGGCAACAATGCGCCCCAGCACCCGCTTGGCACCGCGCAGCTTTGCCTCGATGCGGCGCTCCGGATTGTCTCTGCCTATTGCGATCCACTTCATGGGATGCTCCGCATTGGCCAGGTGGGACTTGTGCCCGGAGAAGCCTGCCAGAAAATCGTAGCCGCATTCCCCGCGTCCGATGCTGTCCTCAATAGCCAGAACATGGCTGATAAGCCCGGGCTTGAGCCGGCCGTCGCGCTCATACAGAAAGCCGCTTTGGTAGTTGTAAACACGGCCGTCATGCACGAAATTGTACAGGATCCCAATTGTCTGGTCTCCAGCCAACGTCCGTGAGATGCGGACGGTCCCGGTGGGAGCTCCGCGTGCAATGAGCTCCTCGTGAAATCGACGGAAGCTCGGATTTGCAAAGGCTCCCTTGCGTCCCCACCGCGCCTGATGAAGCTCGGCGAGCAAATCAAACGCGGCGAGTGCCTCCGATGTCATTTCCATGGTCCGGAACGCAATGGGGCCGCGTTCCGCATATAACCGCATGGCACGGCTTACCGCCTGCCGAGTATTGCGGCCCAATGTGGCGCGGTAATTTCCGCCTTTCTGGCGGACTTTGGCGAAATCGATCCACCGTGCCGTATCTTCTGCTTTCACCTCGGTAAGGAACCCGGCCCGGCCCGCGGTGCGACAAGCGGCCAACTCGAACTCCGGTTCAATTCCGGAGAGCACCAGTTGGTCAGAGTGGCGCAAGTGATGCGCCAAGGCCTCGACGCATGCCACTCGAGTGGCATCGGCCAGGGATCGCTCCGCAAGAATATCGTTGTACTCGATGAACAATCGATCGAAACGAACATCTCCGGTTTCATTGAGCAACCAACGCGCCCGCGCATGCCGCCCGAAACTCCACGCCCTCCGCCGGCAAATAATCGCCAACCCAACGACCCTGCTTGACGTCCGAGCGACTAGAACATGTGGTTGCGCGCCCCCCGGCAGATGCCGCAGCCAAGTTCCGATCCAGAGCCAGGATAGGTAGAATGAGTGAGTTGCTCGCGCTTCGAGCTCCTTCCAAACGGGCTCGAGTCTCGCGATGTCCGGCAAGGCCTCCACGGTAACGTCGATGACGGTATCCTGGCGCATGGCTTGTTCTATTGAAGGGACACGATAGCGTTCCGCACCGATGGCTGAGACATCAAGAGGTTCTGACATACAGAGATCTTCCTGATCCTTTGCGCATTGCGGCGGGAATGCCAGGAGTATCCTCGCTGCGAGCTGCTGTTCGTCCATGGAGCACTCGGAGTTTTTCCTGTTTGGTGAAGACTTCATGTCGCGAGCGCTGAAAGTGAAGACTTGCAAGCGCCGGAAGTGTAGACGCTAGCGCAAATATCCGCTCGAGCGTGCGCGCCGTCGTGACAAAATTCCGAAATCTTTGACCAATCCCGCTTGATGGGCACCTGTGTCCCGTTCGATGTCATCTCACTGCACCTTTGCCAATGATCCGAACTCCTGAGCGGAGGCGGACATGCTCGTTCCTGAAGCGTTCAAGCTGTCGGCGAGTGGTCGTTTCGCGCTTCCCACTTCGTCCCGACGAGTTCATCCATGGAGACCGGCCATGCAGACCAATCCCCTTGCCGGGCATCAAACCGATCCTCTACTCCCTCACCACGCGGGAAAGCTCGACATCGTTGCGGTTGGACGCGGCCGGCAAGCTCTCGCTGGTCGGCGACGAGGTCGGGACGGGCGAACCGGCCGGCTCTCTTGGCTCGTTTTCGCCCACGATGATGTTGACGAGGTCGCCTGGCTGCAACAGGGTCATGCCGACGGACTCAATGCTGACCGGCCCGGCTGCCGATTGCCGCACGATTTGATAAGTTGCGCTGTTCGCGTCCTTAGCAAACTGGACGCGGGTCACCGGCAACGTGTACAGGACGCCTTCGCTGGCGTTCAACTCGCGCATATTGGCCGCGATCTGGCTCTCGATGGTCTCGATCTCGACCTCCAGATCATTCCTGAGGTCGGCCCGGGTCCGCAACACCTCAGACTCCAGCGAAGCGAGGCGCTGCTTGGCGCTCGCGTATTGGTTGAGGGCGTCCTGCCGACGCTGTTCCGCGTCGGACAACTCACTCTGGATCTGATCCATCACCGTCATGCTGAGAACTTTGCGGTCCACGAGTGTGCGCATGCTGTTGACGCGCTCCTGGCGCAGCTTGACTAGTTTGTCGAGCGACTCCATGCGCCCATAAGCGACAATATCCTGCTTGGCCGCCTCCAGCGCACGCAGGTTCGCGCGCTCGCGATCCTTGCGGGCCGTGGCGACGGCCTTGCGCCGGTCGTTCTGCTCGTTGACCAGGTTAGCCGCTTCGGTCGCGCCGGCCAGTTCCAGCAACTGGCGCGGGATAGTGGGTGCCGTACCGTCGCGCTCGGCCTTCAGCACCGCCGCGCGCGCGAGCAACTTCAACATGGCATCGATCGCCCCGCTCCGCTTCTGGGTCTCACGCACGGCTTCGATCTTCTGCCACGGCTCGCTCTCCGTCCGGTCGAGTCCGCCGGCCAGCGCGATCGCGTGCAGGATCGTCATGCCGGGCGCGTACTTGAACGAGCCTGGATTCTTGACCGGCCCCAGCACGTAAATGGGCGGGCGCTCCAGCGGCAGGATGTTGACCAGCCCCTTGCGGCCCAGTAGTTGATCGAAGGTTTCCACCAGGTCGGCCTGTACCTGTTGCGTTGACCGGTTGGCGACCGGAATGGAGCCAAGCAAGGGCAGGGAAATCGTGCCGTCCTCTTGGACAATATATTCGCCGCTCAGTTCCGGACGCTGCAGGATGCCGTGCAAGGCCGAGGACGCGCCCCCCCACTTGTCTTCCTCGACGTCGACGCGCTCGTAGAATGCGACCTTGAGGCGGTCGCCGACGCCGAACAGGGCTCCGGTTGGCATGCCTCGCGCTTTGCTGAGGGTTTTGGGGCGCTCGGCACTGGTGGGGACGGCAGGGACGACGGTCCGCTCGACCAACGCCGCGGCCGATGCATCCGGTCCCGTGCTGAGGATTTTGGGGGGCTCGGCACTAGTGGGGACCGCAGGGACGGCGCTCCGTTCGACGAACGTCGCGGCCGACGCATCCGGTCCCGACACGATCGCACGGGAGGGTTCGGCCATGGCTTGAACCGGTTGTTCTTGCCAGCTATCGATAGCAGCAGACACCTTCTGCACCACGGCTCCGGAGACATCCTGGACCCCCTGCACCACGGTTCCGGAGACATCCTCGACCTTCTGCACCACGGTTCCGGAGACATCCTCGACCTTCTGCGCCACGGCTGCGGAGACAGCCTCGACCTTCTGCACCGCGGCTGCGGAGGCATCTTCTACCTTCTGCACCATGGCTGCGGAGGCATCTTCGACCTTCTCCATTACGGCTCCGGAGGTATCCTCGACCTTCCGTCTCACGGTTCCGGAGGCAGCCTCGACCTTCTGCGCCACGGCTCCGGAGGCAGCCTCGATGGGCTCCCAGTTTCTGACCGCTCCCGCCCCCAGGACGGTGACCCCTGAGACCCCCAAGACAAGCAGGACGGCCTTCATTCCTCTGCGGCGGGCCGCCTGTGACGAGGGAGTGACGGGCTCGGAATTGTATTTTGCATCCATGGCCATGGCGCGTGGCTTTCACTTTCAGTGGTGGCCAGCCCGTCCCGAACTGGCGAGCATCGGTCGACGAGGAAGGCTCTGCCGTATCGTGACCCTTCACCGCCAGAGGCACAACTATCCCTTTGTAGGCACTCCTTCCGGATAAACACCCCCTTAGGCGAACTCGTCCAATGAGCAGATTGCTGCGGTGAAGGAGAACCTCTTTGATGGCAAACGGGACAAAGGCGATCGAACGCAACGAAGAGCCGGAAATAGTGGTCCGACGCAGCGTCTCGAACCCCCTGCGGCCCCAACATGCGTTCGCAGAATGGCTGGGCCGTCTCCAACTTCGTCGTCCAGGCCCTGGAGAACGAGCCGATCACGATCTCCGGCTCCTAGTCGCAAACCCGGTCATTCTGCTATGTCGATGACCTGATCGACGGCTTGACTCGCCTGATGAATGAAGAGGCGATCTCGACGAAGCCGTCAATCTTGGCATCTATCGAGATAGCAATAGCAGAACTGGCCCGCCTGACTCATTTCTCTCGCCGGATCTCACCAGGCTCGAATTTCGGCCTCAGCCACGGGACTTCCCCGGCAGCGCTGCCCCGATATGGGCCGCCCCAGGGGCCGCGCCAGGCAACTCCTCTATTGCTCACCGCAGGTGCAACGCAAGGAGCGGCTCGGCAGACCATCGCCCATTTCGATGCCCGGAAGGTATCCGTGCTGTTGTGCGCGCTGCGCCGCATCGCCCTGGCCCACACCCAGTCGCCATGCCAGCTGTGGCACGTTGCTCCTCAAGCTGGTGAAGCTCGGGCGCTGGTCAGGATCAGCGCGCGCCGCGTCAAGATCACCTTCTCCTCGGCCTGCGCCCTCATCCCAAAATGGCGGCTGGTCGCGGCGCGGCCCCCTGGGCCCGCGGTTCTCCCGCCTGACACGCCGCGCCGCCCCGCGCCAGACCGGCGGCACCACCCGCGCCCCACGGGAGACAAGCCCGGCAACTCTCGCGGCCCGCGCATCCGGCGCCACGATGGTGCTGGCCCGCAGCCCGGAGCGGCTGAAAGCCAGGGCTCGCACCCCTCACCAAAGCCTCAAGCTCGAGAATCCGGGGTAGCCCTCGACGAAGCTACCCTACGCCTAAAGAGGGTGTTCTTATCTAGGGTTTTCCTAGCGTAAGGTAACACGTTCAAAAAAGAAACTATGCGAGGAGCGCCTTGCGAGACGTGTGTACCTCAATCGCGTCAGGGGAGGCTACGATGACAACGAAATCCTTGATGACCACAAAGTCTTTTATAACAGTGCTTGTCAGCCCAAGAGAGTTACTCCGAGAGGGCCTTGTTCTAATTCTGGATGCAGCAAAGTTTCGCATTCTTTTCTCTGCGGCTTGTGTTCACGACCTTCTGCAGAAGCCGCTACCCCAGCACCGGTCCATCTTGCTCATCATGGATGTCGACGGTACTGATGCGGATGCTGGATTCGCACAAATTGCAGATTTTAAAGGGATCTATCCGACCAGCCATGTCGTTGCGCTAGCCGATCACTGTCGACCGAACGATATAGTTTCAGCCCTTCGTGCGGGGGCTGACGCGTATTTGACAAAAGTAGCCGCTCACGACACCTTCATCAAAGCTCTCGAATTGGTTATGCTAGGTCAGACGGTTCTACCTGCAGAAACTTCGACGTTTATTCAGGACATAAGACATGGTCTGAAATATGATGCGGTACATGAGTTTACAAATGTGGATGTTACAATGGAGAATGCTGATCGAGAACCATCAATGTTGTCAACTCGAGAAGAGTGTATTATACGTTGCTTGATCGGAGGGGAGTCTAACAAAACAATCGCGCGCAAGATTAACATCGCCGAAGCGACGGTGAAGGTGCACGTGAAGGCTATCCTTCGAAAGATTCGGGTCGGCAACCGTACCCAGGCTGCAGTTTGGGCGATGAACCATGGTATGCTCACTTCCGCTCCTGGCAATCGCCCGTCAGGGACCGAAAAGACGGCAACTCAGCCTTCTCCCCATCCGCAAGAGCTACTTGAAGCACAAAAGGAGTACCACCTTCTCAAGAACACTCATCCGATGTGACCGCCTCCGCGTCTTGACATATCGTCCTTCGGGCTGGTGACCTGTACGCTGCATTATGCTGCCGCACGAAGAAGACCCCGGTCGAACCATGCGACCAGCTACCCAGTACATTAGATCCCGATGCTGAAAACCGCAATTTGGAGATGGTCTCAGGTCCCCGCAACCACACCTTTCTACGATGCACTTTCCAAAGCTACGCCCTGATACGAGGTTCCGCGATCAAGAACACCCCCGGCGATGGTAGCGTAAGGAGGGTGCAGTAGAGACTGATCGCAATGGGGCGCTGAGGTGGACCCCGCCAACGGGACCACGACCCGGCCTTTTATGATTGCCGTCGCGGATTTCGAAGACAGCTACTTCCCCGCCCACAGCCGATCGATAAAGCAGTGGCTGACGCATGTAAGATCACGGGTTCATCGCGACGTGGTGTTAACCCAGGCCAGGTTCGACGCCCATCAGGACCAGCGGGAGGTCAACCAACTGACCTGGAACGTCTTCCGCGATCATCTGGTGCTCGAATGCCGCCCCGAAATGGGACGGCGACCTTTGCCAGCCCAATGCCTACGTGCCGCTCACGGCCGACGTGCTGGAACGCAAGATCGAGCGCCTCGACAAGCACTTCGGAACGCAGCGCTCCAAGGACTGGTTCGACCGCCAGACACTCGCTGGGCTTGCTAGGTTGCGCTGGATGGAATGCCGGGCACCCCAGCATTTCGCCGAGGCTTCACGCTCCGAAAGGCCAAAAAAGTCTTTAGCAGTTTGCACACATTCTCTCGCAAAAAACTTGCGGGCCGACCATCGAAAAATGGAGTGGGCCTTGAACTCATCGGGCGATCTGCTAACTATTCGTCTACAGCGGTCCGGCCAAAAGACATCTACAAGGAAAGACAGTACAGAACTGGCCATTCGGGCCGACCGTTCTTACTATCCATTTTGAAGTTGAGGGATTCATCAAAGTGGGCGAAGCAAAAATTGCTCATGGATTTTCGTTCAAGAAAGCCCGGATCGGAACGGTCGAGGGCGGAGAATCCGGGGTTCTGGTGTGGAAATGGGACCAACTGGTCGCGGTCCTTACTCAGATCGACGAGGAAGCCTACTCCACGAAGGGCAAATGGTTCCTTGAGACAGGCTTCGGGCTGCTGAGCGGGCAGCACAAGAATTTCGATACGATCGAAGAAGCCATAAGATGGGTGGCCAGACACACTTTCCCTGACACTGCAGATGGATCGGCGGATTCAGCAGGAAGTTAACCCGAATCCCGGTCAGCTTCCGAGCTGGCGGAAGTCGCGCATTTCCCTTTTCAAGCGGTCGTCCTCCAGGCCAGTTTCCTGTTGGCTGGAATCTTCTTGGCTTTGCGTGCCGCCCTGTGCGGGTCCCAGCGAAGCCCTTCGGCGACACCTAGACCCCTTTGTCAGACGGCCGTCACCTTATTGGTCCGCAACCGAAGTGAGGTCGTGCTCATCACCGCCAGTCACCGTCGGCGGCCGCTATCATCTTCATGACAGCCGCCTCGTCGCGGGTGCAGCTGATGACGAGAGCGGGATGAGCACTCCACGCCTGAATGTCCTGCAGGAACACGGGACGGTATGTCTACGCCGGCTTGCCGTCGGGTCGAGCGCCGAGAGCTTCTGCGGCCGCATGCGGACCACTGCCTCTGACACCGCCCCCTTGGAACAGCTTTCCAGAGGCCTGCAGAACAAGATCATCGCGACGAAGCCGGGCGCTTCGGAGCACCCCGCCAAAATCCCCTACAGCATATTATCAGAAAGCTCGGGGCAACGAACCCACCGGGGCGGGGGGCCGCTGTATCTCGGGCCGCTCCCGGATGCCATTCACTGCAACGGAGATCCCCCGACTTTCACTAAGACGGCCCGCCGGGATTCACCCGAGGGCTGGCCGTCTTATTGCTTGGGATACGCTTCAGCAGGAGTTCCTTTCGCGAAGAGATCGTTGACTTTGTAGGCGACTTCCGTGCGGTTGGTCGCCTTCAGCTTCTTCATGATATTTCGGATGTGGACCTTCACGGTGCTTTCGCGCAAGTTCAGTTCGTAGGCGATGATCTTGTTCGCCTTTCCGCGCCGGAGCGCTTGGGCGACCTCGGCCTGCCTGAGCGTGAACATGCCTGTCAAAGGCTGCGTGTCGCGGCTGCCCGAACCTATCAGGTGGCGCATGCAAAGGACACTGCTCGCCGGGACGAAGATGCCTCCCGCTGCCGCAAGGTTGATAGCCTCGACACAGACATCGATTTCGACCGAGGTCGGAATGTAGCCGCGTGCGCCGCATTCGAGAGCGGTCAGTATGTGTGCAAGGTCTTCGGTGTCGGCCAGGATAACCACAGGGACTGATTTGAATTCGGACGAAATATGCCTAATCTCGTCTGCGATGCCATGATCGGTGACCTTCCGGCCGCCAAGGTTGAAGAGTATGGCTGCAAGGGGAGGTGCCGAGCCCTTCTTCACGCGCCATTCATCGATCGAACCCATGGCGGCGATCTCCATGCCGAGTTCGTGGTCCGCGAGAGCCGATGCGAGACACTCGCGGCCTAGAGCCCTTCCGTCCAGGATGAGGAGGCATCCCCTGCCTCCTTGGCCGTGGACACTTTCCGTTCCGCTGGACAGCACTCCTGACCGATTGGCCGTGTGTTTACGCCGTCCTGCTGTGGAACCCATGTCAATCCCCAATCTTTTCGCACAAGCCGCGTTGCGGCTGCCAAAACACCCCTCATTCTTCGCAATCTGAAAGCTTGAATACGCTGCCCTGTGTTTGAATGCGCTTGTGATCGAACACCCAGCCCTTGTGAAAGCGTGAGGCTCACCCAGCAGTCTTCAGCAGTTCTTCGCCCCTAGCCGAGAACAGCTTGTGCAGCCTATCGTCTATTTATAAGCGTTCTCTAACATAAGTTAATTTTTAGAAAATTTCGCGTCGACGGTCGCCTGAGGCATGTGTTGAGACCGCGTCACCCCGCCTTGAAGCTCCCGCGAGTTCGATCGTGACGCGCGGGTCCGGTCAGGTTCAATCTCTTTGGCCATGTGCCAACCGTTGGAATGCTTCCCGACCGCTTAAGGAATGCCAAGGAGTGGGATAGCTCTGCGAGGTTGACTAACCGGGTAGGCGATGATGCCATTCTCAGGATGGGACCGCTCAGCCAAACCCCAAGCCCAGCAGCCATTCGAGGGAGGATCGGTAGTTCTTCGCGATTGTGGACGAGAAATCCTGAAGGTGGATATTGGCATGACCAGGGCGCAGTTCGTGGCATCCGTGGCCAAGCGCTTTAGGTCCAAGAACACCTGGCTGTATCTGCCGCAGTTTATGGGCAGCTTACACGCATTTCGGCAGCACGTTCTCCTCATGCGATAGGCCATGGTGCCGTCGGTCATGATAATCGGGCCTTTGCCGCTGCCCTCGTCAAGATAGATTGCGGGCCCGCCAGGTAAGCCGCGCACTAAGCATCGTCTGGAACTGCTCAAGCGACGGCGCACTGTCGTCTTCCAGCAGAAATTTTGCTGATGGCCTACGCGCTGGCGCCCAGCACCGCGCCGCAGGCGGCGACGCGAAAGTTCGCGAGACGGTTGAACCCGAGCTAGAGGGAATAACCTTTACCTGAGGTACTCGCTGTCGAATCCGGCTGTCTTGACCAGCTTCTTGCGGTTGATCACCTCTACATGGCCTGCCTTGAAAGCGACGAGATCGGCCTTGCGGAGTTCCCTCAACGTCCGATTGAGGTGAACGGTGGTCATTCCGAGGATGTCGGCCAATTCGTGCTGGGTAAGGGGACACTCATATCTTCCATGGGCCGACAGGCCAACGATCGAGAGCCTCTCCTCCAACTCGAGCAGGAAATGGGCGGTGCGGCTCATCGCGTTCCGCCGCCCGGCATTCATGAGATGTTCGGCAAGGATGGCGTTCAGGCGGGCTAGGGAGCAGGCGATGGTCTTCCCAAGGCGGCCTTCCGACAAGATGGCCTCTATCAGTTTCTTGCTGGAAATTTCATAAACAGCTAGTTCGGTTATGGACGCCAGGGACGCTAAACGGGGTCCGTCCACGGAACGGAAACCGACAATGTCCCCCCGCAGAGGAGTGTCGATGATCTGCCGTTCTCCGTCCAGTAGTCCGCGGTAAAGGAGGGCCCAACCCGATTTTACGATGAATATCCCATCGTTGTTGTCATCCTGGCGGGATATCACCGAATGGGGTTTGTAAATTCTTGCGGTAACACCGAGAAAATCGTTGTTACCCCAATCGTCCTTCGAGAATGTCCCCCCTACGGGATGCGAGTGTATGAACTGCAACAGTGTTTGCATGTTGCTTCAATTTCCGCACAACCTACAATAATTTCTCCCGCACGAGTTTGACAGAACGACGACCCACGGTAGAGGCAGCATGGCCTACTGTCCTCGTCTGTTCGAATGAGGTAGACTGCGTTTAGATCAAGGGGTTGCAAGCATCAGGCGGTCAAGTCTTCCGGCTTCGGCGAGACGATCTACGCCCCTGCAGAAGTGTGGTGAGATCATTGCTCAGCAGCAGCTAGCCTGCACGAAGCAAGGGCGGAGCCTATCCAGACTCGCATCTTTACGAGCACTTCGGGCTCGTACGTCTGACCCGACTTGGACGTGGCGTGTCGTGGGTGAAGGCGTGAGTACTTGTCCGAGAGCCGGATGCGGGAGATCTGCAGGTCCGGTTCGATGAGCGGGGTGTGGAAACGGAGCCAAGGTTGAATCAATAAGGCAGGGCCAGACGAAGGGGCGGCAAACAGATATGTTCAACCTACCGCCATTGCGCCACACCTCGACTCTACCGTTTCTTCGCGTTCACCAAGGGCGAAGAAACGCGGAAGGCTGGCATCTGATTGACGGTCGGAAACGCGCGGTCGCGCCAGTTGTCGCACCTCATTAGACCGTTTCGAGCCGGCTGAACCGAACCGGGATGAGTTTGCGAGTCTTCAGTTGCCCTGCCGAATCCTTGTCGATGACCGTCAGCAACTGCACATCTTCAGGTCCCACAGGCAGAACCAGGCGTCCCCCCGGCTTGAGCTGCTCAAGCAAGGCCGGCGGCGCCCGCCCAGCCGCCACGGTGACCAGGATCTTGTCGTATAGGGCGTGCTCAGGCCAGCCGCGCGACCCGTCTCCGACACGAATGCCGACATTGGATAAGCCGAGGCCCTGCAGCAGAGCCTCGGCATGGCTTGCGAATTCCTCGATGATTTCGACGCTCCAAACTTGCCCGGCGAGCTCCGCGAGAATTGCGGTTTGATAGCCCAGGCCGGTGCCGATCTCGAGCACCGCCTCGTGCGGTTGCAGCGCGAGGAGATCGGTCATGAGAGCGACGATGAAAGGCTGCGAGACGGTTTTATCGAAGCCGATCGGCAGCGGCATGTCCTGGTAGGCATAAGGTGCAACCGAGGCTGGCACGAAGAGATGCCGCGGCACTCGCCGCATCGCTGCCATCACCTGCTCATCGAGCGCCGCCTTGCCGAGTTCTTCGCTTGCAAGGTCGGTATGGATTGCAATCATCTCGACCATGTGCCTGCGTAGAACCGCGAGATGCTCTTCGTTCATTGGCTTCATGACGGTGGGGCTTCCCTCAACCAGCTTGCTGCCAGAGAGCCTTATATCCTGTTCGTCACGGTAGCGCCCGCGATCATTTCCATTACGGGTGCCCAGGGCAAGCGTGGGTGACAGTCACAGTCTTGGCAGGCTATCGCCGGCGGCGACTCTTGAGATTCTGGGCGCGCCGCAAGGGTCGGATCGATCTGCGACTCAGACGATTATCCGCGCCGCCCGCCCGAGCGTGCGTTCCGCGTCATTGTAGTAGTTCGAGGCCTGCTGCACAGAGCGATGCTGCGACTGCTGCATGGCTTCGGGCAACGGAATGCCGCGGCGTGCGGTTTCGGTGAGATAGCCGGAGCGCAGGCCGTGGGCGGAGAAGGCTTGCGGATCGAACCCGGCCTCGGCGATGCGGCGCTTCAGGATCAGATTGACGGCCTGCGGCGTCAGGGCGCGCGCTTCGAGATTGCCCCAGCGGTCGATGCCGCGAAACACGGCGCCTTCAGTGACGCCGGCGCGCTCGAGCCACGCTCGCAGCACCGTCACCGGCCGGCCGACGAGCAGCACGAAAGCGTCGCCATCGGCCTGTGTCGTCTTGGTCCGGCCGAGCCGGATTTTTAGGCAGGGAATTTTTTGCCCCTCTGAATCCTTGGGATCCGCGGGCACCGGCTCTTCTTCGATGAGCTGTTCGACGCGGAGGTCAGAAACCTCGCTGCGGCGGCGACCGCCCGAGGCGAAGGCGGTGATGAGCAGCGCGCGATCGCGCATGTCGACGAGGCGGTCGCCGGCGCAGGCCTTCAGGAGGGCGGTCAAAATGTCAGCGGTCACCGCTTTCTTGCTCTTGCGGTTCCGCGGCCGGGCGCCGGCGCGCACCGCCAGTCTGATGGCGCTCTGCAGCCCCGGCGCGTTGAAGTTTCCGACAAGTCCGCGCCATCTGGTCAAGGTGGACCAGCTCGACAGGCGCCGGCGCACGGTGGACGGCGCATGCGGTCTTTTTGTCACCCGTAACAGGCCCTGGGCTACCAGCGACGCCGCTATGTCAGCCGGCATGCCATGGGTCGGATCACTCTCGCGCCGGGAAGAATCCCACAGGTGGTGGGCGACGAATTTGATCAAAAGCGTTTCCGGCGCCGGCCAGGGCAGCGGAGAACCGGTGCCGGCAAAAGACCATGCCTCGAGATAGCCAAGGTCGGAGGCCAGCGCGCGGAGAGAGTTTGCGCCGATGCCTTCTTTGGCCAGGTGGCGCAGCGTTGCGACATCGTCGTCGGTCAGGATTTCGGCCAAAAGATCGCGCCGGTCGAAGGGCAGCACCGAATCCAATGCGTCGAGCGCCTCGGCGCGTCGAACACCATTGCCAGGTGGCCGAGCGACGAGGTCAGTTGCCATTGGCGAGCGGTCCGAAAATGCGGACTCCCTTGCCGCGCGCGGCAACGGCGAGCTTGCGATCGAGGGTCGCCAGCGGCAACTCGGTTTCGATGGCCAGCGCAAGGTAGGCGGCGTCATAGGCACTGAGACCGTGCGCGGCCGCTAGCGCCAGCACCGTGCCGTCCGACCCGCCGCCGGCGTCCTCCAGCGGCAATCGGCGCAGCCGTGCCATGGCGGTGGCCGCTTCGCCTGCGGCGATGCGGCTACGCCGCTCGGCCATCAGCACGACACTGCGCGCCTCGTGCCAGAACAGCGACGGCACCGGCGATCGCCCCGTCAGGCCGGCAACCAGGGTCTCGGCGACCGCGCTGTGCTCCTCCGGCAGCAGCCAGGCCGCGGCTATGGACGCGTCCAGGACGAGACGCATCAGTAACGGTGGCCTTCATGCTTCCAGGCCAGAATTTCCTCGGTGGTGACAGGTTTTGCGTGGGCCCGCGCGGCGCGGACCTCTTCGATCAAGGCGCCCAGATCCTGGTTTTGGGGAAGGCGGGACAGCTTGGCAATGGGATCGTTGCCGCGCGAAATGATCACCTCCTCACCGGCCTCGACCTTAGCGAGCAGTTCCGAAAGGTGGGTTTTGGCCTCGCCAATTTTCACCGTGATGGTCATTGTTTTGTCCTCGTAGGAGCTTGCGGTGCTGTAGCGCGCTATGCGACTCGCGTCGCGCTGAGCCCAGCCATGCACGACAAACACGGTTCTGCACCACGATAGCGCCGATTCCGCAGATTGGTCAAGCCTTGGTCTGATCGCTATCGATAAGAGAGAATTATCGATAGTGAGAAGGCCCGAGAAAATCCCCTGCAAGTCAGCTTAAATGCCGGATAGCTTGACTATCGCTGAAGGCGCAGCGGTAGTCGGCAAGTCAATGGTCCTCGCTTGCCAGTTCTACGACCCGCCTCGCTGCAGAGCCGACGATGCTCTTTGTTAGGTTCGTGCCCAACCAAGAGTAGGGCTTTCGGTCGCAGATGCTAAGGAGGCACTAGGTTTCCCTCTTCCTTGGCCGCTTCGAGAAACGCCCTGCGGACCACTTCGGGTTTCACCTGATCGATCATGGCATCCATGCAGAGCTGCACTGCGCTGTGCCACTTGGGGCCACGCTTGGTCCACTGCAACAGTTGCTCGGCGGCTCCCTCGACGTTGTTGCACTGATAAGCAATGCCAGGGCGGGTGGTCCTTACGGAGACCGGCGGAGAGAACCAATGGAGCGACATTCGTACATAAGCGACGGCTTAACTAAGAGTTCCCTCAACCACGCCCGGTTCGAGCAAGGATCGGGTAAACCGGCTCGGGGCCTTACTCCTCCGGCCAGCCCTGTTGCGGAACCTATTCACTGGCCGCAAGGTTTGGGTGGAAGGTCAGGAGTATGCCATGAGTTCCAAAGCTGGGGATGGCCAGCTCGCTTTCATTGAGTTCCAGTCGCCCACGCTGGTCGAGAATGCGCCCGAGGGCGGCGAATGGCTTCACGAGATCAAATACGACGGCTACCGCACCGAGCTGATCATTAAGGGCGGTAAAGCGCGGGCCTTCACGCGTCGTGGCTACGACTGGTCGCATCGATACCGACGAATTGTTCAAACAGCGGCGGGCTTGCCGGTGAAGGCGGCGATCATCGACGGGGAGGCTGTCGTTCTCGGCGACAGCGGCCTGCCGGATTACCAAGCCTTGGAACGGGAGTTGGGCAATCCAGACTCGGCGAGGCTCATCTTTTACGCGTTCGACCTGCTGCACCTCAACGGGCGCGATCTACGACAGCAGCCGCTGGTGAGGCGCAAGGCAGCCCTAGAGAAGCTGCTTAAGAACTCAGCGCCGACACTGACCTATGCCGAGCATCTGGAGGTGAGCGGCACGGACGTGTTTGAACATGCCTGCCGAATGGGCTTGGAGGGGATTGTCTCCAAGCGCACCGATGCCACGTACCGCTCGGGTATCCAGACGAGTTGGCTCAAAGTGAAGTGCATCAAGAGCGACACCTTCCCCATTGTCGCTTTCGTGGAAAAGCTCGGCGCTCACCCGCGCCGGATCGCATCGCTCTACATAGGCCGTCGCGAGGGCGACCGACTGCTCTATGCCGGGAAGGCTCGCAGCGGCTACACCTTGAGCGCTGCGCGACTGGTTCGAGAGCGGCTTGACCCGCTGATCATCAGCAAGTCGCCTCTGTCAGAGCCCATTTTGAAACCGAAGGCGACATGGGTCAGACCAGACGTGCTGGCCGAGGTGCAATTCAGTGGCGTAACAGATCGCGGCGTGCTGCGTGAAGCCGTGTTCAAGGGTCTGCGAGAAGACCTCGTGGCGATCCCGGCCAAGCCTCCTGCGCCATCAAAGCGACGTGGGCCAGCCCGGGAATATGGCGTTCCCAGCGAGAACATCCTGCAACTGCTGCCCGAGGCGGTCTCGCCGTCCAAAGAAGAGCTTGCGCGCTATTGGCAGAGGGTTGCCGATCACGCACTCGTCCATCTCGGCCACCGACCGCTGAAGCTG
Source organism: Mesorhizobium sp. M0028 (assembly GCF_040323855.1). Lineage (NCBI taxonomy): Bacteria > Pseudomonadati > Pseudomonadota > Alphaproteobacteria > Hyphomicrobiales > Phyllobacteriaceae > Mesorhizobium > Mesorhizobium sp. M0028. The sequence continues at coordinate 86,561 of NZ_JAMYVG010000020.1, forward strand.
GTCCGCCATGCTCTCGGCGCAACCTTTTACCACAAGGGCGCGCTGCCGAAGATCCCGCCAGCAGTGCATCAGTTGCGCGTTCAGAAGCGCGAGGGTGGCGAAGGTGTGCGCGTGTGGGTGGACGACCTTGCCGGCCTGCTAGGGCTGGTCGAGATGGATGCTGTAGAGCTGCATCCTTGGAATGCCACCGTTGATGACATCGAGCATGCCGACCGCATCGTTCTGGACCTCGACCCGGGTGAGGGGGTCGAGTGGGATGAGGTCATCCGGACCGCGCTAGCGCTCCGCGACATCATGGAACCAGAAGGTCTGGAGAGCTGGCCGAAGGTGACGGGCGGCAAGGGAATTCACCTGATGGCCCCACTTGCGACGAAGATCACGCACGACAATGCCCGGCTCCTTGCCCGGTCGTTCGCCAAGCGCCTCGCTGAAGCTCATCCTGATCGCTATCTGCTCTCCGCCGCACCGGCAGCCCGAAAGGGCCGCATCTTCATTGATTACCTCCGCAATGGGCGCGGCAACACGGCGGTCGGCGCCTTCTCCCCACGAGCGCGACCTGGCTTCCCAATCGCTCATCCCGTGACCTGGAGCCAGGTTGAGGCAGCCATCCGTCCAGATGCCTTCACCATCGACCGTCCGTTCAGGGCGGCCGTCAGAAAGGCAGCGTGAGGATCAAGGGCAGGAAACGAAATTCCCGGCAGGGATTTTTGTCAGCAGTCGGCGAAGACGCCTAGCCGAACAATGGATCACTCAACTATTTGCCGCAGAGGTCGAGCTCTATCCAGGCGAGCGCATGATCACTCGGCTTTTCCCAACCTCGCAAATCAGCGTCCACGCCGGCATCACGTAACCTGTTCGAAAGTGATGGGCTCACGAGGAGATGATCCATCCGATCATAACCGCCCCGGTAGGAGAAGTTCCAATACGTGTAGATGCCTTTCTGTGGATGGATGCGGCGGACGGCATCAATCCAGCCGTTACCCAGCATTTCGGCGTAGGCTTGCCGGCTCTCCGGAAAGGTGACTGCGTCCGCCTAGCCAACGTCTCGGCACCACGGTTGCCACGAACGAGCTTTTATCGGCCGCACGGCCGCAAGCCGCTCTCCCATCTGGTTTAGACATTGGTCATCCTCTCGGCTCTCCCTAACCGCCGAGCGTGGGAAAAGATTCACTTCGCCGGTCTCGAGCATCGGGGATCACTTCAGGCGCCATATTCCGCGGAGTCCGTCAGGCTGGTGAACTTTTAGGGCCGGCGCTGCGTTCCGTGCAGCGAACTCGGTTGATGCACAATGACGGAATCCAACGCTCGTCCCGCGCCGCAGAAAAAGGATGCACGTGGTGCCGAGGCCCGCTTTTCGTTCGATCGAATGGCGATCGAGCGGTTTCAGCAAACCTTTCCGCGTGCCAGATGGAGCGACGAGCGCAGCAGCTGGTTCGTACCCGGCAAGACGGCGGCCCGGCGGATCGACCGCTGGCTGGCGCAAGAGGCAGCGCTACGGGCGCCCCATGACGATAGCAAGGGACGCGATGCCTTCGCCTTCGACCCAATATCGAGCCAGTATCTGGAGATCGCGGACGACCTCCGCATTCGCACCTCCTATTCGAGGACCGTGCTTGAAGAATTGCGCGCTGTTCCGTGGGCGAGTTGGGACGATGAGTTGCGGGCTTGGAGAGTTCCGTTCCGCTCATATGAAGAGCTACGGCGCCGATGGCCAAGCATCGAAAAAGCTGCGCAGCATGCCGAACCGGAGGAGAGGAAACGGCGACGAGCAGCCGCCAGGAACACCGAAGCATATAAAGCCGCACAAAAGCGGGCTGCTGAACGCCGGCGCCATCGCTATCCGCTGCCAGCTCAAGATCTACCTACTCTGGGCCGCGCTGTCGCAACCGAGCAGTACGGGATTGTCGTCTTCACTGAAATTTCCGGTGAACTGGTTGAGCTATCCGACGTAGCCGCCTTCTACCCCCGCGCAATGCCTGCGAACGGCGACTTCGTTTGGGGCAGGTGGCGTTCGGCTACGCTGGCCGAACTTGTGAGCACATGGCCCGCTCGGCTATCCGCCGGGCCGACCGAACGCTTCAGAGGCTGGTGGAGGCCAACGCTCGCCGAACTTAGAGTTGCCCGTCGAAAAGCCCGCGGCAGTGAGCGTAGTAGGCGAAGTCGCGAGCGGTAGATGCGGCGCTCACATCCGGCGTTAAGGCGGCCGCAACACACGGATTCTTCGGTCGGGCGGAGCTTGGGCAGGTCTACTGCTGACTGATGGCGACCGCCTTGGGTCCAGCCTGTGTGGAAACGCATTGATTTGGTAAAGTGATTCCCCGATCAGAGAGGGGAGTCGGGTATCGCTTGGAAGTTACCGCAAGAATTGTCATATCGCTCCTTAGCAGCGTGGAGAAAATGTTCGTCGCTGGATACCGCCCTTACAAGGCGGAAAGGGCACCGCGGCGGAAATGACAAACCCGCCGAGCGCGAGGCGCGGCGGGCGGTCACGCGTCGCGCCAGGCTGGGCGGGGGCTTGGGGTACGCCTGGTGCAGCCCTGTTCCATGCCGGCGAAGCCGACTGACAGCGCGCGTGGTCAGGTGCCGGCCGCTGAAGGCGGCTCGAGCGTCGACGATGCGGAGACCCACACCCGTCCTTGAGGCCATGCAGCGTGCCAGTCTTAGCGACCCCCGGCCGGGCGTGCCGATCGGCGAGCTGATCGCCCGCCTGCCAGCCCGTCTCCGCGCCATGACACCTCCGAAAACAGGATCCTAACCGTCCTACAATATCCTCGGGGGTGTGGGGGCAGACAGCCAGGCAGACAGCCCCCACGGGGTAGCTCACCGCCCCAGCCGGCGCAGGAGCCGCCAGCTGAAGTAGAGCAGGGCCCACAGCACGGCCGAGGCCAGCCAGCTAACTGGTGAGCGTGACGGTCAGGCCGGCGAGCGTCAGCGCCGAGGCGCCGAGCACGGCGAGGAGGCCCCGGAACCCCTGCCGAACCGCGCCGACAGGCGCGTGAACCGGCCCATGTCCGCCGCGGATGTCCACAGCTTCAGAACATCCGCCGTGGCGCGGTAGCCTTGCGCCTTGGCGACGATGCCGAGGAGGTCGGCGGCGGCTGTGCGCAGGGTGGCCAACGGGGCAGGGCGCAGCACGCCCGTAAGCGTGGCGCAGGCGGCGGCGAGATCGCCGGCCCTGGCGAGAGTCACCGTGGCGCGCAGCGCCTCGCCATCGACGGCGTCGCCGGCGAGCCGCACCAATTCGCCGCGCAGCGGCTTCGACAGCCGGCCGCCCTTGCTGGCGGCCTTGAGAACCGTGGCCCCGACGCGTGCCGGCGTGGTGGCGCCGAGGATGGTCACCGTGACGACCGCGATGGTGAGCCCGACGGCGGCGAGGCCGAGGATGACCGGGTCATAGGCGGCGCCGTCGAGATAGGCGCAGCCTTCGTGGATCAGGTCGCGCACGTCGCCGATGCCGGATGCATCGGTGACCAGGGCGCCAGCCAGGCCAGCGGGGATTGTCGCGTCGCCGGTGGCGGCGCCGCGCCAGGTATCCCTGGCGACCCGGCCGAGGTCGGTGGCCTGCGCCGCACGACGCGGTCGCTCAGGCTGGCGGGCAGGGGGTGTGCAGCTGGTCGGCCAAGTCGTGCAGGCTGGCGGCGAGCTCGGGGGCGTCGTCGGTGAGCGCCTGGTCGACTGAGGGCCTCGAATACATGGGCTGATTCAACAAACCCGGCCTGGATTCGGTTCCATGGCCCGCGCGTCGAAGGATTGAACCGGAAGAGTCCGGCTGCGTTGTTGGGACTGGAACGGCAATCCTCGGAGGAAGAAATGGCAAGCACTGGAACAACACGTGGACGCAATCAGGACCGTGCCAGGGTCGCTGGTGGGCAGGATCATGAAATGAAGTACGAGGCGGGCAAAACCGGCGCCAGCAAAGCTGACGTCAAATCGGCGGTGAAGTCGCTCGGCAACAGTCGCAAGAAGGTCGAAGACGAGCTGGGCAAGAAGTGAACCTCGGCCGCACAGGATGCCGGCGAAGTTGGCGATACCAAGAGCTGGGGGTTCAGCGCAACGGGATAGGCCACGCCCCCCTGCGCGCCGGTCGCCGCCAGTATCTCATGAGGGGGCATGCACATGACCCGCATCGCCACCTTCAATGTGAACGGCGTCAACGGCCGGCTGCCTGTGCTCCTGAAGTGGTTGGGCGAAACCGACTACGACATCATTTGCCTGCAGGAATTGAAGACGTCGGACGACAAGTTCCCTGTCGATGCGATCAGAGAGGCGGGTTACGGCGCCATCTGGCACGGCCAGAAATCCTATAACGGTGTGGCAATCCTCGCTCGCCGAATCGAGCCGGTGGAACGTCGACGCGGCCTACCGGGCGATCCAGACGATACCCACAGCCGCTATATCGAGGCCGAGGTAGATGGGATAGTCGTAGGCTGCCTCTACCTGCCCAATGGCAATCCAGCGCCTGGCCCAAAGTTCGACTACAAGCTGCGCTGGTTCGATCGTCTCATCAGCTACGGCCAGCATTTGCTCGACGACGGGGCACCAAGCGTTCTCTGCGGCGACTATAATGTCGTTCCAACCCCAATCGACGCCGTGGTGCCGAGGCGATGGCTGGGCGATGCGGTCTATTTCCCGGAGAGCCGGCAGGCCTATGCCAAAATGCTCAGAGGTGGCTGGATCGATGCCGTCCGGCGCATCCATCCGGAGAAGGGCATCTACACCTATTGGAATTTCTCCTACCGGGGCGGCTTCGATCGGAGTTCCGGCCTGCGCATGGACCATCTCCTGGTGAGCCCCTCTCTTTCCGACCGGCTGCGTAATGCCGGCGTGGATGTCGAGCTTCGCGGGTGGGAGAAGCCAAGCGACCATGCGCCGGCCTGGATCGAGCTCAATTGAACCACGAGGAACACGGATGGTCGAACCGGATTATCCCGAAATGAACGAGTCAATCGACAATATCTCTCTCTACGCGGCCGGCGGCTACAGCTTTGCGGTTGAGACGCCCCAAGAAGGCCGGACGCAGAACGCCCACGATGCTGAGACCAGGATGTTGCGAGCCAAGAAACTGCTCACTTTGGGTTTCGCGTTGCCTTTTTCGTTCGGCTTCTCGGTTCGACGCAAGCTGACGAAGGTGATCCAATGAAAAATGTCGCTGCTTACGGATCCCAATCTTCCGATGGGCTCACTGCTGCGGTGCCGCGTCCTCGGAGGAATCGCGGCGGATGTGTCGAGCGGGGAACCGCCAAACGCAACAACCGCCTGGCGGCACCGCTCCTGCTGCACCAGGAGCATCCACCATATGAGTTCGCCTACATGCCACTGAACAAGCTCAAGAATATCGAGGACTACTTCGTCGGCTGCCAAGTCGCCGAAGGCAAGGAAGCGAAGATCGTGGGTCATCAGGACAAGTCCGAGGCGCAGAGCATTGTCAGGGAGGCGGTCGGGCCTTGACGAAATTGGACCGAGCCCTGCGGTTTGGACCGCTTCGTGAGCGCTGGGTTCACCTCTGCGTCGACATGCAACGGATGTTTGCCGAGGCGACTGAATGGCACACGCCGTGGATGGAGCGTGTATTGCCCAATGTCGTCGCCCTCGTCGAACTTGATCCGGCGCGGACGATCTTCACCCGGTTTATTCCCCCTCAATCTCCCGACGACGCAGTCGGCGCCTGGCGGCGGTACTATCACAAGTGGGGGACGATGACCCGCGATCGGCTCGATCCTCAGCTGATTGATCTTGTTCCGGAACTGGCGCGGTTCGTGCCGCCCGCTTTGCTGGAGGACAAACCCGTCATGTCCGCTTGGCACGGGTCACTGCATGCTCGCCTGCGGTCTGCGGGCATTGATTCACTCATCGTGTCAGGCGCGGAGACGGAGGTTTGCGTGCTCGCCACTGTGATGGGGGCGATCGATCTCGGCTACCGGGTGGTCATCGTGGCTGATGCGGTATGTTCCGGAGCTGACTCGACCCACGATGCCATGCTCGCGATCTATGAGAGCCGCTACGGCATGCAGGTCGAGACGGTGACCACCGCCGACCTCCTGGCCGCGCGGCTGGACGGAATGTTGTGACATCAGGAGCACCACTGCGCATGACGGAACAGGAAATGATCATCGACGGGTTGGGCGTCACTCCGAGTTTCGATGTCGCGCTGGAAGCGCGCCGGCGCGTGGACTTTCTCGTCACCTATCTTCGTGCATCGGGCCTCAGTGCGTATGTGCTGGGGATCAGCGGCGGAGTGGATTCACTCGCCGCGGCCCTTCTGGCTCAACGGGCCGTCGAGGAACTGCGAAAGGCGGGATACGAGGCAAGATTCGTGGCGGTTCGTCTCCCGTACGGCACTCAGGCGGACGAGAAGGACGCCCAGCGAGCTTTGGACACCATAGGAGCGGATGAAGTGCACCGGGTCGACATCAAGCCGGCTGCCGACGCGATGCTGGATTCGATCAAGCTGGCCAGTGTCGAGCTCGGCGATGCCGGCCGCGAGGATTTCTTGCTTGGCAACATTAAGGCGCGTCAGCGCATGATCGCCCAGTTCGCGCTCGCCGGCGCCACCCGAGGGCTGGTCATCGGCACCGACCATGCGGCTGAGGCATTGATGGGCTTCTTCACCAAGTTCGGCGATGGTGCCGCCGACATTCTTCCGCTTTCCGGGTTGAACAAGCGCAGGGTTCGCGCTTTGGCAGCGCATCTGGGCGCTCCGTGTGAACTTGTTGACAAGATCCCGACCGCCGATCTGGAGAACCTCGTTCCGCTTCGGCCGGACGAAGATGCATATGGTGTCTCGTACGATCAGATCGACGACTTCCTCGAAGGCCGAGAGATCGACGAAGCGGCGCGCACGCGCATACTTCATGTGCATTCCAGCACAGCGCATAAGCGAGCGCTTCCGGTCACAGCCATTGCCATGACTAATTCGCCATTGCCGCATCGCCAATAACTGCCTCACGATACACGGCCGACGTGCTCGCCGCAGCCACCGCGAAGCCGAGCCAGAGCCATTCCACGCGAGAATGGTAGGGCCTGCGCGAGGCTCAAGACGTCCCCCTTCGCCCGCGCCCAAACTGCCCGACGGCTAGCCGGCATCATCGAAAACAATGAGATGTAGGCGCGACTGCAGAGTGCATTATTTAATCGATTGACTCGCGGAATGCACCGGCAGTTAATTTCCCCGGTAGGGCAAAAGAGGGGCCACGAACTGGGAGCAAACGATGACTGTGCAAAAAGAAGAGGACTATCGAACCAACAGAGCCGACTATGCCATTGCTGCGACGCATAGCCGAGCGACCGCTGAAGGCGATCGCCACGATTTACTGGCAAGAAGAAAGTCGCTGTGGGTAAAAGATCGGCGATCTGCAAAATTGGCTGCAAACCCGTCGGAAAGCTCGCCAGAGCCGAAGGCCAAACCGCGCGGTTATTGAATCAACGCCAGTCACTTCGTCCTGCTATCGTCAAGCGCGCCCCTGCGGGGGGCGGCGCTTTGTAGTGCATAGCGGCCGAAATGGAAATCGGCGGATCGGGTCTCATTACGATCGTGCTGCGCGAGTGGCTGGAAACTAACGCCTAGCTGCCAAGGCGGGAGATCGACGAAAACGGATGGGGACGCGTAGACGCGTCTTCCGCGATCGCGGAATTACCTGAAACGCCAAGCTCGCTACTATTCACGTGGCGGACCCCAACCCGCCAGGCCGGCGCCGCCAAGCGTTCTTACCCCACGCCCCCAGAGGCGCCGGCCGCCTTCAGAAGGAAGGCAGCCGAGTTTGCGGGTTTCTGACACTGCATCGCCGGTCATGTCAGCAGCGTGTACTCTCATTCAGAAGAGGAAGCTTACGGCAAGTGCCACCACTCTCCGCGATTGGCTCACAGCATCCTGACACTTGCGGGTTCGGTCAGATCAGGCATGGCGCTTGAAGGGTCCGGCAACCTGTTGGCGTCTGGTCCAATCAACCAATGCGAGCCATAAGGCCGTTGGCGACCGCGACCTATAGCGTGCTCACTGGCGATGTGTTCTGTGGATGGCTCCCGTTGAAAGAGGCAATTCGTTGTTCTGGCGCATTGGTTGGGTGCCTGTTCATGCAGCCATTTGAAGCTGCTGGCCCTGATGGGGTCGGCGACGCTGCTGCTAGCCGCAACGTGCACACCGCGATCCATGACGCGCTTCGCCTATGCGCGATACTTTGTAGCGAAGCACAGGTTTGTCGAAAGGAGCGAAGTCCTTTTGCCATTTCAAGAAGCGGGAATTGCCGGAAATGCGAGTGGGCGTATAGCTACGATGCTGACCATGCCTCACCCCCTTGAAAGCCCGGGAGAGGGCCGGCAGCGGGTGGTCGCCTTTAAGGTGGCCTAAGTGTTTGATCCCGAGCTTTGATGGTGCATTCTTTTCTTCCGAATCGAAGGAGGCACTATGGGCCAGGTTCTTCACGGCAGCGCCACGACGACAGAGGCAGTCCGTCGAGCAATCAAAATAGTCAAGAGAGCCTGAGAGCGCTGGCGAAGCGCTACGGGATCAACCAGAAGACGGTCATCAAGTGGAAGGGGCGGACGTCGGTCGCCGATGTGCCGACGGGGCCGAGGAACCCCTCCTCGACGGTGCTTACGATCGAGGAAGAGGCAATGATCGTCGCCTTCCGGCGGCACACCTTGCTGCCGCTCGATGATTGCCTCTACGCACTGCAGCCAACGATTCCGACCCTGACGCGTTCATCCCTGCATCGCTGCCTGCAGCGACATGGGATCAGTCGCCTGCCGGAAGTCGAAGGCGACAAGCCGGCCAAGATCAAGTTCAAGACCTATCCGATCGGCTATTTCCACGTCGACATCGCCGAGGTGCAGACGGCCGAAGGCAAGCTGTACCTCTTCGTGGCCATCGATCGGACCAGCAAGTTCGCCTATGTCGAGCTGCACAAGCGGGCCACAAAAATGATCGCGGCCGAGTTCCTGCGCCATCTCACCCCGGCGGTTCCCTACAAAATCCACACGATCCTCACCGACAACGGTATCCAGTTCAAAAACCGCGAGCAGGACCGCACCGCCATGGAGCACATCTTCGGGCGCACCTGCCGGGACAGCGGCATCGAGCATCGCACGACCAAGGTGAAGCATCCCTGGACCAACGGACAGGTCGAAAGGATGAACCGAACCATCAAGGAAGCCACCGTCAGACGCTTCCACTAGGACAGTCACCAGCAGCTCGAAGCCCATCTCGCAGACTTCGTCAGCGCCTACAACTTCGGACGCAGGCTAAAGACCCTGAAGGGACTCACACCATACGAATTCATCTGCAAAATCTGGACAAAAGAGCCAAAACGATTCAGGCTCGATCCTCTCCATCAAATGCCGGGACTAAACCCTTAGGTCACCGGCGGGCGGAGCTTGCGTTTTTCTTTCGGAAGGGAAAGTCTCGCGCGAAATGAAGGCGGGAGATTTGGGATGCGCAGTCGGGTGATATTCTCTTTGGCAATTCTGGTTCTGTCCGCAGTTCCGGCAGGAAGCAGCCTCTTTGACAAGAGCACATGCATGCAAGGTGCGAGCAGAATCGCGCGCGATTTAGCTGACCATTTCAATGGCGTCAGCGAGCGCTTGGCCGCCTGTGTCAACTACATTAACGACAGAGAGGTCGAGAACCATAATAGTCAGCAGGAATTGCTCCGCGAGTTGGCGCAGCAGATTGCAGCGTTGGAGATTAGAGTCAGCGAACTTGAACAGCGCTAGTCGAATGCCCCGCCAATCTATCGCTGAAGAGCTTGAAAGCGCCGCCGACCGCATCGCGGACATCTCACGCGCGGATCTGCAGGTCATCCTGCGCCGCGCCGCATTAATGCTTAGAAACGTCTCCGGCGCCCGCAACGGAGGACGCTCTCAACTCCATCGCGGCTGAAATGAAAATTAGTAGATCCGACCGCATTCAGATCGTGCTGGAAACCAACGCCTATCTGCCGGTCCGGGCGATCGATGAGGAAAGCGAGACGGACGGCAGTGCGCAGGCTGGTACGGGACCTCTATGCAGAAGACCCGCCGCTACATTTGCGAAGCGACGGGCCTCCGCCCCATTCCCCCATACTGACCTTGCAAGTGCGGTGCCAGACGCATTGACCCATTCCGGGGCACCTTATGGCTATACACAGCGGAATTTCCACCACGTACTTCGTTCGCATGTTTCGATTCCATTAGCTTGAGCGCATGTATTCGCCAGCCAGGCGAGCACCCCCGAAGGCTCGCTGGTCAGGCCCAGCGGCCTCCAGCTGCCAGTCCCCCCGCAACCAAGCCGCTGGGCCGTCCCCGTTAGGGCGAAGCGCTAAGACCTTGCTTGCACCGCTCAAATGAATGGCAATTTTCCGTCTGAATGCGTTTACGGTCCATTGTCTGCGACCAGCATGGGTGTCGCGTGGGAGGCACAGTAACTCCCCTTTTTAAAGGCGTCGAGATGCTACGAGCACCGCAAAGCCAGTTCCTGAGACCTGAAGATCGGGCGATCTGCCAGCGGGTGGTCGACCAAATAACCGCCGACGCTAAATGGTACAGCACCTCGATAGACGGTCAGATTCTGGCCTCGACGACGCTGACTCTCTTTCAATCCGGGGTCGTCAATGAAACGAATTTGCTGGCACATGTTCGCGCGCGCCGCCACGACTTCACTAAGCTGACCGGCTAGCTCTTCACCTTCGGCGTGATCTCTTCGATCTTGGCGCCGGCCCCCGATCTAGCGCGCCTCCGGCAAGTTGCTTGGACCTCTCCTGCAAAGATACTTTGGTGCAGATTAATTGAGGGAGGGCTAAAATGAAATGTGCAATTCTGGCCGTATTGGCGGCTTTGACCTTGGCTTTTGCGACCAGCGCCTATGCACACAGCGGCGGCACCGACAGCAATGGTTGTCACAAGAACCACAAGACAGGCGACTACCACTGCCACTGACTATGCGGCCCTCTGAATGACCCGCCTATCTGTTGCGGAAGAGCTTTGAAAGCGCCGCCGACAGCATTCACTTCCCTCCTCGTCGTGACGAACAGTGTTCGTTCGAATGATGCTATTCCGTTGCCTTGAGCGCAAGTTTTTGGTCAGCCAGCACAGCGCCTCCTCTTAAGCTTGCTGGTGGTCAAGGCCCGCGATGAAACGGCCAATCAAATACGACCCCAAGCGCCACGTGCGCTACGATCCGGACCTGCTGCCCCGCACGGGGCACAGGTACAAGCCAGCCAAACCGGCCCACGATGCCGTATGGTGGCCCAATGTCATCTCGGCAATTGCTATTGCCGGTTTCTTCCTCACGTTCATCTGGAGCTAAGACAATGCTACCTTTTGTGCAGGCAGATGGCTCTCAGGCAGGCCGTGCTCAGCCTTTTGTGCAAGAAGTTCGTACCGCGGGTGCTCATTCCGTAGTTCCTTCGTCCCTGAAATCCTGCAACGACGCGTGCCGCAAGTCGTCCTCGCCGCGCAGATGCTTCACACGGCCAATGACTGGCGGCTGGAGAGTTTCCCGACGCTTGCGCAGGCCCAGGGCGCTGCAAGCCCGACCTCGCTTGCGGCGGAGGTCGCAGGCAAGGTCTGGCTGTTCACGCTCGGACCGAAGGATGGCTCCACGCCCGACGGAACCAAGGTCGTCGAGATCGGGCCCCTTCCTCCGATCAGCGCGAGCGAGCATTTGCTGCGCGTCAACCGCGCCGGTGGAGCGCCCGGCGCCAAGTCGCAAATCCATACACATCCGGGACCGGAGGCCTTCTACGTGCTGGCCGGCAAGCTCGGCCAGAGAACGCCCTACGGCGTGACCTATGCCGAAGCCGGCACAACCATGACCGGACACGGGGCCGACACGCCGATAGAAGTGTTCAGCGCCGGCACAACCGATCTCGATGAGCTGGCCATCTTCGTGCTAGACGCCGACCGGCCGTTCTCGTCGCCGGCCAAGTTCGACTGAGGCGAAATTTCGCGGGGTGGCGCGAATGTTCGTTCGTTGAGCAGGTTCAGCGCCCGCTTTACGTCAAGATGCAGTTGGCCGATGGCATCGTAATGCTCACGAAACGGCTTGAGGCCAACTTCGCGTCCCGCAGTTCACGCTTCAGTAGCGAAGCCTGCTTTCACCACACGCTAGCAAAGCGCGAGGCAACCAAGAAGCCCGCGCCTCTGGCGGAGAGCGCGGGCCCGATCGGGTTGCGGCCCGATCTGCAGCGGGCAGTGGAGGGAGCGTGCCTAATGGTCACAGGCAATTATTAGAAATCCCTAAAGTTCCACCCTGACTAGAGCGACCGACGCCGGCAGCGCCGAGGAGTTTACTTTGGCTTTGTCGCGCAGATCGCGAAGCGGTGCTGGGTGGCGCGTTCGAGCGCCTTGGGCCAACTCATCTGTTGAGCTTGGGCGTGATGGATCGCAACCAGTTTTCAGACGACGACGGGCTGATCGAACCCGGCTTCGGCCAGCAGGCGCCCTATCTCTTCCGCCCGTGCGCCGCCCGAGAAATAGACACCGGCAAGAATGCTCTGGTGGCGTCTGGCCATGGAGGCGAGGTCATTGTCCACGACCCGCGACTTGCCGGTTGTGAGCTTCTCCCAAAGTTCCCGCAAACTCGTCGCCCAGTTGCGGCTGACAAAATCGCCGTCGATGACCAGCAGCTTGCCGCCGGGCTTCAGCAGCGAGAACCATTCGGCAAACGCGGCCTTTGGCTCCACCAGCGTCCAGACTAGGTGACGAGTGGCGATGACATCGTAGCTCGCCTTGTCCTCGAGCGTCCGCTCGGCGTCCCCTATGATGAAGCGTATACCGGCGCCGCGGTTTTGTGCCTTGGCGCGTGCCTTGGCGAGCATGGCTTCTGAGCAGGTCGAGGCCCGCCACCACAAACCCCAGATCGTGAATCAGATGCGAAATCACGCCCGTCCCACAGGCGAGATCCAACGCCACCCGTCCGACGCAGGGTCCGAGGTGTTTGCTTATGAGCGCATCCCATGCGGCGCGCTCCTGCTCGGAAAAAATCTCGTGACCGACCTGCAGGTCGAAGGTCTCGGCGCGATCGGACCAATGGTCCCGAATTTCGTCGCGCAGCGAATAGTTTGCGTGAGCCGTCATCACCCGAAATGCTCTCCCCCAAAGCGGTACGTTGGAATTGCTCTGAAAGATAATTCTTGATTACACCTCCGGTTCGCCGACAAATGCATCGTTATCGCCGAGGGCCGGATGTTCGCCTGCGGCACGCCGGAAGATGTCGTCACGCCGGCGCTCTTGCGTGATGTGTACCGCGTCGAGGCGCGGATCGAGCGCTGCTCGCGGGGCATCGGTCATGTAATGGTGGATGGCGTCGCGGACGAAACGGCAGCAGCTTGGCGGTTCCAACTTCTCTGACGGGGATTGTTAGGGCCTCGCCAGTGGGAAACGCAGGGCGCGCGGGGGGCCTCGCGCGAGCCAGTTATCCGATCACCCGCCCAGATTTTTGTCTCAAACATTCTGGCCCCCTTAAGGAACAAATCCGCTCGAGGTGCAGTTCGGTCCTTTTAAGCATGCAGGCCCGAACATGGCTGAAATCGATAAAGCCAAACAGAAGGTTATTGCCGAAGTTGTGCGGCGGTGGATCACCTCAGAGGTAATCCGCAATTACCTTCGCAACATGCTAAATCTGCCTGTAGAACGGGAGCTGCCGGCTGAGCAAAGGTATTTGCTGGAGGAACTTGATAGGGCCGACAAAGAGTGACGTATGGCCCCCCACTGGTTCAACCCTCCGGTCCCCGTCAAGACACAGCGTACCGGGATCATTCGCAACGTCAACAACGCCGAGACAGCCGGCGAGGAGCTGATGAAGTGGACCAAGCGTGGCCCTTGCTGGGACCTCGCGGTGCGCGTTTGCATGGCCGTGATATTCGACGAGATGGGAGCTGAGGAGGCCCGTAAGGCATTCCTGGCTGCCGCTAAGGAGGAGGGGACGTTACTTCCCCCCAACGGCAAATAGCTAAATTCGATTGCAAAGTCAGTCTCTAGCCACGAGGGCCCGCCGCCCGTGAGAAAAGCGACGGGCCCGACAGCGGGTGCATCCACGAAGAATCGACCGCTGCGAGTTCTAAACCCGCGAGGGCCTGCGTTGTTCCCTTATCAGCGGAGGCTGCAACTGGGTTGGTCAGCAGCCTCTTGCCGCTCTAAGTTCATCCTCATGGGTCCCTTCTGGTTCTCTCCACCGGTCTACGTGAAGACGAAACGTCCAGGCATTCGCCATGGGGTCAGCCACGTCGAGGGAGCCGCCGAGGAACTCATGGCGTGGGACACAAAGGGCCCGAGGTGGACCAAGGCTGTCCAATCCTGCGTCGATGCATTCGAGGGCAAATCCTCCCCCCAAGAGGTCCGTGAAGCCTTCGAGGCGGCTGCCAAGGAGGCCAACGTGTATCTCTCCCCTGAGTAGGAGGTATCATGGCAACCCATTGGTTCGTCCCTCCGGTGTTCGTGAAGACTGAAACCGGTGTCAGGCATGGCTGCAACAATGCGAGGGCAGCCCTTGAGCAGCTCAAAACGTGGACCCGGAGAGGACCCTGCTGGCATAAGGCGGTGACGCTGTGCCTGTCAGATCTGGAGGGCGATTCGATTGACCCTCAGGTGGTGCGAAAGGCCTTTGAGGCTGCCGCAAAGGAGGCCAAGATGTATCTCTCCCCTGAGTAGGAGGTGTCGTGGCAACCCATTGGTTCTCCCCTCCAGTGTACGTCAAGACCGACCGACCTACGGGTCTAACAATGTCGAGGGTGCCGCCGAGGAACTCCTGAAGTGGACCAAGATGGGACCTAAGTGGCGGAAGGCTGCACAACTATACATCGACGCGCCGTCGAGGATCGGGCGACTCCGGAGGAGGCCCGTAAGGCCTTCGGGGCTGCTGCTAAGGAGGAGGGGATGTTCGTGCGAAACGTTGGCGAATAGATTCGCTATTTCGGTGCGTTAGCCTACAGTCATGAAGTCGCCAGCCAACTGTTAGGCAGCCGGCGATTGAGAGGGTGTCGTACTCTCGCCTCGTGAGGTGAGATGTTTAAGCGTTACGTCGGCACAAGCGCATTTTATCCGAATGATCTTGCGCTACTCCAACGAGTGTTCGACGAGATATGCGCAGACGGCAACCACGATGCAAGCTCGGGCGACGCTGAGATAATCGCGTCTACGCTATTGCAATTGTTCCAAGACGGAATGACTGACGAAGCGGCCTTGCTCGCTGAGATGCGCTCACGGCAACGCGACTTTATCCGTCATACTGGCTAAGCATCAGGAAGGGGTCTCCCGTGTCCCTGTGCCCCTCGGCTGCGTGATCGCGCACTTTTTGATCTAGCCATCGACAGCAAGCTGCGTGGCTGTGATCTTGTGAAGCTTAGGATCGGCACGTTAGTCGCAGGTCCCGAAATTCGGACTCGCGCGATAGTGTTTCAGCAGAAGACAGGTCGTCCCGTTCAATTTGAGTTTATGGCTGACGCCCGAGCGAGCCTGCTCGCAGGGCTTGAGCGGCATGGGGGGGACAGTCGAAGACTTTAGCTGAGAATCGGCGTGCAAAATTGACCCCATAAGCCGGGGAATCGGCGTCCAATTTTGCCCCCCCCCTGATGCTTTGATTTGCGACCATCGGCTCGTCGTGGCGAGCGGATGGTGTGGGGATGAAGTCGGTGGATACGATTGCCCGGGTTCGGCGCGCCTTCCATGTGAAGGGATGGTCGCTCAAGCGGATTTGCCGCGAGTTGCCTGTGTCGCGGAACACCGTCCGCAAGATTCTCAGATCCAATGAGACATCGTTCTCCTACGAACGCGACCGGCAGCCCAAGCCGAAGATCGGTCCGTGGCAGGATCAGCTCGACGGGTTTTTGAATGGCAACCGTGGCAAGGCGGCGCGCGAGCAACTGACACTGATCCGGATTTACGAAGAGCTTTGCAGTCTCGGCTACGACGGTGGCTATGACGCCGTCCGCCGCTACGCGAAGAGCTGGGCGAAGGCGCAGGGGTCGGCGACGGCGGACGCCTATGTGCCGCTGTTCTTCGCGCCGGGCGAGGCCTACCAGTTCGACTGGAGCCACGAGATCGTCCTGATCAACGGCGTGACGGTGACCGTGAAGGTCGCCCATGTCCGGCTCTGCCACAGCCGCATGATGTTCGTCAGGGCCTATCCGCGCGAGACGCAGGAGATGGTGTTCGACGCCCATGACAGGGCCTTTGCAAGTCATGTGGGCAAGGGCGGCGGGATCCATCCCTTCAGCTTTCAGGGCGTCCTCATCCCGGCTATCAAATATGCCCTCAATCTCGGCGTCATAGGCAAGCAGGGTGGTCGGCTGAAGGCTGCCGCCTGATTGGCTTCCCTCAGCGCCGTCACCCCCGATAGCGAAGAATAGAGCGCTGGTACGCCCTTTGGATCGAATCGTCCTCGGCGCCGCGGCCCGACAGCGGATGTCGCGCATAGATCGCTTGTATCGGCGGCGCATCGGATGTGCCCCTCCAATGCCATCAGGGGCAATGTCGAAGTGGCGCTTTCGTATCGCTTGGCGATCTGCGCGAATGGCACACGCTGCGCGCCTGGTGCAAAAACTGCTCACATCATGCCGAGGTGAAGGCCGCTGGCCTGGTCCGGCGCTATGGCAAAGATGCGCTGTTCAGCACGGTCGAAAGGGCCCTGTTCTGTACGAGCTGTGACAGAGGCGGCCCGGTCAGGTTGGAGATCCACAAGCTGCCGAGGAACTGAAGCGCTCGCCTAGCGGGGAAGGTGGCCGGCGCCGCTGGGGGGGGCGTTGGGGTAGTTTGCCTGAATAGGCGCCGGCCGGGCGGGTTGGGGTCCGCCGCGGTGGATAGTACCGAACTTGGTGATTCAGGTAATTCCGCGATCATGGAAGACGGCCTACGCGCACCCGTCGGTTTCGCTTTCCTCGTCAACCGTCTTCACTGTGTTAAGGCCCGCTATTCCAAACATTACTGGATCAGTGAGGAAGCGCTCGTCTGGCTGGGAGAACGGACGGCACTGCACAAGTGCGCTGAACAGATCTGCCGTGGAGCATCTGGCGCGCATGAAGGAAGCCGCAGGTGCCTAGCACGCGAGGGGGAAGTCGCGCGGTCGTCTATGATCTTAACTGCGCAACGACCACGCCGCGGGGCGCCCGGGTTGCGAGTTTGCCGGAGCTTGCGCAACGAGCAGTATACCAGTTGCTGCTTCTGACCTGCGAAGGGATCGCCGCATCGTGGGCTCGGAGGGAGAAAGCAAACGAACTTGGAACTGGGCTGCCTGAGTGTAACGATTAAGTATCGATAAGAGGTCATTATCGATAGTGAAACAGCCGCCAGAGAAAATCCCCTGCAAGTCAACTTAACAGCCGGATAGCTTGACTAACGCGAATCAGGCATCATGAAAACAATGGCTTACGACATCGGTCTTTTGTCCCTCGACACCCTCATCGCGCCCGTCGCGAAGGCGACCGAGGCTTTGGCGCGGCTTGATGAGCGACTGGCGCGTTCCCCCGTCCGCGACGGTTTTGTCGAGCGCCAGCACTTCGCCGACGCAGCCGCCGCGCTGTGGATCGAGGGCGAGCTCGCCCATCTTGAGGACCTGGTCCTGCACGACGCCCATATGGACATTCGGACGCCGACCCATGAGCTCACCCGGGCCCATGCTGTGCTGCGAACCCGCCGGCGAATTTTTTCGCAGAAGCCGGACTGGGCGCTCAGCCGTGACGGTTTTTTGGCCCTGACCGGCCGGGGTGGCGCCATGTCGGAGGCGGAACAAAAAAACCGGGAAGGGCAGGGGGGTGGAAACAGCGTCGTTGAAGCCGATGTTCGGGACGATATTGAGGACGAGCTTCTGGCTGAGGAGTTTGCCGAGATCGATGCTGTCCTGGCACGCTCGTCGAAGATTCTGAGCGGCGCCGACGTGCCTGCTCGAAGAGAGGAGATGTCACTTCGTCACCGGCCGGAGCCGCAAAACGGCCTGATCTACGATCTTGACTGGAATGAAGAAGAACGGCTGGCCGAATGGCAGGACGTTATCGCGGAAACGCGGGAGTTGCCGGCGGTGTTGCGCG
The DNA here is from genome assembly GCF_040323855.1 of Mesorhizobium sp. M0028. Classification (NCBI taxonomy): domain Bacteria; kingdom Pseudomonadati; phylum Pseudomonadota; class Alphaproteobacteria; order Hyphomicrobiales; family Phyllobacteriaceae; genus Mesorhizobium; species Mesorhizobium sp. M0028. The sequence continues at coordinate 104,554 of NZ_JAMYVG010000020.1, forward strand.
CGGCGATCCTGCTCGAAGCCTGGTCGGACATCGAGGTGCTTCAGCATGGAGTTTGGCTCGGGCCGCTGCTTGTTGCCGCGCTGCTGCGGCAGGAAGGCCTTGCCGCCAACCATCTGGCCTGCTTGCATCTCGGTGCCAAAAACATCCCGCGCGAGCGGCGGCGGGCGCGCAACCGGTCGGACCGGTTGCTGGCCTGCCTTTATGCTATCCACGACGCCGCGCTGGTCGGCCTGAAGGAACACGATCGGCTGGTGCTGGCAAAAGGCCAGATGGAGCGAAAACTCCGCGACCGCCGCACCAGCTCCAAACTGTCCGAGGTCGAACTCGTGCTGTCGCGGCCACTCGTCTCGGCAGGCATGATCCAGGAGCGGCTAAAAGTGACAAAACAGGGGGCGCTCAATCTGGTCGGCGAGCTCGGGCTGCGCGAGATGACGGGCAGAGGAAGGTTTCGAGCGTGGGGAATTGTGTAGTCCGCAACGCAAGGTTCTCTCCCTTACGAAGTTATCCAACTTGACGAACTTGCGATCTGTAACCATATTGGTGACAGCAGGAGGTTCTTCATGGCCGCTCCAAAACCAAGCAATCATAGCGGGTCCGCGTCGCATGCGGGAGTCGCCACCCTGAGCTTCACCACAAAGCTTCCGGCACAGGCAGACTTCAAGAAGGTATTGCTCGAACGCTATCAGGAAGCGATCGCACGCAGCCGGAAGATCGGCCACCGCGTATCGTTCCGGGTAGAGGTCGATCCGGCGGCTGATGCGCAGACGATCACGCCAGTCGAAGAGCAACCGATCGCTTCAGACGACACCTTTCCCGTCGAGGACACGGGCATGCCCGATGCCGAACTTGAGGCGGCTCTTGCCGGAGCGCGCGCGCGTGGCCGCAAGCGTGTTGCCGAAATTGTCGCCGGCGAGGGCATGCTGAGCGCGGATGCCTTTGCCAAGCTGCTCGGCACATCGCGGGTGACGGTCAACGCCAAGCGGCAAAGCGGGCAGGTGCTCGGGATCGATGGCGCCAAACGCGGTTTCCGCTTTCCTGTCTGGCAACTCGACAAGGACGGTCGTCCCTTCGGCGCATTGCCGGCGCTGCATGCCATGTTGGGCAACAGTGCCTGGGCCGTCTATCGGTTTCTGGCGTCGCGCCATGGCACCCTCGATGGGCGGACGGGCCTTCGAGCCCTTCAGCAAGGTGATGACGCCTCGGTGTTGGCCGCGGCGGAAGGCATGGCCAGGGGCGATTTCGACTGAATGCCCGGCGTTCCACCTCCACCCGATTTCGCAGCCGCAAAGCTCGAAATCGAGACCATACCGCGGGGTCGGACGTTCGGTCGGATCTACTGGAGCACCTATCCTGATCCATTGGGGTACGGGAAGTCGCCGAGCCGGTTCAGCGATCCTCGACGCCGTCTTTACGCCAACCGGTTTTGGCGTTCTTTACCTCGGTGACTCCTTGAAGGTGTGCTTCCTAGAGACCGTGCTCCGCGACCGCCGCGAAGGAATCCTTGACGATCTTCCAATAGAGGAGGTGGAGCTGACCCGACGGCGCTATGCGGATATCGCTGTGGCGGCGTTGAGGGCACGTTCCTGCTCTTGATTATCGCCTGTGAGCTGTGCGCGAAAATCGGGAATGGAAGGGCCGGAGGCAGGAAGCACGGCCTCAGTCCGAGGCGCTAATCAAGCGGGTCGGCAATGATCGCGAAAAGCTCAACACGGTCGGAAGCGAAACTAAAGAAGTAGTCGCGCGTTGGACGGCGGATAACGCTGTTTCGTCTCTGAGTATGGTTTAGGTCAGAGTGGTCAAGCCAACGTCGCGTAAGGCAATCAATGCGTCGAGCGCTAGTCAAGCGAAGTCGCCCGCTCGTGACGAGCTCACTTTAGCGCCGCCCGCTTTCCGGCCGGTCCAGCTCGCAACGCTCGTGGACACGGTCCCTGCCGGCGATCGTTGGATCCATGAGATGAAATACGACGGCTACCGTATTCTCGTTGCCGTCGGCGGTGGCGAGGCGCGAGCCTACACACGATCTGGCCTGGACTGGTCTAGCCGTTTTCCCTCGATCCTCTCCGAGGCTCGCAAGCTCAAGGTGCGCTCCGCCCTGATTGACGGCGAGGCCGCGGTTGTCGATGCGGAAGGAAGATCTAACTTCCAAGCGCTTCAAAATGCATTGAAGGGTGCCCCGGCGACTATCGACTTTTATGCGTTCGATCTGCTGCAGCTCGACGGCGAAGATCTGACAAGGCTTCCTCTTGTTGAGCGCAAGGCGAAGCTGGAGGCGATCTTGCCTGCGAAAGATCCCGTCCTTCGTTACTCCGACCATATCCTCGGCCGCGGAGAAGAGCTGCTCGATCGCTTCTGCGCAGCCGGCCTTGAGGGCGTCATCTCAAAGCTCGCGGATTCGAGTTATGTGGCGGCCCGCGGCGCAAGCTGGCTGAAGATCAAATGCATCAGGCGGCAGGAATTTGTGATTGTCGGCTGGACGCCGTCCGACAAGGTCCGCGCGTTTCGGTCCTTGATCCTTGGCGTTCATGACCGCGGCAAGCTGCGTTACGCCGGGAAAGTCGGCACCGGCTTCGATACCGCTGAACTTCTTCGTCTCTTGAAGATCATGGCGCCGCTTGAGCAGAAGGCCGCCACCGTCGACGCACCACGCGCCGAAGTGCGCGGCGCACACTGGCTCCGTCCGAAACTGGTCGCTGAGATTGCCTTCACCGAAATGACAAATGAAGGGACGTTACGACATCCGAGCTATCTTGGTCTCCGCGAAGACAAGAAGCCGGAGGCGGTCGTGCTCGAGACTGAACGTCATGCAGCCGATCTCGCCGCGTCTGCGACAACCGCCATCGCGATAAGTAACCGTGACCGCGTCATCTATCCGGAGTCCAACATCACCAAGGGACAGCTCGCCGACCATTACGCAGCGGTCGCGGCGATCATGCTTCCTTGGGTTGGCAGCCGGCCGATCAGTCTGGTTCGATGCCCACAGGGCCGCGCGAAGAAGTGCTTCTTCCAAAAACACGACGCCGGCAGCTTTGGCGACAAAGTCCACCACGTCGGCATCACGGAGAAGGACGGGCACGAGGAACCATATCTCTATGTCGACGATGCCGACGGACTGATGACTTGCGTCCAGATGGGAACGATCGAGCTGCATGGATGGGGGGCTCGGATCGAGGATGTCGAAAAGGCTGACCGCCTCGTTTTCGACCTCGACCCCGATGAAGGCCTCGATTTTGAGGCCGTCCGCGCCGCTGCCTTTCAGTTCCGCGCTATCCTTAAATCGCTGGGGCTTACGACTTTCCCGATGTTGACGGGAGGCAAAGGAGTGCACGTCATCGCGCCGCTCACCCCTGGCGCCGAGTGGCCAGAGGTGAAGGACTTTGCGTCTCGCCTGGCGCAGGCGGTCGCCCGGAGCGATCCGGCCCATTTCACGGCCGTGTTGTCAAAGACGCGCCGCAAGGGTCGCATCTTTGTGGACTATCTACGCAATCAGCGCGGGGCGACCGCGATCATGCCCTACAGCGCGAGATCACGTCCGGGCGCTCCTGTCGCGGCACCGATCACGTGGGCGGAGATGAAGACAATAGATGCGCCCTCTCATTTCCACGTGGGCGATGCTCCTGAATTAAAGAAACGCGCAGCCTCCAAAGCTCTGGCTGGATGGGGTCGCGCTGACCAATCCTTGCCCAATCTGTAGCGTACGTGAAGAGGCAGTAAAGCCGGGATTTAAAGGGCAACGCGGCGCTCATGGCCTTGCCTGATTGGAACCTGCGGAGATCGGCCTCCGTTTGGCTGAAGCCATGGCAAAAATCAATCCGAGGACCGTCGCCAGTCTTTTGAGGGAATACGCACAACGGGCGTCTATGCGCGGCGACAATCCCTATCGCATAAAGGCGTACTTGCGCGCGGCAGACAGTCTGACGGCGCTGTCGCAGCCGCTTGATCGGATCATCGCCGCCGGCGCCCTCACCAAGATCCCGGGGATCGGTGAAGCGATCGCAGACATCGTGACCAAGCTTTACCAAACCGGCACGCACCCAAGCCTTGAGAAGCTGCGCGAGGATGTTCCAGCGGGCGTGATGGAGCTGTTTGCCATACCCGGGCTTCGTCCCGATAAGATACTGAAGCTTCATCAGGCGCTCGGCGTGAACTCGCTGGCGGAGCTCGAGGCCGCAGCAAGAGAAGACCGCATACGCCCAGTCAAAGGCCTCGGCGCCGCGCTTCAGACAAAGCTCCTGCAGAACCTGGCCATCGTGCGAAGCGGCGAAACGCAACTTCACCTGCACAAGGCCGCCGCTCTTCTCGAACATGCGGTCATATCAGTGAAGCAAGAGCATCCAGAGTTTTCGCGCGTCGAAATTGCAGGCGACTTCCGGCGCGGTTGCGAGCTCGTTTCCGATTTCGCCCTGGTAGCGCAGGCCAGAAAATCGACTGGAATCGAGGATACGACCCTGAGGCTTGTTGTCACGGACAGGAAGCACTTTGGCGCGCGCATGCTCGAGGCAACCGGTTCGGCAGACCACCTCGAGCAACTGAAGACGTTCGCGGCCGACAAGGGGTTCACCCTAAATGCCGACGGGCTTCATCGCGGGAGAAAGCTGATCGCGTCAGCGACAGAAGAAGAAATCTACCAAGCTCTAGACTTGCAGTTTATCGAACCTGAATTGCGCGAAGGCAGGGACGAGATTGAGCGAGCGGCAAAGCAGAAGCTACCCGCCCTCATTCGGGATGAAGATCTGCATGGCATCCTGCATTCTCACACGACCGCATCCGATGGCACCGAAACGCTTGAGGCAATGGCTGAAGCCACGCGCAAGCGCGGTTTCGAATACTATGGTGTCGCCGATCATTCGCAGTCCGCTCACTACGCAGGCGGCCTTTCGTTGCAGGAGATTGCTGAACAGCACCGCGAAGCTGACCGGCTGAACAAGGCATACAATGGAAAATTTCGCATACTGAAGGGCATCGAGGCGGACATCCTGGCGGATGGCTCGCTCGATTACCCGAATCATATCTTGGAGCAGTTCGATTTCGTCGTCGCGAGCGTGCACAGCCGCTTCAAGTTGCCCAAGAAGGAACAGACGGAGCGTATCATTGAGGCGATCGGAAATCCTCGGACGACAATCCTCGGGCACATGACCGGTCGCCAGCTGTTGCGCCGGCCCGGTTATGATCTCGACGTCGACAAAGTCCTCAAAGCGTGTGCAAAACACGGCGTCGCTGTCGAAATCAACGCACATCCTTGGCGACTCGACCTCGACTGGCGCTGGCATCAAAAGGCACTCGATCAGGGCTGCATCTTCAGCATCAATCCGGACGCTCACTCGATCCGCGAGCTCGACCACATGCATTGGGGGGTCGAGATGGCGCGCAAGGGCGGTGTCCCTGCGAAGCGGGTCCTGAACGCGATGCGTTTGACGGCCCTCCTTGCGCATCTCGCACGGCGCAGGCAAACGTCCTAACCTGCTTGTGCGCCCGGCCTATCAGCGCAGGAGTCCGTCATTCTCAAAATCTTCCCAGCCGCGCAAACTGGAGTGCGAGTTCTCATCGGGGCCATAGCCAACTGAAGCTGCAGTTCCGCGGCCGCTTCTTTGAGCACGTTTCATAGCGGCCTTCCCCGCGGCTCGCCGCCTATTCTCTGCAGCTGTCGCTGCGTCCTGTTCGCGCCAGACCGTAACCAGGTCGCGGTCAAGCACATCCTCCACGTGCTGCGGGTCGAACACGTGAAAGGTGATGTTCCTTGCCCGCCCGCGGAGTTTCACCGTTTTCGTCCCGGCGCTCTGCAAGCGACCATCTTTCAGCCAGCGGTGCCGTTCGGCCGTCGAGATCGTCAGAATGTCCTCGATTTCACGGGGGATTACGGGCAGGTCTTCGATATTCTGCAGTGCATTGGATACGATCCCGAATACCACCTGCACATCATTCTCGGTGCCCTCAGACAGGCGCAGGGTAAGCACGCGGGACTCGATATGGAGCAGTTTCCTGAACTCCGTTGGAAGGCGGGCGCGTATTTCAAGGAAAATACCCCTCGCTCTGACGGACGATCCAAGCGTTGCAGCCGGGGTTAAAGGCCACTCTCCAATCAGTTTCGCTGTTGCATTGATTTTTCGGCGTGTGGACATGCCCCTTTATATAGCTCACCGATTGTCGGCAGCGATGAGCCGATCGCAAAGCCAGCAGAGTTCTAATCCGCCAGCGGTCTGAACCATGATGCCCAAAGGCGCAACCACGATTGTTAGCGGGGCCGCTGATTGTCGTCGCCTTGCGCTTACCGACAATTGTACTTCACCCGTTCCGGGCTTCCTTGTGGGTGCCGGGACCAACATGTGATCTCCATAATACGTAAGAGCCGGAGGCCCATCGCCGGCGACAAGGCGATCATTGCAGAGAAAGGTTACGATCGATCGGATGCCCGCGGCCTTCACCCGAAATGTTGCTGGGCGCCTCCTTCGACAGCGCGCCCATGCGAGACGTCCTGGCCGGGCGCGCCGCCTGTTGAGAGCGACGATCGCGAATGCGCGAACGGCTGGACGGCAGGTGAAGCGGGGTCGCGATAGGCGCATATCGGACTTGCTAGCCGTCGAACTCCGGCTTATCCGTTCGTCCGCCCATTATCCGGCTGGACAGCGCCGCGCCCTTGGGCTGTTCAAAGTGCGCTTGCATCTTCCCTACGCCGACAAGCGTGGCCGTTGTATCGCCGTAGTGTCAACCCGCTGAAGTCCGGCGGTGCTTTCTCAGCCGAGTGATCGCCGACTTGTCGACCGTGATCACCCCGCCGCAGTCAATCCGCACAGTGAGTTTGTTTGCTCCGCGATCGATGCGGGTGACGTCCCCAACAAGAACCACTCGGTCTCCGGCCCGGACTTTTGGGTGGCGGATCAATCGTATAAGGATGGTCATACGAGGGAATGCTCACCCTGGCGCGCCCGCTGGGGAGAATCGTGATGACGGTACCTGCTAGTGAAACCTCATCGCCAACCTCAAATTCGCGAGGCATGTTAACGTGCAGCATGGTCTTCCTCCCGATGCTTTCCCTAATTGACGCTTTGCTAAATTAATGCCCGGCCAACCAGGTTGGTTGTTTGCAATCGACTTCGTACGGTTCCGCACAGTTCCAAGCTGGTATGCACTCCCAGTTGGCCTCGGATCGGTATTGTGTGCGTCAAATTCTGCAGAAATGGTTTGACAGTCAGCGATGACCTTGGCGCGCCCCGTCCAGCCACGTGTTAGCGGAGCGGCGGACTTCCTCTCGGTCCGGCGATGGCCACAAACGAGGAGCGTGGAGCTGAAATCGATCTTTCGCCTTCAGGTACGTCGTTCCGGTAAATTCGAAGAATGCCGACGCCGGAAGCAGGTATCGAGCGCGCTTTGATGCTACGGCAACGCCTACAAGCAATTTTCGCTATGTTCCCTTGGCGGCAATGATCGATGGGCATCCTCGATCGTTGCCGTCCGCCGCCGCTCCTATTCAGTTCCAAGCCGCGGAGCTCGCTCGTCGACATCGGAGCCGGTGTTAACCAGCTTCCGCGCCGATCCCTCACTTCAAGATCGCTACGTTCCCACCGATCACCGCTTGGCGCTGTCGCTGTCCGCTTCGGCCCGCGCAAGGAACTGCTCGGTCGTTGAGGCAAGATGGGTTTTCAGCCAATCCGCCATCGCGACTTCCTCTCGCAGGTTCTCTTCGCAAGCCCGAAGAACCTCGGTTTCGCCGAGCGATCGAGCAGCGGCAATCAGGATCGTGTAGGAGGCGATTTCCATGTGCTCGAACGTGTAGCTCGCCAGCGATCCTTTCATCACCTCGTCTCCAGCGAAGACGCCGCTCAGCGATTGCGCCATCGCCGTCAGCTTGCCGCCAGCATCCTTCATCGTGGATGAACCCTCGTCCATCTGATCGAGACAAGTCTTCAGCCGGGCAGCCTGCTGCTTAGTCTCGTCGAGGTGCTGTCGGATTCGGTCGCTCAGATCGGGATAATTCTCGATACGACTCAACTGCCCGTTCAACATCGTCTCTGCCTGCTCTTCCATGGCATGAGCGTCTCTAAGCCATTGGACAAACCATTCCCGACTTTCTGACATTTCGAATCTCCTTTGCTACTTAAGGAAAAACTTTCGGAAGAAGACATTGTTCCGGAGCAAAGCCCGCCGAGCGGCCCTTGACAGTCCCAGAGGATCAGCGACGTAGCGGATCTCAATTCACCTCACGAAGATCCTCAGCAATGCGGGTGAAGGCCAAGATGGCGGAAGATCGGCGCAAGGAAAACGGGCCATGGAACGCGAGACGCGCCGATCAACCACACCTGCTCGCCGCTGCGCGTTCCATTACAAGGTCCAACTGGCACTGGCCCGCCTCCTCGCCATCCCACGCGGCGACGTATTGAAGCGCCCCGCATGGCATACCGCGACCGCCGTCTGTCGTCCCGGGCAAGTAAGAACGGCAAGCAGATGAAACTCCCAGCGCTCGGCGAAGCTGAAGCGGTTTCTTGAGGAGGCGCTGATCGCGGCCGCTGGCGCTCCGCATTGAGCCTCGTGCCTCACCGCACCATCACGTTCGCAAGGAACGCGACGGCCTCTCCGCTCGTTGATTGCTTTTCGAATCGAGCCGCCGTCATGCCCTCCATATCGATACGCAAAACGGAATACGATCCCGACAGAAGAATCCTCTCGGTCTGGTTCGTGGCCAGCGGTAAGCGGTGCGAGTTTGAGGGGGTACCGCCGGAAACTTTTGCCGCTTTCCGGGCGGCATTCGCCAAGGGCCGCTATTTCAACGACCATATCCGCAACAATTTCCGCTACCATCTGGTTGCGACCCATAGCGACCCGGGATGACCTGACCTGCCGGTGTCTCAATCGTCCTGTCGCTCCAACCGGCGGTTGGTGGACGCGTCGCCGCTGTTGCCCTAAGTTCGCTTTCGGTCCGCGCGCACCTCGCAAAGCCCACCCCCGAAGTCCCTGCCTGGTGCAAAGGCGCTTGATCGGTCCCGCCGCCCTGGCAGTGTGCGGCGGGATTTTTTGCGCTCCAGGTGGAACACCGGGGTGCGGGCAAGGTTCGGTGCACGCAGTACATCCTCCATACGATATTGCTGCACGATCGGCTGACTCCGATCCGGCCCGCGTCTCCTCAATCCAGAGACGCGGGCTTTTGGCGAATGTCTGTGGATCAGCGCGCCATCAGGTCTGTTCAGCGCTAGAGTAGAGGCGATCGCGTATCTATCTGACCGAAAGCAAACAGAAGCGAGGCGTGCCCCACTGAAAGCACAAGCAAGCGCAAAGGTTCATAGACTGATGCTCGGCTGGCGGCAACTTGCTCGCCAGCCGAGTTGGTTCACGCGGTGGTCGGGGGAGACTGGCCAGCCACACGCTGGTGATTCCAACCTGTGCCGATGTGCCAATCAGCAACCTTCGTCCGTCTTTTTCACCTGGCCTGGCGCGGCGGTGTTGGCGGTCGTGTCCTGCTGACCTGGCGCAGCCTGCTGAGCGCTGCCAGTCTGCTGGCCGGGCGCGCAGTCTCTGGCCGAGTTCGGATTTGTGGTGCCGCTGGTGGTGGTCGTGTCGGTGCCCTGATCGCCGGACATGTTGGTCCCGCTGCTCGTCGTGCCGGTGCCCTGACCCGTCGTACTGGGCATGGTTGTCGTGGTCGAGGTTCCGCTCGTCGAGGTTCCGCTCGAAGTTCCGCTGGTCGTCTGGGCAAAGGAAAGCCCGGCCGACAGCGCCAGGACGGCCGAAGCCAAAAGGATGCGTTTCATCTTCCTTCTCCTGTCTGAATGCGCGGGATGCGCCTGGCAAATCGAACAGGCAGACAGAAGGAGTGTTCCCCGATGAAGTTCAACTTTTGTAACTCTGGTCGTAGGTCAGCCTTAGGATGGCCGGCGTATACTAGAAGTCTCTTGAAGAAGACACTGCCCGCACCAGAATCCATGGCATGGCTCGGAGAATAGGCATTGGTGACCAGGTGTCGATTACTGCCACGGTTCGAAGGCGGATAACAGAGGACCGCGTAAGCGTCTCGATCCCAGGTTACGACTTCCCACATTCCATCATCGACCACATCAAGGTGAACCGAGGCCAGCAAATCGACCTGAAAGGCGAGGTCA
>NZ_JAMYVG010000021.1:0-112325 GCF_040323855.1 Mesorhizobium sp. M0028
AAGACGTCAAATCCCCCGCAAACAAGCGAACAACCGCCGCAACCCCGCCGCCGCAAGCTTTTGCTCATGACTGCGCAACAGGTCCCTCTGTGGGAGAAGGGAAGGGCCCCCAACCCTACGTATTCATCGAATCGAAGAAGTCCGCATTCGTCTTGGTCTGCTTGAGCTTGTCGATCAGGAACTCGATGGCATCGGTAGTTCCCATCGGCGCCAGGATGCGGCGCAGCACGAAGATCTTCTGCAGATCCTGCTTGGAAACCAGCAGGTCTTCCTTGCGGGTGCCGGACTTCAATATGTCCATGGCCGGATAGATGCGCTTGTCGGCCACCTTGCGATCGAGCTGGATTTCGCAGTTGCCGGTGCCCTTGAACTCTTCGAAGATGACTTCGTCCATGCGGCTGCCGGTGTCGATCAGCGCGGTGGCGATGATGGTCAGCGAGCCGCCTTCCTCGATGTTGCGGGCGGCGCCGAAGAAGCGCTTCGGCCGCTGCAGCGCGTTCGCGTCGACACCGCCGGTCAGCACCTTGCCGGATGACGGCACGACGGTGTTGTAGGCGCGACCGAGACGCGTGATCGAATCCAGCAGGATCACCACGTCGCGACCGTGCTCGACCAGGCGCTTGGCCTTTTCGATCACCATCTCGGCAACCTGGACATGGCGTACCGCCGGCTCGTCGAAGGTCGACGAGATCACCTCGCCCTTCACCGAGCGCTGCATGTCGGTAACCTCCTCCGGCCGCTCGTCGATCAGAAGCACGATCAGATAGCATTCCGGATGGTTGGCGGTGATCGAGTGGGCGATGTTCTGCATGAGAACCGTCTTGCCGGTGCGCGGCTGCGCATTGATCAACGCACGCTGCCCCTTGCCGATCGGCGCGACCAGGTCGATCACGCGCGGCGAGATGTCCTTGGTGGTCGGATTGTCGATCTCCATCTTCAGCCGCTTGGTCGGATAGAGCGGCGTCAGGTTGTCAAAGTGGATCTTGTGGCGGATTTTTTCCGGATCGTCGAAATTGATTGTGTTGACCTTGAGCAGCGCGAAATAGCGCTCGCCCTCTTTCGGGCTGCGGATAGGGCCTTCAACCGTATCGCCGGTCTTCAGCGAAAACCGCCGGATCTGCGAGGGTGAAATATAGATGTCGTCGGGACCTGGCAGATAATTTGCGTTGGCCGAGCGCAGAAAGCCAAAGCCGTCCTGCAGCACTTCGACGACGCCGTCGCCGATGATCTCGATATCCTGTGCCGCCAGCTTCTTCAGGATCGCGAACATCAGCTCCTGCTTGCGCATGACGCTGGCGTTCTCGACCTCGAGCGATTCCGCATAGGCGATCAACTCTGGTGGTTTCTTGTTCTTGAACTCGGTGAGTTTCATTTCTTGCATGGACGGACTCTGAATGAGCTTTGGGAAAAATATCGGCGGGATGCGACAAATGCCGGGCGCGGCCGAAAGCGATGACGGGCGGCGCATGACGGGAAGGAAGACCCGTCTTTTATCGTCGGTCGGGTGAAAGAGCAAGCCGCCTTTTGCGGGCACCGAATACGTCAGAATGGTTTCACGATAACCAGGACGACGATGACGACCATCAGCAATGTGGGGATCTCATTGACGATCCGCCAGTGCCTTGCCGGTTTTTCATTGCGGTCTTCGGCAAATTTCCGGACGGCGCCGGCGAAATAGCCATGCACGGCCGACAGACCCACCACCGCAGCGATCTTGGCATGCAGCCAGCCGCCTTGAAAACCAAAGCCTTTCCAGGCGAGCCACAGGCCGAACGCCCAGGTAATCACCATCGCCGGATTGATGATGCCGCGCAGCAGGCGGCGCTCCATTACCTTGAAGGTCTCCGACTGGACGGAGCCTTTTTCGGCATCGGCATGATAGACCAGCAAGCGCGGCAGATAGAGCATGCCCGCCATCCAGGAGATGACGGCAATCACATGGATCGCCTTTGCCCAGGGATAGAAATCATCGGGCCCGAAGAGAAACAGCAGCCCGGCCAGCACGAGGAAAATGGCGATCGCGATTGCCGCGCGGCGCGTCGCCCCGCTACCGCTGTTCGTGCTGTTCGCATTGTCTGCGCCCATCATCGTCACGACGCGCTCCGCACCAGTTTGACCATCTGCTCGACATGCGCGAGCGGCGTCTCCGGCGTGATGCCGTGGCCGAGGTTGAAGATCAGCGGCCGGTCCCCTAACACCTTCAGGATCGCCCCCACGCCGTCGGCAAGCGCCTTGCCGCCGGCCACCAGCCGCAGCGGATCGAGATTGCCTTGCACGGCGCCGTCACGCTGCAATTCCTTCGCAGTCGACAATGGCACGGTCCAGTCGAGGCCCAGCCCGGTCACGCCGGTCGTCTGGCGATAGCTCCGGTAGTGATCTCCGGCGCCTTTGGGAAAGCCGATGATCGGAACGTCGGGATGGACAGCCTTCACCTGCCGGACAATCTCGGCCACCGGCCGGACGCAGAACAACTCGAAAGACGCTTCGTCGAGCACGCCGGACCACGAATCAAAGATCTGCACCACGTCGGCGCCGGCTTCGATCTGCCGGATCAGATAGGCAGCCGAATGATCGGCGAGCACTTTCAGGAGCCGAAGAAAGGCCGCCGGCTCGCGATAGGCGAACAGCCTGGCCGGCGCCTGGTCGGGCGTACCGTGGCCGGCAATCATGTAGGTCGCCACCGTCCAGGGCGCACCGCAGAAGCCGATCAGCGTCGTTTCATCAGGCAGTCTGGCGCGCAATCGCCGCACCGTCTCGTAGACCGGCTCGAGATTCACGTGAAACGTTTCGCCGTCGAGAGCCTCGATCTCCGCAGCCGAGATCGGCGTCAACAGCGGGCCGCGTCCTTCCTCGAAGCGCACGTCGCGGCCGAGCGCATGCGGCACGACAAGGATATCGGAAAACAGGATCGATGCGTCGAAGCCGAAGCGTTCGATCGGCTGCAGCGTCACTTCGACGGCGAGATCCGGGTCGTAGCAAAGATCGAGGAACGATCCGGCCCGTCTCCTCGTCTCCCGGTATTCCGGCAGATAGCGGCCGGCTTGGCGCATAATCCAGAGCGGCGGCGGAAACGCTGCCTTGCCTCTCAACACGTCCAGCACGATCCGGTCTTGAGGCATTGAGCGCTCGCCTTTCCAGGCTTCCCTATAATTAAATATTCTATTTTTAGGAATCTTATGATTCTAAGAGTCTGTTGGTTGTGGTGGTTGTCTCCTGTCCCGCTTTGCCCTGGAAAAGACCAGCCAGCATATTGTCGCGCGCTTCTCCAACGGGATTGCAGGACTTTGTGGAAAGCCGGGAATTTCCGACTGGAGTCAATGCGTTGCCGCCAGGCCAAGGAACTTGCCCTTGTGGATGAAGCGAAGGCAAAAAGCTCCGTCCCCGGACTTGTCCCCAACCGCCCGAAGAAGCCGACAGCACATCGAATTGTGGACAAACCGGCATCTGATACAGTCGCTTGGCGGTGGCCGAGTTTTCCGCCCGGCTTATCCACATCGGCCCACAGCCTGGAATGTATCCTGTGAACAAACCGCAGAGCTTCTTTCACCTTCACCTGATTTCCGACGCCACCGGCGAAACGCTGCTGGCCGCCGGCCGCGCCGCTTCCGCGCAATACAAGGATGCGCGCGCCATCGAACACATCTACCCGCTCATCCGCACCGAAAAACAGGTGACGAAAGTGTTCGAGGACATCGAGGAGGAGCCGGGCATCATCCTCTACACCGTCGTCGACCAGAAGCTTGCCCGTGGCATCGATGAACGCTGCGCGGCGATGGGCCTGCCTTGCGTCTCGGTACTGGAGCCGGTGCTGACGGTGTTCCAGTCCTATCTCGGCACGCCGGCCGGCCGCCGCGTCGGCGCCCAGCATGTGCTGGACGCCGAATATTTTCGCCGCATCGACGCGCTCAATTTCACCATGGAGCATGATGACGGCCAGCTGCCGGCCAATATGGATGATGCCGACATCGTGCTTGTCGGCATCTCACGCACCTCGAAGACGCCGACCAGCATCTATCTCGCCAATCGCGGCATCAAGACCGCCAACATCCCGATCGTGCTCGGCGTGCCGGTGCCGGAAAGCCTGGTCTACGCCAGGAGGCCACTGATCGTCGGCCTGATCGCCACTGCCGAGCGCATCTCCCAGGTCCGGCAGAACCGCGTTCTCGGCAACAGCGCCTACGAGCCGACCGATTACGTCGACCGCGCCGCGATCGCCGAAGAACTCGCCTACGCCCGCCAGATCTGCACACGGCATGGCTGGCCGATGATCGATGTCAGCCGCCGTTCGATCGAGGAGACGGCGGCGGCTATCGTTGCCCTGCGCGGCAAGACGCGCTAGGGCGTGTGATATTCAGGTGATGCCGGCCTACAAACGGCGGCTTCCTGCGCTTCCGGTGCTCACGTACTTTAAGTACACTCCGCTCCGGTTCTCGGAAGCCACCACTCTCGGCGCGGCCTGACCTGAATCTCGACACACCCTAGTGAGCGCCAGAAAACGGGCGAAAAAAATGGCCGAAAAAATCATCCTTGCCTCGGGCAGCCCGTTCCGCAAGGCGCTGCTTGTCAATGCCGGCGTTGTGGTCGAAGCGGTTCCGGCTTCTGTCGACGAACGTGCGCTGGAGGCGCCGCTGCAAAATAGTGGCGTGTCGCCGGAGGACGTCGCCCTGGTGCTTGCCGAGGCCAAGGCCACCGAAGTCAGTGAGCGCAAGCCCGGCGCCCTGGTGCTCGGCTGCGACCAGACGCTGTCGCTCGGCGACGAGCTGTTCCACAAGCCGGCCGACATGGAAGGCGCGCGCCGTCATCTGCTGGCGTTGTCGGGCAAGACGCATCAGCTCAACAGTGCCGTCGTGCTGGCCCGTGACGGCCAGGTTCTGTGGCGGCATGTCGGCATCGCCAGCCTGACCATGCGCAAGCTCGATCCGGCCTTCATCGGCCGCCATCTGGCGCGCGTCGGCGCCAAGGCGTTGTCCAGCGTTGGTGCCTACCAGATCGAAGGCGAGGGCATCCAGCTGTTCGAAAAGATCGAGGGCGACTACTTCACCATTGTTGGCCTGCCGCTTTTGCCGGTGCTGGCCAAGCTGCGTGATCTCGGGGCGATCGATGGCTGAGGCCTCGAAAAAAGCCTTCGTCACCGGCCACCCGATCGGCCATTCCAGGTCACCGAAGATCCACGGCTACTGGCTGGCGAAATACGGCATCGACGGCGTCTACGAGGCCATTGACGTTGCGCCAGAAGCGTTTGCCGAATTCCTGCAAACGCTGCAGGCACAAGGCTATAGCGGCGGCAACGTCACCATCCCGCACAAGGAGGCCGCCTTCGCATTGGCGGCGCGCCGCGACGACGCGGCCGAACAAATCGGTGCGGTCAACACACTGTGGTTTGAGGATGGCGAATTGTGGGGCGGCAATACCGATGCCCATGGCTTTGCCGCCAATCTGGACGAGTATGCATCGGGTTGGGCGGCCGACGGCCCGGCCGTTGTGCTCGGTGCCGGCGGTGCCGCTCGCGCGGTCATCCATGCGCTGAAGCAACGCGGCGTCAACGATATCCGCATCGTAAACCGGACGCTTGCGAGGGCGCAGGAGCTGCGCGACCGCTTCGGTGCCGGCGTCTCCGCCCATGGCATGGCGGCGACCGGCGAGTTGCTCGAAGATGCCGGCCTGCTGGTCAACACGTCAGCGCTCGGCATGCATGGCAATGAAGGCCTGTCCGCCGATCCGGGCAGACTGCCCGACCGCGCCATCGTCACCGACATCGTTTATGTTCCGCTGGAAACGCCGTTGCTCGCCGCAGCCAGCGCGCGCGGCCTCAAGACCGTCGATGGGCTCGGCATGCTGCTGCACCAGGCGGTGCCCGGCTTCGAGCGCTGGTTCGGCACCAGGCCGCAGGTCACCGCCGAACTGCGGCAAATGATCATTGCCGATATCGGCGCGAAGCCATGATCGTGCTCGGCCTCACCGGATCGATCGGCATGGGCAAGTCGACCACGGCAAAGATGTTTGCCGAGGCCGGCGTGCCGGTCCATGATTCCGACGAGGCGGTGCATCGCCTCTATGCCGGCAAGGCCGCCCCCATGGTCGAGGCGGTCTTTCCCGGGACCACCCGATCCGGTGCGGTCGATCGCACAAAGTTGGCCGAACGGGTGCTCGGCGATGCCGCCGCGCTGAAACGGCTGGAAGCGATCATCCATCCGCTGGTCCGTGCCGACGCCGATGCCTTTCTGGCGCAAAATCGTGCCGCCGGCGCGCCACTTGCCGTGCTCGATATACCGCTGCTGTTCGAGACCGGCGGCCGCGATCGCGTCGACAAGGTTGTGGTCGTCACCGCGTCGGCCGAGATCCAGCGCGCCCGCGTGCTGGCGCGCCCGGGCATGAGCGAGGAAAAGTTTGCGTCGATCCTGGCCAGGCAGGTTCCCGACGCCGAAAAGCGCCGGCGCGCCGACTTCGTCGTCGACACCGGCCAGGGCTTTGACGCCGCCCGCGCGGCTGTCAATGCGATCGTCGCCGAACTAGTCGGGGATAAAGCAGCCAGTCCGGGTTAAGAGGCTTGCAGCCCACATTACTTGTTGCCATTTTGTTCCGGGTGTGATTCGGCTAGAATGACGCGGAACCAATGGACTGATTCGATGCGTGAGATCATCTTCGATACGGAAACCACCGGCCTCGACACGCGCGAGGACCGCGTCATCGAGCTTGGCGGCATCGAGCTGGTCAACCGCTTTCCGACCGGCCGCACCTTCCACAAATACATCAACCCACAAGGCCGCCCGATTCATCACGAGGCGCAGGCCGTGCACGGCATCAGCGCCGCCGATCTTCAGGGCAAGCCGACTTTCATGGAGATCGCCGAGGAGTTCCTGGCCTTCATCGACGGCGCCAAGCTGGTCGCCCATAATGCCGGCTTCGACATCGGCTTCCTCAACCTCGAATTCGGCCGGCTTGGTCATCCGGCCATCGATCCGGGACGGATCGTCGACACGCTGGCGCTGGCGCGCCGCAAGCATCCAATGGGTCCCAATTCGCTCGACGCGCTCTGCCGCCGCTATGGCATCGACAATGGCCGTCGCACCAAGCATGGCGCGTTGCTCGATTCTGAATTGCTGGCCGAGGTCTATATCGAGCTTATCGGCGGCAAGCAGGCCAGCCTCATCCTCGACAGCATCATGACGCCGGCGGGCGGACGACAGAATGTCGACGATATCGACATTTCGATCGGCGTCAGGCCCATCGCCTTGCCCTCGCGCCTGACCGATGCCGAGCGCGCAGCACACGCGGGCATGGTTGGCAGCCTCGGCGAAAAGGCGCTTTGGCTGCGCATCGGCCGGGAAGCGAGTTCCGCGGCATAGTGATTTTGAGCGGAGTGATCCGTCGCCCCCTCTGTCCTGCCCTTTTAGCCACCACTTGGCATCTCCCCCTCAGTGGGAAAGATTGGCAGTCCCAGCGCCTCGCTCATTCCTGCGACGATGAAGGATTGGCGAAGGCTGACGTGAAGTTCCGATCTCCCCACTTAAGGGGGAGATGGCCGGAAGGCCAGAGGGGGCACTGTCCCGCCAGCGGCTCATAAAAAAACCCGGCGCAAGGCCGGGTTTCTCAAACGCTATCGAGACACAAACGCCTTCAGCTCACCTTGACCTTGGCGGCGGCCTGGTCCTCGGCCAGCTTCTGCTGGAACATCTGCGCGAAATCGATCGGGTCGAGCATCAGCGGCGGGAAGCCGCCATTGCGCGTTGCCTCGGCAATGATCTGCCTGGCGAACGGGAACAGCAGCCGCGGGCATTCGATGAACAGTATCGGCAGCATGTGCTCCTGCGGGAAGCCGCTGATGGAGAAGACGCCGCCATAGACCAGTTCGACATTGAACAGCACTTCCTGGTCGAACGATGCCTTGGCATTCAGCGTCAAATTGACGTCGAACTGCTTGTCCGAAAGCGGGTTGGCGTTGACGTTGACGTTGATGGCGATGCCGGGGGCCTTGTCGCGGCCGCGCAGCGAGTTTGGCGCGCCGGGGCTTTCGAAGGACAGGTCCTTCACATATTGCGCAAGCACGTTGAGCGAAGGCTGCTCCGCATTTCCATTACCGTTGGCTGCGCCGGTCGGGGCGTCGTCGTTGCTGGCCATAAGCTGTGATCCTTTTGCCTGGGCAGCGTTGCTGACCGGATTGAAATTCGGGCGTTCGCTATCATGGCCGGCACGACAAGACAAGTTTGCAAAAGACGCCGGTTGCCTTGCGGCTACTCGTCCTTGAGGCGGCGCCAGGGAGAGTCAGGCCCGCGCGCATGGTCGTCGGCGCGCGAATAGTCGCCGTCGTCGAGATCGATGGTCTTGCCGCGTTGCCTTGCCCGCAAACCAACGCCGAAATCGGTGGCCAGCACGATGCGGCCTTTCAGCATCCGCCAGGCAAGATCGCGCACCGGTGGCAGGAACAGTAGAATGCCGAAAATATCCGAGATGAAGCCGGGGATGATCAAAAGGATCGCGGCCAGAACGATCATGGCGCCGTGCGCAAGCTGGCGGCTCGGATCGTGGCCGGCATCCATTTCGGCACGGACCCTGGCCATGACGCCAAAACCCTGGTGTCGAAGGAGCAAGGCGCCGGCGACGCTCGAGGCCAGCACCAGCCCGACCGTCGCCAGCGCGCCGATCTGGCGGCCGACAATGACGAAACCGGCTATCTCCAGCAGCGGAAGCGCAAGAACAAACAGGGGAAGCAGCGAGATACGCAAATCTTGACCGATCGTTTCGATGTTTTGCCGGCCGGCGAGCAATCGCCGCTGGCACCAGAGCTGTTAGATAGGTATGGCTGCCTTTGATTTGAATGATTGCGCCATGCGTTCTATATGCTTTGGATACTGAACGCTATGTGATCGCGGCCCTTGCTTGGCCGCTGGTCCGGCCAAAGCAGGGATTGATTGGCGCAAGATATGGGCTTCTTCGACTTCGGCACAATTTTCTTTCTGATTGCGGCGGTGGTGATCTTCTTCCAGCTGCGCAACGTGCTTGGCCGACGCACGGGCAACGAACGCCCGCCCTTCGATCCATATACGGCAGGGCGCAAGAACGACAAGGATGCCGCCCAGAAACCCGAGAACGTGGTTTCGCTGCCGCGCAAGCGGCTGGCGGGAGAGCCGGCGGCCGATGCCTATACGGCGATCGACGCCTTTGCCAAGCCCGACACAGATCTCAACCGGGGCCTGCGGGCGATCAAGGACAATGATCCGACCTTCGACCCGAAGACCTTCGTCGACGGCGCCAAGATGGCCTATGAGATGATCGTCATGGCCTACGCCGATGGCGACCGCAAAACCTTGAAGAACCTTTTGTCGCGCGAGGTCTATGACGGCTTTGTCGCGGCCATCGGCGACCGCGAGGCAAAAGCCGAAAAAATCCAGTCCTCCTTCGTCGGCATCGACAAGGCCGACATCGTTTCGGCCGAGATGAAGGGCAGCGAGGCGCACATCACGCTGCGCATTGTCAGCGAACTGATTTCAGCGACCCGCGACAAGGCCGGCGCCGTCATTGACGGCGATCCCGAGACCGTCGCCGAGGTCAAGGACGTCTGGACCTTCGCTCGTGACGCGCGCTCGCGCGATCCGAACTGGAAGCTCGTCGCCACCGAAGAAGAAGACTGAACTGGACGGCGGCGGGGGCTGTCGTGTCGCTTTCTCGAGTCTTCAGCGAAAAGTCCTTTGGCGAATTGCCGGGCTGGGACGAGGACGACCAACTCCCTGCCTTTGACGCCTTTCGCCGCTCGGCCTTTCATGTCCTGACGAAACCCTACCGCTCCGGCGCGCTCGGCGTCGATTTCGGCGCCTTTGCCGAAGCCTATGCCGCAGCGCGCACCGTTTCGCCGGCGAATCGGTTGGAGGCCCGAAGCTTCTTCGAGCGCTACTTTGTGCCGGCCCATATAGGGGCGGAAAACGGCGGCCCAGGCCTCGTCACCGGCTTCTACGAGCCGGAGGTCGACGCCTCGCCGGTGCGCACGCGACGATTTTCGGTGCCGTTGCTAACCCGCCCGGCCGACCTTGTCGACATCGACGATGGCAATCGTCCTTCCGGCATGGATCCTTATCTTGCCTTCGCTCGTGCGGCGCCGAACGACCCGGTCGAATATTTCGACCGCGGCGAGATCGAACGCGGCGCGCTCGCTGGACAAGGCCTGGAAATCGCCTGGCTCGCCGACAAGGTCGATGCCTTCTTCATCCACGTGCAGGGCGCGGCGCGGCTCAACATGACCGACGGGGAGCTTTGCCGCGTCACCTATGCCGCCAAATCCGGCCAGCGCTTTACCGGACCGGGCAAGATCCTGAGCGACGAAGGCGAGATCCCGCTGGAAAAAGTGACGATGCAGTCGATCCGTGCCTGGCTCAAGGCGCGTCCGGAGCGCGTCGACGAGATCCTTTGGCGCAACCGCTCCTACATCTTCTTCCGCGAGATGGGCGTCGACGACCCGGAGCTCGGCCCGGTCGCTGCCGCCAAGGTGCCGCTGACACCCTGCCGCTCGATCGCCGTCGACCGGCTGCTGCACACGTTCGGCACGCCCTTCCATATCGATGCGCCGTCGCTGACCGCCTTCGACGAAAAACCGTTCCGGCGGCTGATGATCGCACAGGACACCGGCTCAGCGATCATCGGGCCGGCCCGCGGCGATCTGTTCGCTGGGTCGGGCGATGCGGCCGGCGAGATCGCCGGCGTTATCCGCAACGCCGCCGATTTTTATGCGCTGATCCCCCGGCCGCTGGTTTCAGGAGCAGACCGATGACCCGGCGCATCGACAGGCTGAGCGAGGACGACCGGGTCCTGTGGAACCTGGTGGCGCGCACGGCAAAGCCGCTGAAGGGCAAGATCGCCGTCGATATTCCCAAGCTTGGGCCGGAGATCGACGAAACCAGGCAGGTGCCGCCGCCGGCACAGGTCGCGGGCAATGCTGCCGCGGTCGCGAAACCGAAGGCGCAGCATGTTTCCCACGCACTCGACGAACCGACGCTGGACAAGCTGTCGAAGGGCCGGCTGCCGATCGAGGGCCGCGTCGACCTGCATGGCCTGACCCAGGACGAAGCCTATTCGCTGCTGTTTTCCTTCCTGCACCGGGCGCATGCCGGCGGCATCCGCTATGTCCTGGTAATCACCGGCAAGGGCTCTTCGTCGGGCGGCGACGGCGTCTTGCGACGCGCCGTGCCGTCATGGCTGTCGACGCCCGCCTTCCGGCCCCTTGTCTCCAGCCACGACCATGCCGCCCGCAATCATGGCGGCTCGGGCGCGCTTTACGTCCGTCTGCGGCGGGCGCGCTCTTGAGGATGCGCCCATGAGGATGCGCCAATGAGGATGTGCTCGTGACCCCGTTCGGCGAAAAGCTTCGCGTGCTGCGAAACGAGCGCGGCGTCACCCAGAAGGACATGGCCAAGGCGATCGGCGTCAGCGCAGCCTATCTCTCGGCGCTCGAACACGGCCGCCGCGGTGCGCCGAGCTGGACGCTGATCCAGAAGATCATCGGCTATTTCAACATCATTTGGGACGACGCCGAGGAACTGGCGCGGTTGGCCGAAACCTCGCATCCGCGCGTCAGGCTCGACACGTCCGGCCTTAGCCCGGCGGCGACCGAGCTTGCCAATCTCCTGGCCGACAACATCGAAAAGCTCGACGAAGCCGAGCTTCGCCGCATCATTGCGTCGCTCCGCGCCGCGCTGAACCGGCCGAAATGAGTTGCTTTGTTACTGGACCGAGCCGACCAGAACCTGCTGGCCGCCGCGGATCGAGACCCAACGGCCGGTATTGTCGATCGCCTGCCGCTTGAGGAAACGATAGCCGGTCTGGTCCCAGGAACGGACCTGGTCGGTCAGATTGTCGAGGATGTAGTCGCCCTTGTCGGTGCGCACCGTCAGCACGGCGTGGCCTTCGCCATCCGGCTTGCGCACGACGGTCATCAGCAGATCGGCAAACGAGACGCCCAGCCGGTTCAGCTCACGGCGCTTTTCCAGGACATAGTCCTCGCAGTCGCCGACACCCTTGTCGGGATAGGCCCAGACCTCGTCCTTGCCGTAGATGTCGAAGTCGCTCTCAGGCTTGACGGCGGCGTTGACCTTTACCGTGACGCTGAGCAGCTTGCGCCACAGCGAGCCGGTCATGCTGGCGGGCGACAGATCCTTCGGGCGGATCGAGCATTCCGACGGGTAGGTCTTGCAGAAATCATAATGGCCGATCGGCTGCGACGTCGGACCACCTGTTATCATCGGGCTGGCTGCCGAGGCCGAACTGGCCCAACCTGCCGCCACAGTAAGTCCAGCCAGCGCGCACAGGCGTAGCGTTCTCGCCATTGGTGAGGAAATCATTGTCCCCGCTTGTCCCTTGTTGTTAACGAAACGTTAAGGGGTATTTACAGTCGGTGTCAATTATGAGGATGGATTGATTTTTGCGGCATGGTTACCTGCGTGGCGCCAACGCGACTATTGTGCAACAGGTCGACCGGCCGCACGGCCCCGCCAACCGATGATTTTGGCATTGACCGACCTGATGCGGATTGACGGGCATCATCGCTGGTCGCCTATTTCTTGCCGGTCCTGACCAGCTTGGGCTTCACCGCAACACGGTTCTGGCGGCCGTAGCTGGTAATGAAATCGACGATGCGCGGCACGATTTCGGAGCGGAAGCGCGAGCCGTTGAACACACCGTAATGGCCGACCGCCGGCTGCATGTAATGGGCGTGCCTGTCGGCCGGAATGTTGATGCAGAGGTCGTGCGCCGCCTTGGTCTGGCCAAGGCCGGAGATGTCGTCGTTCTCGCCCTCGACGGTGAACAGGGCGACATTGCGGATCGCCGAAGGGTCGACCGCCACACCGCGATGCGTCATTTCGCCCTTGGGCAAGGCCTGGCGGACGAAGACGGTATCGACGGTCTGCAGGTAGAATTCCGCCGTCAGATCCATCACCGCCAGGTATTCGTCATAGAATTCGCGGTGCTTCTCGGCATTGTCGCCGTCATGCTTCACCAGGTGCATGAAGAAGTCTTTGTGGGCGATGATGTGGCGATCCAGGTTCATGCTCATGAAACCCGAAAGCTGCAGGAAACCGGGATAGACCTCGCGGCCGAAGCCCGGCACCGGCCAGGGCGCGCGCATGATGACGTTGTCGCGGAACCAGTCGATGCCCTTTTCCTGGGCCAGCAAATTGACCGCCGTCGGGTTGCGGCGCGTGTCGATCGGGCCGCCCATCAGCGTCATCGTCGAGGGCACGAAAGGATCGCCCTTGGCTTCCATCAGCGCCACCGCCGCCAGCACCGGCACCGACGGCTGGCACACCGCCATCACGTGGGTGTCGGGTCCCAGCGCATGCAGCATGTCGACAATGTAGTCGACATAGTCGTCGAGGTCGAAGCTGCCGTCGGCAAGCGGCACCATCCGGGCGTCGACCCAGTCGGTGATATGCACGTCCGCATAGGGCAGCATCGCCTCGGCCGTGCCGCGCAACAGCGTCGCATAGTGGCCCGACATCGGTGCGACGATTAACAGCTTCGGATCCGGCCGGCGCCCGGCCGGGACAGCCCGCTCGAAACGGACCAGATTGCAGAACGGCCGCGACCAGACGGTGCGTTCGCTGACCTCGACGGTTTTCCAGTCGACCACGGTCTTGGTCAGGCCGAATTGCGGCTTGCCGTAGCGGCGTGTCGTGCGTTCGAACAATTCGGCCGTTGCCGCGACCGAGCGGCCCCAGGACGTGTGTGAAACCGGATTGAGCGGATTGGAGTAGAACAGGCGCACCGCATCGGCATAGAGGCGGGCCGGCTGCAAGGCGGCATGGTTCAGTTCGTAAAGCTGGTAGAACATCGAGAACCCCGCTGCCGACTGCGATCGAAGGGCCGACGAGCAGCGCCGAGCCTTGTCTTGCGGGAGGTTAGCAACAATTTGCTGCGATGCAATACGTCAACTTGCGTGATTTATGCTCATTCTTTCGTCCAAGATGTTGGGAATCCGCCTTCAACGGCAACAGCCGGCTCAATGTGCACCTGCGAAGGCGTAGCCAAGGGTACGCCTATCGGTGCGATCGTCGGAGGAGGTGTCCGGCCTGGCGCTCTGACTGTTAGACGCGTGCCATGCAGACGGCGGTATGGCCCGAGCTGATGAAGCCGAGCTGGCTGGCGGCGCCCTTCGACAGATCGAGCACGCGGCCCCTGATAAACGGGCCGCGATCGTTGATCCGCACGACGACGCTGCGGCCATTGTTGCGGTTGGTCACCTTCAGCTTGGTGCCGAACGGCAGGCTGCGATGCGCTGCGGTCAGCGCCGACGGGTTCATGCGTTCGCCGGAAGCGGTTCTGGAATGCAGTGAGTACCAGGAGGCACGGCCGCACTGAGCGGCGGCGCTGGCAGTGGATGCGCCGACCATCAGGCCAGCCGCGATCATGGCCGCGGCAAGCGCGGTCTGGTTGCTTTTGTTCATGTGTTGGGGACTGGCTCCGTTGACAGACCCGCAGCGGTTAGAGGCGAATGAGGCAGCAAATGCGGCAATGATCTGTCGGTTCCATGACAATGTTACACGTTTGGAGTCGGTGCGAAACAATTTGTCAGAGAGTTTCCGCAGCAAGGCACAGCTTCTTTGATGATCTTCGCATCGACCTCAGCACGTCTTGCACAAGATCAGAGATTTGCATCTAAGTAGAAGTTGGCCTGACCGGGCCGCTTCTTTCGCTGTTCCATTCCGGCAGGAGCGCGGCCGCTGATCGACTTGGAAAGGAGTTTTAGCAATGAGATTGATCAAAAATCTGCTGGCGTTGATTGTGCTCGCCATCGGCGTGCTGTGGTCATTGCAAGGCATCGGCCTTATCGGCGGCAGCTTCATGACCGGCCAGTCGCAATGGCTCTATGTCGGCATCGTCACCGCGCTGGTTGGCTTGGCCGGCCTGGCCTGGGCGAACCGTTCGCGCGTTTGAGCAGGCGTCGATCCTCAGGCTCCCGCCAGAGCAGCGCACAGCGGACCTGTGGCGGCCGGTCACCGCGACCAGTATTGCCAGCCCCAGTAGAAACTTTCGTCGCGCGGCGGTAAGCGGTTGCGCTCCGCGTCCAGATGCACCGGCGTCGGCGCTTTGCGTTCGTCCTCAGGCGGCTGTTTGTCTCCGGCCTTGATCAGGCGGAGCCAATGGCCGAAACGCGCAAGCAGCACAGCGGTGGAATGGGGCATCGTCACGTCTCCGATCCGGTCACTCCCGCCCCGCCCACGGGACGAGCACCCGCTCGATCCTGCGGATGATGAATTCGAGCACGAAGGCAATGGCCGCGATCACCAGTATGCCCATCACCACCACGTCGGTGACGAGGAACTGGGCGGCGGACTGGATCATGAAGCCGAGCCCGCGCGTCGCCGCCACCAGCTCGGCGGCAACCAGCGTCGACCAGCCGGCGCCAAGCGCGATGCGCAGGCCGGTCAGGATCGAGGGCAGTGCGCTGGGTAGGATCACGTGCCGGACAAGCTGCGTGCGGGTCGCGCCAAGCGCGCGTGCCGCATTGATGCGTTCCTGCGAGACGCCGCGAACACCCGATGCCGTCGACAGCGCGACCGGCGCCAGCATGGCGATGGCAATCACCAGGATCTTGGACGGCTCGCCAATGCCGAACCAGATAATGATTAGTGGCAGATAGGCCAGCGGCGGGATCGGCCGCAGCAATTCGAGCAGCGGATCGAAGATGCCGCGCCCTATGATGCTGATGCCGATAGCCAGCCCGATGGGAACGCCGACGAAAACGGCCGCGATCAGCGCTGCAAATACCCGCCACAGACTGGCGGCGATATGCTGGAGCAGCGTCGCGTCGACAAAGCCGTCACGGGCGACGACGACAAATTTGTTCCAGACTGCCACGGGCGACGGCAGGAAAACCGGCGACACCAATTGCAGGCGGGCCGACAGTGCCCACGCCGCCAGCACCACCAGAACAGTGATCGCGCTGACCATGCGGGCCGAAACGCGGCTGCGTCTCGGCCGCGACCGCGACCATGGCACGGACAGCGCGTCGGCTCCGTCGTCGGCCTTGGAGCGCTGCGGCCGCTCGGTATAGGAGGTAACGGTCATGCTGCCTCTCCTTCGAAGATCGCATCGGTCAGCTCGCCGCGCGCCGCGGCGAAGGCGGGATCGGCCTTGATGCTGCGAATGGCCTCGCCGGCTGCATAGCGCCGGCTGAAGCCGGTTTCGAAACTCCGCACCACCCGCCCAGGGTCGGGAGCCAGCACAATGATGCGGGTTGCGAGCACCAGCGCTTCCTCGATGCCGTGCGTCACCATCAGCACGCCGACATTGCTTGCCGTCCACAGATCGAGCAGCGTTGTCTGCATGCGTTCCCGTGTCAGCGCATCGAGCGCGCCCAGCGGCTCGTCGAGCAGCAGGAATTGCGGCTCGGCCGCCAGCGCCCGGGCCAGGCCGACGCGCTGGCGCATGCCCCCGGAAAGCTCCCAGATGCGCTTGTCGCCGGCACCGTCGAGCTTCACCAGCGCCAGCAGCGCATCGGCGCGCCGCGCCCGTTCACTTGGCCCGACGCCGCGCAGCCTGAGCGCAAAGGCGACATTTTCCCGCGCGGTCAGCCACGGAAACAGCGCGTCGTTCTGGAACACGACGGCGCGGTCCGAGCCTGGCGCCGTGATCGGCCTGCCGCCTACCGTGGCGCTGCCGCGCACAGGCTCGACCAGGCCCGCAGCGACATTGAGCAGCGAGGTCTTACCGCAGCCGGAGCGGCCGACCAGGACAACGAAGTCATCCTTGGCGACGTCAATCGACACGCGTTCGACGGCCGGCGCCGGCTGGCCTTCATAATGAATCGAGACTTTGTCGAGCAGGAGATGCGTCATGTGGCGTCGCCGATATTCTGAATCTGCAGGCAACGCGCGCGTCAGGGAAGGGAGGACGCGCGCATTGAGCGGTCGCTAATTCGAGGCAAGCGCCTCGCCGACATATTTCGACGACACGTATTTCGAATAATCCGGCAGCACGGCGTCGATCTTGCCCTGCTCCTTGAGGAAGGCCGACGTCGCCTCGACTGCCTTGACCGTGCCGCCACCGAGGAACTTGTCCGAGGCCTGCTCCTCGAGCGTCGGGAAGACATAGCCCCTCAGCAGTTGCGGCACGTCTTCGAGCTTGGCCCCGGTGATCCTGGCGATCTTGGCCGCTTGCGGCGAGGACACCGACCATTGATCCGGCTTGGCCAGGAATTCGGCATAGGCAGCGCCCGTCATTTTGACGAAGTCGCGCACCGCCTCCGGGTTCCTTTCGGCGAAGTCGGTGCGCACGATCCAGGCGTCGAAAGTCGGCGCGCCCCAGGCGGCGACCTGCGAGGAATCCAGCACGACCTTGCCCGACGTCTTGATCTGGCCGAGTGCCGGATCCCAGACATAGGCGGCGTCGATGTCGCCGCGCGCCCATGCCGCCGCGATCTCCGGTGGCCGCAGATTGAGAATATCGACCGACTTCGGCTCGACACCCTCATGCTTCAGCGCCGCAAGCAGGCTGTAATGCGTCGTCGAGACGAAGGGTACCGCCACCTTCTTGCCGGCAAGGTCGGCGACCTTCTCGATGCCGGCGCCGTTGCGGGCGACAAGGGCCTCGGATTCGCCGATCAGCCCGACAATGAAGATGGTCTGGATGGGAAGCTCGCGGCTCGCCGCCGCCGCCAGCGGGCTCGAGCCGACATAACCGATGTCGACCGAACCGGAAGCGACGGCGGCGATCACGTCGGCGCCGGAATCAAATTTCCGCCAGTCGATTGCCGCCTTGGTCGCGCTCTCATAGGCGCCGTCGGCCTGCGGCACCTTCGAGGGTTCGACGACCGTCTGGTAGCCGATAGTGATCTTGAGGTCCTTCGCGTGGGCTGGGCCGAGAAAGCCGGCACCAGCCAGAGCCGCCGAGGACAGGAGAACGACGCGTCGCGAAATGGTGGACATGAAAGGCTCCTTGAAAAGAGAAAAATCGGATCGCTCCCTCATAGTCAGCTAAGTCTATAAGGCTTGTAGAGTTAAATCCTTCCAACCATTGCCGTCTTGTTGGAAAAAAGCCATCAGTGGCCCGGCGCGAAGGCGGATATGGCGGCTGCAGCGGGCCTCGGCCTAAGGTCTGTTGACGGTCAGGTCAGCCGAAACAGAGACGGAATGGCGCGCACTATTGGATCTGCATTCGTTGGTCAGTATAGCGGCATCGATCCTCGGGGTCTCCGCTGCGTCGCTGCTTTGAACAATGGCGCAGCACCTCAATTGCCTTCTTGGCTCCACCTCGCCTCTGGCTTCGCTGTCCGTTGGAGCGACCGGTCATTGCGCCATCAGCCGCAAACAAGAATTTTCCGTTTTGGCCCGGTCACCGGCAAATCCATGCTGCGAACGGCCGAACAATTGAAAGTGAATTTCCTGTGCTCGGGGTTAAGTCTAGTATTCTTATGGACATTGAAGGATTGGAGAGGACGATGAGCGACGCCACCCTCCTTGTTGCCGCGCGCGGCATGCTTTGGCCTTCAAATTCAGGGACAGAAGCTGCTATCGGCCGGTCGGGACATTCCTGTCGCCGGCCAGTTTGCCGGTGTCCCATTGGCGGCGGCTCCTGTGCTCGTAGGGGCACAAGCCCCGGCCAAAATGGCCATTGCGGCTTGAAAACGAAACAAAATCAACGTTTCTTGGCTTGTATATCATGTCACTAGAATTTATCTGTAGTGACAGCTTGGACGCGGCGGGGAGGCACGCCAGGCGTTTCGCAACCGATGGCCTTGGGTCATCGCATGACAGAGAAACGTTCGGGTTATGCTCACGAAAAAAGGTAAGTACGGCCTCAAGGCGCTCGTTCATCTGGCGCGCCTGCCGGTTGGACAGCTCGCCTTCGTCAACGACATCGCCCGCGCAAACAATATTCCGAAAAAGTTCCTCGATGCCATCCTTGGCGAATTGCGCAATGCCGGTTTCGTCCAGAGCCGCAAGGGCAAGGAGGGTGGTTATCGCCTGGCGCGCCCAGCGGACGAGATCAAGGTCGGGCACGTCGTGCGCGTGCTCGACGGGCCACTTGCCCCCATTCCTTGCGCCAGCCGCACCCAGTATCAGCGCTGCGAAGATTGCAACGAGGCGACATGCCAAGTCCGACATCTGATGCTGGAGGTCCGGCAGGCCATCGCGGAGGTGCTGGACCAGCGCAGCCTCGCCGAGATGCGCGACATCGCCGGCGACGAAGACCTTTCGGTGCCGTTGAAAATCCAGGCCTGAATCAACAAAGCCTGACCCGAGAATTCCGGAACCAATGGCTCCCAAGACAATTGGTGCGCGCATGACCGGACGCGCAAATTCGATCATTCCAACTTCGATCATCATTGTCGGTGGCGGCGCCAGCGGCGTCGTGCTTGCCGCGCATCTGCTGAAGTCGCCCAATCCCGATCTCCGCGTCAGCCTGGTCGAAAAACGTCCGCATTTTGGGCAAGGCATGGCCTATTCAACGCTGCTCTCAGCCCATGTGCTGAATGTCAGCGCGTTGGGCATGAGCGCCTATGCCGACGATCCCGGCAATTTCTCGCGCTGGCTACTTGAACGCGGCCTGGCAACGCCGGAACAGGCACCGGTCTATGCGCCGCGCAGCGTCTACGCCCGCTATCTCAAGGAGCTGCTCGACGAGCTCGAGGCGCGTGAGCAGCAGACGGGCCGGCTGCGCCTGATCCGCGAGGAGAGCCTGTCGATCTCGCCGACCGCGTCCGGCGTCGAGGTGGCGCTGGCCAACGGCACCAGCGTGGTTGCGCATCTTGCCGTGCTGGCGACCGGCCATGACGAGGAGCCGGGGGCGGGGCAGGGCCACGCGATCAGGATGGGATCCGAGGCCGACAGCGCGCTCGACCCCGAAGCCCGAGTCCTGGTGCTGGGCACGGGGTTGAGCATGGTCGATGCCTTTCTGTCGCTCGAGCAGCGCGGTCATCGCGGCGCCATCGTCGCGGTGTCGCGGCGCGGCCTGCTGCCTTCGCCGCATCGCAAGGGCAATCCCATCAAGCTCGACGTTGCCGATATCCCGCTCGGCACCCAGCTTTCCTATTTCGTCGGCTGGTTCCGCGACCTGATCCGGGAAAACCAGAAGGCCGGCATCGACTGGCGCGACGTCGTCGACGGTCTGAGGCCCTTCAACCAGAAGATCTGGCAGAACTGGCCGTCCTCGGCCAAGCGCCGCTTTGTCGAGCACACCAAGGCGTGGTGGGACATCCACCGCCATCGCATGGCGCCGCAAGTCTACGCCCGCGTTACGGAGGCGGTGCAGGCCGGCCGCATCCGGCTTGTCGCCGGCCGCATCGTCGACATCGCCGCAGGCTACACCGTAGAGGTCCAGCCCCGCCACACGCAGCGCCTCGAAAGGTTCGATGTCGCCCGCATCTATGATTGCACCGGCATCGCCAGGGATATCTCGACCACCTCGAACAGCGTGGTGCGGTCGCTGGTCGACCGTGGGCTGGCACGGCCGGATCCGCTGCGGCTCGGCCTCGATGTGACCGCGGACTGCGAGGTCATCGCCGGCGATGGCACAGTATCGGCCAAGATTTTGGCGGTCGGGCCGCTGACGCGCGGCACCTTCTTCGAGATCGACGCCATTCCCGATATTCGCGTGCAGTGTGCGCGGCTAAGCAAGCGATTGCTCGGATAAGGCGCCCTTTGTCTTGACGCAATTTCGGATGCAAGACCGCCGCCGTTGGGTGAAAAGATCTCGACCGCATAACCTCGCGGTGAAGGCGAACCAGGGGTGCGGGAGCTAGCTCCGCCAGAAGCCGACCGGCCAGCCCGTGGTGGTCGAGACAGCAGGGTTGGCGATGACGATCTCCACACCGGGCAAATTCTGCTTCCGTCGTCACCATGCCTTGCCTACCATGGCGCATGACCCAACGCGGAAGACTCTACGGCTGCCCGGTCGAGTTCGCGCTCGACGCGCTCGGCGGCAAATGGAAGACGGTGATCCTGGCGCACGTCAAGGAACAGCCGATGCGCTATTCGGACCTGCGCCGGCTGATCCCCTCGCTCTCGGACAAGATGCTGACGCAGCGCCTGGCCGAGCTTGTCGAGATCGGCTTCGTCACGCTCGAGATGTCGCCCGACGGCAAGGGGCGCTACGCCTTGACCGGGCGCGGTGAAGATCTCGCCGCCGCGCTTCAGGCGCTCTACGACTGGGGAAGCGTGCATGGCCGCGCCGAGGGCGTGCGTTTTCGCACCGATAGCGCAGCCACCACTTAGATCCATTCCGGGCATAGTGCTGCGCGGTTTTCCGTCCGCAATTGCTTGAAAACAAAGGCATAGAGCGGTTCGGCGTTTCCGTGAAACGGTGGGTCGCGCCGGCAAGCCGACCACCCTCAACCCGCACCGGCAAGTGCGCTGCAGAAGCTTGCGACATCGGTGACGAGGGCTTCGCCGACGAAGCGTAGCGTCGCCATCGAGCGGTCGCGCGCCTCGCGGTTGCCGAAGCCACAGGCATCCTCGATGACCACGGCGACAAAGCCATTGTCGGTCGCCTGGCGAACGGTTGGCTCGATGCCGATCTCCATGGCGATGCCTGCGAGCGCTATCGTGCGCACGCCGCAATCGCGCAAGGCAAAGCCGAGCGCGGTTGAATCGAAGGCCGACATCGTGAGCTTGTCGAACACCGCCTCGTCATCGCGGGGTTCCAGCTCGGGCACGATCCGCGTCGCTTCGGCGTCGCGCGGGAACCACGGCTCAACTGTGTCGGGGCTGTCGCGCCGCTGCCAGGCCATGGCGGTGCGCAGCTGCGTCGCGCCCATCCATTTGCGCGGCAGCGACAGATGGCGCGTGAACGCCACCCGCATTCCGGCCACGCGCGCCGCTTCCAGCACCGTGCCGGTGCGCTCGACGATGGTGGCGGCGCCGGCCACCTGGCGGCAGATGCCGACCTGCATGTCGTAGACCACCAGCGCCGTGCGGCGCGGATCGCACCACTCAGCCAGGCTGGCCGGGATTTCGATCCCGTCGCGCGACCGGATCATGCCGCCGTCCGGTCCCACGGCTTGGCGATGTCGACGGTCGGGTCGAACAGGAATTCCAGCGGCAATGGCGCGTCGAAGGCGATGAAGTGCCATTCCAGCAGCCCGGCCTTGGACAGCGGGAAGTCCTCGGTGTAGCGCCGCGCTTCCGCGACGCTGTCGAGCTCGAACACGATGATGACGCCGCCAATATCGCCGCGCGCATAATTCTCGCGCACGATCCCCGCCTTCCAGAGCCGCCAGACGTTCGACACTTCGTCGCGCAAATAAGGCCGCAGGTCGTCGAGCGTGACGCCGGGCTTGAAATTGTCATAGGCAAGAATCTTCATCGGCCATTCCTTGCATTGCTGTTCGACCAGCGCCGGGTAGCATGGCGGAATCAGCGGCGGCAACGAACGAGATGGTGCGTTGAAACGGGCGCACGATTGCCGTTCTGTGCCGTGCGACCCTACGGACGGCCAGGCGGCCGCGGTATAGTTTTCGCTGAGGAGGAAAAGCGCAGTGACCATCGAAAGGCTGAACCCCGAGGGCATGCACAGCAACTCGGCCTATTCGCAAGGCGTGTCGCTGCCGCCATCCGCGCGCATCGTGCTGGTCGGCGGCCAGAATGGGGTCGACGCGCAAGGCCGGATCGTCGCCAGGGACGATCTCGCTGCGCAGACCGCTTAGGCGCTCTCCAACCTGGCAAAGGTGCTCGAAGCCGGTGGGGCAAAGCCTGAAGACCTCGTCAGCCTCTCGGTCTATATCGCCGGCGACCTGGACATAGGGCCGGCCTTCGGCGCCTGGATGGCCTTCCGGGCAAACCGCGGCGTGCCCCGATCATCAAAGTGCTGCGCGTCGCCGGCCTCGGTAATCCGGATTTTCTGATCGAGATCGAAGCCCAGGCCGCGATCGCCTGAACCCTAAGCAGGTTCTGCAAATCTTTTGCCCAGCCTCGAGGCTGGCGAAGCTTTCGCGAAATTCCATTCCCCTGCTGGCGGCCGGATTGGCACGATCTATCTTCTTTACAACTGCAAACGGCTGGAAAAGACGGTAGGTTGCCGTCTTCCAGGGCGGTTGCTCATTCTGGCAACGGAGCATCTGACATGAGCAAGCACAAGATCGTGGCACCGGACGACGCATCGTCCCGCTTGCGCCCGCCCTATGCCTCGGTTCTCGATCTGATCGGGCAGACGCCGGTCGTCGAGCTGACCAAATTCGACATCGGCAAGTGCCGGCTGTTCATCAAGCTCGAAAGCCAGAATCCCGGCGGCTCGATCAAGGACCGCATCGCGCTGTCGATGATTGCCGCCGCCGAAAAACAGGGCAAACTGAAACGCGGCGGCACCATCGTCGAGGCGACTGCCGGCAATACCGGTCTTGGTCTCGCCCAGGTCGGCATCCCCAAGGGCTACCGCATCATCCTGGTCGTGCCCGACAAGATGTCGCGCGAAAAAATCCAGCATTTGCGCGCGCTCGGCGCCGAAGTGCGCATGACGCGCTCCGATGTCGGCAAGGGCCATGCCGAATATTACCAGGACATGGCCGAAAAGATCGCCGTCGAGCTGCCCGGCGCCTTCTATGCCAACCAGTTCGCCAACCCGGCCAATCCGCTGGCTCATGAAACCACGACCGGACCGGAAATCTTCCAACAACTCGAAGGCGACGTCGACGCGGTTGTCGTCGGTGTCGGCTCCGGCGGCACGCTGACCGGGCTCGGCCGCTATTTCGCGAAAGTCTCGCCGAAGACCGAGATGATTTTGGCCGATCCGGTCGGCTCGGTGCTGGCGCCTTTGATCAAGACCGGCAAGATGGTAGAGGCCGGAAGCTGGACCGTCGAAGGCATCGGCGAGGATTTCGTCCCGCCCAATGCCGATCTGTCGCTGGTCAGGAAGGCCTATTCCATCCCCGA
Organism: Mesorhizobium sp. M0028; assembly: GCF_040323855.1. Taxonomy (NCBI): domain Bacteria; kingdom Pseudomonadati; phylum Pseudomonadota; class Alphaproteobacteria; order Hyphomicrobiales; family Phyllobacteriaceae; genus Mesorhizobium; species Mesorhizobium sp. M0028. The sequence goes on from NZ_JAMYVG010000021.1 coordinate 23,853, forward strand.
CAAGCAGAGCATGCTGGCGGTGCGCGACCTGCTTTCGAAGGAAGGCATCCTCGCCGGCTCGTCTTCCGGCACGCTGCTTTCGACGGCGCTCCGCTATTGCCGCGAGCAGACCGTGCCGAAGCGCGTCGTCACCTTCGTCTGCGACAGCGGCAACAAGTATCTGTCGAAAGTGTTCGACGACTTCTGGTTGGCCGAACAGGGCCTTGCCGAGCAGGAGCAGCATGGCGATTTGCGCGATCTGGTGATGCGCTCGCATCGCACCGGCGACACCGTGTATGTCGGCCCCGACGAAAGCCTGCTCAACGCCTATGGCCGCATGCGCCGCTCGGATGTTTCGCAGCTGCCGGTGCTGGACGAGGGCAAGCTCGTCGGCATCATCGACGAAAGCGATATCCTGGCCAAGGTCGAAGGCCCCTATGATAGCCGCTGGGACCGCTTCAAGGCCCCGGTCAGTACGGCCATGACCTCTACCCTGCACACGCTGCAGGCCAGCCAGACGCTGGATGCGCTGCTGCCGGTGTTCGACCGCAACGAGGTCGCTATCGTCTTCGATGGCCACGAATTCATTGGCCTGATAACCCGTATCGACCTGATCAACCATCTGAGGCGCGCCCGATGACCGTCAAAGCCACCGTATCGGGCAGGAACCGCCTCGCCTTCTCGACGCGCACCATCCATGGCGGCCAGAGCCACGACCCGACGACGGGCGCGGTGATGGTGCCGATCTACGCGACCTCGACCTACGGCCAGCAGAGCCCGGGCGTGCACAAGGGTTTTGAATATGCCCGCAGCCAGAACCCGACCCGCTTTGCCTTCGAGCGCGCTGTGGCCGACCTCGAAAGCGGCACAGCCGCCTTCGCCTTCGCTTCGGGGCTGGCGGCGATCGCCACTATTTTCGAACTGCTCGATTCCGGCGCCCACATCGTCGCCACCGACGACATCTATGGCGGCACGTTTCGGCTGCTTGAGCGGGTGCGCAAGCGCTCGGCCAACCTCCAGGTCGACTTCGTTGACTTCACTGATCTTGCCGCGGTCGAAGCGGCGATCCGCCCGGAAACCAAGCTGCTCTGGGTCGAGACGCCGACCAATCCACTGCTGCGTGTCGTCGATCTCGAAGGCGTCGCGGCATTGGCCAGGCGCAAAGGCGTGCTGTCGGTCGCCGACAACACTTTCTGCAGCCCCTATCTGCAGCGGCCGCTGGAGCTCGGCATCGATATCGTTGTTCACTCGACGACGAAATACCTCAACGGCCATTCCGACATGGTCGGCGGCGTCGCCGTGGTCGGCGACAACAAGGATCTCGCCGATCGGCTGAAGTTCCTGCAGAACGCCATCGGCGCCATTTCCGGGCCATTCGACAGTTTCCTGGCGCTGCGCGGCCTGAAGACGCTGGCGCTGAGGATGGAGCGTCATTCGTCGAACGGCCAGAAGATCGCGCACTGGCTGGAAAGCCGCCCCGACATCCGCCGTGTTATCTATCCCGGCCTGCCCAGCCATCCGCAGCACGCCATCGCCAGGCGGCAGATGCACGCCTTCGGCGGCATGATCACCATCGAGCTCGACCGCGACCTCGCCGGCACCAAGCGCTTCCTCGAGCACACGCAACTGTTCACGCTGGCCGAAAGCCTCGGCGGCGTCGAAAGCCTGATCGAGCACCCCGCACTGATGACGCACGGCTCGATCCCGGCGAAAAAACGCGCGGAGATCGGGATATCCGATTCGCTGGTGCGCTTGTCGGCCGGGATAGAGGATGGTGATGATCTGATTGCGGATCTGGATCAGGCGCTGGCGAGTTGAGCCCGGTAACAAGAAACCTTGCGAGATGTCGGCGGGACAGCGCCCCCCTCTGCCCTGCCGGGCATCTCCCCCACGAGGGGGGAGATTAGCAGCTTCAGCGCTCCGCACACATTTACAATGTTGGAAGATTGACGAAAACGGCGGTGACGGCCGATCTCCCCCCTTGTGGGGGAGATGTCCGGCAGGACAGAGGGGGGCGTGAAGGATCACCGACAAGCGACAATTGTTCTGTGTCGCGCCCCCGCACGCTATTCCGTTGACCCAGGCCAATTCTGCCTGAATTGTAGCGACCCGATCCTCCCGGCTCCGGAAGCTATGAACAACCGACAACGCAACCAACCGACGGCAAGCGAAGCCCCCCTCACCTTCGCCATCCTGGTCTTCCCCGGTTTTCCGATGATGGCGTTCAGCTCCGTCATCGAGCCGTTGCGCGCGGCGAACGTGCTGGCCAAGCGGGACTGCTATCGCTGGATCATCGTCGGCGCCGCCGAAGGCCCGGTCGAGGCCTCGAACGGCGTCGTCATCCAGCCCGGCTTTGCCGCCCATGACGCGCCGAAGGTCGATCGCATCGTCGTCTGCTCGGGCGGCGATGCCGATCATCTCGTCGCGCACGATGCCGTGAGCTGGATCCGCAAGAGCCTGCGCGGCGGCGCTCATATCGGTGCGGTGGCGGATGCGGCGTTCTTCCTCGCCCGCGCGGGCCTGCTCGACGGCCATGCCTGCACCTTGCACTGGACCAGCCAGGCAGCCTTCACCGAAGCGTTTCCGGATATCGAGCTGAGGCGCGATCTCTATGTCATCGACCGCAAGCGCTTCACTTCGGCCGGTGGCGTCGGCAGCCTCGACATGATCCTGGAGATCATCACCAACGATTATGGCGCCGAGCTGGCGGCCGGCGTCGCCGAATGGTTCGTGCACAGCCCGCTGCGCTCCAGCGTCGACCGCAAGCTGATGCCGCTGCGCTTACGCACCGGCGTCCAGAACGAACTGGTGCTGTCGGCCATCGCCATCATGGAGGATGCGGTGGAGGAGCGGCTCGGCATGGCGGAGCTGGCGGGGCGGCTCGGCGTCTCCTCCGACAAGCTTGAACGCAATTTCCGCTCCGAGCTCAGCATCTCGCCCAACGGCTACTACCGCCGCCTGCGGCTGAAGCGCGCCGCTGATCTCCTGGCACATTCGACGCTGATGGTGCGTGACGTGGCGCTGGCCTGCGGCTTTGCGTCGATGTCGAGCTTTGCCCGCGCGTTCCGGGAGGAGCATGGCCACGCGCCGAAGGTGTTGCGGCGGCATTAGGGTGCATTAGTCACTCCACGCCGAGTTCCCGCCCACCCCCCTCTGGCCTGCCGGCCATCTCCCCCGCAAGGGGGGAGATCAGCAGCTTTGGTCCCGCCGCATATCCTGCTGCGTTGGTCATAGGCGAAGGCTGACGCGACATCCAATCTCCCCCCTTGCGGGGGAGATGGCCGGCAGGCCAGAGGGGGGTGCTGTCCGGCCAGCCTGTCTACGGCATCCAGCACAACATTTGCGGTTTTCCGCACAACGCCCGCACGTCCTTTGCTCCATGGTCTCGCTTCCAGGAGGCACCCATGAGCATCGTCGTTTTCGACCCCGACAGCACCGAGGACGTTGACTTCAAGGACCGCATGCGGCATCCGGCTGCGGCCGATCCGGCCGGCGGCATGTGGTTGTCGGATACCGAGCCGTCCTTCATCAATGCCGACGCGCTGCGCAAGGGGCGACTGGTCAAGCTGCGCGCGTGGATGCGCGAGGCCGGCTATGGCGGCGTCGTGCTGTTCGACCCCTACAACCAGCGCTACGCCACCGGCTCGCGCAACATGTTCGGCTATTTCCTGCGCAACTCGACGCGCTACTTCTTCATCCCGACCGAAGGGCCGATCGTGTTGTTCGAATATCCGCAGAGCTACCATGTCTCGATGGTGCTCGACACGATCGACGAGGCGCGGCCGTCGAAGCTGGTCTGGTCTTCGGTGTCGGGCCGTGACGACGAAACAGCCGGCCCGTTCGCCGATGAGATCGCCGAATTGCTCAAGGCGCATGGCGGCGGCTCGATGAAGCTCGGGCTCGACCGCTGCAGCCATCTGCAGGCACTGGCGTTGGAAAAGCGCGGCTGCGACGTCCGGGATTGCCAGGGCGAGATTTTGGCGGTGCGCGCGGTCAAGACGCCAGAGGAAGTAAAATGCCTGCAGGTGTCGATGGCTGGCGCCGAGGCTGCGGTCTATGCGGTGCGCGAGGCGATCAAGCCCGGCGTATCCGAAAACGAGTTGTTCGCCATCATGTATGGCGAGGTGATCCGCCAGGGCGGCGAATTCATCGAAACCCGTTTGCTGACCTCGGGCCAGCGCACCAACCCATGGTTCAATGAGGCGAGCGGCCGCAAGATCAGGCCGGGCGAACTTCTGGCGCTCGATACCGACACGATCGGCTGCTACGGCTATTATTCGGACTTTTCGCGCACCTTCCGCTGCGGCCCGGGCAAGCCGACCGATTATCAGAGATCGCTCTACCGCATGGCGCACGATCAGGTTCAGCACAACATTGGGGTCGTCAAGCCGGGCATGGCGTTTCGCGAGATTGCCGAAAAGGCCTGGAAGATCCCGGACCGCTTCGTCGACCAGCGCTACACCTCGGTCATGCACGGCGTCGGCATGCATGGCGAGACGCCGTTCATCGCGCATGCCATGGATTACGAGACCTATGGCCGCGACGGTGTCATCGTGCCCGGCATGGTGGTCAGCGTCGAAAGCTATATCGGCGAAAAGGGCGGCCGCGAGGGCGTCAAGCTGGAGGACGAGATCCTGATCACCGAGACCGGCACCGAACTCCTGTCGCGCTTTCCCTATGAGGACGATTTCCTTGACAGGCACGTTTGAGTGCTGACAGGCAGTTTTGCATGAAAAGCCCGATCTCGATCAAGCGCGGCAAGGCGGCGGCGGTGTTCATCGATCTCCAGGAGGAGCATCGGCGGGACAAGCGCTATCTGGTCGAAGGCTATGGCGACATTCTCGCCAACGTCCAGCGGCTGCAGCAGGCGGCTCGGGCCAACAATGTGCCCCTGTACCACTGGGCCTATATCGTCGATCTCGCCACGGCACGGCCGTTCCACCCGGTCGAGGCCAACGGCAAGTCGGCGTTTTCCGACAAGGACGATCCACTGACGGCGATCTGTCCGGAAGTGGGCCCGGCGACAGGCGAGACGATGCTGGTCAAGACCGATGCCAGCGCCTTCCGCGCGGGGCCTGCCGCCGAGCGGCTGAAGGCCGATGGCGTCGAGTGGCTGGTCGTTGCCGGCGTCTGGACCGAGGCCTGCATCGATGCCACCGTAAAGGACGCGGTGGCGCTCGGGTTTCGCGTGCTGCTGGTCAAGGATGCCTGCGGCAGCGGCAGCACGGCGATGCATCAGACGGCCATTCTCAATCTCGCCAACCGGCTCTATGGCGGCGCCGTCACCACCACCGACGGCGCCTGTCGGCTGCTGGCCGGCGAGACGGTCGAAGCCTGGCAGGTCGAGGGCTCGGTGCCATTGCGCTTCAGCTACGAAAACGCCGCCCGCCTCTACGCCGAGCTCTGAGCGGGACCGCGCCGCGATGATCACCGAGGCCGATCGACCAGAAACGACAGAGCGCGGAAAATACCAAACGCTGCTCGATCCGGAGCTGTGGGCCTATATCGACCGGGTCAATGAGTCGTATCCGCCCGAGATCGTCTACATGCCGATCGACAGGCAGCGGGCGGTCTATGACGCCATGTGCCGGGCGTTCCGCGAGCCCTATCCGTCCGGTGTCAAGGCCAGCGACAGCGCGGTTCCTGCCATTGACCATGCGATCCCGGTCCGGCGTTACCAGATGGCGGGCACGGCGCCACAAGCGATGGTCGTCTATTATCACGGCGGCGGCTTCGTCCTTGGCGGGCTCGACAGCCATGACGACATCTGCGCCGAGATTTGCGCCGGCACTGGCTTTCCCGTTCTGTCCGCAGACTACCGGCTGGCGCCCGAGCATCTGCATCCGGCGGCCTTCGAGGATGCGCTGGCCGTATTCGAATGGGCTGCGGCGACGACCGGCCTGCCGATCGTGCTCTGCGGCGAAAGCGCCGGAGGCAACCTGGCTGCCGCAGTGGCGCAGGCGACACGCCGCCATCCTCGCCATGCGATCGGCCAGGTGCTGATTTATCCCGAGCTCGGCGGTGACGAGCTAGACGGCCCCGAGCTGGACAGCAAAGCGCGCGCCGGCTCCTATGTCGAGCACGCAGAGGCGCCACTGCTGACATTGCGCGACGTCGAATTCTATCGGCATATCCGGGCAGGGAAGGGGCAGTCGCCGGAAGACCCGACATTTTCGCCGCTCGGCGATACGGACTTCTCTGGCCTGCCGCCGACCGTCGTCATCACTGCCGAATGCGACCCGCTGTCGGCTGACGGCAAGGCCTATCGCGATCGCATCCTTGCCGCCGGCGGCAAGGCATGGTGGCGCGAAGAGCCGCGGCTGGTGCACAGCTTCCTGCGCGCCCGCAAAACCGTACCGCGCGCCGGCCAGGCGTTTGAGCGCATAATCGCGGCAATAGCCGCGCTGGGCGGAGGTGATTGGCCTGAGTGACGCGGACCGTCCTCCAATCTCCACTGTCGCGGAACAGCGCACAACAACTGCGGAAACCCGAACACTGCTTCGGTCAGGCCAGCCCTATCATCACGCCACGTAAGGAGCCCGCATCCGCGATGCGCCGGCCCGACAGGGAGGATTTACGATGAAGTTCATGCTGACCGACCGGAAATTGCATCCGCAGGCGGAGCCCGTCGCCGATGGCTTCAAGAAAGGCCAGATGAACCGGCGCGAATATCTCGCCACCATGGCTGCGCTCGGCGTCAGCGCTGCCGGCGCGCTGGCGCTGGGCGGGCTTGCGCCGTCACCGGCCAGGGCCGAGGAACCGAAGCGCGGCGGCATCTTGCGTGTCGCCATGAACGTCAAGGGCTGGAAGGATCCGCGCACTTTCGACGGCGTCGAGATGTCCAACGTCGCCCGCCAGTGCAACGAATATCTGGTGCGCTGGAAGCGCGACTTCACCTTCGAGCCACGGCTGCTCGAGAGCTGGGAAACCAGCGACGACGCCCGCGTGCTGACGCTGCATGTCCGCAAGGGCATCACCTGGTCGAACGGCGACACCTTCAACGCCGACGACGTGATCCACAATCTGACGCGCTGGTGCGATGCGTCCGTCGCCGGCAATTCGGTCGCCGCGCGCATGGGCGCACTGGTCAACGCCGATACCAAGAAGGCCGTCGACGGCGGCATCGAGCGCGTCGACGATTTCATCGTCCGGCTCAATCTGCCCAAGCCCGACATTTCGCTGATCGCCGGCATGGCCGACTATCCGGCGCTGATCATGCACCGCAGCTATGAAGGCGACGGCGATCCGCTGAAGGCATTGGCGATCACTACCGGGCCTTGCGAACTCGTCGCATGGGACGCCGAGGTCGGCGCCGAAGTCCGCCGTAAGGACAAGCCATGGTGGAAGGGCGACTTCTACCTCGACGGCATCAAATGGGTCGACTACGGCTCCGATCCCAACGCCATGCTGTCGGCCTTCGAATCGGGCGAGATCGACACCGACCATGAAACCGCCTCCGACACGGTTGCGCAGACCGACTCCATGGGCCTGAGCAATTCGGAAATCGCCACCGGCTCGACCATCGTCGCGCGTTTCAACATCGGCAATCCGCCCTATGACGACATCAAGGTGCGCCGCGCCGCCCAGCTCGCGGTCGACAACGCCGCCGTGCTGAAGATCGGCATGGACAATCGCGGCAAGCCTGCCGAGAACCATCACGTCGGGCCGATGCATCCCGAATATGCCGATATCGGCCCGGCCGTCCGCAACACCGATCAAGCCAAGGCCCTGCTCGCCGAGGCCGGCAAGGCCGACCACGAATACGAACTCATCTCGGTCGACGTCGACTGGCAGAAGAGCACCGGCGACGCCATCGCCGCGCAGATGCGCGAGGCCGGGCTGAAGATCAAGCGCACTGTGCTGCCGGCCGCGACGTTCTGGAACGATTGGAGCAAATATCCCTTCTCCTGCACGGAATGGCTCGGCCGGCCGCTCGGCGTCCAGGTGCTGGCGCTCGCTTATAAGTCTGGCGCCGCGTGGAACGAGAGCGCCTATGCCAATCCGGAATTCGACAGTCTACTCGACAAGGCGCTGGCGATGCCTGATCCCGGCGCCCGCAAGGAGCTCATGGCCAAGATCGAACAGAATCTGCGCGATTCCGGCGTTATCATCCAGCCCTACTGGCGCTCGGTTTACCGCACCTACCGCAAGGGCGTCCATGGCTGCGAGCAGCACCAGTCGCTCGAGCAGCATTTCGAGAAGGTCTGGCTCGATGCCTAGTCTCGCCGCTCGAAAGAAAGGCCGGCGTTAGCCCGTCGCGCCCGTCGCTGAAATCTCCTGCCCGAGCCGCACCGTTTCCCGGATCAGCAGGTCAAGATCGTCGCGACGGGTGCGGTGGTTGTTGATCGCCACCCTGAGGCAATGCTGGCCATGCACTGTCGTGTCGGAAATGGCGGCGATGCCTTCTTCCTGCAGCCTCAGCATGATCTCGGTGTTGAGCGCCTTCTGCCTCTCTCCCGTCTGCCCGTCGCCGCGGTGGCGAAAACAAACGATGTTAATGTTCACCGGTGCCACCAGTTCGAGAGCCGGTTCCGCCTCGATCAGCGCGCTGAGATGATGTCCCTGCGCAATGTTCTGATCGATCAGCCGGCCGAACTTTTCGATGCCGTGCTCTCTCAGCGCCATCCACACCTTCAGCGCGCGGAAACCGCGTGACGTCTGCAAGCCGAAATCGTGCAGCCAGTGGCCGGAGGCGAGTCCGCGCGGGGTCGATTCCAGATATTCCGGCGTCACCGCGAACGTGCCGCGATGCGCGGAGGCATCCCTGATCAGCGCGCAGCCGACCTCGAATGGCGCGTGCAGCCATTTGTGCGGATCGAGCGCGATTGAGTGGGCGCGTTCAATGCCGGCAACGCGATGCGAATTGTCCGGCGCAATCGCAAGCAGGGCGCCGATGCACCCGTCGACATGGAACCACAGATCCTCTTGTGACGCCAGGTCTGCCAGCGCTTGCAGATCGTCGATCGCGCCGGTGTTCACCGTGCCGGCCGTGCCGATCACGCAGGCCGGCTTGAAGCCCGCGTTACGGTCCTCGACAATCGCCGCCCGCAACGCAGCGATGTCGATGCGCAGCCCCGCATCGCTCGGGATGCGACGCAGTGCCCGGTTGCCGAGGCCGAGCGCCTCCATCGCCTTGCGATGGCAGGAGTGAAGCTGGTCGGAGCCATAGAAACGCAGTGGCTTGTCGATGCCGGCAACCCCGTGCTCGCGTATGTCGATGCCCGCCTTGGCGTTGCGCGCCACGGTCAGCCCGATGATGTTGGCCATCGAGCCGCCGCTGACCAGCGTGCCGCTGGCCGATTGCGGAAAGCCCATCATTTCCTTGCACCAGTCGACGACCTGGTTGTCCATCAACGCGGCGGCATGGTTGCCGCCGCCGAGATTGGAGCCCTGGATCGCCGCCAGGAAATCGCCGAGCGCGCCGGTGAAATTGCTAGAGCCCATATACCAGGACCAGAAGCGCGGATGGATGTTGCCCATCGGATAGGGCATCAGCTTCCCTGTGACGTCGCCGTAGATTTCGGCCAGCGGAGCCGGCGAACGCGGCAGCGGCGCCGTGAAGAAAGTCCTCACATCAACCGGCATCTCCTGCCACACCGGACGCTCTCTGACATCGCGCAGGTAAGCGACGGCATCGTCGACGATCCGATGCGACAGGACCTGCACGTCGGCCCAGTTCGAGGGGTCAAGCGTTTCCTCGGTGGCCGTGATGGCCAATCCAGGCCTCGTGTCCATACAGGCCGCTCCCGATGTGCCGCCGTCACGCCGGAAACTGGCAGCCGGGCGTCGACTGCGAAAGCGCAGTCTCCTCGGCGTCCATCTCGGCTTCGATGCCGTCGAACAGCGGTGTCGTCATGTAGCGTTCGCCAGTATCGGGCAGCATGCACAGGATCACCGAGCCGGGCGCCGCCTTTTCCGCGATCTGCCGCGCCACAGCGAAGGTCGCTCCGCCGGAGATGCCGGTGAAAATCCCTTCCTTCTGCGCCAGCGCCTTGGCCCATTTCATGCCCTCGGGCCCGGCAATCGGCACCACCTCGTCATAGAGGCTGGCGTCGATCGCCTCTTGCAGCACGTCCGGAATGAAGTCGGGCGTCCAGCCCTGGATCGGATGCGGCTCGAAGGCCGGATGGCTGGCGGCAGGCGCGCCACCGGCGCCGCGCTGCTGCGGCTTGCCGCTGCCGATCAGCTGCGCGTTGGCCGGTTCGGCGAGCACGATCCGGGTCTCCGGACGCTCCTGCCGCAGCATGCGCCCGACGCCGACGACGGTGCCGCCCGTGCCATAGCCGGTGACGAAGCAGTCGAGCCGCGAGCCGGCGAAATCGTTGATGATCTCGCGCGCCGTCGTCGCCTCGTGAATGGCGGCGTTGGCCTTGGTTTCGAACTGGCGGGCCAAAAACCAGCCATTGGCTTCGGCCAGCTCCACCGCCTTCTTGTACATGCCAAAACCCTTCTGGGCGCGTGGCGTCAGCACCACCTTGGCGCCCAGCATGCGCATCAGCTTGCGGCGTTCGATGGAAAAACTGTCGGCCATCGTCACCACCAGCGGATAGCCCTTTTGGGCGCAGACCATGGCAAGGCCGATTCCGGTGTTGCCGCTGGTCGCCTCGACCACGGTCTGGCCCGGCGTCAAGGCGCCGCTGCGCTCGCCTTCCTCGATGATGTTGAGCGCCAGCCGGTCCTTCACCGAGGCGGCGGGATTGAAGAACTCGGCCTTCACGTAGATCGTCGCATGATCCGGTCCGAGATTGTTGATGCGGATCACCGGCGTATCGCCGACCGTGTCGAGAATGCTGTCGAACAGGCGGCCGCGCCCGGCGGTGGTTCTGATTTTCTGTTGATGCAACATGTCGATCTCCTCGCTTCGTCGTTGTCTCTTGTCGTCACGGGCCGGTTACAGACCGGTGGCTTGGGCGGCGAGGTTTCGAGACCTTGCCGCACTACATTTGCCTCCCGGCAATGTGGCCATGGCGGCATCCGGCGCGGAAATTCGCCGCCGGATGCACCGTGTCGCGTTTGGTGATAAAACAAAGGCCGACTGGCCAGCGTGGGAGCAGGCGTGGAAACGCACGTGGAATCCACCCGATCGAGCCTCGACGGCGAGGTGACCGGCCTTTCCGTGCGCCTGCTCGGCCCGCTGACGATCGCACGCAACGGCATCATCATCCAGCTCCCAAAATCGCGCAAGCTGCGTGCGCTGCTCGCCTATTTGGCGCTGGCGCCGCATCCGGTCGGCCGCAGCCGGCTCTGCGAGCTTTTGTGGGACGTGCCGAACGACCCGCGCGGCGAACTCCGCTGGTGCCTCAGCAAGCTTCGAGGCGTTCTCGACGAATCCGATCGGAGCAGGATCGAGGCACAGGGCGACACGGTCGCGCTCGACCTGAACGGTGTATCCGTGGATGCCGTGGAGATTGCCTCCGCCGCGACGAAGGGAATAGAGACGCTCGAGCTCGAACGCCTGCTGGCGCTTTCCCGGCTGTTCGCCGGCGATTTCCTCGACGGGCTGGAGATCGACCGCAGCCCGCATTTCAACAGCTGGTTGACCGCTCAGCGCCGCCGCTTCAGCTCATGCCACGCGGCGGTGCTGCAACAGCTTGTCGAGCGTCTCCCCAGCGATTCCGATGACGTGTCCGCGCACCTCGAAAAATGGCTGGAGCTCGCTCCGTTCGACGGCCGTGTGCATCTGGCCTTGCTGACGAGGCTCGCCCAGCGCGGCCAGTTCGGCGCGGCCGAGGAGCATATTGCGGCCGCCGCACGGCACTTCCAGTCCGAAGATCTGGATTTCGGACCCGTTCGCGACGCATGGCGGACAATCCGCTGTCAGCACGGCGCGTCATCATGGGTGCAGCCGGCCGTTCCGCTCTCGGTACCTCCTATCATGCTTGCCGATCCCAACGCCGCAACGTCGCGCAAGGCTTCGCTTGCGGTGATGCCGTTTATTGAACAGGCCGGCATCGGCGGCGTTTCTGGTGGCCCTCGCGGAGGGATTGCCGACGGCCTGACCCACGACATCATCACCCGCCTGGCCAAGCTCAGGGATTTCTTCGTCATCGCGCGCGGCTCGGTGTTTGCCTTGGCGGAGAAAAACATCGCGCCCGAAGATGCCGGGCGGCGGCTCAACGTCGACTATGTCGCCACGGGCATGATGCGCTGCCAGGCGGGCCGCGTCACCGTTGCTGTCGAGCTGGTCGAAGTGCGCACCGCCAGGATAGTCTGGGCCGAGACGTTCGAGCGCAAGCCGGACGACATCTTTGCCGTGCTCGATGATATCGGCAACAGCATCGTCTCGTCGATCTCGGCCGAGATCGAGACGGTCGAGCGCAACCGCGCCATGCTGAAGGCGCCCAATTCGCTGAACGCCTGGGAGGCCTATCACCGCGGCCTGTGGCACATGTACCGCTTCACCCGCGCGGAAAACGAGCAGGCCCGGCATTTCTTCGACCTGGCCTTGAAGCTCGATCCTACCTTCGCCCGCGCTTATGCCGGGCTCTCCTTCACTCATTGGCAAAATGCCTTCCAGCGCTGGGGCGACCGCGATCAGGAGAGCGCCATGGCCTTCGAGGCAGCCGGCCAGAGCCTTCTCGTCGACGATCACAATCCGGCCGCGCATTGGGCCATGGGGCGGGCGCTGTGGCTGCGCGGCGAGCAGGACGGCTCCCTCATCGAGCTGGAACGCGCCGTCGACCTCAGCCCTCATTTCGCGCTTGGCCACTATGCCCTGTCTTTCGTCCACTCGCAGTCCGGCGACCCGAAGGCCGCGATCGGCTCATCCGACCATTCCAGGCATCTGAGCCCCTTCGATCCGCTGCTGTTCGGCATGCTGGGCGCCAGGGCGATGTCGCATGTCCGGCTCGGCCAGTTTGACGAAGCCGCCGAATGGGCGCTGAAAGCAGCCGCGCGTCCCAACGCCCATGCCATCATCCTGGCAATCGCCGCGCATTGCCTTGCGCTGGCGGGACGGCTGGACGAGGCTCAAGGTTTCGCCGCCGCGTTGCGCAAGACGCTGCCGAACTACTGCGCCGATGATTTCATCGGCACCTTCCGCTTCGAGCCGGACGCCGAGGCGCTGTTCCGGCAAGGCGCCAAGCGGATCGGGCTGGGGTGAAGCAGGCGCGGTTAGCCGGTTTCTCTAAACCGCTCATCGCGGCTGGCCGCCCCAAATATCGTCATGTCCGCAGCCAAGGCGGCAATGGTCAGATTCGGTCGCAAAATTCGTCGACCGGAGCGGATCAGACGGGCTCAACGGATTTGACATTGCCGTCGGTATCCACGAGGCAGCTTGTCTTCTTGCCGCCGGCATCGAGTTCGACCTGATAGGTCTTGGAATCGAGCTTGCTCGATGAAACCGGAAGTATCTTCGTGCTGTCGACGCCGCTGGCCTTGGCGACCGCATTGGCGCAAAGCAGCTGAAGGTCCGCCGGCGCCGTTTCGACCTTGGTCCTGGACATCTGGTCCTGCGGCGGCGGCGATGGCGCGCTGACGCAAGCGCCAAGGGCTCTAGCCAGGAATCCAATTGCTGTCGCCCGAATCGAAGTTCTCACTGCATTTTTTGCCGACATTGCTTGTCCCTCTCCGAATGCCCTCACACGCCTTTGTAAAGTGCCGCCCCCTGCATGAGGACGATGACCTTGGCCCCGACCTTGACGCGGGATGCGAGATCGACGATGTCGTCGTTCCTCATCCGGATACATCCCGACGACACGTCGAGCCCGATCGTCCAGGGCTCCGGGGTGCCGTGTATCCGGTAGATCGTGTCCTGGTCGCGCTCATAGAGGTAGAGCGCCCTTGCGCCGAGCGGGTTGTCCGGCCCCCCTTCATGCCTCCGGCATATTTCACCGCCTTTGGATCGCGAGCGACCATTTCGGCCGGAGGTGTCCAGGTCGGCCACTCCGCCATACGGCCGACGCGCACGATGCCGGCCCAGCCAAACCCCTCCCGGCCCACGCCGATACCATAGCGCATGGCCTGCTGACCCGGCTGCACAAGGTAGAGAAAGTGCTGGTTGCCATCGATGATGATCGTGCCCGGCACTTCCGCGGTGCGGAACTTGACCACTGCGGACGAAATGCCTCGGGCACTTCATTATGCGCGGCATAGTATTTGCGCGCCTTGGTGCGATCGTAGTCCACCCATTTGTGGGTTTTCGGGCCGAAAACCTGTGTTCCCGCAGCCAGCGCCGCCACCGCGACAAGACCGAACACTGCCGCGACAATTGTTGCAAGGGAGCTCCGCTGGAGAGTGGCGCGCCCCACGGTCATCAGATTTCGGGTCATGGATTTGCCCACCCGTGCACCCGGGCGCCTTGTGCGGCAACCCATTGTTTGGCGTATTCATAAGGATCCTGACGCTCTACCTGGAGCGCATAACTCATCTTGGTGATTTCCTCGGGCTTCAGCTCGACCCGTTCCAGGAACGCCACCACCTTCGGATATTTTTTGCGCAGCGAGGTGGCGTAGGCGATATGGAAATTGGCGGTATCCCATGACACCGGCGCGCTGGAGTTCGAGACCCAGAGCGGGTCCTCTGACGGCAGTACGATCTTCCACTTTGCCGGGTCGAAGGGCGGCTCGGTAAGCCGGACAATGTCGCGCAGCTCAAACACGTAATGCGGCGCGTAGCAGGCAAACACCATCGGGTGATCCGTGGCGACCGCGGCATCGACAGCCGCCATTCCGGCATCCTCGGGCGTCTCCAGCAACGTCATTGTCTTGGCATAGCCATAGCTGTTGGCGCGGACGCGCTCGATAGCGGTTGAGGACCAACCCTCAGCGCCTATCCAGAGTTCGCCACGTCCGTCGCCATCGGTATCCAGCGCGGCGGTTTTCTTCGGGTCGCTGAGATCCGAAACGTCGTGAATTCCAAATTTGTCGGCTGCTTCACGCGTCGCGCATATGCCTTACCATGCCGGCACGCCAATAGGGCTGATGGCCACCGTGCCGGCACCGTCCACATATTTCTTCACCAGATTGTCGAGGTTGGGCAGCCAGATTTCGGGATGAATATCCACCTCACCCGAATTGAGGCCGGCAAAGGCGATAAGCGTCCCCATCTCGCGCACGTGGGCATCAAGCCCGAACTTTTCCTTCAGGCTGACCTTGAGGATGTTTGCCGTGGCCTGGCCGGACGGCCAGTTCGGCATCGCAATGACGAGATCAGCCGCGTGGACCGGGATGTTTAGCGCCAGCATCGTCAACGCTGCCAGCGACATTTGCCGCAGGCACTGCCGAAATCGGTTGTGCATCTCTTCCCCCCTCGCTTCGGTGCTGAAATGAACCGGGACGGGAACAAACTGTCGCGGCAAGCACCGGGTTGTGACACCAGCCCCATCTTCCGACGGGCAACTGCTGAAGGTGTGGCAGTGCGTTAGCCAAAGAGAGCGCCTTCACGTGCCTCCCCTGCACGCTACCCGATGACAATCCGACTGGGAAGATGCTCACAACGCGGCCGCGGCGCCCCCACTGCGCCTCTATGCGGCACGCCGCAGCGTTGAAAAAGTCGAATGATTGAGCGGCGTTTCTTTCGGCCTGCGCAACGGCTTGGCTGGATTCGAAAAAAATACCACAATAGATTCGGATTATAGCGATCATATAAGAAGCGATGCCGTCGCGCTATTTTACAAGGCTGTGCGAAAATTCGCAATAACATATGAAACTACTTTCAATAACACGAGATAAAGAGGAATGAAGCTAAGAGCGTATTCCGCACACTTGCTTCCGATCATATTTCAGAATCTGCTAAGATAGCCGGCGCTGGTTCCGAAGTATTAAGCATTTACAAAATTCATCCCCGCAATATTGGGTTTTTCCTTGCCGCAGGCCGAATCGGATGCAACTTTTTAGAAGCACAGCCGCGTCAGCGGATTGTTGAAGCATGCTTGGGCGGACGGGGCACTAAGCATGGAGAGGAATATTGACATTCGCTAATGCGGCGGCCCCCGCTGGGAGCGTTCCCTCCCACGTAAGAGATTACGGCAACCGTCGACTAAGTCGTCGAATGCATCGCCCACAGCCTGGCTCTCGTTCGATGGCCGGCGAAGCTTTGCCCTCCTCCGATTGGCGCCAGCCTTCGCGGCAAAAGCGGCGATCGCCGCCTGCAATGGCCTTCCGATATGGACGATGTCCGCCGCCAGCCAGTCGGAGGAATGAATCATGAAACTCGTAATCTGTGCGGCCTTGGCCACTGCTTTGATGGCAATCTTCGGTTGTACCACCGACGACTACGATGGTTGTCGCGGAAAGGGCTGCCTGGTTGATCGGTCCCATAAAGGGAGCCGGAAGATAGACGACCGGCCGCAGTTCGACAGGAACGGCAATCCCAACTTCGATACCAGGGGCCGTTACATCGGCTGCCATGGGCTCGGATGTAAAGTCGACGATCCTGATGACGGGGATCAAAGCATCGACGACAGGCCGCAGTACGACAAGGAAGGCAATCCGAACTTCGATACGCAAGGCAACTACCAAGGCTGCCGCGGCATCGGCTGCGAGGTCGATACACCGGACGATGACAACTCATCGGACGACGACGATTCCGATTAGTGGACCCTCCAATACGAACGAAGAGGATGCCCTCATGTTTGAATCCAACGGTCTTATCCCGCGATGTGCCAAAATCGTGATGATCGGCCTCATGGGGTTGGGAATGACGCTGACCTTCGCTTTCGCCGCGAATGGTGCCTGCGACGGCGTAAAGGTCGATGTGACGAAGGCGCGCAAGCAGGAATATGCCCCCCTCGTTGCCTCGGCGTTGGACAACAAGGTCAAGCCAGCTCGGGTGAAGTTCATCACGATCATGGAGAACGGCAACTGGAGCGCCGCCTACGTCTCCACGCCGGTGAGCGACGACGGCGTGATGTTCTTCCAGACAGTCGACGGAAAAAAGCAATTTCGCGACGTGTGGGGCGGCTATGCCGACCCGTCGGAAAAACCTGAACTGGTATCCTGGGCGAAGAAGCTCGGAGCGCCGCAAGATCTGGCAAGGTGTTTTGCCGAGGAAGTTACGGAATGACGGTGATGATCGCTGGAATTGCCGCTGACCGTGGTGCAGGGGGAGAATGATTGGTGAGCGCTCCGGGGCGCCGGGCCTCTGAGGTCGATTCCAATCATCAGCTGCAGGATGTGCAAAATGCAAACTGTTCGAAAGTCCAGACTGATAATGCAGTTCGCCCGTGCATTGGCAACTTCAGTGAAAATGACGGCTGTTGTGAGTGTAGCCGTCCCGCACACGATCAATGTTGCGCATGCCAGCAAATATGATCTGCCGAAACCCTATGTTTCCCGGGCTCTTAACGCGGTTTTGATACCCATCAACCACGCCTCTCGGCACCGCTACCAGATCCCGCCCAAGCTTCGCGGGGTGTATGTCTTGGCCGTTGCACCCCATGGCGTTGCCGCGCGGCAAGGCATCCGGCCGGGTGACGTGCTTGCCACAGTGCGGCATCAACCGATTTCGACGCCGACCGATGTCGACCGACTCGTATGGGCCGCTCTTGCCGTGAGCGCTACCAGTTTTCTGTTTGGCGTGAACCGCGGAACAGAAGTCGCAGATGTCGTCGAGGTCAATACCAACATCACCGTCAACAACTTCAATACCAACATCTCGGTCAACAATATCTCGCAATGGACGAGCGTCGATAACCATGAGGAGTGGACGCAGATCGTCGATCAGTACGACGACGAGATGGAGACAAGCCTCGAAGACACAAGCTATCGCGAAGACGACTCGCTGCCCGGCGACACCAGTCCAGACGTAACTCCTCCCGATGCTGATGACGATTCCGACGATAACAACGCGGACACCGATGGCGATAGCTCGGACGACAGCACCGACGGCGACAGTTCCAATGATCAGGACGATTCGAGCGATCAGAATGACGATGATGGTGATGACGACAACAACACCGACAACGATAGCTCGGATGACAATACCGACGACAATAATTCCGGTGATCAGGACGATTCGACCGATCAGAACGAAGATGAAGACTCAACGGCCGGTGATGATGACCAGGACAGCACCGACACCGACGACGATAGCACGAATGACGATGCGTCGGATGACAGTACCGGCGACGCTGACGGATCGGACGATGACGATGCCAACTAGCAGCCGACCGTGCCGGCTGTTCTAAACAGAGGGCAATCGATGAAAACCGCGATACTGACAGTTGCCGTGGTTCTGGCCATGCCAGCTTTCGCCTTTACTCAGGACATGAACAAGTGCGCCGATGCCGAGGATCTGGCCGCCCCGAACGAGTGCGCCGATGCCGCGTTCAAGCAATCCGACAAGAAGCTCAACGAGCTTTACAAGCAGATCGAAGCCCGCCTGAACGACGATGCGGATACCAAGACGCTTCTTGTTCAAGCACAGCGGGGTTGGGTCAAATTTCGCGACGCGGAGTGCAGTTTCCAGACCGCAGGATCGGTCGAAGGAAGCATGACGCCAATGCTCATCGCGCAGTGCATGGACAGCCTGACGCAATCCCGGGTCAAGGACTTCGAGGGTTACCTGAAGTGCCAGGAAGGCGATCCGAGCTGCCGCGTTCCGGCAGCGAACACATCACCTGCCGTATCCCCTGTGGCCGATGAGAACGGCCGGACCGGCCTTGCCCAGGCTACCGGCCCGATATCCATTCCATTGCAACATGTCAGGGAATACGGACTCGACAGTGATGAAGTCATCTATCACAAACTCGGGATCGTGGTGGGCATCAATGGTGCCACGCCTCGTTTGTACGAATTCGACACCGGGTCGGATGAGTTCAACGCGGAGATCGATTCGAGTGTCCCCGGCATAAAGCCGGTGCCCGGCAGCAAGCCTGAAATGTACCCGTATGGAGACGGCACCTATGGAGATTGGGTACAACAGGTCCGTTTCGACAGCCTGTCCTATTACGATCCGGATGATCGCTCAAAGCCTGTCGTAACCCTCGATGGCGACTTCGCCGCTGGTCGGGTGGTGGATTACGTCTACACAAAGGGTTTCGGCGACCTCGAGGATGTGAAATTGACGCAAAAGCCCGTGGGCCACCACGGCGATACGCCGGTCTATGCGGATCTTAATGCGCGCAAGAGCATGCAGAACGGCGAACCCGGTGATTCGACGACGTTTTACGGCGTCTTTGGAGCCGCCGATTTTATCTTTGCGGGAGATCAGACCACTGCCCCCGGCAGTCAAACCCAAAGCGGCTATGTGGTCTCTGCCAATGCAAATCTTGGAAAAAAGAAGACCACACCGGGTTGCGTTCCCTGCCTGGCGCTGAATTTGTCCCCCAGTTTGAGATCCCAGTTTACGGCCCTGATGCCTTGGGGCGAACTGGGTTCTCAGCTTTACGAACATTACCAGAAGAGATTCCCGCAAACAGGCGCGAACGCATCCAATGTGAACGAAGGCTCTTACCGTTATACAATTTCTTTTGACTATATGGGAAAGAAACGTTCGGTTGATTTCAATGGGCCCGTGTTGTTGGATACAGGAACGGCGCCTTTTGTCTCCATAACCTCAGAGGGTGTTTTAAATAAGCTTCGATCGAGAGGATTTCAAATCAAGGAATATAGTTCTGATATAATGGACTTAAAGTTCTTTGGATTTGACGATAGCTTTAACAACAAGGAATACAGCGATGTCGTTATCGATCGCCAAAGTGATGAGGTTAACGGCAATGGAATTACTATCGGCTTACCCTTCTTTCAGTCCAATTCCGTAATGTATGATCTGGAAAACAAGACGACCGCATATTCACCCTATTTTGTCAGCGCTGGCAACTTTACGACAGACGCGGGTGCCAAGGATCAAGTTCAGCTGAATCGCGCGACCAGCGATGCTGGAAGCAAGGGATGGCTCGGACTGGCCGGCATCGTCTCCGGCGCCGGCGACTTCACGATCGAGAAGGACGCGGACGTGCGCATGACCGGGGGCAATACCTACACCGGCACAACCCATATCGCGGCCGATGGGTGTCTTACCCTGGCCGGGCCGGGCAGCATCGAGCATTCCTCGCGCGTCACGGTCGACGGTGTGCTCAACCTCAATCAAAAAGGAAACCACCTGAAGTCCTGGGGAGTGGCGCACTCCCTCAACGATACGGCCATTCGCAACCTGAACGGCAAAGGCGAGGTCTATCTGGGTGCGGGCAGACTGATCCTGACAGAAGCCAACGGGCAATTTGATGGAACCATAGCGGACTTTGATGACGCCGGCATGAGCGGCGGCCTCGTTGTCGCCGGCGGCAAGCTGACGCTGAGCGGCAAGAACAACTATTCCGGCGTGACGGAAGTCGCGTCAGGGGCGCAGTTGCGCGTGACCGGCTCTTTGGCCGGTGACATTTCAGTCTCGGGATTGCTTGTCGTTGACGGGGAGGTCTCCGGCAAAGTCACGGTCAAGGAAGGCGGCAGGCTGACCGGCTTAGGAAAGCTCGGCAGCGTCACGCTCGCCGATGGTGGCAAAGCCGATCCAATGAAAACCAGATAATAGGAAAGGACAATCGATGAAAACCGCAATACTGACTGCCGCCGTGGTTCTGGCCGTGCCGAATTTCGTACTCGCCCAGGACAAGTGCTACGATGCCGCCAAGGATCAGGCCTCGCTGAATGCGTGCGCCGATGCGGCGTTCAAGAAATCCGACAAGAAGCTCAACGAGCTTTACCAACAGATCGAAGCCCGCCTGAAGGGCGACGCGGATACCAAGAAGCTTCTCGTTCAGGCGCAGCGGGATTGGGACAAATTTCGCGACGCGGAGTGCCGTTTCCAGACCGCGGGAGCGGCCGGAGGAAGCGCAATGCCAATGCTCGCCGCGCAGTGCATGGATAGCCTGGCGCAATCCCGTGTCAAAGCCTTCGAGGGTTACCTGAAATGCGGCAAGCAGGGCGATCCGATGAGTTGTCCCGTTCCGGCCGCGAATTGACACGTCGGTGCCGGGATGAAGACCTTCATCGTATCTGCAGTGCACTTGATAGCTGGGCTGTTGCTGGCGGCAATTGTTCCGGTCGCAAGTGCCGCTGAGATCCCCGAAGGGGATTATTACATCGTCGCGAAGCATTCCTACAAAGCGCTCACCGCCTTTGAAGACAGGCATGGCGAGATCGTGCTTGGTCAGTCCGCTCGCAAACCCAAGGATGGTCCCGCGCAGCTATGGACCATCACCAGGGCGACCGGGGAAACGAACGGCGCAACCTATCAGATCCGGTCTCGACGATACGGAACGTATCTTGCTGGGGGCGACGAAGACGAAAACGGGAATACGAGTGTCGTCCTCAAGGACGAGCAGTCCGCTGAGGGGCAGGCATGGCGCTTCAAGCCGCATCTGAACAGCTATGGCATCGAGCTGGATGACAGCGGCACGACGCTCAACGTCAGGGCCAATGAACGTGCGGACGACGCTCAGATCATCGTCTATGACGCCAGCTTGGACGATAACGCCCAGTGGTTGCTTTATCCGGCCGGCAATGGCGACCGACCGGCAGCGGCGTCGGCAGCGGTGTCGGAATTCGACAATCTGAACAAGCGCTATCGCCTCGCTCCGATGCCTGCAGCCACACCCGAGGCCAATAGGCTGAGACGCACGACGCTGATGGACGATCAGCCAAGCGGTGTGTTCGTGAGAAAGGGAGAGGCAGTATCGGTTACGGCCGAAGGCCTGCAGCCTTCCCCCGACGGCTTGATGATCATGATCGGCCCGATGAACAGCTTCTATGACGAAAGACCCCAGGATGACCCGCAATTGGTCATTGCCAAGGAAGGGCGCACCGACTTCACGGCGAAGCGCGACGGGCTGATCCATTTCCGCTACGCCTACAGCGGCTTCAGTGCGGCTCTGCCTCCGATCGACGTGGGCATCGTGCGCGGCGGCAGTTCGATCCCCCTCTACGTCAAGGGAAAAACAAGCTTCGAAGACTGGCGTAAAATGCTCACCGACCTGCCCGGTGCGCCATTCGTCGAGATGATAAGCGAGCGTGTTGCCATTACCGCGACCCGCAAAGTCTATATGAGGGCGCCTCAGGGCGACCCTGCGGAAATTCTCGACACCCTCGAGCAAATTCTAGGCTGGTACGATGCACTATCCGGTCTCGACGGTTCCTCCAAACTTCATCGGGCATCCCGTTTGCGCATGCACTATCAGCAGGACACGGTGACACCGGCGAAGGTCTTCGACGACGGCATATACATGTACGCAGGCAACTATTTTCTGGGTGCCCCCGGCAGCAACATGGGTGATTTGCTGGACGTGAATAAGCTGCGGCAAGCGTGGTCGATCTGGCATGAAACCGGCCATATGTACCAGCAGGAGGATTGGACCTGGGGCGAGATCGTAGAAACTACGGTCAATATCTATTCCCTCAATGCCCAGGCACATTTTGGCCATCCGTCCCGCTTGAAAGAGCGCGATGAGTCTACCGGCAAGACGCCGCTGGATCTGGCGGCGCGATATCTGGCGCGGAAGACGCGCGATTTCGACAATGAAAAACAAATGCGTGCCAGCGCGGATGACGACGATGAGCTTTGGGTGCGGCTGGTCATGTTCGATCAATTGCGCCGGGGTCTCGGCGAGGACTTCTATCCGAAGCTTCACCGATATTACCGCGAGCATCCACTGGACGATGCCAATAAGCAGGATGCGGTCAAGGTACAAACCTTCATCCTGCGTGCCAGTACGGTCGCAAATCAGGACCTGACCCGGTTCTTTTCCGATTGGGGGCTGCACATAGAGCAGGAAACCGCCGACAGATTGAAGCGTTTGAATCCGCCTCCAGCAGATCCTCAACTGTCGCGCGTTGGTCTGAATGTTGTTTCACGGTGAAGCCGGCGGCGAGCGTGATGCGGGAGCCAGACACGAAAGGATGCGGGGGTATCGGCATTGCGTGAGGGGCTAAAGGAGGTGGATTGTGAAACGCTATAGATCACTGCCCGCAGTAACGATTGCAGCATCTGCGCTGTTAGCATGTGCTGTGCCGGCGACAGCCCAGGGCGACCTCGGCTTCGACGTCAACGTCACGCTGTCCAAAAAAGCAGCCGCCAAGCTCGCGACTGAAAAGGAAGGGATCGTTGTCCTCGCCTCCTATTACGGTGACCCGAAGCGGAGTGCCGAGAAGCACGCCAACGAAGTCGGCCAGATCGATCTCACGCCGCAGGACGAAGAGGTCGAGATAGCGGGCACAGCGGGCCACGCCCACATCGGCGGCACAAAGGTCGACACGAAGCGTCTCGACTGGCTTGCCGGCCCTCCCGAGGTCAACGTCAACGTTGCATCCGCACGCAAGAGCAGTCCGGACAATCTGCTCAGCTGCGATTTCATCGACGGTCCACTAAGCGATGTCCAAAGGAAGCCTGTGACGCTTCATTGCGGATTGATCGAAGAAAATGTGGACACGAAGTTGAGGCCATAAGGCCTACAAAATCATGCCGCCTCGTTACCTGCGTCAACGCAGATTATCGGCGGCATGACCTGCTTTACTTAAGGAGGTAAAGGTTCTCATGCGCCCATTATTCGCTACCTGTTTCTGCCTGGCCATCATGTCCTTGCCTGCCGCCGCCTACGCCGAGCGCCGTTGTGGCTGGTACTCCAGCCCGACACCCGGCAACCTCGTCCTGACCGACAGTGACGGGGATTGGTGGATCCAGATGCAGGGGCGACCGGATCCCAAAGGCATCGACAATGTGCCGGCCTTTGACGAGCGGCAATTCGTCGAGACCAATGTGCCTCGTTCCGGCCACGGCTACGGATGCGCGTGCATGACCGTCGTAACCAACGCCAAGCAGCAAAAGATCACCAGAATAATCTCGGGCGAAATCCTTCCGCTCGTGCGCTGTCGCAACGACAGATCGCTGCCTAACCCGGACGGATAATTATTGGATACTTATGGGGTACCATGGGCGACAGCGGACATCGGCTCAAGAAAAAGGCCCGGCAAAACCGGGGCTTTTTCTTGGGGTTTCTGAACCTTATCAAAAGTTCGAAACGGGAATTTGGTGCCCAGAAGAGGACTCGAACCTCCACTCCTTGCGGAACACGGACCTGAACCGTGCGCGTCTACCAATTCCGCCATCTGGGCTGGTGCGCGCTCATTAAGCGGGCAAAGGATGAGTGTCAACGCGCTTTTTTGAAAGCCGCGTTCCTTCTCCGGCTCAGTGCTCCAGCACTTCCTTCGACGCTACCGTGGAATCGGCGTTGAGCGTGTAGATGATCGGCACACCGGTGCCGAGCTCGAGCTTGACGATCTCCTCGCCCGACTTGCCGTCCAGCGCCATGATCAGCGCGCGCAGCGAATTGCCGTGCGCCGCCACCAGCACGGTACCGCCGCGCAGCACATGCGGCTGCAGATCGTGCAGGTAATAGGGCCAGACGCGTGCGCCGGTGTCTTTCAGGCTTTCACCGCCGGGCGGCGGCACGTCGTAGGAGCGGCGCCAGATATGCACCTGGTCCTCGCCCCATTTTTTGCGCGCATCATCCTTGTTGAGGCCGGAGAGATCGCCATAGTCGCGCTCGTTCAGCGCCTGGTCGCGGATGGTCTCGAGCCCGCTCTGGCCGACAGCGTCTAGAATGTGCTGACAGGTCTTCTGCGCCCGGATCAGCGACGACGTGAAGGCGATGTCGAATTTCATGCCGCGCGCCCTGAGCTTGGCGCCGGCCGCCTTGGCTTCGGTATGGCCTAGTTCGGTCAGGTCGACGTCGCGCCAGCCGGTAAAAAGGTTCTTCAGGTTCCACTCGCTCTGGCCGTGGCGCACGAGCACGAGAGTTCTCGACATATTTGCTCCTTCAAATTTTTATGGATCAACTGGTCAGGCCGAGCACGTCCCGCATCGAATAGAGGCCCGGCTTGCGGCCGCGCGCCCACAGGGCTGCCTTGACTGCGCCGCGGGCAAAGATCGCCCGGTCCTCGGCATGGTGGGCGAGCGTGATGCGCTCGCCGGTACCGGCCAGCACCACACTGTGGTCGCCGACGACCGAGCCGCCGCGCAAGCTGGCGAAACCGATCGAGCCTGCCTTGCGCACGCCGGTATGACCGTCGCGCGACCGCACGCTGTTCCCGTCAAGGTCGATGCCGCGCCCATTAGCGGCGGCTTCGCCGAGCAGCAGCGCCGTTCCCGACGGCGCGTCGACCTTGTGCCGGTGATGCATTTCCAGGATCTCGATGTCGAAATCGTCGGCATCGAGCGCGCGCGCCGCCTGCTCCACCAGCACCGCCAGCAGATTGACGCCGAGGCTCATATTGCCTGACTTGACGATCGTCGCGTGCCGCGCGGCGGCCGCGATCCTGGCGTTGTCTTCGGCCGAACAGCCGGTGGTGCCGATGATGTGGGCGATGCGCGCCTGCGCCGCGTAGCCGGCGAATTCGACGGTCGCTTCCGGGGTGGTGAAATCGAGTACGCCGTCGGCCTTGGCGAAGACCGGCAGCGGATCGTCCCCGATCGCCACGCCGAGCCGGCCGACGCCGGCCAGCTCGCCGGCATCCTTGCCGATATGGGGCGATCCGGCCGGCGCGATGGCGCCGGCGACACGCGCGCCCGGTATGGTGTGGATGGCGCGGATCAGCGCCTGGCCCATGCGGCCGGCAGCGCCGACCACCACCAGGCCCATTTCACTCGCGGTCGGCATGTCACTCATGAATGTCTCCCGACCACCTTTTTCGCGCGGGCATTTTGCGCCGCACTCTGGATTGGCTTGCCGTCATCGACAAGCCCCAGCCCTTTCCTGCCTTGCACCCGGTGAAACCGCGCATAGACGCTGTGCGGGTCGGCCATCAGCGAGGCGTGCGTGCCCTGTTCGACCAGCCGGCCCTGCTCCAGCACGATGATATGGTCGGCATTGACCACCGTCGACAGCCGGTGCGCGATGACAATGGTGGTGCGCCCTTCCATGACATGGGTCAGCGCTTCCTGGACGCGGGCCTCGGCCTCGTTGTCGAGCGCCGAGGTGGCTTCGTCGAGCAGCAGGATCGGCGCCTGCCGAACGATGGCGCGGGCAATCGATACGCGCTGGCGCTGGCCGCCCGACAGCGTCACGCCGTTCTCGCCGACGGGCGTGTCGTAGCCTTGCGGCTGCTGGCGAATGAAATCGTCGGCCGCGGCCTGTTGGGCGGCGCGTTCAATCTCGGCGGCGGTGGCGCTCAGCCTGCCGTAGCGGATGTTGTCGCGGATGGTGCCTTCGAACAGATAAGGCTGCTGCGAAACATAGGCGATCGAGCCGCGCAGCGAATGCTTGGTGACCTTTGAAATGTCCTGGCCATCGATATCGATGCTGCCCGACTCGACGTCGTAGAAGCGCTGCAGCAGCGCAACCAGCGTCGTCTTGCCGGCGCCCGAAGCTCCGACGATGGCAGTCACCTTGCCGGCAGCGGCGACAAAGCTCAGATCCTGCAGGACCGGCGCCTCTTCGACATAGCGGAAGGACACATTGTTGAAGCGCACTTCGCCAGAGGTGAATTTCGCCTCGGCGGCTCCCGGCACGTCACCCTGCTGCGGCTCGAGGTCGAGAAGCTCGTAGATCATGCGCGCATTGACCAGCGACTTTTCCATGCCGACCTGCATACGCGCCAGCCGCCTGGCGGGGTCATAGGCAAGCAGCAGGGCGGTGATGAAGGCAAACACCGCGCCCGGCGGTTGGCCGCCGACAGTCGCCCGGTAGCCGGAATAGGCGATGACGCCGGCGACGGCGAAGCCGGCCAGCATTTCGGAGATCGGCGTCAGCCGTTCCGAGACGCGGGCGATCTTGTTTGCCCGCTGCTCGGCGCCCGCGACGAGGCCGCCGATGCGGCGCGACAGCTCGTCTTCCAGAGTGAAGGCCTTGACGATAGCGATGCCTTGCGTCGCTTCCTGCATCGCGCCGATCAGCCGCGAGTTGATCTGCACCGATTCACGGGTGATGCGACGCACCCGGCGCATCAGATAGGTGACACTGTAGATCAAAGGCGGGCCGATCAGCAGCGACATCGCCGAGAGCATCGGGTCCTGCCAGATCATGACGCCGACCAGCGCGACAAGCGACACGGCATCGCGCGCCAGCGATGTCAGCGTCATCGACAGGAGATCGCGGATGCCGTTGACGTTCTCGTTGATCTGCGCGGCGAGCCGGCCCGAGCGGGTGTCGTTGAAGAAGCTGACGCCGAGCTTCATCAGATGGTCGAAGATGCGGCGCTGATAACGCGCCACCAGATTGTTGCCGATTTTGGCCAGCGTCACTGCCTGGCCGTAGCTGGCCAGCCCGCGCAGCATGAAGGCGGCCAGGATCGACACGCTGATCAGCGCGATAAGATCGCCGCGCTGTTGGTAGAAGATCTGATCGATGACATCCTTCATGATCCAGGCTGTGAAGGCGGTCGTCGCCGCGATCGTCACCAGGCACAGCACGGCAAGAGCATAGTACCAGCGATAGTCGCGGCTGTTCTCGGCGATGATGCGGCGGATCACCGCCACGATCTCGCTGGGACGGACTTTCCCTTTGGTTGGTGCTGGAAGTGTCAAGTTGGAGCGCTTTGTGTTTCGGTTCGGCCGGGCTGCAATTCGGCAACCTCTTAACGCCCCAATGGCGGCTTGCCTATGGCCGGGGACGGCGAAACTTCGTCGCGGCGCAGCTTGTGTCCTAGACCCGCCAGCGCCGCCCCGCCGTCTGCACGCCGAACAGCGACGGATTTCTGGCATAGGCGGCCAGCCCTAAAAGCGCCGCTAGCGGATGGGTGATGACATAGACCGGCATGCTGCGCATCAGGGCGCTATGCGGCGCCTTGTCCTCGAAGGCGGCGCGGAAATTGCCGGTGCGCAGTGCCGGCAGGATTTTTTGCGCGATGCCGCCGGTGAGAAACACGCCGCCGCGGCTCATGAACACCAGAGCGAGATCGCCGGCGGTGCGCCCCAGGCAGGTGACGAAGATCGACAGCGCCTCTTCGGCTACCGGATCGTTCTTTGCCAGCGCCGCGGCGGTGATCTCGGCGGGCGTGGTAAAGGGCGACGGCTTGCCGTCCGCCTTGGCCACCGCCCGGTAGGCATTGACCAGGCCGCGCCCGGACAGGATCTGTTCGCCGGAGATGCGGCCCTCGAGCTTCTCGATATGCGGAAACACCTGGAAATCGCGCGGCGAGCGCGGGCCGATATCCATATGGCCGCCCTCGCCGGGCACCGGTATCCAGTGATGCAGCGCATAGACCAGCCCGGCGACGCCGAGCCCGGTTCCCGGGCCGAGCACTACCCGCCCGGAATTCGGTTCCGGCGCGTCACCGCCGATCTTTTCCATATGCTCTTCGCCGAGCGCGACGACGGCCAGCGCCTGCGCCTCGAAGTCGTTGAGCACCACGACGTCGCTGAGACCGAGACTGGCGAACATCTGTCTCGGCTTGACGATCCATGGGCAATTGGTAAGCGGGATCTCGTCGCTTTCGACAGGACCGGCTACCGCCAGCACAGCTGAATTCGGCCGGGCCGACGAGCGGTCGAGCACGGCCGACTGGATCGCCTCGTCGATCGTATTGAAGTTGGCGGTCTGGACGATCGTCGGCTCGCCGGCTTCGGAATTCGCGTCAAGCACGATCGAGAAGCGCGCATTGGTGCCGCCTATGTCGCCGATCAGAATCGGAAACCGCAACAGAGTGTCGTCGTCGCTTACGCCTGGCATGCTCTCGTCCGTTCCCGACGCGTATCGCCGTTCTCTCGTTGACTAGCGCATGACCGCAAAAAGGGAAATCGGTTTTCGAAGTGGAGATGCACGGATGCAGACAGCGAACACGCTGCCCGCATCAGTGCCCCGGTCGTGGCCGCGGCAGCGGAATGCGGATCTCGGGGGTCGCCACAAAGGCGTTCGCCGAGGCCGGAAGCGCTGCCGCGCCGGCTGCGACCGTCGGCGGCGGCGAAGGCTCTGCCGCGGGAGCGGGTACGGCCGCGATCGGCACGCCGTCGCCATAATAGGTGACTGCTTCCGCCGAGGCCGGAGCCGGCGCGTCGAGCACGAACTGGCATTGCCTGGGCAGGTTCGCCATCGTCATCACGTCGCGTGCCTTCGGCTTGTCCGGATTCTTGTTGGGGCGCCACGGCTCCTCGGTGAACCACCAGGCCAGCGCCTGGTCGCAGCCATCGCCTGGCGCCGTCGCTTCCTGCGCCTTGCAGTCGGGTGACCCAGGCTGGCAGCCGATACGAATGTGGAAGTGGTAATCGTGGCCCCAGAACGGCCTGACCTTGCGCAACCAGCTGCGGTCGCCTTTGACCGTGTCGCAGAGCTTCTTCTTGATCCCTGGATTGACCAGGATGCGCTCGACTTCGGGATAGCTCGCGGCGCGCCTCAACAGCCGCGTGTGCATCGGCGTCCACAGGCCATCCTTTACCAGATGGGTCTTTTCATCGACCATCAAGGTAGCGCTGATGTTTTCGCGCTCTTCGGTCGAAAGCTTGCGGTCGGGCATCGGCGTCAGCCAGATGTCGGCGTCGAGGCCGATCTGGTGCGAGGCATGGCCGGTAAGCATCGGTCCGCCGCGCGGTTGCGAGATGTCGCCGATCAGCAGGCCCGGCCAGCCGTCGGCTGCAGCATCGCGTGATAGTTTCTCGATTAGCGCGATCATTGCCGGATGGCCCCAACGGCGGTTGCGCGACGGTCGCATCACCTCCCAGTGCCGGCCGTCCATGGGCAGCGCGACGCCGCCGGAAAAACAGCCTTTGGAATAAAAGCCGATCGATTGCGCTGCTGCGAGTGCCGGCAGCTTTTTGGCGCCGAACAGCTCTTTTGCCCGTTGCTCGGCGCTCGCCGTTTGCGCGGCAAGCGTTAGGCCGGCGACGGCCAGTGCTGCCGTCAGCAGCAGTGTTTTTCCCGGCAAGGCTCGCTTTAACGTCTTCCCCAAGCTGGACCCCTCCGCGATTTGAACCGCATCATACCACGCCCCGCGCAACGTATCGATCACGACCGTTTCATCGGACTGCGCGCCTCGCCGTCGCGCCAGTCGCCGCTCGCCCACATGGCGTCGAGAGCCGAGCGGTAGTCGGGGAAGCGAAAGCCATAGCCGGCCGCCTTGATCGCCGCGTTGGCGACACGCTTGTTCTCGCCATAGAAGGACCGCGCCATGGGCGAAAGTTGGGCGGTCTCGAACGGAATTTCGGGCGGCGGCTCGATGCCCATCAACCTGGCGGCATAGGCGACGACGTCCTGCGGCGGCGCCGGCAGGTCGTCGGTGACGTTGAAGATGCCGCCGCGATCGCCTTCGGCTAGATGCCAGAGAGCGCCGGCAATATCGTCGCAATGGATGCGGTTGAACACCTGGCCCGGCTTGACCAGTCGCCGGGCGGTGCCGTTTTCGAGATTGACCAGGGCGTTGCGGCCCGGCCCATAAATGCCGGAAAGCCGCAGGATCGCCACAGGCCGGTGGATGTCGTGGCCCAGTTGCAGCCAATCCTGCTCGGCTGCGACACGCATCACCGACCGCTTCGACAACGGCCGGCATTCGGCGGCCTCGTCCACCCAGTTGCCGCCATGGTCGCCATAGACGCCGACGGTGGAGAGATAGGCGATCCATTCGAGCTCCGGCATGTTGGCCACGATCACCTCGCGTGCCGCGCCCAGCACCGGGTCGCCGGCCTCGTCCGGCGCGACCGAGACGACGAGATGGGTTGTCTTCCCAAGCGCATCGCCGATTTCGGAAGTCAGCGTGCCATCGAAACGCAGCGGCACGATACCGGCTTGCCGCAGCGCCGCGAATTTTTCCAGCGACCGTGTTGTACCGAAGATCGTTGTGTCGGCATCCCTGTTGGCGCCGGCGAAGGCCCTGCCCGAATAACCGGCGCCGAAGATGAAAATCTGCTTTTTTGTCATGTATGGGCCTCGATCGGCTTTGGCAGGGCCAGAAGCCATTCGCCTCTTACCGCCTCGTCACCTTCTAGTTGCAAAGCGGCTGCGGCACGTTCGGCAAATTCCTGACCCGGCACTAGCCGCGACAGCGCCCATACCGCGGCGCCGCGAACCAGCGGCGAGGCATCGTCGAGCAGCGCGCGGACGGCGCCGGCCAGCGACAAGTCCTGGGAATTGCTGGCCGCGATCAGCACGTTGCGGATAAAACGGTCGCGGCCGATGCGCTGGACCGGCGAGCCCGAAAAAAGCGCGCGGAAGGCAGCGTCGTTCAGGCAAAGCAGCTCGGCGAGCGGCGGTTCGCGCAAGTCCGCGCGGGCGGCAAGCTTAGCCTCGGAGGCAGCTTGGGCGAACTTGTTCCACGGACAGGCGGCCAGGCAGTCGTCGCAGCCATAGATGCGATTGCCGATCTTTTCCCGGAACTCATGTGGGATCGGTCCTTTGTTCTCGATGGTGAGGTATGAAATGCAGCGCCGCGCATCGAGCCGGTAAGGCGCCGGAAAGGCGTCCGTCGGGCAGGCGTCGAGACAGGCGCGGCAGGAGCCGCAATGATCGTCCTCAGGCGCGTCCGGCACCAGCTCGGCCGTCGTGAAGATGGTGCCGAGGAACAGCCAGGAACCATGGGCGCGGCTGACCAGGTTGGTGTGCTTGCCTTGCCAACCGAGGCCGGCCGCCTCGGCCAGCGGCTTTTCCATCACCGGCGCGGTGTCGACAAACACTTTGACGTCGCCGCCGGCGCGCGCAACAAGCTTGCCGGCGATCGCCTTCAGCCGGCCTTTCATGACGTCATGATAATCGCGGTTCTGCGCATAGGCGGAGATCGCGCCGCGATCGCGTTTTGCCAGGATGTCGCGCGGGTCGCGGTCGGGGCCGTAATTCATCGCCAGCACGATGATCGAGCGGACCTCTGGCCAGAGCGCCGCTGGTTTGCCTCGCCGCTCGAGCGTTTCGGCAATCCAGCCCATCGAGCCGTGAAAGCCGTCGGCAACGAATTCGGCCAGCCGTTCCGGCGCCCGCGGAATCGCATCGGGCGTTGTGACGGCGACGGCGTCAAAGCCGGCGTTCCGCGCCTCGCGGTCGATCAGCGCGCGCAGCTTTGCCGTATCAGAAATCGAGGTCCGCATAATGTGACACCGGCGACAGGCCACGCACCCGGTCGGACAGAAGCGGCCGGAACGAAGGCCGTGATTTCACCCTTGTATACCATTCGCGCGCGGCGCTGTGTTCGCGCCAGTCGATCTCGCCGAGATAGTCGAGCACCGACAGTGCCGCCGCCGCCGCGAGATCGGCATAGGTGACCTTGTTGCCGGCCAGCCAATGACGGGTGCCGGCCAGCCAGTTGGTGTATTTCATGTGCTGGCGGATATTGGCGCGGGCGGCGCGGATCGCCGCCGAATCGGGCGAGCCGCCGCCCGCTGTTTCCGGCATGACCGGCTTCAGAACGCGCTCGCGCACCAGATGCCGGGTAACCTCGCTTTCCGCCTTGTTGAGGTACCAGTCGGTCAGCCGGCGGATTTCGGCGCGTTCCATCGGGTCTTCGGCGAATAGCCGCTTGTCGCGCTTGAGTACGCCGCGCGTCTCGTCGAGATATTCGGCAATGACCACTGCGCCAACAATCGGCACGTCGCCCTCGGCAAGCAGGATCGGCAGCGTGCCGGCCGGGTTCAGCGCCAGGAACTCCTTGCGCCGCGTCCACGGCTTCTCTTCGATCAGTGCCAGTTCCTCGCCATACTCGCCAAAGGCGAGGCGGACGAAGCGGCAGCTGGCGAACATCGGATGGTGGAAAAGCGTTAGCATGGTCCCGCGATAATAGAGCGCACTGGCAAATCGCCGGCTGCGCCGGTAAGTCTTGGCCGCCCGATTCAGGGGCTGTCAGGGTGCTGCGACCTATAGGGGGAGTTCCGCGCCGTGACAAGCAAGCCGTTTTCTCAAGCCCTCCCTCCAACGCCGAGGTTGCCATGGAAAGCCAGACCGTCGTCGAAGCGCTGCTGCTCGGCATGCTCGAGGGCCTGACCGAGTTTATTCCGGTGTCTTCGACCGGTCATATCCTGCTCGCCGGCCATTTCCTCGGCTTTCATTCGACCGGCAAGGCCTTCGAGATCCTGATCCAGCTCGGCGCCATATTGGCGATCCTCAGCGTCTATTTCCACCGGCTCTGGAAGATGCTGCTCGAACTGCCATACGATCGGCTGACGCGGCATTTCGTCCTTGGCATTCTCATCGCGTTCCTGCCGGCGGCCGTCGTCGGCGCGCTGGCGCATGATTTCATCAAGACGGTGCTGTTCGAATCGCCGCGGCTGATCTGCATCATGCTGATCATCGGCGGCGTCATCCTGCTGCTGGTCGATCGCATGAAGCCGAAGCCATATTACCACGATGTCGAGCGGTTCCCGACCAGGCTCTATCTGCAGATCGGGCTGTTCCAGTGCTTGTCGCTGATCCCCGGCACATCGCGCTCGGGTTCGACCATCGTCGGCGCGCTGCTGCTCGGGGTCGACAAACGGGCGGCGGCGGAATTCTCCTTCTTCCTTGCCATCCCGACCATGGTCGGCGCCTTCGCCTTCGACCTGTTCAAGAACCGCAATGTGCTGAGCAGTGCCGACCTGCCTATCATCGCCGTCGGCTTCGTCGCCGCCTTCGTCACCGCGCTAATCGTCGTGCGCTTCCTGCTCGACTATGTCTCGCGCCATGGCTATGCGCTGTTCGGCTGGTGGCGGCTGGTCGTGGGCATCGTCGGCCTGGCGGGGCTGGCAATCTGGGGGTGAGCCGGCGCGGATAGCGCAATCCCAGCCGGAACTCTGTTCTTGCCCGAAGCCGAGCCATACGATCTTGTGGACGTATGGTTGGCAGGGGGAATGCATGAGCGAAGTTCTTGACGCCCTCGTTATTGGCGCCGGTCCGGCGGGGCTCGGCGTCAGCTACTTCTTGAAACGGCAGGGCCGCGACCACCGTGTGCTCGATCGAGGCCGGATCGGCGAAACGTGGCGAACGCAGCGATGGAATTCGTTTCGACTGAATTCGCCGACCATTCGCTCCATCTTACCCGGTGATTCCTACGAGGGGCCGGAGCCCTGGGGCGCGATAACCCACCACGAATTTGTCGCGTATCTCGAAGGCTATGCCGAGCGGCACCGCCTGCCGGTAAGCACCCAAACTCCGGTTCAAGAGCTGACGAGAGACGATGGGATCTTTCGCGTCACTACGGCGGCTCGTGGCGTGCTTCTGGCGCGCAATGTGGTGATCGCCACCGGCGACCAGAACCGACAGGTCCGGCCACCAGGGTCGGCGGACTTGCCGGCGGCAGTTCGCCAAGTCGATTCTTCGGCTTATCGCAACCCGGCCGAGTTCGAGAATGGCGCGGTGCTGGTGGTCGGCAGCGGCCAGTCGGGCGGCCAGATCGCCGAGGATCTGGCGGTGGCCGGACGTGCGGTCTTTTTGGCGACCAGCCGCAACGGCCGTTGGGTGCGGCGCTACCGCGGGGGCAACATACTTAAATGGCTGACGCTGTCCGGTTTTCTCGACGTTCCGCGCAAGGAACTCGTCCTCCCCTCCGGCAAGCTGCAGGCCCGCGCGCTGGTCGGCGCGACCCATACAATCAGCCTGCAATCGCTGAGTGCACAGGGCGTGGTGCTGCTCGGCCGCTTCAGGGGCGTGGAGAATGGCAGCCTCGTCTTCGGCGACGAACTCGACGACCATATGCGATTTGCCGACGAGGTTTCGGCGAATGCCAAGCGCCTGGTCGACGAGTACATTGAGCGCGCCGGCCTCGATGCGCCCCTGGCCGAGGATGATCCAGCCGAGACGGTTGCCCCGCGCTTGCCCGATCCTCCGATCCGCTCCCTCGACTGGACGGCGAGCGGCATCAGATCAGTGATCTGGTGCACGGGTTTCACCGGCGATTTCTCATGGGTCCGGCTTCCTGGCGCGCTCGATGCGGCCGGCCAGCCCGTCCACGAGGATGGCGTCGGCGCTGTTCCAGGTCTCTTTTTCGCCGGCCTCGATTTCGGGTCGACACGGAAATCGGGCACCATACCGGCCATTCCAGAGGAGGTGGCTGGCATTGTGGAGCGACTTGTCCAGGTGCGGCGGCCTTGACCTCGGCGCGTCTGGACCTCGGCTGGTCGTCGTCGGGCTGACAGCACTGGCCATATAGGGACCATATAGGGATGAGCCGGCGCAGTCATTCGGAATGGTCGCCCTGGAGACGCCAAAGGAGGTGCATCAAGGCGCGCGATCGGTCAGCGCGCTCGCACCTTCCTCAGCGGCGCAATGTGCGCAGCAGTAGATGATGTCATCCTGTTCGACGCCATGTCCGATGATCCGGCATCCGCAATGCGGACACGTCGGAGCAAGTTTCTGGACCGCGCATTCGAAGCTGTCGAATGTGTAGGTCTCCTCGGCCATCGTCACTTTGAAAGCCTTGTCGTAGTCATTCCCGCATTGATCGCATCTGGCCATGGTTCTTTTCCTTCTTTCATTGGCTTCAAGCTCGACCAACCTGTCGCGCGGCGATAGGTTCCCGCCAGGATCAGAGGGCCGTCCTAAGGCGGAGACGAGCGCGAGCCTACGCCACGGCGCTGTTCGATCACGCGGATCACCTCGTCGATATCCCGCGGCTCGATGTCGAGTTCCTTCAGGCCCGGCGCGTCGATTGCTGCCACATTATCCTGACGCATAAGATCGATCTGGTTGCGCGTTATGGGGGCAGCCGGGAGGAGTTCCGCGACGCCAGCCAAGGCGTTCCATACAGCAAACGGCACCGGCATCAGCTTTACGTGCGTATCGAGCTGTCGGGCGATCTCCCGAAGCAATTCCTTATAGGTATAGATACGCGGGCCCCCGAATTCGAATATGGATGAACCCTTGTGGCTTCGCCCGTCGATCAGCCGGCTCACTGCTTCCGCGACGTCGGCCACATAGACCGGCTGAAGCCGTGTGCCACCATCGCCGAACAGCGGATAGACCGGCAGGAGGCGTATCAGCCTCACAATGGTCGTGAGGAAAGCGTCGTCAGGTCCTGTCATGACGGCGGGACGCACAATGAAAGCGCCGGGAAATGCGTTTCCCACGGCAACTTCTCCGCGCCCACGTGCCCTTATATAATTCGAATCCGATTGAGGATCGGAGCCGATCCCTGAAATCTGGACGAACTGATCGATCTCGACCTTGCGCGACACGGCAGCGAGATCGGCCGCGGCTTTCACATGGACGCGTTCAAAGGTCTGGACGCCCTGCTCGACGTAAAGACTGATAGCATTCACGACCGCCTGTGATCCGGTAATGGCCGACCCAATCGAGGACGCATCCAATATATCCGCCTCGACTGCTTCGGGCATCCTTGTAATCGAGGAAAAGACCAGGGCCACGCGAGCCGGATGGCGAGATGCGGCGCGCACCGTGAAACCCCTTTCCAGGAGCCGCGTCACGATCCTGCGCCCGAGAAAGCCAGTTCCGCCGAACACGGTGACGATCCGTTCCTGGTTGAGATCGTCAGGATCCATTTGCCTCGCCATCCCTTGTCCTCGCACGCCTGCCACGAGGACTGCCCTGATCGGCATTTGAACCAGCCCGTCGAACATCAGGACGGTTGGAGAACAACGCAGGAACGCTTTTGTTCCAGTCAGTGCTGGGCGGAGACGAGGTCGACAAACCGATCGATTGAGCGAATCCAGGTGAGCGTCGGCACATGATCCAGGCAGCAAATGGCGCTACTTGCTTGTTCCTATCGACGAGACGACAGGCAATCGAATCTGAACCGGAGATCGCGGCAAAACCGACCCCACTTCGGGAATGACCTAGTTCCCCCCGTAAAAAACGTTCTCGACATGCACCGGCCAGCGCCACGGCAATACCGCCACCATGTCGAAGCGCACCGATAATTTTCCGTAGTCGGATTGGCGCGACAGCCAGAAATCGGCCGCGCCTTCGATGCGGCGCTCCGATTCGCGGCCGACGGCCTCCATCGCCTCGATCAGCGTACGGCGTGCCTTGACCTCGACGATCAGCACCAAATCGCCACGCCGCGCGATCAGGTCGATCTCGCCAAACCTGGTACGGTGGCGGCGGGCAAGAATCCGGTAGCCCTTCAGCATCAGCGCCGCCGCCGCCAGCCATTCACCGTGATGGCCGCGCCGGTAGGCCTTTTGCCGGCTGGCGCTCCGCCGTTCAGCCATCGCGGTCTCCGCCGGCCCCGTCTCTTCCGGCATTCCTGAGGTCGAGCAGCCGTCGGTAGAGCGTCTGTTTTTGGCCACCCGTCATCTTGGCGGCTTCCGCCGCCGCCTTGGAGGCCGGCATCTCGGCCGCCAGCGAAAGCAGCAGCCGGTCGATGTCTTCAGGCTCATCAGCGACCGCATCGGCCGGGCCGACGCAGATGACGATTTCGCCCTTAGGCGTATCGGCTGCCGCGTAATGGCCGGCGAGTGACTGCAGGGTGCCGGTCCGCATCTCCTCGAAAGTCTTGGTCAGCTCGCGGCCGATCGCCGCCTTGCGGGCGCCGCCCAGCACCTCGACCATGGCACTGAGCGTCTCGGCCAGCCGGCGCGGCGATTCGAAGAAGATCAACGTTGCCGGCACCGCCTTCAGCGCTTCCAGCCGCGTCAGCCGCTGGCCGGTCTTCACCGGCAGGAAGCCGGCAAACAGAAAGGCGTCCGAAGGCAGGCCGGATGCCGTCAGAGCGGCAAGTGGCGCCGACGGTCCGGGGATCGGCACGACACGAATGCCGCGTTCCAGCGCCTCGCCAACCAGCCGGTAGCCGGGATCGGAGATGAGCGGTGTGCCGGCATCAGAGATCAGCGCTACGCTCTGCCCGGCCAGCAGTGCCGCGATCAGCTTCGGCCCGGCCTCGCCGGCATTGTGCTCGTGATAGGCGGTGGTGCGGCGGCGGATGCCGTAGCGGTCGAGCAGGACGCGCGAAACACGCGTGTCCTCGCAGGCGACGATATCTGCGGCGGCGAGCGTTTCCAGCGCGCGCAGCGTGATGTCGGCGAGATTGCCGATCGGCGTAGCCACCAGATAGAGCGCCGGCTCGAGCGGCCGGGCGGCGATCTCGGTCTGCCCGACCACATAACTGCGTTTGGCCAATTCGCCGGTCACCTGCACAACTCCGTTCGACCCTGTTTGGCACGGCTCATGCCTGGTTGCAAAAGCCTGGGTTGCAAACGCCCGGTTCCAAACGGGGTCCCGACGTGAACCGGCCGCCATGCCTTTGCCATAGTAGGGAACGAAACCGTTGCCGGCGAATTTTAACCCTGATCTTGGGAGGAGCAGGATGGACAGCCTGACGATACAGGACGTTTTCGAACCCTATTATGCCGGCCGCAAGCGCTTCGCCGCGCCAGGCGACAAGAGCCTGCGTGGCAACGCGGATGGCGAGGCCAGGAAACCGCTCGCACGCCAGCCATTGGCAGAGAGCAAGCCCGTAACCGAAACCGACAGCCCGACGGAGCACTGACCGGACGATGCCCAATCGCTTCGATATTTTCATCACCCGTCTCGAAACAAAAAGCGCCCGCGATGGCGCAGCATCACATCCCACAGGCGACCAGCATTCTGCCCCGCGCGACAAGAGCGAGATCAAGCAGACCCGCTCCGGAGAAGCGCATGCCGAGAAGGACCGCGGCAAGCGTCGTTTCAAGCACGACGCTTGATCCTCTTTTCGTCATCCTGGGACGGAGCAAGGAGCGCAGCGACGCGGCGCAGACCCCAGGATCCATGCCGTAACATTCAAGCGTTTCGACAGTTCAGAATTCTACCGCAGCATTCTTCGACAAGGGTAGCGGCATGGATCCTCGGGTTAAGCCCGAGCATGACGAAGGCGCGGTAGCGCGACAGCCTTCAGAGATATCGCGATACCTTGACCCGCCAGCAACCAGACCAGTTCCTGGTCCATGAATTCATAGTCGTCGGGAATATCGAGGCAGATCACCCGAGCCTTCCTTAGACTGGCCCTGAATTTCCGCTGCAGTTTGCCGCGGTGCGCCTTTTCCATCACGAAGATGATATCGGCCCAGGCGACGAGTTCGCGCGTCAACGGAGTGTCGGCATCGTGATTGGTGCCGGCTGAAGCGACCTCGATGTCCCTGCGACCGGAAAACACCTGCTCCGCCGTCGGGCTGCGCAAGCGATTCTGGCTGCAGACGAAGAGAACGTTCTTCACCGGTACTATCTAGCCAAATCCGCCACGACCGCATCGAGCACGATCATGCCGGCCGGCGTGGCGCGCAGGCGGGCATTGCCGATCGGCGCCACCAAGCCTTCGTCCTGCAGCACCGACAGCCGTGCCGTCGACAGGCCGCGCCCTGAAAACGCCTCGTAGCGGGAAAGGTCGATGCCTTCCGCCAGCCTCAGCCCCATCAGCAGGAACTCGTCGGCTTCTTCCGATCGCGTCAGGATCTCGCCGCCGGTGACGCCATGGCCCTTGGCCTCGACCAGATTGGCCCAGGTCTCCGGCATTTTCTCGGCGATTGTCACCACGCGCCGGCCGCTCTCGACGAAACGGCCATGCGCACCGGGACCGACGCCGACATATTCGCCATAGCGCCAGTAGGTGAGATTGTGCCGGCTTTCAGCGCCGGGCCTGGCGTGGTTGGAAATCTCGTAGGCCGGCAGTCCGTGCGCGGCGGTGATCTCCTGCGTCAACGCATAGAGATCGGCGGCAACATCGTTGTCTGGAATGATGAATTTCCTTGCTGCATGCAGTGCATGGAACGGCGTGCCTTCCTCGATGGTCAGCTGGTACAGCGACAGATGGTCGGCGGCGTGGCCGATCGCCTGCTCGAGTTCCGTCTGCCACGCTTCAGGCGTCTGGTCCGGCCGCACGTAGATCAGGTCGAAGGACAACCGTGGGAAAATCTCGCGCGCCAGGCCGATCGCATGCAGGGCCTCATCGACATTGTGCAAACGGCCGAGAAAGCGCAGATCCTTGTCGTTCAGCGCCTGCACGCCAAGCGACACCCGGTTGACGCCCGCCGCGCGATAGCCGCGAAAGCGCTCGGCCTCGACCGAGGAAGGATTGGCCTCCAGCGTCACCTCGATGCCATCTGGTACCGTCCAGTTCTTCGCCACGGCATCCAGCACCGCCGCCACGGTCTGCGGCTTCATCAGCGACGGCGTACCGCCACCGAGAAAGATGCTTGTCACCTCGCGCGGCCCGGTGCGGCCGCGCATGGTCGCCAGCTCGGCCTCGAAGGCGCGCGCAAAACGCTCCTGGTCGACCGGCTGGTGGCGGACATGGCTGTTGAAGTCGCAATAGGGGCACTTGGCCGCGCAGAACGGCCAGTGGATGTAGACGCCAAAACCCGGGCTGCGGTCGAGCAGCATGGTCATGCGGCGGCCAATCGGGCTTGCGCGAATTTCTGGAAGGCGCGGGCGCGGTGCGACAATGCTGTCGGCTGGCCGGGCTTCCAGCCATGTTTTTCCTCCGCGCTCATCTCGCCGAAGGTCTTTTCGAACCCATTGGGCAAGAACACCGGGTCGTAGCCGAAGCCGAGTTCGCCGCGCGGCGGCCATACCAGCGTACCTTCGACCTCGCCGCGAAAATATTCAGCCTGGCCGTCGGGAAAGGCCAGGCAGATGACCGCGACAAAGCGGCCCTTGCGCTGAGCAGGCGCGATCGCGCCAACTTCCTGCAAGGCCACTTCCGTGCGCTGCATGGCCATGCCGAAGTCGCGGGGGCCGTCCGGCGTCTCGGCCCAGTTGGCAGTGTAGACGCCGGGTGCGCCGTCGAGCGCATCGACACATAGGCCGGAATCGTCCGACAGCGCCGGCAATCCAGTGGCCTTGGCAGCGGCCAAGGCTTTTATGAGGGCGTTCTCCTCGAAAGTGGTGCCGGTCTCGTCCGGTTCCGGCAGGCCGTACTCCTTGGCCGACTTCGCTTCTATGCCGAACGGCGCCATCAGATCGGCGAATTCGCGCAATTTGCCGGCATTGTGGCTTGCGACGACGATCTTATGCCCATCAAGCGAATGAACAGTTGGCGAATGCATCAGATGCCCCAAATTCTTGGCTCGGCGAATTCGATCGAATTGCCCGAGGGGTCGCGAATATAGATCGAGCGGCCGCCTTGCGGCCACTCGAACTCGCTTTCGATGGCGATGCTCTTTGCTTCCAGGTGCGCTTTCCAGCGCACGATCTCGTCGGCGCTTGCGGCGAAACAGAGATGGCCCTCGCCGACCGCGCCATGCGGCGGCACCGGCAGCCTGGCATCGGACGCCGGCGGCACTTTGGTCGCCTCGGCATTGAAGATAAGCAGCACGCCGTCGCCGCAGCGGAAGAAGAGATGCCTGCCGTCGACCCTGCCGAGCGGATCGAGCCCGAGGGCGCCCGAATAGAACTGTTCCGCGGCAGCAAGATCCGTCACGTAGAGTGCTGATTCCAGGATTGCGGAAGGGGTCACAGGATTATCAATCCTCATCGTCATAAACTGAAGATCAGTCCACCGCCATCTGCTGCAGGCTGACCAGGCGCTGAATGCCCTTCTTGGCCAGCCCCATCAAGGCCGCGAACTGCTCTTCCGAGAACGGCTCGCCCTCGGCCGTGCCCTGGATCTCGACGATACCGCCCTTGCCGGTCATGACGAAATTGGCGTCGGTGCCGGCCGAGGAATCCTCGACATAGTCAAGGTCGATGACCGGCTGGCCATCATGGATGCCGCAGGAGATCGCCGCAACGTGATCCTTCAGCACCTTGCCCAGGCTCGCCATTTGGCGGGCTTCCATCCAGCGCAGGCAATCGTAAAGCGCCACCCAGCCGCCGGTGATCGAAGCGGTGCGCGTGCCGCCATCGGCCTGGATCACGTCGCAGTCGACAGTGATCTGCTGCTCGCCGAGCGCCTGCAGATCGACCACGGCGCGCAGGGAGCGGCCGATCAGCCGCTGGATCTCCAGCGTGCGGCCGCCTTGTTTGCCGGCCGAAGCCTCGCGGCGCATGCGCTCGCCGGTCGAACGCGGCAGCATGCCGTATTCCGCCGTCACCCAGCCCTTACCGGAGTTGCGCATCCAACCCGGCACCTTTTCCTCCAGGCTGGCCGTGCACAGCACATGCGTGTCGCCGAACTTCACCAGGCACGAGCCTTCCGCATGCTTGGAGACGCCGCGCTCGAAGGAGATGGGGCGCATTTCGTCGAACTGGCGTTTGGAAGGGCGCATTCAGGCTTCTTTCTTTCTTCGGAATCTTGGCCGGCTTGTAGCCGCACGGGGCGTGAGGCGCAAAGGAAAATGGACCGGTTGCGCCGACGCCGCGGAAGTCTATATCTTCGGGCCGGAGGTTTTTGGCTCGAAATGACCAAGGCAGTCGATCCCGGTTCGCAATCGCACGTGCTCCCGTCGCACGCGCTGCAATCGCCCGCGCTTCAATCGCTCGACATGCGTTCGCGCGACATCTTCCGGCGCATCGTCGATTCTTATCTGAGGGATGGCGAGCCGGTCGGCTCGCGCAGCCTGTCGCGCATCCTGCCGTCGTCGCTATCGCCGGCCACCATCCGCAACGTGATGAGCGACCTCGAGCATCTCGGCCTGATCTATGCGCCGCATATTTCGGCCGGCCGTCTGCCGACCCAGGCTGGCCTGCGCTTCTTCGTCGATGCGTTCATGGAACTCGGTGACCTCTCCGACGAGGAGCGCCGCACCATCGAGGCGCAGGTGCGCGCCTCCGGCTCGGGCGCGACGCTGGAGCATATGCTGACCGAGGCCAGCCAGATGCTGTCCGGCATGTCGCGCGGCGCCGGCCTTGTGCTCGCCGCCAAGAACGAGGTGGCGCTGAAGCACATCGAATTCATCCAGCTCGAGCCGACCAAGGCGTTGGCCGTGCTGGTCTCGCAGAACGGCGACGTCGAAAATCGCGTCGTCGATCTGCCCGCCGGCATCACCGTCTCGCAATTGCACGAAGCCTCCAATTTCCTCAACGCCCATATTCGCGGCCGCACCCTGGCCGAAGCGCGGGTCGAGATCGCCCGCATCAAGGAAGAGACCAGGGCAGCCCTCGATACGCTTTCACAGGATCTGGTCGAGAAGGGCCTGGCGGTCTGGGCAGGCGCCGAAAGCGGGGTGCCTGGGCGGCTTATCGTGCGCGGCCGCGCCAATCTCCTGGAAAACGTCACTGCCCAGGCCGACATCGAATTGCTGCGGCATCTCTTCGAGGATCTCGAAACCCAGGACGGACTGATCCAGCTCCTCGACCTCGCCGAGGACGGCCCGGGCGTGCGCATCTTCATCGGTTCGGAAAACAAGCTGTTTTCTCTGTCGGGCTCATCACTGGTGGTGGCACCCTATCGCGACAAGGACGCCCGCGTCGTCGGTGCGCTCGGCGTCATCGGGCCGACGCGGCTGAATTATGCGCGCATAGTACCGATGGTCGACTATACCGCGCAGCTGATTTCGCGCATGCTGCGCTAGGAGCCGCCGCGGCCTGCCGCAAGGAGAAAAAGAATGGCGCTGGAATCGTTCAAGGCCCAGATCAGCCTGCTGCTCGAAGAAATGATCAACCAGCCAGAGGATCAGCACGAGGTGCAAGAGCAGTTGCGCGAGAAGCTGCAAGAGATGCGGGCCATGGGCTTGCCGCTGCCGGCCGATCTGGTCGCGCTGGAAAAGCGCCTCGACGACGATTTCTACGCCGCCGGCAAGTGAATCGGGGTTCGGCTTCAAATCCTCGTGTGCTGGACGGCCGCTTGGAACGACCAATGCCTCATCCCGTTTGCCCTTTTCGAGGCGAATCCCGGAGGACGTTGATGATCCGATCTGGCGGCTTTGCGGCCATTGCCGCTGCTCTCCTTGTTGCGACACCGGCAGCCGCCCAGCAGGCGGATCAGAAGGTGCTCAAAGGCGAAGCCGCTTTTGGCGATTGGCACGCCGACAGGCCTGGCACCCGCCGCCTGATCGGGGCGCAAGACATGCCGCCAGCCGATCCCGCCCAATCCGCTTCGAACGGCGCCGGCGTGGCGGAACGGCCCGAAAGCGCCAAGCCAGATTTGCCGCCGGGCTTTTCGGCCGAACTGATCGCATCCGGCATCGTCAATCCGCGCGTCGTGCGCGTCGCTCCGAATGGCGACCTGTTCGTTGCCAACAGCCATGCCGACCAGATACGTGTCTACCGTCTCGCCGAGGACAGCGCCAAGCCCATCGAGAAAGCGATCTTCGCCAAGGGGCTCAGTTATCCCTACGGCATCGCCTTCTATCCGCCAGGAGACAAGCC
Organism: Mesorhizobium sp. M0028; assembly: GCF_040323855.1. Lineage (NCBI taxonomy): Bacteria > Pseudomonadati > Pseudomonadota > Alphaproteobacteria > Hyphomicrobiales > Phyllobacteriaceae > Mesorhizobium > Mesorhizobium sp. M0028. The sequence goes on from NZ_JAMYVG010000021.1 coordinate 67,825, forward strand.
GCAATGGGTCTATGTCGCAAACAGCGACAGCATCGTCCGCTTTCCTTATCGCGACGGCGACCTGAAGGCATCCGGCAAACCAGAAACCATTGTCGCGGAAATCCCGTCGGGTGGTCACACGACCCGCGACATCGCCTTCTCGCCGGACGGCAAGACGCTTTATCTGTCGGTTGGCTCCGCGTCGAACGTCGGCGAGGACATGGAGGAGCCGGATGATGGCTTGGACGCCTGGGTGAACTCAAAGCCGCTCGGTGCGGCCTGGGGCTCCGAGGACGGCCGTGCCGATGTGCTCGCCTTCGACCCGGATGGGAAAAATCCCCGAACTGTCGCCACCGGCCTGCGCAACTGTACGGGCATGACCGTGCAGCCCGCCACCGGCGCATTGTGGTGCGTCGTCAATGAGCGCGACGAACTCGGCGACAATGTGCCGTTCGAATTTGCAACTGCAGTCAAGGACGGCGGATTCTATGGTTGGCCTTGGTACTACATCGGCAATCACGAGGATCCGCGCCATCAGGGCGAGCGGCCCGACCTCGCCGGCAAGGCCACTGTCCCCGACGTGCTGATGCAGGCGCATTCGGCGCCGATGAACATAGCCTTCTACGACGGCAACAACTTTCCGGCGGATTATCAGGGTGACGCCTTCGTCACCATGCATGGTTCGTGGAACCGTGGCGCCAGGACCGGCTACAAGGTGGTGAGGCTCAAATTCAGGGATGGCAAGCCGACCGGCGAATATGAGGACTTCATGACCGGCCTCGTTATCTCGAACGACGCCGTCTGGGGCCGCCCGGTCGGTATCGCCATCGCCAAGGACGGCTCGCTGATCGTCACCGAGGACGGCAACGGCACCATCTGGCGCGTTACCTACGAAGACGGCCGCTCTTGAACGGCGGTGTCGCCTGCTGCGCTGGCGCAATCGAATCCGGGCCGAGGGAATTCACCCAACTTCCACATTGTGCGACAAGCGCGAATCATGACGCTCACCGGGTTCCTCGCCTATAGTGCTGCCCTCGGCATCGCCGCAGCCATCCCCGGCCCCGGCGTCACCGCGCTCGTTGCGCGAGCGCTGGGTTCGGGCTTCCGCGCGTCGCTGGCCATGTCCTTCGGGCTGATGCTCGGCGACCTGACCTATCTCACGGCCGTGGTGCTCGGCCTGGCTTTCGTCGCACAGACCTTTGGCATGGTCTTTCTGGTCATCAAATGGCTGGGCGTCGCCTACCTCGCTTTTCTTGGCTGGCGTTTCTGGACGAGCGGCATCACGCCCGAAACGGTGGAGGCGAAGAAAGGCAAGGGCGGGTTGGCATCCAGCTTTGTAGCTGGTCTCGCCGTCACGCTCGGCAATCCGAAGACGATGATCTTCTACCTCGCCATCACCCCGACCATCGTCGATCTGAAGACGATCACGCTGGTCGATTACGGCATCCTTGTCGCGCTCACCATCGTCGTCCTGCTCGTGGTGCTGGTGCCTTATCTGGCGCTCGCGGCCAAGGCGCGCTGGTTCCTGAAGTCGCCGCGGGCGCTGAGGGCACTCAATCGCACCGCCGCCGGTTTCATGATCGGGGCAGCGGCAGCTATCGCCGCCCGCCAATAGACCTCTTTCGCCAAGCCGGCCAGGAATTGTCACACCTTTCCAAGGCGGGGTATTCGGCACGAACTTCACTCGGATATTTTCGATCGACAGCCTATCTTGCGCGGCGGATGGCTCTATCTTATGCCGCCCGACTCTTGCCGCTTGACCTCTGGGAGGAAAATCAATGAACAAACCCGCCACCCCCACACACGTGCCCGGCCGCGGCCGCATCTATAATTCGATCACCGAGACGATCGGCGACACGCCGTTGGTGCGGCTCGACAAATTCGCCAGGGAGAAGGGTGTCGTCGCCAATCTGCTGGCCAAGCTCGAATTCTTCAACCCGATCGCTTCGGTCAAGGACCGCATCGGCGTGTCGATGATCGAGGCACTGGAGGCTTCTGGGAGGATTACGCCCGGCAAGACCACGCTTATCGAGCCGACCTCGGGCAATACCGGCATCGCGCTCGCCTTTGCCGCCGCCGCCAAAGGCTACAAGCTGATCCTGACGATGCCGGAAACCATGTCGGTCGAGCGCCGCAAAATGCTGGCGCTGCTCGGCGCCGAGCTGGTGCTGACCGAAGGGCCGAAAGGCATGAAGGGCGCCATCGCCAAGGCCGACGAGCTGGCCGCGACGCTGCCCGATGCCGTCATTCCGCAACAATTCGAGAACCCGGCCAATCCGGAAATCCATCGCCGCACCACAGCCGAGGAAATCTGGAACGACACTCATGGCGAAGTCGATATCTTCGTTGCCGGCATTGGAACCGGCGGCACCATCACCGGCGTCGGCCAGGTGCTGAAGAAGCGCAAGCCCTCGGTGCATGTCGTCGCCGTCGAGCCGGAGGCCTCGCCGGTACTGTCCGGCGGCCAACCCGGCCCGCACAAGATCCAGGGCATTGGCGCCGGCTTCGCACCAAAAATCCTCGACACGACGATCTACGACGAGATCGTCAAGGTCTCGAACGAGGATTCGGTCGCCAATGCACGGCTCGTCGCCCGTCTCGAAGGTGTACCGGTCGGCATCTCGTCGGGTGCCGCCCTGCAGGCGGCGATCGTCGTCGGCTCGCGGCCGGAGAACAAGGGCAAGAACCTCGTCGTCGTCATCCCCTCCTTCGCCGAGCGCTATCTCTCCACGATCCTATTCGAGGGATTGGGTGCTTAGAGTCTGGACAGGAGTTTTTGGCCGGTTCGTAGCGATCCTTCGCGCTGCCCCTCCGGCATAAAAAGTTCTGTTTCGACGCCTTCGGCGTGGACTGCTGAAAAACCACCTGTGGCGGGCGTCGTTCGCTTGAGCGGCGAGTCACTTCCATATCAAATCGTCGCTGCACCGGCAGGTGGAGGACTTCATGTACAAGCTCTATACGCGTGCCAATACCGGCGGCTTTGTCGTCGAGGCGGCGCTTGCTTTAGCGGGAGTGCCTTTCGACCAGATCGATGTTCCAAAAGGCCGACCCAACCAAGCCTTCCTCGACATCAATCCCTTGAACCAGGTCCCGGTCCTGGTCTTGCCGGACGGGCATTCGATGACCGAGTCGGCGGCAATCTGCATCCTGCTCGCCGAACGCTATCCGGAAGCAGCTCTAGCGCCGGCAGCGAACACACCTGACCGTGCCGACTTCCTGCGCTGGATGTTTTTCATGTCCTCCGTCATCTATTCGGCTGACCTGCGGTTCTTCTACGCTCATCGCTACACGACAGATCCCGGCGGCGTGGAAGCCGTCAAACAGGCGGCGGTCTCGGAAATGGATCGCGGCTTCGCCATTCTCGATGCCGCCCTCGAAGGCCGCGACTGGCTGGTCGGCGACCGGCTCTCGCTGGCCGACATCTATCTCGTCATGTTGGTGGCTTGGCATCCCGAGGTCGCGAAGATTCCAACCGCTTGGCCGAACATCGAACGCCTGTGGGCCAATTTGCGGGAACATCGGGTGATAAAGAGGCTGAATGCTTCCCACGACATGTGGCCGGCCTAAGCACTCCGCCTTGTCTCAGTGTCTTTCCGCGCGGTCGAGACCTGCCCGTCGTTCCTGCAGGAACCGGCGCACGGCCGGATCGCGTTCGAGGCCGATAGCCCGGTCATAGGCCTCGCTCGCTTGCGGAACTCTGCCGAGTCTTGCCAGCAGGCCCGCTCGGGCGGCCCAGTAAGGTTGATAGTCATACAGCCGCTTGTCGCCGCTGAGTTGATCAAGGGCGCCCAATCCTGCCGAAGCACCTTCGGCCTCGGCAATCGCCACCGCACGGTTGATCGACACCACCGGCGAGCCGGCAATCACCGACAGCGCGTCGTAGAGCTCCTTGATCGCGACCCAGTCGGTGCCGCCGGTCAGCCGCCTTGTCGCATGGGCTGACTGCACGGCGGCCTCGAGCTGGTAGCGGCCGACCACGCCCTTGGCAGCGGCGCGCCCGAGCAGCATCTCCGCTTCGTCGATCATTGTATCGTCCCACAGTGCAAGATCCTGCTCCGCTAGCGGCACATAGTCGCCTGCCGCATTGCGCCGCGCTGCGCGCCGCGCTTCGGCGAACAGCATCAGCGCCAGCAGGCCGAGTGCTTCCGGCTCATCCGGCATCAGCGAGGCGACCAGCCGGCCGAGCCAGATGCCTTCGGTCGCGAGATTGCGCCGCTGCGCTTCGGTGCCGGCGGGGTCGGACCAGCCTTCGGCAAACGCCGCGTAGATCGCTTCCAGAACGGTGCCCAGCCGCTCGCCGAGTTCGGCCCGCTCCGGCACGCGGAACGGAATGCCGGTCTCGCGGATGCGGGCCTTGGCGCGCACCAGGCGCTGGCTCATCGTGGCCGGCGAGACAAGAAAGGCCGAGGCGATGGTCGCTGCGTCGAAGCCCAGAACCGTCTGCAGGATCATCGGCGCGCGGGTACCGGCCTCGATCGCCGGATGAGCGCAAGCAAACATCAGCCTGAGCCGCTCGTCCGGCAGGTCTTCGTCGGCCATGCGTGCCTCCATCTCCTCCGCGATCAGCCTGAGGTGGTCGCGGCCCGCCTCGCTTGTCAGCCGCCGTCTGAGCGCGTCGACGCGGCGCCGGCGCGCCACCGCCAGCAGCCAGGCTTCCGGCTTGTTGGGCACGCCCGCCTGTGGCCAACGCTCGAGCGCCGCTGCAAAGGCATCGGCCAAGGCGTCCTCGGCAGCGGCCACGTCGCGCGTGCGTGCGGCGAGATAGGCGACCAGCTTGCCGTAGCTTTGCCGGGCGGCCGCTTCCGCCGCCGCCCGTGCGGTGTCGGGCAGTTCAGGCATCACATGGTGAGTTCCCAGATCGGCCGCACCTCTACCGTGCCGGTGCTGGCGCCCGGGCAGCGCGCCGCCCAGGCAATAGCCGCGTCGACGTCCTCCGCTTCGATCATATAGAAACCGGCAAGCTGCTCCTTGGTGTCGGCATAGGGGCCGTCGAGCACGTTGGTCTTGCCATTGGCCATCCGCACCGAGGTAGCGGATTGCGTCGGCTTCAGCCGGTCGCCGGCGAGCCAGGCGCCGGATTTCTTCAACGCTTCGGTGTAGGCGACGTACGCGCTCGACATCTGTGTCACCGCATCTGCCGGCGCCGCTGCCATCCCCGCTTCGTTTCCGTAGATCAAAAGCATATATCGCATGGTCTTCTCCCGTTTCTCGAAGGCCGCATCGTTGCGAGCCGGACTTATGTCGCGCGGCCCTGCCGGATTTCGACAGGTGCTGGAAAAATCTTTCTGCCGCGACGCGACCTCGCGCAAGCGCCAACCTGTTGCGGCATTGCTTAGCCGTTCGTCTAATCGCTGCTATTGCGGGTTGGCATTTCCCGCCCGCTGTCTAAACTCGCTTCGCTTCGTGCCGCAGAGGAGGGCACGGCGGCGAGTTTTTCAGGGAGGAAATCGCATGCTCAATTTCAGGACGAAATTTGTTGCAGCCGGCGCGCTGGCGCTGTCGCTTGGCCTTGGCGCGGTATCGGTCAAGGCACAGGAATTCATCAACGTGCTGACCGGCGGCACGTCGGGCGTCTACTATCCGCTCGGCGTCGCGCTATCGGAAATCTATAGCAAGGGCATAGAAGGCGCGCGCACCCAGGTGCAGGCGACGAAAGCGTCGGTCGAAAACCTCAATCTCTTGCAGCAGGGCAAGGGCGAGATCGCTTTCGCGCTTGGCGATTCCGTCAAGCTGGCCGCCGAGGGCAATACCGAAGCCGGCTTCCCAGGCAAGCTCGACAAGCTGCGCGGCATTGCCGCCATCTATCCCAACTACATCCAGATCGTCGCCAGCAAGGAGTCCGGCATCAAGACGCTCGCCGACCTCAAGGGCAAGAGCCTGTCGGTCGGCGCGCCGGCCTCGGGCACCGAGCTCAACGCCCGCACGATCTTCGCCGCTGCCGGGCTGAAATACGAAGACCTCGGGCGGATCGAATATCTGCCCTTCGCCGAATCGGTGGAGCTGATCAAGAACCGCCAGCTCGACGCCACGCTGCAATCGGCTGGCCTGGGCGTTGCCTCGATCCGCGACCTCGCCACCTCGGTCCCGGTCAACATCGTTGCCGTGCCGGCGGAGGACGTCGCCAAGATCGGCTCGCCCTATCTTTCCGTGGTCATCCCGAAAGGCACCTATGAGGGCCAGACCGATGATGTCGCGACCGCCGCCGTCGGTAATTTCCTGATCACCAGCGCCGATGTCTCCGACGAGACCGCCTACCAGATGACCAAGCTGCTGTTCGAGCATCTCGACCAGCTCACCGCTGCCCATGCCGCCGCCAAGGCGATCGACCCCGCCAAGGCGCTCGACGGCATGCCGGTGCCGCTGCATCCAGGCGCCGAGAGGTATTACAAGGAAAAGGGATTGGTGAAGTAAGGAGCCTCGCCTCGCTCGGCACCCTCCCTCGGGGAGGGGAGCGCCCCGCCAGGAACCCCGCCAATGACCGCAACCCCGACCGTTCTTTCCCCCACAGCGGAAGCTCCTGTCGAAGGATTGCCGCCGGGCTTCGGCGAAGGCATCGCCGGCAAGGCGGCTTTTCTCATCGCCATCGCCTTCTCCATCTTCCAGATCTACATCGCCGCCTATGGCAGCCTGCCGAGCCAGGTCGTACGCGCCATGCATGTCGGCTTCCTGCTGCTGCTCGGCTTTGCCCTAATCGCCAATCTGCGCGCCAAAAGCGTCCCGGCGAAAGCAGTGTTCTGGACGCTCGGGGTGCTCGGCTTCGCCACCGGTCTGTACAATTGGGTGTTCTATGCCGACCTCATCCGCCGCTCCGGCTTTCTCACCACGCCTGACCTGATCGTCGGCGCGGTGCTGGTCGTGCTGGTCTTCGAGGCGGCGCGGCGGTTGATGGGACTGCCGCTCGCCGTCATTGCCTTCATCTTTCTCGCCTACGCATTTGCCGGCAATCATCTGCCGCCGCCCTTCATCCATCGCGGCTATGATTTCGCCCAACTCGTCGACACCTTCGCCTATGGCACCGAAGGCATCTACGGCACGCCGATCTATGTTTCGGCCGCCTACATCTTCATCTTCGTCGTCTTCGCCGCCTTTCTTGAGCGCGCCGGCATGATCGCGCTGTTCAACGATTTTGCGCTTGGCCTGGTCGGCTCGTGGCGCGGAGGCCCGGCACAGGTCTGCGTGCTGTCCTCGGCGCTGATGGGCACCATTTCCGGCTCTGGCGTCGCCAATGTGGTGGCCAGCGGCCAGTTCACCATCCCGCTGATGAAGCGCTTCGGTTTCCGCTCGGCTTTCGCCGGCGCCGTCGAGGCGACCTCGTCGATGGGCGGCCAGATCATGCCGCCGGTGATGGGAGCGGTTGCCTTCATCATGGCCGAGACCCTGAACATCCCCTATGCCGCGGTGGTCAAGGCGGCGATCATCCCGGCGCTGCTCTATTTCGGCGCCTGTTTCTGGCAGGTGCACCTGGAGGCAGGCAAGGCCGGCCTGCACGGCATGGCCAAGGCCGACCTGCCCAATCCGTGGGATGCGGTGAGACAGCACTGGCCGCTGGTACTGCCGCTCGCAGCACTGATCTATCTGCTGTTTGCCGGCTACACACCGGTGTTCGCCGGCACCATGGGCCTCGCGTTGACCATCGTGCTCATCCTCGGCACGCCGCTGGCAGCATCGATCGGGCCGCTCGCCTTCCGCATCGTCTTCTGGCTGGCGCTCGGGCTTGCCGCGGCTTCCTTCATGAAATTCGGCGCCGACATCCTCAGCCTGGTCATCGCCGTGCTGGTCGTCGCCTGCCTCACGTTCAAGGGCGGGCGCGAGACGCTGCGCATATGCGTCGATTCCCTTGCCGAGGGAGCAAAGAACGCGCTGCCGGTCGGCATTGCCTGCGCCATCGTCGGCATCGTCATCGGCACGCTGACGCTCACCGGCATCGCCTCGACCTTCATCGGCTGGATCATCTCGATCGGCGAGAACAATCTGTTCCTGTCGCTGCTTTTGACCATGCTCACCTGCCTGGTGCTCGGCATGGGCATCCCGACCATTCCCAATTACATCATCACCTCGTCGCTAGCCGGGCCGGCGCTTCTGTCGCTCGGCGTGCCGCTGGTGGTCAGCCATATGTTCGTCTTCTATTTCGGCATCATGGCTGATCTCACCCCGCCCGTGGCGCTGGCCGCCTTCGCCGCCGCACCCATGGCCAAGGAAAGCGGCCTCAAGATCGGCATCCAGGCCACCAAGCTTGCCATTGCTGGCTTCGTGGTGCCGTTCATGGCGGTCTATACCCCGGCGCTGATGCTGCAGGACCCCGGCCCGATCGCCGCCCAGTTCGGCTATCCCGTCGAGGTCGCCTACATCGTCATCAAAGCCTGCATGGGCATCGTCCTGTGGGGCGCCGCCGCCGTCGGCTTTCTCGCCCGGCGCATGGCCTGGTGGGAACGCCTCGTCGCCTTCGCCGCTGGCGTGCTGCTGGTTGCGGCGCTGCCGCTCACCGACGAGGCGGGCTGGGCGCTGTCTCTTGCCTGGATCGGGTGGCACTGCTGGCGCGCGCGGCAGGCGTCACTGGCCAATTCGGCATGAGCCTCTGCATCGTCGCGGCCGGCAAGACGATGACGCTCGCGGTCGCCGCCTTCACGCTCTCCTGGACGCATTCTGTGGAGAAGACCCAGTGGCAGGAAGACTGGAAGGTGCTGCCGTCCGGCCTGCAACTCGTCGAGGCACGAATCAAGGGCTCGGGCGCCGGCATGGAGCCGCCGCAAGGCTCGGCGCTGCGCGACGGCTGGTGGGTCTATGCGCCCCGGGTCGGGCCACAGCGGCGCCTGGTGCTCGCCGCCTCGGGCGCCACGGGTCAAGGCTGGACGCTGTGCACGGCTCAGGACTGCCGCGAATTTGGCAAGGTGGCAGGCGACACGATCTCGCTGGAGCCGTGCGGGTCGGAAGGCTCTAGCCAGCCACGGTAGCGGGCGATCATGCCGGCAAGCGGATGCGAGATATCGACATGGAAGCGGAAGCGGCCATCCTCCACCGTTTCGTGGGAAGTCGAGCGTGGACCGAGCCAGATCGGCAGCGGCAAGCCAAAAAAGCTCCAGCGGCGCAAGACCAGTGCCAGCCGGCCGTCCTCGGCAACCAGTGCCATCGCGAAGGTCAGCGGGCCGAAGCGTTCGCACAGCAGGCGCTGCGATCGACCCCGGCCTGCGAACTGTAGGCTCGAAAAACTGTGCTTGCCGAATGTCCGCGTCCAGGTCTCGCCGTCCTTGTCGGTGTCGAAGCGGACATGAACCGGGATGTCCTCGCTTGCTCCGGGGAAGCCGACCATCCAGGCCATTAGCCGGCCAAGAACATTGTGCCCGCGTTCTACGCTAGCGCGGCCTGCGGCCGTGATCGTACGGTCATGCATTGACCGAATTGCCTCGGGAAGGCCTTGCCAGGCGGCAGCGAGCAGCTCGGTATAGAGCGGCTTGTCCTCGTCCGCGGCCCCGTTCCTGAAGCCGGTGTAGATCGCGTCCGCCCGGCGAACAGGGCCTCATAGTCCCGGAGCTCTAAATCGCGCACCGCCGCCCGTGCGCCCGGCGCGGGCTGATGTCCGGCCAGCACTTTGCGGACCAGCGCTTCAACCGCCATCGACGGGATCAGCGGCCCATCGTTGCCCTCGGCCAAGAGATGCCACGAGCGCTTGCCGGTGGCGCCCGCGCGGTCCGATCCCTCCACCTCGACGAAAATGCCGCCGCGATGCTCGCCCCAGCGCAGCCGGTTCGTCGCCTGATGCATCAGCGGCGCCAGCGGCGAAAGCGAACCGATCAACCCGGCGCGCACCAGCCAGGCGAGGCCGATCAGGGCGCGGTGCAGCACCTCGGGTACCGGCCCGGCTCCCATCCAGATGGTCCTCGCCTCCGGCCAAAGCTCGGCCAGAGCACGCAGGTCCGGAACGTCGACCAGCGAGAACAGCGTGTTTCGAAGCGGCAGCTGGCCCGGCGGCGCGATAGTATAGCGCAGCTGCTCGGTAAACGGACAGCCTTGTTCGGGACGGCCATTACGAACAAGGCGCACCGGCTGACCGGTGTAACCGGCGATAGCGCGAATGACGTTTCCGCCGACACCGGCGAAGGGCGACGGCGCGATGCCGCCGCGAATTCCGTCGACCCGCGTCAGGTCCGAAGACAGGCGGCGCACAACCGCCGCCGTCAGCACCGGAAAGCTCGAGACTCCGGATAGCACGAAGACGCCGGCGTTTCGCGCCGCCTCGTCGAACGCAGAGACACCGGCGACGAAATCCGAGCCGACGGCGAGATCGCCGTCACGGTCGAACAGTGCCGGCAGCAGTTGCGCTGCCGTCGGGGCGCGCTTCTTGCAATACGCGTCAGCCTTGGCGAGCGAGCGCCCGGCGACGAACAGGATCAGATGGGGCTCGCCCTCCAAAAGCTCGACGGTGCGACCGCCAAAGGTGCCATAACCGCCGACGACAAGAACCTTCATCCGCAGTTCCCCCAAAATGCCCCGCGCCGCTCCCGGCCACGGCGATGAGCCTAGCCGATCAATCTTGCCCTCACCTCGGCGGAAGGGATTTCACAATTGTCCTTCTTGCCGAACAGGGCGTAGCGGTTCTTTGCGATGCGATCGTAGAGCCAGTCGCGAAGCGGGCGCGGCAACAACAGCAGGATCCGCGCCGCTCGCCATGGCCAGGCGAGTTCGGCCATGACGGCAACGAAACTGTCCAGGCGTGTGAAAGCCGCGCCATCGATGATGACGAGATTGGTCTCGTAGCGATCCGTCTGCAGCCCGTATTTCTTGAACAGCATCTCGCCGAGCGGCGATTGCGCCGTTACGAAATGGAAGTGGCCCTTGCGGTCGAGCTTTACCACCGTCCGCACAAAACCCGAGCACAACACGCAGACGCCGTCGAACACGATCAACGAGCGACTTGATTCGAATTCTGGCGGCTCAGGAGAATGGTTCGGCTTGACGATCACGTGGCGCCCGGCAGCTGGTGTCAGGCGACACTAAGCCTGCCGGCGGCTGGATCAAAGCCCGGAATGTTAGAGGCTTGGCGTTGTCGCCCGCCGTCTGTCGGTCAGCGCAGGGCGCTCGGCGCGATAGGTCGTTGACCGGTTGTCGGCGTCGGGCCGGCAGATACGGCTGTCGTGACGGCTTTCCATGGTCATCATCAGTGCACGCTGATCCCAAGCGTGTTGCCACGGCGTGCGCAGGCGGGGCCTGGGCCGCGCATGTAATAGCGCTCGGGCCGATAGGTCGGCGCGACGAATTCGCGAATGGCGGCGGCATAGCCGGCGATTTGATTCCAGAAGCTCATTTTACTCGGTCCCTGTCCCGTTTCGGATGTCCCTTCCGAATTGCGGGGATCATAGCGTCCAGGCGTGAATAGTCGGTGAACGCGATGTTAATCTCTGGTCGAAAATGCCTTTGTTCATGGCTGCAATGCGGCTGATTCGCGGTGTTTCCGTGCTGTCCGTCGGCATTTCGCCCAGTGTGACTTTTGCATCACATATGTTTCGCCTGAATGTCGCCGAGGCGCGCGTTTGTTTCACTTTTGCTGCCACGGCGAAATTTCCGTGCACGTGGTCGAAAAACCAGGAACCCGCCCGTCAGCCGCACGTTGATTTCCCAGTGCCGGGACGAACCGGCTGCGCGGGCTGCAGCTTCCGGCTGGAGCCGCAGCCAAAAATCCGAAACAGCAAGAGCAATGGAAAGGCAAAGGCCATGGGCTTCTTTTCGAAGGACATCAAAACACTCGACGATCTCTTCGTGCACACGCTGCGCGACATTTATTACGCCGAGAAACAGATCGAGAAATCGCTGCCGAAGATGATCGACAAGGCGAGTGATCCGCAGTTGAAAGCCGGCTTTGAGAAGCATCTCGCCCAGACCAAGGGTCATATTCAGCGTGTCGAGCAGGTGTTCGAGCTGCACGGCGTGAAGGCCAAGGAAGTCGACTGCCCGGCCATCGATGGCATTCTCGAAGAGGCCGATGAGGTCAGCGGCGACATCGCCGACAAGGAGGTCCTCGACGCTGCACTGATCGCGTCCGCCCAGGCGGTCGAGCATTATGAGATGACCCGTTACGGCACCTTGATTGCCTGGGCCAAGCAACTGGGCCGCAGCGACTGCGCCAATGTGTTGGCCAACAACCTCAAGGAGGAACAGGCAACCGACCGCAAGCTTACCGAGATGGCGGAAAGCAAGATCAACCTGCAAGCCGCCGAGTAGGGCCGCGATCGAGAATGGAGTTCAGGCAAGGCTGGGCCGAAAGCCCGGACTTGCCTTTTGCGCCGCCGGAACCGGAACGGACTTTGCCCGTTCTCGGTTGAACGTTGTCGCGCAGGGAGTTTGTCATGGCGCCGCGCCCCGCCTGGAGAGGGTACCTCAAGCTTTCGCTGGTCACCTGCGCGGTCGAAGTGACCAATGTCGTCACCCAGGCCGAAAAAGTTTCGTTCCGCGTGCTCAACCGCAAGACTGGCAACACTGTCAGGCGCGTCTATGTCGATTCGGCAAGCGGCAAGCCGCTCGATGAAGGCGACGAGATCAAGGGCTACGAGATCGGCGACGGCGATTTCGTCCAAATCGAGGAGGAGGAGATCGAAGCCGTCCAGATCGAATCCTCGCATACGATGAGCCTCGACGGGTTCATCGAAAAATCTTCGATCCAGCAGATCTATCTCGACACGCCCTATTATATGACGCCTGCGGACGATGTCTCGGAAGAGGCTTTTGCCGTCATCCGCGACGCCATGGCCGCCAAGAAGACGGCGGGCCTTGCCCGCATCGTGCTCTACCGCCGCGAGCGTCCGGTGGTCATCGAGCCGCTGGAGAAGGGCCTGCTGCTGACGACGCTGCGCTATGGCGATACGGTTCGCAGGCCGGAGATGGTGTTCGGCGACATCAAGCCGGTGAAGACCGACGCCGAGATGATCAGGCTGGCCGAACACATTGTCGATGAGAAACAGGCGAAGTTCGATCCTTCCGAATTCGAGGACAAATACGAAAACGCGCTGATCGAGCTGGTCCGCGCCAAGAAGGCCGGCAAGAAGGCACCGAAGACCAAGGCAGAACCGCGGCCCTCCAACGTCGTCAATCTCTTCGATGCACTGAAGAAGAGCCTTTCGTCGGAGGCCAGCCCGCCGGCAAAGGCCAGACGCCCGGCAAAAGCCGCCAAGCCCAAAGCCGCCCGGCGCAAATCGGCTTAGGATCAGACCATGGCCGGCCTCGAGCAATATCACGCCAAGCGCGATTTCAAGAAGACCGCCGAACCGGCCGGTAAGCTCGCGCGCGGCAAGAAAGCCGTGCCGGGTGGCATTTTCGTCATCCACAAGCATGCCGCCACCAGGCTTCACTACGACCTTCGCCTTGAGCATGGCGGCGTGCTGTGGAGCTGGGCGGTGACGCGAGGCCCGAGCCTCGACCCGCATGAGAAGCGGCTCGCCGTGCATGTCGAGGACCACCCGATCGACTATGCGCCGTTCGAAGGCACCATCCCCAAGGGCCAATATGGCGGCGGCTCGGTCATTGTGTGGGACGAAGGCACGTGGGTCCCCGAAGGCGACCCTGCCAAAGGGATGAAGAAAGGCCATATCAATTTCGAACTGCATGGCCACAAATTGCATGGCGCCTGGCATCTGGTGCGGCTGAAGCCGCGGCCCGGCGAAAAACGCGACAACTGGCTGCTGATCAAGTCCGACGATGCCGCCGCGCGTCCCGGTGAGGACATTTTGCAGGAGGCGCCGCAATCGGTGAAATCCGGCCTGACCATCGAGGAGGTCGGCGAAGGCAAGACCGCCGACGGCAAGAAGCCAAGCGTCTGGCAGTCCGACAGGCCGGCCGCCGGCAAAGCGAAGGCTGTCGCGGCAAGGCGGCTCGAATTCGTCGAGCCGGCGCTCGCCACGCTGGAGCGGGACGCCCCGCCCGGTAAGGACTGGCTGCATGAGGTGAAGTTCGACGGCTATCGCATGCAGGCGCAGCTTGCCGGTACCGAGGTGCGGCTTTTGACACGCACCGGCCTCGACTGGACCCACAAATTTGGTGGCTCAATTATCGCGGCACTTGGCGGCCTGAAATGTACCGATGCCGTCATCGACGGCGAAATCGTCGTGCTGGCGGATAATGGCGTGTCGTCCTTTTCGCTGCTTCAGCAAGATCTGTCGGCGGGCCGTACGGACCGTTTCATCTACTATGTCTTCGACCTGTTGCAGCTCAATGGTCAAGACATCCGTTCCGAGCCGCTGGTCGAGCGCAAGGAAAGGCTGCGCAGCCTGCTCGCCGGACAGACCGAAGAGCAGGCCGTGCGCTTCAGCGACCACTTTGCCGAGCCCGGCAAGATCATGCTGGAGCATGCTTGCCGCCTGGGCCTCGAAGGCGTCGTCTCCAAGCGTGCCGATGCGCCCTACCGCAGCGGGCGTGTTCCCTCGTGGGTGAAGTCGAAATGCACGGCGCGCCAGGAATTCGTCATCGGCGGCTACATGCCGTCGGACAAGACCGGGCGTGGCCTGCGCTCGCTGCTGGTCGGCTATCACGAGGGCGGCAAGCTGCGCTATGCCGGCCGCGTCGGCACCGGCTTCACGGCCAAAAGCACCAACGAGTTGAAGAAAAGGCTTGATGCGCTGAAGACGACAACCTCGCCCTTCGACAGCGCGGTGCCAAGGGGCAAGGGGCTGGTCTGGGTCAAGCCCGAACTTGTCGGCGAAGTGGAGTTTCGCAGTTGGACGTCGGACCGTATAATACGCCACGCGTCCTTCCAGGGATTGCGCGAGGACAAGCCGGCGGAGGAAGTCGTGCAGGAGAAACCGAAAGCACGCTCAGCCACGGCAGAGCCGAAGCCAAAGCCCACCAAAACCGCAGGCGCGGCGAAAACCTCGGTTACGCTGTCCCGCCCTGACAAGCTTCTGTGGCCCGAGGAGAACGTATCGAAGCAGGATCTGGTCGATCACTACGCGCTGGTCTGGCCGCGCATGAAGCAGTTCGTCATCAATCGGCCGCTCAGCCTCGTGCGGGCGCCGGACGGCGTCGGCGGCCAACGCTTCTTCCAGAAGCATGCCTCGGCCGGCATGCACGACAAGATCGCCGTGATGAAGGATCCGACCGACGGCGAGGAGATATTGTTCATCCGCGATTTCGACGGTCTCGTGGCACTGGTGCAACTGGGCGTCGTCGAGATCCATATTTGGGGCTCGACCACCGACGAGCTGGAAAAGCCCGACCAGATCATCTTCGATCTCGATCCCGACGAGGGCGTCGACGTGAAGGCGGTGCGCGCGGCGGCACTCGACATCCGCGGCCGGCTCGACGAACTGTCCCTGCCGAATTTCGTCAAGACCTCGGGCGGCAAGGGCTACCACGTCGTCGTGCCGCTGAAGCCGTCGGCGGATTGGGACGAGGTCAAGGGCTTCGCCCATGAGTTCGCCCGAGCGCTCGAACAGGCCGCACCCGACCGCTACACGGCGACGCTGTCGAAGAAGGCACGCACGGGCAGGATTTTCGTCGATTATCTGCGCAACGGCCGCGGCGCCACCACCGTCGCCCCCTATTCGTCGCGCGCCAAAAAGGGCGCCACGGTATCGATGCCGGTGACCTGGGCGGAGATCGAGGCCGGATTGCCGCCCAACGCCTTTCCGATCGGCGACAAGACGACGCTGAAGCGGCTCGGGCAAGCCGACCCCTGGGCGGATTTTTTCAAGCAGGCCAAGCTGCTCAAGCGCGACTAGTGCATGTCGCGCAAAAGTGTGCAGCGGTTTTGCGATAACGACATGCATCAAAACAAGGACCTAAAGCGCATCGCATGAGGCCGGTCGAACGCGACGCGCTTTAAAGCAATTCCAGGAAAAGTATGAAAAGGTTTTCCGCCCGGAATTGCGTCAAAACAAAAAGACAGAGCGGTTCGGCGTTTCCGTGAAACGACGAATGCGTACTAGCGCGTCGAAGCGATCTGTCAGGCGAGAAACGTGTTCTCGAAGGCCTGCTTGCCTGCCGGTGAAAAGATCACGGCACGGCTGTCCTTCTCGCGCCGCGCCCATTTCTCGGCGAGGATCTTGTCGAGAATGGCGGCGCCCAGCGTGCCGGCAAGGTGCGAACGCCGCACGCTCCAGTCGAGGCACGCCCGGCACACCGGTCGCCGCGCTTTGGTATGGATGTCGATGCCGATCGCGGCGAAATGCGAGGCGGCCGACGGCCCAAGCTGGATCTCCTTGTCGTCGCGCAGGAGCACTTGTCGAGCGACAAGACGGTCCAGCATCGCCACCGCCTGCTCGCCGGCGAGGTGGTCGTAGCAGACCCGCGCCACGCGCATGGCCGCGTCGCGAGGGCCGGGTCGCACCCTCTGCGGCCCGACAGCAGCAGCGACGCCGGTGATGGCTTCGATCATTCCTGCCACCTGCGGGCCGGCGAGGCCGTAATAGCGGTGCCGTCCCTGGCTCGCCAGCGTCAGCAGCCCGCCTTCCATCAGCTTCGATAGATGGGAGCTCGCTGTCGGAAGCGACACGCCGGCTTCGAGTGCCAGTTCGCTCGCCGTCAGTGCTGTGCCGCCCATCAGTGCGGACAGCATGTTTGCCCGCGCCGGATCGCCGACCAGGCTGGCAATGCGGGCTATGTCAGGGCCTTCGCGCATAGTTCGTTCCTCATCGAAGCATCCTCGTCAGACAAGCATTAATCTCGATGCAAATCAAGGAGACGACGATGCCTGCAAGGACCATTCTCAGCGCCGCGCCTGCTCGCCGGCCGTTCCCGTTAATTGTCTTGCGCCGCTTGCGGCTGTGGCTCCTGAAGCGGTGGTACGACCGTCATTCGCAGCGCCTCGATCTCGCCGAAATCGACGATCATCTGCTGCGTGACCTTGGCCTGACACCCGAAGACGTCCGTCGCGAATACGCGAAATCCTTCTGGCAGGCATGATCAGCGAGGGATTGCCTAGCATATCGATCTTCGGAACGTTTCGACCCGGCTCGAACTGTGGTCGCAAGAAACATCCACCCGCCAAGGAGGCGAAAATGACCATTACCTGCTTCATCCGCTACGAGATCGATCCGTTCGGCAAGGCGGCGTTCGAGGAATATGCCCGCAATTGGGGGCAGGCGATCCCGCGCTGCGGCGCCGATCTGATCGGCTATTTCGCGCCGCACGAAGGCTCGGCCACCACGGCTTATGCCGCCTACAACATCGACAGTCTTGCGGCCTACGAAGTCTACCGCGCCCGGCTCGCCGCCGATCCCGCCGGCAAGGCGAATTACGAGTTCGCCCGGCGGGAAAAATTCATCCTGAAGGAGGATCGCATCTTCCTCAAGCTGGCCTCCGCGCCGCATGGTCCTTTGGTGAAGCCATGATCGCCGTCATCTTCGAGGTCGAGCCGGCGGCGGGCAAGCGCGAAGCCTACCTCGGCATCGCCGCCGACCTGCGGCCGCTGCTCGACGGCATCGACGGTTTCCTGTCGATCGAGCGCTTCCAGAGCCTTGCCGATCCGAACCGCATCCTGTCGCTGTCCTTCTGGCGCGACGAGGAAGCGGTGAAGGC
Source organism: Mesorhizobium sp. M0028 (assembly GCF_040323855.1). Classification (NCBI taxonomy): domain Bacteria; kingdom Pseudomonadati; phylum Pseudomonadota; class Alphaproteobacteria; order Hyphomicrobiales; family Phyllobacteriaceae; genus Mesorhizobium; species Mesorhizobium sp. M0028. Next base: position 85,303 of record NZ_JAMYVG010000021.1, read on the forward strand.
CTGGCGCAACACGCAGGAACATCGGCAGGCCCAGAAAGCCGGGCGCGGCGGTATCTTTGCCGACTATTGTTTGCGCATCGCCCACGTCGTGCGCGACTACGGCCTGACCGAACGCGCCGAGGCGCCAGCAGACAGCCGGGTGGTGAACGGATAGGGGCTGCTATGCATTCCCGATCAGCACCCCTGCCGCAAACACCAGCGCGCCACCCAGCACCACCTGGAAGGCGGCGCGCCAGAATGGCGTCTGCATATAGCGGTTCTGCACGAAGGCGATCGCCCACAGCTCGAAGAAAACCACCACGGCGGCGACAATGGTCGCCGTCCAGAAAAGCGGGATGAGATAGGGCAGCGCATGGCCGAGCCCGCCCAGCGTTGTCATGACGCCGACGGTCAGACCGCGTTTTGCCGGCGAGCCGCGGCCCGACAACTTACCGTCGTCGGAGGCCACTTCGGTGAAACCCATCGAGATGCCGGCGCCGATCGAGGCAGCAAGCCCGACCAGAAAGGTCTGGAACGTGTCGTGCGTGGCAAAGGCGGCGGCAAAGATCGGCGCCAGTGTTGACACCGACCCATCCATCAGCCCCGCCAGCCCCGGTTGTACGTAGGTCAGGATGAACTGGCGCTGCTCGGCCGCCGCCTCTTCGTCCTTGACCGCGCCCGGCACATGCTTTTGTTCGAGCCGCTGCGCTAGTGTCTCGTGGCCCTGTTCTGCGATCGCCAGATCGTCGAGCAGCTTTCGCGTCGACGCATCGCCTGTGCGCTTGGCCGCCTCGACATAGAACAGGTAGGCCTGCCGCTCCATGGCCTCGGCTTGGCTGCGCACATGATCGACGCCGAGCGGCCTCACCAGCCAGTCCGGTTTGCGCTCGTAATAACCCTTCACATGTTCGCGCCGGATCAGCGGTATCCGCTCGCCGAAACGCTTGCGGTAAAGCTCGATCAGTGAATCGCGATGGCCGTCCTCTTCCTCCGCCATCTCTTCGAACACCTTGGCCGATTGCGGAAAGCTTTCCGCCAGCCCGTCGGCATAGGCGCGATAGATGCGCCCGTCATCCTCCTCGGAGGAGATGGCGAGCGCCAGGATCTCCTGCTCCGAGAGCGATTCAAAGGAACGGCGGCCGAGGCCGAAAACGCGGGAAAGCATGAGAAATTCACCCTAGTTTAGAATAGTTCTAAACTATGACCTTGCACGTCGCCGGTCAATCGTGCGTGCTCCACTCATGCTCAAAAGCTACAGATTTCGAAACCTCGAGCAGGTCGTCGTTTGCTATCGGTGAACGTTCACTTATATAACCGAATCTGAACCAAGAGAAAGGAACCCGCAGATGCCGGAAAAACAGCAGCCGTTTGATCCCAAACCAGTCCTCGACCTGATCGCCAACATCGAGGCGGATCTGCAGCGCCTGAAAGGCCTGGTCGAGCAGCAGGTCGAAAAATTCGATCCCGCCAATCCGCACAACAAGGCTCCCGATGGCAAGTTGACTGAGGAGGGTGTCGAGTGCTGCTATCGCCTGTTCGACGAGGGCAAGTCGCGCTATTCGGTCGCCCAGCAGATGAAGATCTCCTTCGCCGCCGCCACCCACCGCTTCAACACCTGGCGTAAGATGGGCGGTCCCAAACGGCAAAAGACGCTGTTGGGGTGAGGAGCGGCGGCCAAGCCGGTCAATCGGCAACGATTTGTCGATTGAAGCGACGACCGCATGGCGGAGAGACGAGGAGGCGGCAGGTGGCAGGCACGCTCCTCTCCTGCCTGCAAGACGAATTGTAACCGTCACATTTTTTCATTGGTGCGCGGCCTCCCTTTCCGTGCACCATAGGCGGTCTCATTTCTTGCAGGACCTCGCCATGACCACCCCTCCCGGCATCGCCGATATCCGCAGCGCAGCAGCGCGATTGTCCGGCCTGATCGTCGAAACGCCGCTGATCGAATCGCCGGAGCTGAACAAGCGCTTCGGCGCCAGGATCCTGTTCAAGCCCGAGACGTTGCAGCGCACCGGCTCCTTCAAGTTCCGCGGTGCATACAACAAGCTCTCCTCGCTCTCGGCGGAAGAACGCGCTGGCGGCGTCGTCGCCTTCTCGTCGGGTAATCACGCGCAAGGCGTTGCCGCCGCAGCGGCGATGTTCGGCGTCAAGGCCGTCATCGCCATGCCCACCGATGCGCCGGCGATGAAAGTCGGCAATGTCAGGAAGATGGGCGCGGAAGTGATCACCTTCGACCGGGTCCGCGACGATCGCACTGCCGTCGTCCGTTCTTACGTGGAAAGGGGCATGGTCCTGGTGCCGCCCTACGACGATCCGGCCATCATCGCCGGCCAGGGCACGATCGGCCTCGAATTGATGCGCCAAGCAAGCGCGCTTGGCGTCAGCCTGGATGCGGTAGTCGTTCCCTGCGGCGGTGGCGGCTTGAGCAGCGGCATTTCGATCGCGGTCAAGGACGCCTCACCGGGCACCGCCGTCTGGGCCGTGGAACCCGAGCATTTCGATGACACACGCCGCTCGCTGATCAAAGGCGCCAGGGTGTCGAACGCGCCCGGCCACACCTCGATCTGCGATGCCCTTCTCGTCGCCGAGCCGGGCGCGATCACTTTCGAGATCAACCGCAAGAATCTCGCCGGCGCCATCACCGTTTCCGACAAGGCGGTGGCACAGGCGATGCGCGATGCCATGGCTTGCCTGAAGCTGGTCGTCGAACCTGGCGGTTGCGTCGGCTTGGCCGCGCTGTCGTCAGGCGAGATCGACCTTGCCGGGAAATGCATTGCCGTGGTGCTCTCCGGTGGCAATGTCGATCTCAGCACCTATGCCGAGATCATTGCTGCCGGCTAGGATAGCAACCAGTTCCAGGTCATGTGCCGATTCGAGGTGCTTGAGCGTCCGTTGCGCCCGGTCGAACCGGTACCCTTCAAAGACTGAGATCAATGAAACTGTTCTTCAGCCGCAATCCCAATCCTCGCCTCGCGGTCGCGGTGGCACGGTATCTCAAAGCCAAGGTCGAGTTCGAATTCGCCTCTCCCTTCGCTCCGGGGCAGGCCGAGCGCTTTCGGCCGCTCAATCCAAATCTTTCATTGCCTATCCTTGTGGGCTTGGGAAAAAGCCTCTGGGAGGCCGACGCCATAGCCTGCCGGTTTTCACGCGACACGCATTCGCATTTCTGGCGCACCGGCGACGACGAGCCCGAGATGATCCGATGGCTGAGTTGGGGCAAAGAGAACTTCGCAAGAGCCTGCGACGTCGTGCATTTCGAACGCGGGACCAAACAGCGCTATGGGCTCGGCCCGATCGATCAGGCGCGGGTTGAGGAGGGCCTGAGCGACTTCAGCACCGCCGCCGCAATACTTGATGCCGAGCTTTCCGAGCGAGATTGGCTGGTCGGAAGTTCGGTTTCCTATGCCGACTTTCGAATGGCGACGTTTCTGCCCTTCAACGACGTCGCCCGATTGCCGCTCGATGATTATCCTTCTGTCGGTCGCTGGTATCGGCAGCTTGAAGAAATCGACGCCTGGCGCGATCCCTTCGAAGGGCTCAATGCGCCTGAATTGGCGCCGGTCCCGGGTCAGGCCAAGCCGGTGTGAATCTCGGTCATTTGCACAAGCGGATCGAGTTCGACCCTAATCCAACGTCCGGCGGAACCGCACCAGCGCCACGCCGGCGAACAGCGCCACGAACACCACCAGCCAGCCGATCTCCGTTGCCACCGCCGGCAGCTCGGCGCCCTTCAGCATCACCGCGCGGATGATGCGCAGGAAATGCGTCAGCGGCAGCACCTCGCCGAAAATCTGCGCCCAGTCCGGCATGCCGCGATAGGGGAACATGAAACCGGACAGCATGATCGACGGCAGGAAGAAGAAGAAGGTGAGCTGCAGTGCCTGCATCTGCGTGCGGGCAATCGTCGAGATCGTATAGCCGAGCAGCACCAGCGCCAGCACGAAGATCAGGACGGCCGTCAACAGCAGCGACATCGATCCGGTGAAGGGGATGGCGAACAGAAGCTTCGATGCCGCCAGCACCACCAGCACCTGCACGGCGCCGACCGCCAGATACGGCAGCACCTTACCCAGCATGATCTCGAGCGGGCTGGACGGCATCGCCAGAAGGTTCTCCATCGTGCCGCGCTCGGTCTCACGCGTCAGCGCGATCGAGGTCATCATTACCATCGTCATCTGCAGGATGACGCCGAGCAGGCCGGGCACGATGTTGTATTGCGATACGGCTTCCGGATTGTAGCGCCGGTGCACTACGACCTGGAGCTGGCCCCGGGCAGCTTCGGCCGCTGTCTCCTGCATGCCGCGCGCCCTGAGCAGCGCCTGGTTGGCAACGGTGCCGAGCGTCGAGATGGCGCCGCTGGCGACGGCCGGGTCGGTCGCATCCGCCTCGATCAGGATCTGCGGGCTGTCGCCACGCTCGACCCGTCGGGCGAAATCGGCGGGAATGGTGACGACGAAGGCAACGTCGCCGCGCGCCATCAGGAATTCGGCTTCGGCGGCACTTTGCGCGACATGGTCGAAGCGGTAATAGCCGGTGGTCTGCAGCGCCGAAACCATGGCTCGCGTGTAAGGATCGCTGCTCATCGCCACCAGCGCTGCCGGCAGGCTCTTCGGATCGTTGTTGATGGCATAGCCGAACAGCACCAGCTGCATCAGCGGCACGCCCAGCATCATGGCGAAGGTGATGCGGTCGCGCCGCATCTGGATGAACTCCTTGATCAGCAGCGCACCGAGCCTGGCGAAGGAAAAGACGCTGTTTATCCCGTTCTTCATCCCATATTGTCCTTCGAACCGGACATGAACTGGATGAACACATCCTCCAGGCTGGTCTCGCCGGGCGAGACCCTGACGCCCTTGTGGTCTTTCTCGACGTCGGCGAGCGCTGCCTGAAGCGCCGTCCTGTCGGAGCCGACTACATGCAGCGCCGCGCCGAACGGCGCCACCTGGTCGACGCCTGGGCGGCCATGAAGTGCGGCAGCGACCTGATCGAGCCGCGGCCCTTGCAGGACGAAGGTGGTCAGCCCGGCATTCCTCACCACGTCCTCAACCGTGCCGGTGGCCAGCATCTTGCCATAGGAGATGTAGCTGATGCGGTGGCAGCGCTCGGCCTCGTCCATGTAATGGGTGGAGACCAGCACGGTCAGCCCGCCGCTCGCCAGCCGGTGGATCTCGTCCCAGAATTCGCGCCGCGCCTTCGGGTCGACGCCAGCCGTCGGTTCGTCGAGCAGCAGCAGTTTCGGCTTGTGCATGATGCAGGCGGCCAGCGCCAGCCGCTGCTTCCAGCCGCCGGACAAGGTGCCGGCCAGTTGGTTTCTGCGTGATGTCAGGCCGAGCTCCTCAAGCGTCTTGGCCACATGTTCGTCGAGCGGCTTCAGCCGGTAGAGCCGTGCCACGAATTCGAGATTCTCGCCGATGGTGAGGTCTTCGTAGAACGAGAATCTCTGCGTCATGTAGCCGACTTCGCGCTTGATCCGCAGGCTGTCGGTGCGGATGTTGAAGCCCAGAACCGTGCCTTCACCCTCATCGGGCGTCAGCAAGCCGCACATGATGCGGATGGTCGTCGTTTTGCCCGAGCCGTTCGGCCCGAGGAAGCCGACGATCTCGCCCTCGGCCACGGTCATCGTCACATGGTCGACGACAGTCTTGTCGCCGAAGCGTTTGACCAGGCCGTGCACGTCGATGACGTTCATTTTCCGATGTCCGCCAGATCGACGTCGACGATCTGCCCGGGCTGCAATGCGCTGGCGTCGCCTTCCGGCCGCGCTTCGACCAGATAGACCAGCTTTTGCCGGGTCTCGAGCGAGTAGATCACCGGCGGCGTGAATTCCGGATCCGGCGACACATAGCTGACGCGTGCCTTCACGCCCGATCCGCAACCATCGCAATGGACGTTGAGCAGCGTGCCGACCTCGACCGAGGAGAACGCGCTTTCCGGCACATAGACGCTGAGCTTCACTGCGCCGTCCGGCAGTATGGAGATGACCGGCGCGGTCGGCCCGGCTGTATCGCCGGGATAGCGGATGACATCGTTGACCCTGCCGGGCGAGGGCGCCGTGAGCACACGCTTCGACAGTCGCCATTGCGCTTGCTCCAGCGCCGATTGCGCCTGCCTGACCTGATTGTCGGCGGCCTTGATCGTCTCCGGCCGTGCCGGCAGGCCGCCGACAGCGAGATTGGCTTCCGCCTGGCCGACCTGCGCGTTGGCCGTCTCCAGCGCCGCGGAAGCCGTATCATAATCGGCCTGCGTGCCGGTGCCGCGTTTGAACAGATCGCTGGCGCGGCTGTATCTGCGTTTGGCGTCGGCGGCCTGCGCTTTGGCCATGTCGACCTGCGCCCTGAGCACTGCAATCTCTTCCGGCCGCTTGCCGACCTGCAGGTCGGCAAGTTGCGCCTGGGCCTGCGCGAGGGCCGCCTCGGCCTGCGCGATGGCGATCTTGGCGTCGGCGTTTTCCAGCGTCACCACCGGCGTGCCGGGCGCTACGCGGTCGCCGCGCTTGACCGCAATCGTCTCGACCTGGGCCACCTCGATCGGCGCCAGCAGCACATAATCGCCCTCGACGTAGCCGACGGCGAGCGGTGCTGCCGGCGCGCAGGCGCTGAAAAGCTGGGCGGCAAGCGGCAAAGAACAGAGCAGGCTCATGATCCACGATCCTTCCGGACAGCCAAATCGCGCCGAGCTAAAATCGCGCTGAGATTGTCGGTTACTGTTGCCGCGATCTTGCCGGCCTCGTCATCGCCGATCTCGCGCCAGCCCATCCGGCGCATAACCGCCTCGCGGCCGATGCGGAAATAGACGACCTGGCCAATCAGCGTGAATACGGTGAGTTTAGTGCGCTCGCTCTCGGCCGGCTCGCCCGTCGACTGTTCCCAGATCAGGCAGAGCCGGTGATGCGCCGGTTCGAACACGCCGTCATAGATACGGTCGAGCGCGGCGGTTGGATGCGACAGCTCACGCAGGACGAACTGTACAATCTCGCCGGCTTCCGGCCTTGCCGCGATGAAGGCGACCATCCGCTCCAGTGCGACGGCTAAATGTGCCCGCGCGGCCTCGGTGTCCGCCAATGCCGCGGGCGGCGCTTGCAGATTGCCGATCGCCTGGCCCGCAATGGTCTGGATGGTGTCTACGATGTAGTCGGCCGCCGCGTTGCGGAGCCCTTCCTTGCCGCCGAAATGATAGGCGATCGAGCCGATATTGGCCTTGGCCTCAGCCGCGATCTGGCGCGTCGACGTGCCGTCGAAACCCTGGCGTCCGAACAGCTTCAGCGCCGCGCGCACGAGGGCCGTCCGCGTCATATCCGCGGCAGTCTTGGGCGCTTCATGAGGAAGGCCGCTGGCACTGGGCGATTTGATCATGGTCTATACTTTAATCAATCGAATGATTAAAGTCAACTGCGGTCAAGCGGCTTGCCAACTCTGGCCGTGCGCGCTTTAGTGCCTCGCCATGGGCAAGGAAATCGAGCGTAAATTCCTGGTCTCAGGTGAGGAATGGCGGGGAATGGTCAAGGCGGACATTCATATCCGTCAATTCTATCTTGTCGCCGAGCCTACCCGCACGGTGCGTGTGCGCATCAGCAATGATGCCGCTGCCAAGCTGACGCTCAAGTTCGGCAGCCAGGCCCGCGAGCGCGATGAATTCGAATATCCGGTGCCTTTGGCGGAGGCGCAAGAGATGCAGGCCTTTGCCATCGGACGTGTCATCGAGAAGACACGCCACCATGTTAGACACCGCGGCTATCTCTACGAAGTCGATGTCTTCGGCGGGACGCTTGCGGGGTTGGTGATCGCCGAGCTCGAGACGCAGGAGGATGTACCGGACGAAATGCTGCCAGATTGGCTCGGCCGCGAAGTCACCGGCGAGCCGAGATTTTACAACGCGTCGCTCGCCCTTGGGGGGATTCCGGAGATCGTCGCATGAGCTTTCGTATCGATCCGCGCATGTCGCTGACCGGCGAGGTCAGGCGCATCCTCGCCGAGGAGATCGGCAGGGCGCTCGTTCATCTGGACGCGGCGCATGACAGGCCCGAACAGGCGCTGCACAAGTGCCGCAAGCGGTTGAAAAACGTCCGCGCTTTACTGCGCCTAGTTCGTTCCGGGGACGAAACATTCTGCGTGACCGAGAATCAGTGCTACCGCCAGGTGGCGGCCCTGCTTGCCGGTCCGCGTGAGGCGACTGCGCTGGTCGAAACAATCGACCGGCTGGCGGCAAGCTTTCCCGAGCAAAGTGCCGGCGGCGGTCTCGGTGCCGTCCGCGACAGGCTCGTCGCGCGCCAGCATGAGCTGCATGTCGGAGCGGGCCTCGACGCTGCGATAGGCGCGGCGGTTGCCGCTTGCGAGGAAGGTGTCGTCCGCATCGACAAGCTCGCTTTGCCCGACCAGCCGGAGCAGGCTGCCGACGTGCTCGCCGAAGGCGCGCGCATCACTTTGCGCCGCGCCAGGAAAGCGCTGGACAAGGCCGCTTCGCGCGGCGCGGCCGATGATTTTCACGATCTGCGCAAGGCGGCCAAGACGCATGGCATGCATCTGTCGCTGCTCGGCAGGCTGTGGCCGACGCCGATCAAGACGCGGCGCAAGGCCGTCGACGAACTGGGCGAGCGGCTCGGCGAACTGCACGATGTGCTCGTCATGCGCGCGCTTCTCGATGCCGAGGACCAGCCGCTTGGCCCCGCTGAGGAGACGCGGTTGCTTGGCAAGCTGCTGAAGCGCTCGGAAAAGGGCCTGAAAAAAACCTGCCTCGCCGAGGCGGCCGAGCTTTTCGGCGACAGTCCGAAGCGCTCGACGAGGAAGCTCGCCCGTAAGGTGCGCGAGGATCTCATAGCGGTACCGCACGAAGACGCCGGCGCGCCTGGCGTGGGCTGATCATGGTCTAATTTGTCGCCCTGTGGTAATCGCCGTCTGGCATGACCGAGCCCGGCGACACGCTTCTGGACCGACTTGGCCGCTGGCTTGCCGGCCGGCTGCAGGAGGAATCGTCCGGCTACGAGCCTTACACGCCGTCGGACGCCGAAACGCTACGCCGCACGCTCGAGCCCGGCGACATCCTGCTCATCGAAGGCAACCAGAAGATCTCGGCGGCGATCAAATACCTCACCCAGTCGACCTGGTCGCATGCCGCCTTTTATGTCGGCGATGCATTGCCGGAGCCCGAGGACGGGTCGGAACGGCGGCGCCTGATCGAGGTCACGCTCGGCGATGGCTGCATCGCCGTGCCGCTGTCGCGCTACCGCAGCTACAACACCCGCATCTGCCGGGCGAGCGGCCTGGCTCCCGACGATCGCGAAGCGGTCGTCGCCTTCATGATCGGCAGGCTGGGTCTCAGATACGATCTCAAGAACATATTCGACATGCTGCGCTACTTCTTGCCGACGCCGCCGGTGCCGGTGCGCTGGCGCCGCCGCATGCTGGCTTTCGGTTCCGGCGACCCGACGCGCGCCATCTGCTCGTCGCTGATCGCCGAGGCTTACGGCCAGATCCGCTACCCGATCCTACCCGAGATTACCCGCGCGCCCGGCCGTGCCTCGGCCCAGTCGAGCTATTCGCGCAAGGAAATCCTGCACATCCGCCATCACTCGCTCTACACGCCGCGCGACTTCGACCTGTCGCCCTATTTCCGCATCGTCAAGCCGACGCTGGAATACGGCTTCGACTACCGGCAGATGGTCTGGGATGACAAGGCGGTCGCGGCCGCTCCGGAGACGAAGACCGCCGGATAGCCGCTCGATCTTGTGGTTTGAGCATGGGGCCTCCGAGAACCGGTTTTGCGGCCGATACTCTGGGGTAAGAAGCTCAGTCAGACTGGCTGCCCCCGAAGCGGCTTCAGCATCAATACAGGCAGTTCGTGCGAACCAACAGCGTGAAAGGATCGAGCTCAAATTCCTTCAGAAGGTCGCTGCCGAACAAGGCAAGCCACCGCTCTTGCGCCTCAAAGGCCGCCTTCTCGCGTTCTTCCGCGCATGCAAACTTCAGCCCGGCCACGGTTTGGACGTGATGGACCAACTCATGCACAAGTACCGACAGCTCCGCCGGGGTGCCGCCTGTCCAGCCCTCCGGCAAGAAGATAGTCCGTGCTTCGTCATCGTAGATAGCAATAACAGTGGGCTGCTTGCCAACATTGTCCGGACTGGCAAAATTGGGGCTGCTGTTCCAGCGATCCGCCGCCACGTCGCGAAACCGCAAACCTGCCATCCTGCGCGCAGGTACGAAGCTTACCGCCGGGGGCTCTTCGATCGACGGAAGGCCGAGTTCAGACGAAAGCCATACCGCTATTGCCATTAGCGCGGCCGGCTGCGAGCGGTCAGACATCTTCATGGGAGCAAGAGCACCAGGTGCGCCGGGCAATTGGATGCCGGGCCGGGCGGGATCGGGTCCCATAAGCTCCGAGTCGCCCGCGGGCGCGGCAAGCGTCGCTGATGCTACTACACCGGGTGCGCTGAGCAATTCGATATAAGGCAGGACCAACGGCGGCAATCCTGAGCCTGGATCGGCATTGGGTCCTCTAAGCTCCGGCTCGTCCGCGGACGCGGCAAGTGTCGCCGCCAGGATCACGCTTAGGACGCAAGGCAAGCATGCCCTTAAGAGCGCGCTCATGGTCACGACCTCCTTGATCGGCAGCGCCATCAATTTGGGAGACACCGCCGTGATGAAGAAACAACGCCACGAAAGAGCGTTCAGGTTTGCATTGCGGTCAACGAATGCGACGGCTTCGCGACGTGCTCCCGTAACCTGCGAAGCGATGCATAAATTACTGGCCGGTGTCCCGTGCGCACCTCCTGACGCCGGCCCCGGACTGCAAAGCAGCCTGGATAATCACAGGCTCACCCTACGCAAGCCGATGTCCATGCACATCGGCACGGTCACCCAATTTATAGGCGCCGCTTGCCTAGTTTTCGGCGCGCCTGCCTAGTCTTCGCGGCTTACAAGGCGTCTGTGGAGGACAGCAGCCTAAACCCAAGAATCCGACCTCAGTCGTTCCGTGATTTGACCTAGGCCGGCAGACGTCGTCCGTTTGCGGCGGCCGCAACTCGATCGTCCGTCCGCGCGCCTGCGTCGCGCGGATGTGGCCCGATCGGCATGATCACCGGGAACGGCGTTGCGCCGAACGCAAACGTCCATTTGTAGCCGACCAGCCCGTCTTCGGGCGTCGTGTGCTGGTCGTGATGAGCAAGCAATTTGGCGCGCTCCGCCAATTCCTCCGCCTCGCGCCTGACCATTTCCGCCGTTTCCGGCCGCATCCGCCTGGAGAAGCTGACGAACGTCGCCTCGCGCTCAAGATGGGTGATGGCCCAGCCGATGAAATTCTTGTTGGTCATCTCGAACAGCGGCCGCAATGGCCCGTCGAAATTCCACTGGATCGGCGCCTCGACCAGCAGCCTTGCCGACAGGCCGCCACCAAGCGCGACCAGGCCGAGTTCCTCGAGGTCGCGCAGATAGAGGAACATCGAAGCCTCGCTCAACCCTTGTGAGCGCATGATGCCTTCTGGCGTGAATTTCTCGGAAAGCATGACGAATACGAACAGCAGTGCCGGCCGCCCGGCGAGCCTGCGCTCGATCTCCGGCGCGATCCGGTTGGCAGGTCCCGGTCCCCTGTTCATCGAGCCGAGCACGTTCTCCAACTCCACGCCGGCGGCATCGCAGATCTCGATCAGCCGGTCGAGCTTGCAGTTGCGCTCATGGAAGATGCGCTTCACCGTCGGCTCGGAAACGCCCATCCGCTCGGCAAGGACACGGTAGGTCACGCCCTTGGCCTTAAGCGTCCGCTTCAGCGCTTCGAAGATCGGGCCGTTCATGGGATGCACCTCTTTTACGCGATTTGGTATCAGCCTTCGGTACTAGTCCCGATACATCTTCCCGAAAAGTATCGAAAAGCCTAGCTCTCCCCCATTCCATTACAGGAGACTAGCCATGAAGAGCCTCTTCACCTCGATACTTCTCGCCCTGGTCGGCATCGCCGCCGCGCCGGCAGTTCAGGCGGCCGAACTCTGGCGCGCTACCGGGCTTGAGCAACCGGAATCGGCGCTGTTCGATGCCGCCGGCAAACGCATCATCATCTCCAATATCGTTGGCAATCCCGGCGACGCCGACGGCAATGGATACCTGTCGGTCCTGTCTGTGGACGGCAAGATGGTTACGCAACATTGGACCGACGGCATGGACGCGCCCAAGGGCATGGCGATTGCCGACGGCAAACTCTACGTCGCCGACCTCACCCATGTGCGCGTCGTCGATCTCGCAAGCGGCAAGCTAACATCGACGATCGACTTGCCGAACGCGGTCTTCCTCAACGACGTGACCGCCGACGCGTCCGGCAAGGTCTACGTCACAGATATGCTTGCCGATACGATCTATCGCATCGACGGCGACCGGCCCGAACTGTTCGTCAGGGATGCGGCGCTTGCTTCGCCGAATGGCATCTTCGCCGATGGCGGCCGGCTGATCGTCGCTTCCTGGGGCAAGGGCATCAAGCCCGATTTCAGCACCGCGGAGCCGGGCGGCCTGCTCTCGGTCGATCTCGCCACCAAGGCAATTGCGTCACTGCCCGGCGCAGAAAAGTTCGCTAACCTCGATGGCGTCGTCGCCATCGGCGGCAGCGTTTACGCCACCGCGTATATGACCGGCACGCTCTACAGCTACAAAGCCGGCGGCACGCCGCAAGCGGTTGCGACGTTCAAGCCGGGCAGCGCCGACATCGGCACCGACGGCAAGTCGACAATCTTCGTGCCGCTGATGAACGACGGCGAGATCGCGGCATTAGGCCTCGACTAAGCCAGCCATCGGCTCAGGCGGCGGGCGCGGCTTTCTTCAGCTGCGCCCGCGCATCCGTGATCGAGGCGGCATAAGTCACCAGCGGCCGCTTGACGCCGTGGTTGATCAGCATGCGGCGTATCTGCGGTGAAGCGCCTAATATAATGAAGCGAACGCCGGCGCGGCTGGCCTTGTGGGCCGCGCCCTCGATGACATTGGCCGCCGTCGAATCGAAGAACGGCACCGCCGAACAATCGAGGATGAAGTTCCTGCGCTGGTCGGCGATGCGGTCCAGCACCGTGCCGACGGTCGAGGCGGCGCCGAAGAAGAAGGCGCCCGATATCCGGTAGACGACAGTATCGGCATCGCTCGCCTCGCTGGAATCATAAGCGCTGGCGCGGTCGGCGACGTCTTCCTGCACCAAGGATTGATGGTCCGCCTCCACCGCGATGCTCTTGGCCATGCGGTCGATGAACAGGATTGAGCCCAGCGCAAAACCGACGACGATGCCTTCAGTCAGGTCGCGGAAGATGACGATCAGGAACGTCGCCATCAGTACCAGCGCATCGCCGCGCGAGGCGCGCAGCAAGGTGGCGAAGGCCTGTTTCTCGAACATGTTCCAGCACACCACCGCCAGCACGCCGGCAAGTGCTGCAAGCGGGATATAGCTGGCCAGCGGTGCCGCCACCAGCATCAGGGCAAGCAGGATGGCCGAGTGCATCATGCCTGAGACCGGTCCATGCGCGCCGGCCCGTACATTGGTCGCGGTGCGGGCAATGGTGCCGGTGGTGCAGATACCGCCGAACAAGGCGGAGGCGATATTGGCGAAGCCCTGCGCCACCAACTCGCAATTGGAGCGATGCCGCCTTCCGGTCATGCCGTCAGCGACGACGGCCGACAGCAGCGATTCGATCGCCCCGAGCAGCGCAAAGGCGATGGCGTCCGGCAGCACGTCGATTATCCTGTCGAGGCTGAGCGGCGGGAAGGCCGGCCATTGCAGGCTGCGCGGGATGCCGCCGAAGCGCGTGCCGATCGTTTCGGCCGGCATGGCGAGCAATGCCACGACGAGTGATGCCAGCCCGATGGCAATCAGCATGGCCGGCCACTTCGGCCGAAACCGCTTCAACAGCGCAATGGTGATGATGGTCAGTGCCGCCACCGCGGTTGCGGCGAGGTTGATCGTTCCGGCCGCCTCGCCGATGGCCATCAGCTTGGGCACCAGCGGCCCCGGTTCCTTGCCGGCGAGCTTCAGCCCGAAGAGTTCGACGATCTGGCCGGAGAAGATGATGACGGCGATGCCGGCGGTGAAGCCGACGGTCACCGGATACGGGATGAACTTGATGTAGGTGCCAAGCCCGAGATAGCCGATGGCAAGCAGGAACAGGCCGGCCATCATCGTCGCCAGCAGCAAGCCGTCGACGCCAACTCGCGCCACCGTCGCAGCCACCAGCACAATGAAGGCGCCGGCCGGGCCGCCGATCTGGAAACGGCTGCCGCCAAGCGCCGAGACCAGGAAGCCGCCAATGATCGAGGTGTAGAGCCCGCGCTCCGGCGTCACGCCTGAAGCAATGGCAATTGCCATCGACAGCGGCAGCGCCACGATGGCGACAGTCAGCCCGGCGATGGCATCCGCCTTGAAGTGCGCGAGCGTATAGCCCTCGCGCAGCACCGTCACCAGCTTCGGCGTGAACAGTTCGGAAAATGTCGGCCGTGCCGGTTGATGCACTGCCCGCCGGGTCTGATCCATCGAGTGCCTTCCCCATGAAACCAAGGAGGCGGCGGGATCGTCGGCAGGACTGTCGGCGGTCGCCGTCGCGACTTGGAGCGGCGTGCGTCCAAATCGACGCACAGGTACGCTCCAACACTTTTGAACCGCGCATTGGACTATCCGAAAATCGATTTCGATTTTCGGCGATGCGGCAGTACCGTCAGCCTTGCGGGTTCTGCGGCGTGACAGGCTTGAGGCGAACGCCCCTGCCGCCACGCTCGCTCGCCTGGTTGTCGCCGATCAGCTCGACCCCGGCCTCTTCAAGGGCCTGGATGACCTTCATCAGCGTATCGACCACGCCCCGGACCACGCCGTCGCTCGCTTCCATGCGCTGAATGGTTGGAAGCGAAACCCCGGCGCGCTCGGCGAGCGTCTTCTGATCGATGCCGGCCAGCGCCCTCGCGGCACGCATCTGCGCGGCAGTGATCATCGGCCATAACCCCCGTCTGAGTCTGCGATATCACGTGTAATACCTTCATTATGATGGTTCAAGCATCATCTTGCATATGTGAAACATGCAGCACTCTTTGCCAGCCGATGCGCTAGCATGCTACAATTTCGGCATCGTTTGGCGGGACATCCATTGCGATCCCGATTTCACAGGCAACGACTCAAAAAGGATGAGCAGGTGAAGATATTCAATGCGTTGGCGACCTCGACAGCCTTGCTGTCGATGGTTTTCCTGCTGGCAGGCTGCGGTCACGGCCTGATCAACAGGCTGATTTGACCGCAAATCGACTGACATGAGTCAGGTGCCGCCGGCCCGCCCGAGCCATCGCTGCAGGAACCGGGCCGCAAGCCAGCACAGCATCGCCCAGGCAAAGCCGGCGCACCAGCCGGCCAATACGTCGGAGGGCCAGTGGACGCCGAGATAGATGCGGCTGATGCCGACCACCACCGTCGTCAGCACCGCCAGACCGAGCACATAGATCTTCGTTGTCCGCCCGGGCAAAAACCGCGCCGCCATGCTGCCCAGCGTCAAATATGTCACCGCCGACAGCATGGCGTGGCCGCTCGGAAACGAAAGTGATGCCACGTCGGCGAGATGCGAGACCAGATCGGGGCGCGGCCGATCTATATCGAACTTGAGCACGCTTGACAGGACCTGGCCGCCCGCTACCGCGATGAACATGAGAAGCGCCGCGCCTGGCCTGCGGATGAGGAGCAGATAGACGATCATTGCTGCCGTGATCAGCACCAACACGCTGGCGCTGCCGAGGCTGGTGATGTCGCGCATCGCTCCTTCCAGCCACGCCGGTCCGATCGGATTGTCGGGTTGGCCGGCCTTGCGGAAGGCAAGCAGGATTTCGGTATCGAAGGCATGCGGCGTAGTGGCCCGCGCCATCTCCATTAGCTCCTCGAACCCCCACAGCCCGCCGGCAATGATCAGCCCGGCCAGCAGAACCGGGAACTCCAGCCAGTTGCGCAGTCTGCTTGCGGTCTTCTTCATCGGCCCGATCGCAGTTACAGCCTTTGCAGATAGGGCCCGAGCGTGATCAGCGCCACAGCTGCGATGGCAAGCACAATGCCGGTTGCCTGCAAGGCATTGACGCGTTCGCCGAAGAAGACCAGCGCCACCACATTCACCGACACCAGCTGGATCACCGCCGACAGGCTGAACGACACCGACATGCCGAATTCACGGATCAGCCTCAGCATGATCAGATTGCCCAGCGAATAGAGCGCCAACGTCAGCACGATCTTGCCGAGGCTCGGCGCCAGCCCCCACTGTTTTGCGGCCATCGCCGCCAGCAGGAAGATCACCGTCGAAACGCAGAGCTGCCCAAGTCCCCAGAAACTCACTTTTGTTCCTCCCGATGCGGTCCCTACGCGCCTGCCGCAGCTCTTGTTTCCGAAGCGCCGGTCGCGGTCAAGCGGGACTGATGTTGGATACGAAATCGCAGGTGGCAATTAGCCGGCATGTCATCAAACTGTGACCTGCCGGTAATACCGGATTGGCCAGGCAACACGCTCCAGCAATCCATCCAGCCAGAGGCAGGCCCCCATGACTGAACAGCGCTCGACCGAACATCGCACCCCTGACGCCCATTTCCGCACCAGCCTGCTCGAGGAAAACGATGGGCCAGGAGCCAATCCCAGCGACAACCGCACCATGGGTGAGATCATCGCCGCGCGGTTCTCGCGCCGCGGCTTCCTCAAGGGCTCGCTTGCCGTCTCGGCCATAGCCGCTACCGTCAGCCCGCTGGCGCTGATCACCGCCGACAACGCCCGCGCCGCCGAAGGCTCCGCCTTCGCTTTCGACGAGCTCGAGGCCGGCATCGACGACAAGCATCACGTTGCACCCGGTTATGACGCCGACGTGCTGCTGCGCTGGGGCGATCCGCTGTTCGCCGATTCGCCGGAATTCGATCCGACAAAACAGTCGGCGGAAGCCCAGGCCAGACAATTCGGCTACAACAATGACTATGTCGGTTATATCCCGATCGACGGCTCGGCCGAGCACGGCCTGCTGGTGGTCAACCACGAATACACCAATCCGCACCTGATGTTTCCGGGCCTCGTCACCATCGTCGATGGCAAAGCCAAGCAGGCGCCTCTCAGCAAGGAACAAGTCGACGTCGAGATGGCCGCGCATGGCGGCACCATTGTCGAGATCCGCAAGGAAGCCGGCAAATGGCAGGTCGTTCGCGACGGCAAGCTCAACCGCCGCATCACCTCCAACACCGAGATCGCGCTGTCCGGCCCCGTCGCCGGCCACGACCGCGTCAAGACCAGCGCCGACCCGACCGGCACGAAAGTTGTCGGCACCGTCAACAATTGTGCCGGCGGCGTCACGCCGTGGGGCACCTATGTCATGGCCGAGGAGAACATCCACGGCTATTTCTCGGGCGAGCTGCCGCAAGGCCACAAGGAAGCGGCCAATTACAAGCGGCTCGGCATTCCCGAAGGTGCTTATGAATGGGCAGCGCATTACGACCGTTTCGACATCGGCAAAGAGCCGAACGAGCCGAACCGCTTTGGCTGGATCGTCGAGGTCGACGTCCAGGATCCGACTTCGGTGCCGAAGAAGCGCACCGCAATGGGCCGCTTCAAGCATGAGGGCGCCGAATCGATCGTCGCCAAGGATGGCCGTGTCGTCTTCTACCTCGGCGACGACGAGCGCTTCGACTATGTCTATAAGTTCGTCACCACAGGCAAGTTCAATCCGGACGACCGCGCCGCCAATATGGATTTGCTCGACGACGGCACCTTGCATGTCGCCAAGTTTGCCGACGACGGTTCGGTCGAATGGCTGCCGATCGTCTTCGGCCAAGGGCCGCTGACGGCGGAGAACGGCTTTGCCAGCCAGGCCGACGTGCTGATCGAGACGCGCCGCGCCGCCGACCTGCTCGGCGCCACCAAGATGGACCGCCCTGAAGACATCCAGCCCAATGCCGCCAACGGCAAGGTCTATGTCATGCTGACCAACAATTCGAAGCGCAAGGCCGATCAGGTCGACGCCGCCAACCCGCGTGCCGAAAATGCCTTTGGCCACATCATCGAGATCGTCGAGGACGGTGGCGATTTTGCCGCCACCAAGGGCAAGTGGGAGGTGCTCTTGAAATGCGGTGATCCCTCGGTTGCGGCAGTCGGCGCCACCTTCTCGACCGCAACCACGGCCAATGGCTGGTTCGGCATGCCGGACAATTGCGCGGTTGATTCGACCGGCCGCCTCTGGGTCGCCACCGACGGTCAGGGTCCGAAGGCCACTGGCCGCACCGACGGTCTGTGGGCGGTCGATACGGAAGGGCCGGCGCGGGCGACCTCAAAACTGTTCTTCCGCGTGCCGATCGGCGCCGAAATGTGTGGTCCCCTGTTTGCGCCGGACGACCAGACCGCTTTCGTTGCCGTCCAGCATCCAGGCGACGGTGGCGAGGACTGGGAGGCTTTCGGCCGTCCGTCCTACTATGAGGATTTGTCGACCCGCTGGCCCGACTTCAAGCCGGACATGCCGGTGCGGCCGGCGGTCGTTGCCATCACCAGGCAAGGTGGTGGCAAGATCGCGGTCTGACACGCAGCAAGGTCTTGCAGTCTCAAGGAAGGATTTCGGCGATACGAAATCCTTCCTTTCCGATACGGGATGCATCCATGCTGCGCATCATGCGCCGACTATCATTCGGTGCGCTGAACCACGGCCACATTCATTGTATTTCGCAACCTGAAGCCAATGGACTCGTACAATCTAATGGCCGTGGCGTTGCTGGCATAGGCGTGGAGATAGGGAACTTCGCCGCGTGCCACTATCCGGTTTGCCACGAATATTGACAACAGCTTGCCCAGGCCACCGCCGCGAAATTCCGGATGTGAGCACACCCCGCTGAGTTCGGTATAGCCAGGTTGCTTCATGCGCTCGCCGGCCATCGCCGCAAGTCTGCCCTCGATTTTCACACCCCAAAAATCGCCCAGGCTCAAGGCTTCGAGCGTGAATGGGCCAGGCTTGGTGACCAACGCCAGAGCCAGCATCTCAGCGGCGTCGTCTCGCGTCAGACGTTGCACGCGCTGGTCGGAGACGATCTGCAACGGCTGCTCGGCAATCATCTGAACCCCGGCTGCGGTCGACGTCGCGGAAAGCCCCGTGGGCAGAGCAATGGCGTCCGCTTGAAGCAGGATCACACTCTCGCCTGGGGAGACAAGCTTTTCAAGCGCCCGCAGGCTTTCCGCGTCGTCCGCGCCAGTGGCGGCGAAAGGAACAATCAACGGCCGATATCGCCTGGCGAGGTTTCCACCTTGCGCGAAGGCCTGATGTCGCGTCTGAAGCGCGCTCCAGATCGGGCGGTCAAGCAGGTGTTTCATTGCACGGCATCTCTCGGTTTTGGTGCACGACGGTCGAGAGGAGCCGCGGCGAGGCCGTCCTCGATGGCGGCCAACTGATCGAGAAGCGGCCCCGAAAGATCCGCGCACAGATCCGCGACGGCGTTCTCGATGCGCGACCAGACCTCGCGCTTTGCGACATCGACCAGCCGCCGGCCGTCCCTGGTGAGGGAGACGATCCTGCGCCGCTGGTCATCGATCGACGGACTGACCTCGAGCAATCCCAACTCGGCGAGAAGCGAGACGCTTCGCGTTACGCCTGGCTGCGCGATGCCAAGGGATTGCGCCAGTTCCCCGACAGGCAGGGGGCCTAGCCTGTCGAGCGCGGCCAGCAGTGGGTACTGGCTCGCCTGAACCGGAACATCCAGCCGGTCGAGAAGGCGCTGCGCCTCCGCTTGCAGTTGCTCGCCTATACGCTTCATCCTGCTGCCCAGGCACAGGAAGCCAAGCGATCGTATGACGTCTTCCATAGGCCAATCCGCCTCGCGATAAATCATAATATGATATATAACAAAACATGAAGGTCAAGGGGCTATCGTTGCAGGGGCTGCACTCAGTGCTGTTTCCGTTGATCGATAAGGCTGCTTTGCTTGGCAAGGCCAATCGATCAGTTGCGCAGCCGGTAGCCGGTTCTGAAGATCCAGGCGACGATCGCTATGCAGACAAGCAGGAAGACCACCGTCATGCCGAGGCTGACGCCGACCGAAACGTCGGATTTGCCGTAGAAGCTCCAGCGGAAGCCGCTAACCAGGTAGACCACCGGGTTGAACAGCGTCACCGTGCGCCAGATGCCGGGCAGCATGTTGATCGAATAGAAGCTGCCGCCGAGGAAGGTCAGCGGTGTGATGATCAGCAGCGGCACCAGCTGCAGTTGCTCGAAGCTTCTTGCCCAGATGCCGATGATGAAGCCGAACAGGCTGAAGGTCACGGCCGTCAGCACCAGGAAAGCGAGCATCCAGAACGGATGCTCGATCGTCAGCGGCACGAACAGCGAGGCCGTCGCCAAAATGATCAGGCCAAGCACGATCGACTTTGTCGCCGCACCTCCGACATAGGCGATGACGATCTCCAGATAGGACACCGGCGCCGACAGCAATTCGTAGATCGAGCCGACGAATTTCGGAAAGTAGATGGCGAAGGAGGCGTTGGAGATCGACTGCGTCAGCAGCGACAGCATAATCAGCCCCGGCACGATGAAGGCGCCGTAGCTGATGCCGTCGATCTCGGTGATGCGCGAGCCGATGGCCGAGCCGAAGACGACGAAATAGAGCGACGTCGAAATGACCGGCGAAACGATGCTCTGCAGCACAGTGCGAAGGGCGCGCGCCATCTCCACCCGATAAATCGCCCATACCGCATGAAGGTTCATGGCCGCGCGCGGGTTCATGCCTGTTTCCTCACCAGATTGACGAAGATCTCCTCGAGCGAGCTGTTTTCCGTATCGATGTCGCGGAACTGGATGCCGGCCGCCTCGAGCTCGCGGATCAGCGAGGCGACGCCCGGCCGTTCGCTCTGGTTGTCATAGGTATAGGTCAGCTGCCCGCCATCGGGCGAAAGCTCCAGCGCGTAGTGCGAAAAAGCATCGGGAACGGTGGCCAACGGGCTGCGCAGTTCCAGCACAAGCCGTTTGCGGCCAAGCTTGCGCATCAGCTCGGCCTTGTCCTCGACCAGCACGATCTCGCCGCGGTTGATGACGCCGACGCGATCGGCCATCGCCTCGGCTTCTTCGATGTAGTGCGTGGTCAGGATGATGGTGACGCCGTCTTCGCGCAGCCGGCGCACCATCGCCCACATGTCCTGGCGCAGCTCGACATCGACGCCGGCGGTCGGTTCGTCGAGGAACAGGATTCGCGGCTCGTGCGACAACGCCTTGGCGATCATCAGCCGGCGTTTCATGCCGCCGGACAGCGTGATCGCCTTGGCGTCCTTCTTGTCCCAGAGCGACAGGTCGCGCAGCACTTTTTCGACGAACGCCTTGTCCGCCGGCTTGCCGAACAGGCCGCGGCTGTAATTGACCGTCGCCCACACGCTCTCGAAGGCATCGATGGTCAGTTCCTGCGGCACCAGCCCGATCAGGCCGCGCGCAGCGCGGTAGTCGCGGTTGATGTCATGGCCGTCGACCGTGACGGTGCCCGACGAGCGGTTGACGATGCCGCAGACGATCGAGATCAGCGTCGTCTTGCCGGCGCCGTTCGGCCCCAGCAGCGCAAATATCTCGCCGCGCACGATATCGAGATTGATCTCCTTCAACGCCTTGAAGCCGGTGGCGTAGGTCTTCGTGACCCCGGAAATCGAGATGATCGGCTGCATGGCTGAAAACGGCTGCTTGAAACAGAGTTGTTGATTTAATCCGCTGAATGTCGGTGCGCAAATCCGGATGTCAATGGCGCTCCTGACAGTTCTGGACATCGAGGTTCGCCGGAATAGGCAACACCCGCCTGGTCGTCCAGCAAAATTCCACGCAAAAGCAGATTAACCGGCACTGCGGCGTTCCGCCTCGCGGCGGGACGCCGCTTTGACCGCCCGGCGCATGAAGCCTATCCTTGTACAAACAAGCAGCAGCTGGAGCCGCCATGGACCCGCTCATCCTGTCGCGCATACAGTTCGGCGCGAACATCTCGTTCCACATCCTGTTCCCGGCGATCACCATCGCGCTCGGCTGGGTGCTGCTGTTCTTCAAGCTCCGCTACAACGCGACAGGCGACTCCGCCTGGATGCGCGCTTATTTCACCTGGGTTAAGGTATTCGCGCTGTCCTTCGCCATGGGCGTGGTTTCCGGCGTCACCATGAGTTTTCAGTTCGGCACCAACTGGCCGGGCTATATGGAGACGGTCGGCAACATCGCCGGCCCGCTGCTGGCTTACGAGATCCTGACGGCCTTTTTCCTCGAGGCGGCGTTCCTCGGCATCATGCTGTTCGGCTTCCGCCGCGTCTCAAACCGCGTCCACACGCTGGCGACGGTGCTGGTAGCCGGCGGCACCACTCTGTCCGCCTTCTGGATCATCGCCCTCAATTCGTGGATGCAGACGCCGGCCGGCTTCGAAATTCGCGATGGTGTTGCGCACGCCACCGACTGGTGGGCCGTTGTCTTCAATCCGTCCATGCCCTACCGGCTCGTTCATATGCTGCTTGCTTCGGGGCTGACCGTCTCGTTCCTGATCGCTGGCCTGTCGGCGCTGCGCTATCTCTACGGCGATCGCTCGGAATCGATGTGGAAGGCGCTGCGCACCGGTGTCTTCGCCGCCGCGATCCTGATCCCGATCCAGATCTTTGCCGGCGACCAGCACGGCCTCAACACGCTTGAACATCAGCCGCAGAAGATCGCCGCCATGGAGGCCAACTGGAACACCGGTCCCAACGTGCCGCTGGTGCTGTTTGCGCTTCCCGACGAAGCGGCCAAGGAGAACAGGTTCGAGCTCACCATTCCCGACGGCGCCAGCCTCATCCTCAGGCACAGCGCCGGCGGCATCGTACCGGGGCTGAACGATTATGCCGGCAACCATCCTCCGGTGTTTCCGGTGTTCTGGGGCTTTCGCATCATGGTCGGCACCGGCCTGTTGATGCTCGTCGTCTCCTGGTCGGCGGCCTTCTTCCTCAAGCGTCGCCACAGCCTGCCTAAGCCGCTGGCGCTGGTCATGGTGCCGATGGCACTGTCCGGCTGGCTGGCGACGCTGGCCGGCTGGTACACCACCGAGATCGGCCGCCAGCCCTGGCTGGTCACCGGCGTGCTGCGTACCGCCGATGCTGTCGGCCCGGTCGCCGGCAGCCATGTCGCGCTGTCGCTCGCGGTCTATCTCATCCTCTACGTGCTGCTGCTGATCGCCTATCTCGGCGTGTTGGTGCATCTGGCATTGAAGGCGGCGAAGGATGGTGACACCTCGCCGCTGCCGGGCGTCATGAACAGGCCGCTGTCGCAGCCGGTTGCGCAACCGGGAGAAACATCATGAGCTTCGACTGGCCGACCCTGTTGCCTCTGATCTTCGCCGGCCTGATGGGCCTAGCCATCCTGATCTACGTCATCCTCGACGGCTTCGATCTCGGCATCGGCATCCTGTTCGCCGCAGCCGAAGACACCGAACAGGATACGATGATCGCCGCCATCGGCCCGTTCTGGGACGCCAACGAGACCTGGCTGGTGCTGGCGGTCGGCCTGCTGCTGGTCGCCTTCCCATTGGCGCACGGCACCATCCTGACCGCGCTCTACATTCCGGTTTTCGTGCTGCTGGTCGGCTTGATCCTGCGCGGCGTCGCCTTCGATTTCCGCGCCAAAGTGCCGGCCGGCAGGAAGCACCGCTGGAACCGCATCTTCTTCCTCGGTTCGGTCATCGCGTCGCTGGCGCAGGGCTATATGCTCGGCGTCTATGTGCTCGGCCTCGACGTCGGCCCTGGCGGCATGGCTTTCGGGGCGCTGGTGGCGCTCTGCCTTGCCGCCGCCTACGCGGCGATGGGCGCGGCCTGGGTCATCTACAAGACGGAAGGCGACTTGCAGAAGAAAGCGGTGCTGTGGCTGCGCACGGCACTGGTGCTGACCGCGCTCGGCATGGTTGCAGTATCACTGGCCACGCCCTTTGCCAGCGCGCGCATCTTCGACAAATGGTTCGTCTGGCCGGCCATGCTCTATTTGTCGCCGTTGCCGATCCTGTCGGCAGTGCTGTTCCTGTGGCTGTGGCGCCAGACCTTTCATCTGCCGAAGCCCGACGATCGCCACGCGCTGCTCCCGTTCCTGACATTGGCCGCGATCTTCACGCTTGGCTTTGCCGGGCTCGCCTGGTCGTTCTACCCCTTCGTCGTGCCCGACCGGCTGACCATCTGGCAGGCTGCTTCGGCACCCGAAAGCCTGGCCGTCATCCTGGTCGGGACAGTCGTCGTGCTGCCGATCATCATCTTCTATTCGTTCTTTGCCTACCGCGTGTTCGGCGGCAAGGCGACGGATCTGACCTATGACTGACCGGCTTCGCCGGCGCCGGCCGAAACAGAATATTCATCTTCAAGCGGAATAACCTTCTCTGGCCGGCCCAGCAGAATCGCCGGCAGAAGAAGGGCAACAGAATGACCCCCTTTTTTGCGGCGAGACAGGATCGGCTGTTGCTGATGCTGATCCGGACGGTCGCGCTGGTCGGCGCACTCGCGCTTGCAGGCCTGCTGCCGGCCATGCCGCAGGCGCATGCGCAGGACGCGGCCAGCTGGACCGGCGTGTGGGACACGAAATGGCGCGGCGGCGGCGCCCAGATCAAGTTCGAGCAGACCGGCGCCGACGTAAAGGGCGTCTACCCGCTTTACAGCGGCCGTATCGAGGCGAAGGCCGAAGGCGACAAGCTTGTCGGCCACTGGTTCGAAGGCGACCGCCAGGGCGCCTTCACCTTCGTCCAGTCGCCTGACGGCGAAAGCTTCATGGGCCGTTTCGATGTCGCCACCGCCGAATGGTGGACAGGCGTGCGCGTCAGCGCCGTCGAGGACGTCCGTGTCGACCAGTCGAGCCCGATGAGCACCATGCGCTCGTTCCTGCAGACGATGAACGAGAGCGGCGCCGACAACGTGCCGCGCGCGACCGGCGGCGGCATGGGTCTTGCCGGTCTGGCAGCGGGCCTCGTCGACGTCACCGAGGCCGACCGCGGCGGCCTCAACATGCCCGATTACACCAAGCTCCTGTTCACCGTCATCGACAACGCGACGTTCCGCCTGTGGAGCCTGCCGCATGATACGATTGCCGGCGACGAGGTGACGGCGACGCTCCCGCAATATGGCACCAGGGTTTCCTTCGATCTCACCTTTCGCCGCAAGAATGGCGAGTGGTCTATCGTCGGGCCGCCACTTGGCCAGCTTCAGGCCAAGCTCGCCGAATTCCAGGAAGCGCGTGGCGAAGCCGTCGACATGGTCGACGATCCGAGCAGGCTCGCCTCGCCACGCGATACGTTCAAGGTACTGTTGAGCGGCCTCACCGAGGCCGGCGATCCGGCACAGGCGGCGCTCGACCTGCGCAACTACAGTCAGGCGGTGCGCGGCGACGAGGCGTTCCTGCTCGAGCGCTATCTCAAAAAGGTCATCGACCGCATCGGCTATGTCTACTGGCAGGAGATCCCCGACGACCCGAAGAGCAACACCCCCTTCATCTATTTCGAGCATCCCGCCGGCAACATCGTCATCGGCCCGGTCGAGACCGAGAAGGGCAAGATCTGGCAGTTCACGCCCGAGACGCTCGCCCACATCCGCGCGCTCTACGCCGACGTGGAAGACGTGCCGGTGGCGCCGGAGTTCGCTGCCTTCGCCAGCACCGACCCGTTCTTCATCGCCCGTGGCCTCGCCCGCGAGATCAGCCCCGGCCTGCTCACCCGCGCCGGACCGATGGAGCACTGGCAGTGGTGGATGCTCGGCCTTGCCGCAGTGGCCGGCATCGTTTTCGGCTTCATCGCCAATGCGCTGATTTCCTTGATTGTGCGAAGGACGGACAGCTCGGCCTTCTTCCGCATCGTCGAATGGGCGGTGCGTTCGATCGTGCTTGGGTTCTTCCTGCTGTTGACGCTGCGCCCGCTCGGTCTGCCGCAAGTGGTCGCCGCCCCGGTCAAGGCAATCGCCTGGAGCCTGATCGTGATCGGTGCCGTGCCGGTGGTCTGGCACCTGATCGGCAAGGTCGCCGAACACTATCGTGGACTGTGGCAAGTGCCCGGCTACCACGACACGCTGATTTCGCTGTCCACCGGCGTCGCGCGCGTCGCCGTGCTGGTCGTCGCCTTCCTGCTGTTGGCCGAAGTGCTCGCCATTCCCTACGAAGGCGTCATTGCTGGTCTCGGCATCGGCGGTCTGGCGGTGGCGCTGGCGGCGCAGCCGACGCTGCAGAACTTCCTCTCCGGCCTGACGCTCTATGCCGATCGGCCGGTCAGCGTCGGCGACTTCTGCAAGTTCGGCGACCAGTCCGGCACGATCGAGCATATCGGCATGCGCTCGACACGCATCCGGTCGCTCGACCGCACGATAATCTCGGTGCCGAATTCGGATTTCGCCGGCATGCAGATCGAGAACTACGCGCATCGCGACCGCACCCGGTTCGCGACGACGCTGCAGCTGCGCTACGAGACGACGCCCGATCAGCTGCGTTACGTCCTGGCCGAGCTGCGCAAGCTGCTGATCGCCCATCCGCGCGTCATCGACGAGCCATGCCGCGTGCGCTTTGCCGGCTTCGGCGCCTATTCGCTCGACATCGACGTGTTCACCTACGTCAAAACCGCCGACGTGGCCGAGTTCCAAGCCATCCGCGAGGACATCCTGTTGTCCATGATCAACATCATGGATGATGCCGGCGCGCAGTTCGCCTTCCCTTCGTCACTGGAATACAGAGCCACCGACCTTCCGATCGACGACGAAAAACGCATCGCCGCGGAGAAAAGGGTCAGCGATTGGCGCGAGACGGAAAACCTGCCTTTCCCCGACTTCAGCCAGATCGACAAATTCGCGTTCAACAACACACTTGCCTACCCGCCTGAGGGCTCGGCGCATTATCGTGAGACAGAGCCCGACCCGGACTCGGCCGAGGCAAAGGCGACGCTGGAGAAAGTGCGCTGGAGCCTGCCCTGGAAAAAGGGGAGGTAGTTTCGAGACGTTGGCGGGACAGCACCCCCCTCTGGCCTGCCGGCCATCTCCCCCGCAAGGGGCCTGTTGCGTAATTCGCTGATTGTGATTCTCTGAGGTGGACGGTCTGAGGGAATCGCGATGGCAGTGAAGCAGACGGG